>NZ_JAXQNP010000002.1:47500-365000 GCF_034427435.1 Nitrospirillum goiasense | reverse complement strand
CCTATCTTGAGGCGCCGGTGGCGGTGCCCTGTCTTAAGGCGCCGGTGGCGCCGGCCGCCGCGCCGGGCCGGCTGCGCGTCGGCCTGGTTTGGGCCGGCAATCCCACCTACAAGGTCGACCGCCGCCGTTCCCTGACCCGGGCGCAGGTCGACTCGCTGGTGGCCGCCTGTCCGGGGGTGGAGTTCCACAGCCTGCAGAAGGATCCGGACGCCAACGGCGGCCTGCCGGCGGGTGTCCTCGACCGTATGGGCGACGTCACGGACTTCGCCGATACCGCCGCGCTGATCCAGGCGATGGACCTGGTGATCAGCGTCGACACCTCCGTCGTGCATCTCGCCGGGGCGCTCGGCCGTCCGGTGTGGTTGTTGAACCGCTTCGATTCCGACTGGCGTTGGCTGCGCGACCGCGATGACAGTCCGTGGTATCCCACCCTGCGCCAGTTCCGGCAGGAGACCCCCGGGGATTGGTACGGCGTCCTGGCCCGGGTGGCTGTCGCGCTGGATGACGCGATGCGGCACCCATGAAAAAAGCCGCCTGGGCCTGTCGGCCCGGCGGCTTCCTCCAACAAGATCAAGACGTGGATCAGGCGGCGCGGTTCAGCTTGCGCACCTTGGCCCACAGTTCGGACGGCTGGCGGTCCAGCTCGAACATGGAGACCTTGGACGGCTCGCGGCCCTGAACGGCGCATTCCAGCAGGAACATGTTGGTCTTCTGCGGGTCCAGCCCATGCGCTTCGCAGGCGGCGACGAAGGCGGGATCCAGTTCCAGGGTGGACATCGGAGTGTTCTCTCACGAGGTTGGCGGTGCGGTTCCCCATCGGGGTTGCCTGGGATAATATCGCGATGCAGCATGGCGGAACTAGGGCGATTTCGCATCTGCGGCATGACAAATCGGTGGCCGGGGGCAGGGAACATCCTGCGGCACACCAAAAGGACCGGTCGGCATGTGCCCACCGGTCCTCGCTTGCGGTCATGAAGGGATCGACGTGCGCCGAAGGCACGCCACAGACGTTATTCCGCCAGCAGGATGGTGCGGGCGGGCACGGTCAGCTTGCGCAGGGTGTTGCCGGCGTCGTCGTTCTCGAACAGCAGGACGTCATAGCCCCACAGGTTGGCGACATGCTGCAGCACGGCCTTCGCCTCCTCCTCCGCCAGCAGCACACCTTTCTGCACCTTGTGCTCCAGGATCAGGCGGCGGTCGCCGGCCAGGTCCACGTCGATGATCTGGATGTCGGGGTCGAGGGAGGAGAAGTCGTACTGCGCCGCCAACTGCTGGCGCACCCGGCGATAGCCGCGCTCGTCATGGATGGCGCTGACGCGATAGACCGACTCGTCGCTGTCGTCGTGCAGATGGAACAGCCGCATCTTGCGCATCAGATGCGGGCTCAGATACTGCAGGATGAAGCTTTCGTCGCGGTAGTTGGCCCAGGCGTCGCGCAGGGCGGCCATGGCGTCGCCGCTGCCGGCATAGCCCGGGAACCAGGCGCGATCCTCCTCCGTCGGGTTGGTGGCGATGCGCTCGATGTCCTGCATCATGGCGAATCCCAGGGCATAGGGGTTGATGCCGGAATAGCGCGGATCGTCGAAGGACGGCTGGAACACCACGCTGGTGTGGGAGTGCAGGAACTCCATATAGGCGCCGTCGCTGATGCGCCCCATCTCGTGCAGCCGGGTCATGATGCGGTAGTGCACATAGGTGGCGCACCCCTCGTTCATCACCTTGGTCTGCCGCTGGGGGAGAAGTATTGCGCCACGTGGCGGACGATGCGCAGCACCTCGCGCTGCCAGGGGGCCAGGCGCGGCGCCTTCTTCTCCAGGAAATACAGCAGGTTCTCTTCCGGCAGGTCCAGCAGGGCCCGCCGCCGCTCCTCATCCGACGGCGCCTTCTGGCCCTTCTTGGTGGGCACCGTGCGCCACAGGTCGTTGTAGAGTTGGCGCTGCACCTCCTGCCGTTCCTGCTCCCGCCGGGCTTCGGACTGCAGGTCCAGGCGCCGGCGGGGATAGCGGTGGATGCCCTGGTTCATCAGGGCGTGGGCGGCGTCCAGCGTGCGTTCCACCAGTTGCTGGCCATAGCGTTCCTCGCACCGGGTGATATAGGCCTTGGCGAAGTCCAGATAGCCCAGGATGCCCTCGGCATCCGTCCACTGCTGGAACAAATAGTTGTTCTTGAAGAAGTGGTTGTGGCCGAACGCCGCGTGGGCGATGACCAGCGCCTGCATGGTGATGGAGTTCTCCTCCATGATGTAGCTGATGCAGGGGCTGGAGTTGATGACGATCTCATAGGCCAGGCCGCGCATGCCGCGGCGGTACATGGCCTCGTCCCGGGCGAAATGCTTGCCGAAGGACCAGTGGCGGTACAGCAGGGGCATGCCGATGGAGGCGTAGGCGTCCAGCATCTGCTCGGACGTGATCACCTCGATCTGGTTGGGATAGACGTCCAGGCCCAGCTCCCCCAACGCGATCTCCTGGATGGCGTCGTGGCAGCGCTTGACGGTGTCGTAGTCCCAGTCGGCCCCGGTGTAGAGCAGGCGGGCGTCATCGGGTGGCGGCGCTTTCTCCCCTGGCTTCGATCTCTCAGGCTGCTTCAGGCGTTCTACGGGGGCTAAGGTCAAGGTGTCGCCTCCTCCGACTGTTTCGCGCCGTCACGGGCGAACAGCTCACGGAATACCGGGTAGATTTCCCGCCGATGGCGGACCTTCTTCATGACGAACGGCGTCTCGGTGCCGGTGATCTGCTTGTAGGTCCGCCACAGGTCGGTCTCGCGGGCATGGGTGGCGAAGCCCGCCGGCATGGAGTCGGGGTCGGACCCGACCTCGACATAGGCGTAATACTGGCAGGCCGGCAGCAAATCATGCTCCAGCAAGGCCGCCGTCCGCCCGCCGTCGCTGGTGGTGTTGTCACCGTCGGAGGCCTGGGCGCCGTAAATGTTCCAGTCGGCGACGGGATAGCGCTCCTTGATGATGCGCTTCATTTCCTCCAAGGCGGTGGACACCATGGTGCCGCCGGTCTCGGTGGAGTGGAAGAAGGTGTCCTCGTCCACCTCCTCCGCCTCATGGGTGTGGCGGATGAAGACCACCTCCACCTGCTTGTAGCGGCGGGTGAGGAACAGGTAGAGCAGCATGAAAAAGCGCTTGGCCAGATCCTTCATATGCTCGGTCATCGAGCCCGAGACGTCCATCAGGCAGAACATCACCGCCTGGGCCGCCGGCTTGGGGATGGGGGTGAAGCGGTTGTAGCGGACGTCGATGGGGTCGATGTAGGGAATGCGCTTGGCGCGCAGGACCTGCCGCTCCAGCAGGCCGCGCAGTTCCATCAGCCGGTCCGGGTCCTTGCCCGGCTGGGCCTCCAGCTCCGCGATCTCCGCCTCCAGCGCCAGCATCTCCTCCGACTTGGGGCGCTTGAGGGCGATGCGGCGCGACAGGCTGTTGCGCATGGTGCGCACGAGGTTGAGGTTGGTGGGGGAGCCCGAGACGGAATAGCCCGCGCGCTGCCACAACACGGCGTCCGCCGCCTTCAGCTTGCGCTTGGCGAGGTCAGGCAGTTCCAGATCCTCCATGAAGAGGTCCATGAACTCTTCCCGCGTCAGGACGAAGCGGAACTCGTCCTCTCCGCCACCGTCGGGGCTGCCTTCATTGCCGCGTCCCGCCCCGCCGCCGCCCGGCGGCTTGGCGATGGTGTCGCCCTCCATGAATTCCTTATTGCCGGGCACCACATGGTCGCGGATGCCGCCCTGGCCGGACCGGTGGAAGGTGGGCTCGGAAATGCCGCCGGTGGGGATGGAGATATCGGCGCCGCTTTCCATGTCCTTGATGCGGCGGTTGCTCGAGGCGCCATTCACGGCGCGGAGGATCTGCTCCTTGGCGCGGCGGATGAAGCGCTGGCGGTTGGCCAGGCTCTTGCCCTTGGGATTGCTGCGGCGATCGACAATGATCATCGACGACAAGGCATTACTCCCCGTATCCCTGGTCCGGGATGGCCGGCGGCGCCGACGGGCCCGGGGCCATCGCAGGCACCGGGCGGGGGAGCGCCACCGGCATCAGCCGGGTGGGGTGGTGTCCGTATGGCGGGTGAGCGCCAGGGGGAACGGTGGGATCAAGGGGGGCCGGCCGGGAGAGCCGACCCCGCCAGGGTCCCGCCTCAGCCCGCCTGCTTCACCCGCATGTACCACTCGACCAACCGGCGCACCTGACGCTCGGTATAGCCGCGATCCACCATGCGCTCGACGAACTCGTGGTGCTTCTTCTCCGTTTCGCCGTCCTTCTTGCTGCCGAAGCTGATGACCGGCAGCAACTCTTCCACTTGGCTGAACATACGCCGTTCGATGACCAGCCGCAGCTTCTCATAAGAGGTCCAGCTGGGGTTGCGGCCGGCGTTGGCCGCCCGCGTCCGCAGCACGAACTTCACCACCTCGTTGCGGAAGTCCTTGGGATTGGCGATGCCCGCCGGCTTCTCGATCTTGGTCAGCTCCTGGTTCAGCAGGTCCCGGTTCATCAACTGTCCGGTGTCGGGGTCCTTGAAGTCCTGATCCTCGATCCAGGCGTCGGCATAGTCGACGTAGCGGTCGAACAGGTTCTGGCCGTAATCGTGGTAAGACTCCAGATAGGCCTTCTGGATTTCATAGCCGATGAACTCCGCATAGCGCGGCGCCAGATCGGCCTTGATGAATTCCAGGTAGCGCTTCTCCGTCTCGTCCGGGAACTGCTCCCGGCGGATGGCCTGTTCCAGCACATACATCAGGTGCACCGGGTCGGCCGCCACCTCCACCGTGTCATAGTTGAAGGTGCTGGCCAGCACCTTGAAGGCGAACCGGGTGGAAATGCCGTTCATGCCCTCGTCCACGCCGGCGGCGTCCTTGTATTCCTGCAGGGTGCGGGCCTTGGGGTCCGTCTCCTTCAGGCTTTCGCCGTCATAGACGCGCATCTTGGAGAAGAGGTTGGAGTTCTCGTGCTCCCGCAGGCGGGACAGCACGGTGAACCGGGCCAGCATCTCCATGGTGCCGGGGGCGCAGGGCGACTTCGCCAGCTCCGACCCGCCGATCAGCTTCTCATAGATGCGCTGTTCCTCGGTGACGCGCAGGCTGTACGGGACCTTGACCACGCAGATGCGGTCGATGAAGGCCTCGTTGTTTTTGTTGTTCTTGAAGCTCTGCCACTCCGATTCGTTGGAGTGCGCCATGATGACGCCGGTGAAGGGCAGGGCGCCGATGTTCTCGGTGCCGATATAGTTGCCCTCCTGCGTGGCGGTCAGCAGGGGGTGCAGCATCTTGATGGGCGCCTTGAACATCTCGACGAATTCCAGCAGGCCCTGGTTCGCCCGGTTCAGGCCGCCGGAATAGCTGTAGGCGTCGGGATCGTTCTGCTGGAACATCTCCAGCTTGCGGATGTCGACTTTACCCACCAGGGAGGAGATGTCCTGGTTGTTCTCGTCGCCCGGCTCGGTCTTGGACACGGCGATCTGGCGCAGGCGCGAGGGGCGCAGCTTCACCACGCGGAACCGGGTGATATCGCCGCCGAACTCATCCAGGCGCTTGATGGCCCAGGGGCTGACCAGGCCGGTCAGCCGGCGGCGGGGAATGCCATAGCGTTCCTCCAGCGCCTCGCCCATGGTGCCGGGATCGAACAGGCCCAGGGGGCTTTCGAACACCGGGCTCAGCTGGTCGCCGGCCTTCAGCACGTAGATGGGCTGTTCCTCCATCAGGGCCTTCAGCCGTTCGGCCAGTGAGGACTTGCCGCCGCCCACGGGGCCCAGCAGGTAGAGGATCTGCTTGCGCTCCTCCAGGCCCTGGGCCGCATGGCGGAAGAAGCCCACGATGCGCTCTATCGTCTCCTCCATGCCGTAGAATTCGGCGAAGGCGGGATAGATCTTGATGGTCCGGTTCATGAAGACGCGGGACAGACGACTGTCCTTCGCGGTGTCCACCACCTCCGGCTCGCCGATGGCGGCCAGCAGGCGCTCCGGCGCGCTGGCATACATCATCGGGTCGTCGCGGCACCCTTCCAGGTACTCCTGCAACGACATCGCCACCTCGCGGCGCGCCTCGTAGCTCTGGGCGAAGGTTGTGAACAAATCGGTCGACTTCGGCATGGGCTCACCCTTTCAAAAGGATCACGCCTATCAGGCAACTCGACGGACGATCCTGTAACGCCGGATCGCGACGGCTCCATAACCCCCGTGCCAACGGGGGTACCAAGCTCGCAACGACAGTCAGGGCAGGCAAGTTCCGTACCAACCGGTGCGGCGGCCCTCTGGCGCCCGTGTCGTTCTCCGCGTCTCCCTGCTACCGTGGTCCTTGACTTAGATATTGGTGGCTAATTGCGACGGAGTAGAGGCGAAGCGGGACTTTTTGGAATAGTAACATTTAATGATAACGATACGTTGACGGGGGTCTGGCGCTGCCGGCCTTCAGCCCGGGCATGCTTGTCCGCTTATCAACCGGGCCCATCCCGCGGCGCCCGTTTCCACGCTCGCTGTCCGCACAAACCCGCCCGGGACATCCCGCGACCGGTCCGTCGGTGCCATTTCCACGCGCATTCCCTGATGCCAGGGTGAGGCCAAGGCGTCACCAAAGCCTTAACGCTGGGCAGGGAAACATGATTGTTGGCCGCATCGGCCCTCTTGGCGCGCCGATAGGCAGGTCCCTACCGATCCTGGATGACCCCGTTTTCTTCAAGGTGAAGCGGGGTGACCGGCTATAGATAGATGCTAAACCAGCCTTCGGGTCTAGCGCTAGTCCCTCTATCCTTAAGGCGGACTATTTCGCGCCGGGGGCCGTCCAACGGCACCTGCCCGCCGGCTGGGCAATTGCCTGCAAAGACGGCGGTGTCACGGTTTTTCGGGCACCGTCTCCGGCACGACCACGGCGTTGGGATCGAGGGTCAGCGGCGGCCGGGCCCGGGGCGGCGGCGGCGGATGCACGATGTCGTCGCGGAAGGGGGCCAGCATGGCCAGGAAGCGGTTTTGCGCCGCGTAGGGGATGTGCTGCCGGTCCATCGCCGTTTGCAACGCCTCCACCAGGGCGTTGAACTCATGGTCACCGATGCCATAGCGGGCGTGGGCCATCTTCATGTCCATGCCCTTGTAGGCGCAAGGCCCGCCCAGGGTGGCGCAGAACTGGCTCACCAGTTCCTTCTTGATATGGGCGCGGTTGGCGTTGACGAAATAGGGGCGCAAATCGGGGTCGCGCATCATCCCGTCCATGAAATCGTCCACCAGGGCCGTCAGGCCCGGCTGACCGCCGAACGTCTGGTACAACTCAGGCGAAGGGCCGGCGGCGCAGCCGGTCAGGAGGGGGCTGGCAAGCGCCGTGGCCAGCAACGGGGCGGCCAGCAGCAGGGCGGCCAGGGGACGCCGGGGGGCTAAAGGGCGACGGGCCATGGGTCAAAACCCCGCTTGCAGCGACAGATAGATGGCGTTCTGCCGCGTGGGCGTGACCACACGGCCCAAATTCACGTACGCCAGGGTGAACGCCAGGTTCTTGGTCGGCAGCCAGGCGACGAAGGCGTCATACCAGTCGTCCTCCGGCGCCAGGCCGGGGTTGGCGCGGGCCAGGGTGTTAGGCTTCATGCGATACTCGACACCCGCCACCAGCGTGCGATCCAGCAGCAGGGCGGCGCTGCCCTCCACCTCCGGGTGATAGTCGTCGTCGGCTCCGCCAAAGCCCAATAGGCCGGTCTGGTTGGCCTTGGTCAGGCGCAGCGTGCCGCTGAGTAGCAGGCTTTGCGCCAGCAGGATCTTGGTGGCGCTGGCATAGACATCCACGCCGTCGTCGCTGCGCGCGCCCAGTGCCTTCAGCAGGCTGCCACGGTTGTTGGACTTGTATTGGGCGCCCACCGCCACCTGCGGCATCCAGCCGTCCTGGTCATAGACGGCGTCGCCCGCCACCCGCACCTTGATGCCGGCGATGGTATCGGTGAAGGCGTAGCCGTTCCCCAGGCCCAGGGCGCCGCCGATGGCCTGGGTGTCGAAGCGGTTCTGGGCCACCGACACCTCCACCCGGTCCCATAGGCCGAACAGGGCGCCATAGGCGTTCATGCCGTAATCATGGGTGCGCACGGCGGTGAAAAAGGCTGTCGCCCCCACCTCCTCTCGCGTGCCGCCACCGCCGATGACGGCCCAGGGGGTCAGGCCGCCGCCCGCAGCCCCTTCAACCTGGGTGACGCCGCCGGTGGCGAGCAGCTTGCCGCTGAAGGTGGGATCTTCCGGCCGGCTGACGGTACCCGCCATCGCAGGCGCACCGGCACCGGCCAGGGCCACGCCCAGCCACGCCGAAACCAGCCACGCCGCGACTCGAGCCCCATGGCCTATCCTTGGCAGACGCCCCCAAACCGAACCCACGATACCGCCCCCGTTCACCGCCCGCCCGGCATGGGCGGGGGCGCGACGGTAAATGGCCGCCCCAGGCCTGTCGTCAAGGCGACGCTATACGGAAGGTCAGGGCGGCGCGGACGGCCCCTCAGCGCTGCTTGGCGCCGAACAGGTTCTCACGCGCCTTGTCGTCCATGGCCTGGCCGGCGGGCCGCGCCCTGTCCTTCAGCAGGTCCAGGCCGCGCTGCACGGCGGGGCGCGCCGCGATGGTGTCGATCCAGCGCTTCACATGCGGGAAGTCCGCCAGGTCGATCTCATAACGTTCATGCAGGCGCAGCCAGGGGAAGGTCGCCATATCGGCGATGCCGTAGTCCCCGGCCAGGAACTCAGTCTTGGCCAACTGGGTGTTGGCCACGCGGATCAGGCGGCGCGCCTCATTGGTGTAGCGGTCGATGCCGTATTGGATGCGCTCGGGCGCGTAGTGGCGGAAGTGTCCGGCCTGGCCGAACATGGGGCCCACGCCGCCCATCTGCCACATCAGCCACTGGACATGACCGTACCACACCGCGGCGTCGGTGGGGCGGAACCGCCCCGTCTTCTCCGCCAGGTAGATCAGGATGGCGCCCGACTCGAACAGCGACAGCGGCGTGCCGTTGGGGCCCTGGGGGTCGACGATGGCCGGCATGCGGTTGTTGGGCGAGATGGCCAGGAAGTCCGGCTTGAACTGGTCGCCCGCGCCGATGTCCACCGCATGGACGACATAGGGCAGGCCCATCTCCTCCAAGGCGATGGAGATCTTGTGGCCGTTGGGGGTGGGCCAGGCATAGAGGGCGATGGCCCCGGAGGTGGCGGACGGACTATCGGCGGTGTCGGTCATGTCGGTCATGGCGCGGCTCTCGCTCGGGCAAGGGAAGGGACGCTGAGGGTTCCCGAAAAGGTTAACGGGCCGCTGCGACGGTCATCACAGCGGCCCGGCTTCCCCGGCCCAACCTTGGGCAAAGAAACACCGTTCTCCCAGTCACCCCGGCGGGGTGGGGAGGGGAGCCGCCTGAACCGGCGTCAGAAGCCGCCGGCCACGTAGACCCGCAGGCTTTCGACCTCGCTGGTGGCTTCCGCAAGGCGGTGCTTCACCACGTCGCCGATGCTGATGAATCCCACCAGCCGGCCGTGTTCCATCACCGGCATGTGGCGGAAGCGGCCTTCCGTCATACGGGTCATGATGGTGGACACGGTGTCGTACGGTGAACATGCCACCACACGGCGGGTCATGAGTTCGGACACGCTTTGGTTCAGCACGGCGGGGCCGTGGGTCGCCAGCCCGCGCACGATGTCGCGTTCTGAAATGATGCCGGCCACGCCGCCGCCCGCGTCCAGCACCAGGACGGCGCCAATGCGATGGGCCGCCAGCAGGGCGGCGACCACCTCTATGGTGTCGGTGGGCTTGGCGCTGATGATGGCGCTGCTGTCTTTATGCTTCAGAATCCCGGAAACATGCATAGGCGCTTCTCCCGTTCCTCACGGGGGACGCGGGTGGGGTGGTTGAAACCCCGACGATACGGCCTTCCCAAGGGCCGGTCTTCCGCGTGCCCAGTGGATTCATGCCAAGGAAACCAGCGCCGGCTTCTATCGACCGGTAACGGCCCCCTCCGGAAGCGGGCAGCGGCAAGCGGCCCCTCCTTCCAGAGACTCATGAAACGTCATGTTGCGCCGCACCCGCAATGGGGCAAACGGGGACATGCCCGGCCAAGGGCCGAGCCTTACGCATAGGTCAGGGAGGGGAGGGCAGGGACCAACGGGTGCCGGACCATGGACCCCCGGTCACCCGGGGGTCGTTCCGGTTCCGAAACGTCGCGTGCCTTAGCGGGCGCGGCTGCCCATGCCGCCAGCCGCGGAGGCCGTGGGGGCCTGTTGCGGCACCAGCGGCAGGCAGTTCTGCACGATGGCGTAGCACTGGGACAGACGGCCAGCGGGGCTGTCGGTGGAGCTGCCGTAGACCAGCTGCTGCACGACGCCGTTCTTCAGGGTGAAGGTGGCGTTGCAGTTGCGGGCGGACACTTCGGTCGAGCCCCAATCGGCGCCACCCCAATAACCGCGATGCCACGGGCCGCCGCCGAAGCCGCCCCAGTAGGACGGGCCCATGCGGGTCTGCAGGCTGTCGCTGGAGTAGGTGTAATATTCCACGTTGTCGACCGAGGTCTGGCGGGTGGGCACGCCGGCGCAGGACAGCAGCGTCTGCTTGGGCATGCCGACCAGCACACGCTGGGCCAACGCCGCTTGATCGGCTTCGGGGCTGGTGGCGCAACCGGCTATGGCCAACAAGCCCACCGCCGCAAGTGCCAAGGAACGGTACCGCATTTCAGTCTCCCTCACGCTTCCGGTTCGGCCACTGCCGCCGGATTGACAAGCCCCAACCGCCGGGCCCCGCCCCAGGGCCCTTCTTCTTAAGATAGTGCAGCCGGGTTCTTCCTACCAGGGCCGGCCCACCGGCGCACGGCGCCAGTTGTCGCGGGACGGGAAAATTCCCCCACCCGCCTATTCGGCGGCTTGCAATTCCTCGGCGGTCGCCAGGTCGACGGACACCAGTTGCGACACGCCCCGCTCCGCCATGGTGACGCCGAACAGACGGTCCATGCGCGACATGGTCAGGCGGTGGTGGCTGATGATCAGGAAACGGGTGTGGCCCGCCCGCGCCATCTCCTCCACCAGGTCGCAGAAGCGGCCCACGTTGGCCTCGTCCAGCGGCGCGTCCACCTCGTCCAGCACGCAGATGGGCGCCGGGTTGCACAGGAAGACGGCGAACAGCAGGGCGATGGCGGTCAGCGCCTGCTCGCCGCCCGACAGCAGCGACAGGATCTGCAGCTTCTTGCCCGGCGGGCTGGCATAGATCTCCAGGCCGGCGTCCAGCGGATCCTCGGTGTCGGTCAGCTTCAATTGGGCGCGGCCGCCGCCGAACAGCTGGGTGAACATCTCCTGGAAATGGGCATCCACCTTGTGGAAGGCGGCCAGCAGACGCTCCCGCGCCTCCTTGTTCAGGCCAGAAATGCCCTGGCGCAGGCGGGCGATGGCGGACACCAGGTCCTCCCGCTCCGTCTTCATCACGCCGATCTGCTCGTCCAGCTCCTGCACCTCCTGCTCGGCGCGCAGGTTGACGGGGCCCATGTTGTCGCGCTCGGCCTCCAGCCGGCCCAGGCGCTGCTCCACGGCATGGGCCTCGGGCAGGGGCTCGCCCTCGTCCAGGCCGGCCAGGGCCAGCACCTGCTCGGGCGGGCAGTCCAGCCGCTCGGCGATGCGCTCCTTCACCGTGTCCAGGTGCTGGAGGGCGGAGCCCACGGCGGCCTCGGCATGGGCGCGGGCCTCGCGCGCGTCGGCCAGGCCGTTCTCCGCCTCCTTCAAGGTGCGCTCGGCGCTGGTCAGCGCGCCCTCGGCTTCCGCCAGGTCGTCACCGGCGCGGCCACGCACCCGTTCCGCCTCATGGATCAGGTCGGCCAGGGTCAGGCGCTCTTCCTCGATTTCCGCCGGGCGCTCGGCCAGGCGCTCCTGTTCCTCGCGGGCCTCCTGGGCACGCTCGGTCAGCTCCGCCAGGCGGCCGCCGGTGCCGTCCCGGCGCTGACGCCATGAGGACTCCTCGGCGGCGATGGCATCCAGCCGGCGGCGGCGGTCCTCCGCCTCGCGCAGCAGGCGGTCCAGGGCGTTCTGCGCCTCCGCCTGGGTGCCGCGCGCCTCCGTCAGCCGGAGGCGGGCCTCGGCGATCTGCTCGCGGCCCTCGCCCGGCGGCGGCAATTCCTCCAGCGTGGCGCGGGCCTCGGCCCAGCGTTCCCGCAGGTCCTCCTCATCCGCCGTCATCTGGTCCAGGGTCTCGGCCAGGGCGGCCAGGCGGCTGGCCACGGCGGCGGCGGCCTGGGCCACGCGGGCGTGGGTGGCGCGGGCGTCGGCCACGGCGCGGAAGGCGGCGCTGACGGCATCACGGGCGGCGCGGTCCTTGGCCGACGCCTGCTCCACGGCGCGCAGCGCCTGGGCCACGCGCTCCTCCGCCGCGTCCTTCACCGCCTCATAGGCGGCGCGGGCCTCGGCCACCAGGGCGTCGGCCTGGGCGATCTCCTGAGTCAGTTCCGTCAGGCGGTTGCGCTGGCGCAGGCGTTCCGCCGCAGCGGTGGGGGCGCCGGCGGCGATGCAGTGGCCGTCCCAGCGCCAGGCCGCCCCGTCGCGGGTCACCAGCACCTGGCCTGGCACCAGGGCGGGCGCCAGGCGGTTGCCGGTGGTGGCGTCGGCGACGATGCCGACATGGGCCAGGCAGCGGTCCAGCGCGCCCGGCGCCTTCACCTTGGCGGCCAGGGGCTCGGCCCCGTCCGGCAGGGGGGCCACCTGGGCCAGGGCGGGGAGGGCGCGCCAGTGGACGGCGGCGGCCTCATCCAGCGGCGCGGTCAGGGCGTCGCCCAAGGCGGCGGCCAGGGCCTGCTCATATCCCTTGGCCACGGTCAGCGCGTCCACCAGGGGCGGGAACAGGTCGCCGGCGCCGGCCTTCAGCAGGCGGGTGATGGCGTCGGCCTCGGCCGTCAGCCGGGCGCGGTCGCCCTCGGCGCGTTGCAGGGCGTCGCGGGCGGTCGCCTGCTCTTGCGTGCCCAGCGCGCGGGCGGCGTTGGCGGCCTGCTCGGCCTCCGCCTTGGCCTGCTCGGCCTCTTCCGCCGCCGCCTTGGCCAGCTCCAGCCGTTCCTCGGCCAGGTGGATGGCCTCTTCCGCCTCCGCCACGTCATCGCGGGCGGCCTGCTGGCGCTCCAGCTCCGCCTTCTGGGCCTGATGCTCCTCGATGCGGCGGCGCAGGGTGGCCACGCGCTGATCCAGGTCCTGCACCTGGCGCTGGATCTGGGCGCGCTTGGCCTCGTCCGCCGCCAGCCGCTCGGTGGCGGCGGCCAGCTCGGCGTCCAGGCTGGCGACGGTGTCGCGGATTTCCTCCAGGCGGGCCTTGGCCAGTTCCTGGCTTTCGGCCTCGTCCCCTTGCGCGTCGGCGATGCCCTGCCGTTCCTCCGCCAGGCGGGACAGGGCGCGGTCGGCGTCGGCCGCCAGGTCCTTTTCGCGCGCCAGGTCGCCCTCGATCTGGGCCAGGCGGCGCTGCAAGGTGGCCAGGGCCTCGGTCGCGCGCCGCTCCTCCGCGTCCAGCTGTTCCCGCGCCACCAGCAGGCGTTGCAGGGCCGCGGCGGCCTCGGCCTCCGCCTGGCGCTTGGGCGGAAGGCTGGCGGCCAGATCGGTGCGCTTGGTGGTGGCCTGCGTCACGGCCAGCATCAGGCCGCGCACCGCCTCTTCCGCCTTGTCGAAGCCGGCGCGGGCCTGCATGACCTGGGCGGTGGCGGTGGTCCAGCGCAGATGCAGCAGCAGCGCCTCCGCCCGGCGGATATGGTCGGAGATGTTGCGGTAACGGGCGGCCTGACGGGCCTGCTTGCGCAGGTTCTGCAACTGCGCGTCCATGGTGACGACCACGTCGTCCAGGCGCGTCAGGTTGGTTTCCGCCGCCTTCAGCTTCAGTTCCGCCTCATGCCGGCGGGAGTGCAGGCCGGTGATGCCGGCGGCCTCCTCCAGCAACTGGCGGCGGTCGCCCGGCTTGGCGTTGATCAGGGCGCCGACCCGGCCCTGGCTGACCAGCGCCGGGGAATGGGCGCCCGAGGCGTTGTCGGCCAGCAGCAACTGCACGTCGCGGGCGCGGGCGGGCCGGCCGTTGATGCGGTAGTCCGAGCCCGCGCCGCGCTCCAGCTTGCGGCTGATTTCCATTTCCGCCTGGACCGCGTCCGCTTTGACGCCCGGGGTGCCAGCCGTCAGGTTCGGGCTGTCCAGGTGCAGGACGACTTCGCACAGGTTGCGCGCCGGGCGCGTGGCCGTGCCGCCGAAGATGACGTCGTCCATGTCCTCGCCGCGCATCTTCTTGGCCGAGGTTTCGCCCATGGCCCAGCGCAACGCCTCCACCAGGTTGGACTTGCCGCAACCATTGGGGCCGACGATGCCGGTCATCCCGGGCTCGATCAAAAGCTCGGTGGGGTCCACGAAGGACTTGAAGCCGGAGATGCGGAGCTTGGTGAATTGCACGGGGGCTTACTTCTTCGGGGCCTTGGCGCCGGCCTTGACCAGGGCGGCGGCCAGCTTGTCATAGTCGTTGGGACCGGCGATGCGGTCCACTTCCTTGCCACCCTTGCGGATGATCAGCGTGGGCGTCACTTCGATCTTGGCGTCGGTGGCCTCCTGGCTGCTGGTGGCCACATAGTCCTGCAGCGGCTTGCTCGCGACGCAGGCGTCGTAGGCCGGGCCGGGCAGGCCGGCCATGCCCATCATCTCCTTCAGGCCCGCCTCCGGGTCCTTGGCGCCCAGCCACTGGTTCTGGGTGCTGAACAGCAGGCTGCGGGCGTCGTTATAGCTGGCGACGGGCAGGCAGCGCGTGGCCATGTGGGCCAGGTATCCCACGCGGTTGGTGGGCGTGTCGTGGAAGATGAAGCGCACTTGGCCGGTGGTGATGAAGTCCGCCTTCAGGCGGGGCAGCATCGTTTCCTCGAAATGGGCGCAGTGCGGGCAGGAGTAGGAGGCGTATTCCTCGACCACCACCGGGGCATTGCCACTGCCCATGGCGCGGGTGCTGGTGGCGGCGGCGATGTCGATGCCGGCCGTGGATGCCGAAGCCGTGGGTACGGCGGGCGCCGCCTGGGCCAGCGCCAGGGCGGGTGCCAGCAGGGTAGCCGCCGCCGCCGCGAGGGCGCGGGCGGCCGGCGCCATGGTTCCCATTGGTCCGCGCAGGCCGCGAACTCGCTTGCCCCCCATCATCCCCATTCCCCTCGATCGCGACGTTGACGGCACTGATTGTCATGAGGCGGCGCGCCGGGATCGCCCCGGCGCGCCATCCCATGTCACTTCTTGCGGGTCAGCATGAACAGCCCGCCCAGGACGACCAGCGCGGCCACGATGCCGCCCACGATCACGCCGGTGCTGGGGCCACTGCTGGCGCTGGCGGCCGGGGCCGGGGTGGAAGCCGGCGGGCTGGCCGGGGTGGACGCGGCCGGCGTGCCGGCTGCCGGTTGGGCGGCGGTGCCGGCGGTCGGATCGGGGGCGGGGTTGGCCGGCGCCTTGGCGCCCGCCTTCACCAGCGCGTCCGACAGCTGGCTGTATTCACGCAGGTTGTCGATCTTTTCCACCACCGCGTCGCCCTTCTTGATGAAGAAGGTCGGGGTGCCGTCCACGCCCAGCTTTTCCGATGCGTCCAGCCGGCTCTGGGTGATGAAGTCCTGCAGCGGCTTGCTGCTCAGGCAGGCGGTGAAGGCGGCGTCGGACATGCCGCCCAGGCGCAGGGTCTGCTGCAGGGCCTTCAGCGGATCGTCGGCGTGTTCCCACTGCGCCTGCGTCTTGAAGATCAGGCCCTTGGCGGCGGTGTAGCGGTCGGCCGGCAGGCAGCGGGCGGCCATCTCGGCGGCGAAGGCCAGCTGGTCCAGCGGGAAGTCGTGGAACACCAGCTGCACCTGGCCGGTGTCGATGAAGTCCGCCTTCAGCCGGGGCAGGAAGGCCTCTTCGAAATGGGCGCAGTGCGGGCAGGTGAACGAGGCGTATTCATCCACCACGATGGGCGCCTTGGTGTCGCCCAGCACGCGCGGGCTGGTCGCGGCCGCCACGTCGATGGTGACGGGGGCGTCCGCCGTCTGGGCGCTGGCAGCACCGGCCACCAGGGCACCGGTCACGGTGCCGGCGGCCACCACGGCGGCGGCCAACGAATTACGCAGATGTAGGTTCACCTTAGTTCCTCCGATACCAACTGTAGTGACTATAGGGGGCGCCGGCGGGGGCCGGCAAGCCGCCTCCGAAAGACTATCGCCTAGGGGTTCCGGCTGGCTTTTCGGTCGCCAGGATGGCCCGGCCCAGGCTGGCCAGCGCCTCGCGCAGGTCCCCGCTTTCCACGGCCGCCGTCTGGGTTTCCAGCGCGGCCGCCTCGCCCGCCGACAGGCGGCGGGGGGTGGGCGCCGGGCGGTCCCGGCGGCGCTTGGTGGCGGGCGGGGCCTGCGTCAGCTTCAGGCGCGCGACGGCGCGAAAGCCGAAGAAGCCGTTCAGGCGCTGCAGAATCTGCGGCTCCTCATGCTGGATGAACAGGGCGGCGGGGCCGGAGACGCCCAGGTGCAGCACGGCGTCGTCCTGCCGGCCCTTGGGGAATTGCAGTTTCAGCGGCAGGGCGACGCTGGCCAGACGCGGGCCCACGATGGTCTCCCATTCGGCCAGCAGGGTGGCGAAGGCGGGGCCGTGCGGGCCCAGCGCCTTGCCGGCGATGGCGTTCAGGTGGCGGCCGATGGGGCGCGGGCCGGGCATGGGCGTCGGTGGACCTTGAAACAGTTGCGGGGGCGGCGTATCCGCTGGGGGCGCCCCTTCCGGGACCCCTTCCATGGGAAGAGTGTTTGGGGCCTGTTGAACCACGCCGCAAGGGGCTTTGACCATACAATGATCGTCGCAGGCGACTCCTCCCCCGCCAGCCCCGCCGGCGGACCTGACCTGCCGGCCCCCCGGCCCGCCGACCTGCTGGCCTGGTACGACGCCCACCGGCGCCAACTGCCCTGGCGTTCCGCCCCCGGAACGGTGGCCGATCCCTATCATGTCTGGCTGTCGGAAATCATGCTGCAGCAGACGACGGTGGCGACCGTGGGGCCTTACTTCCAGCGCTTCCTGGCCCGCTGGCCCACGGTCGCGGACCTGGCGGCGGCGGACCTGGACGCGGTGCTGAAGGAATGGGCCGGCCTCGGCTATTACGCCCGCGCCCGCAACCTGCACGCCTGCGCCCAGGCGGTGGTGGCGCGGCACGGCGGCCGCTTCCCGGCCGACGAGTCCGCGCTGCTGGATCTGCCCGGCATCGGCGCCTATACCGCCGCCGCCATCGCGGCCATCGCTTTCGACCTGCCGGCCACGGCCATGGACGGCAATGTGGAACGCGTGCTGTCCCGCATCTATGCCGTGACCGACCCGTTGCCGGGTTCCAAGCCCAAGCTCAAGGCGCTGGCCACGGCCCTGGTG
This sequence comes from Nitrospirillum goiasense, assembly GCF_034427435.1. Lineage (NCBI taxonomy): Bacteria > Pseudomonadati > Pseudomonadota > Alphaproteobacteria > Rhodospirillales > Azospirillaceae > Nitrospirillum > Nitrospirillum goiasense. Next base: position 347,679 of record NZ_JAXQNP010000002.1, on the reverse strand, counting down.
CCGGACAAGCGGCCGGGCGACTACACCCAGGCGCTGTTCGACCTGGGGGCCACGCTGTGCAGCCTGCGCAACCCGCGCTGCGTGCTGTGCCCCTGGCGGGATGCCTGCCGGGGACGCCGGGACGGCATCGCCGACCTGCTGCCGCGCAAGGCGGAAAAGGCGGCCAAGCCCACCCGCCGGGGCGTGGCCTTCTGGCTGACCAACGCGCGGGGGCAGGTGCTGCTGCGCCGCCGGCCCGAGTCGGGCCTGCTGGGCGGGATGATGGAGGTGCCGTCCAGCGCCTGGGAGCCGGGCGCGGACCTGGCCTATACCCGGGCGCTGGCCTGGGCGCCGGCGGCGGTGGACTGGCAGCGCCTGCCGGGCATCGTCCGCCACACATTCACCCATTTTCACCTGGAACTTACCGTCGTTCGCGGCCACCTGGCGGATGAGGGGGCGGCGGTCGAAGGCGTATGGTGCGCCCCCGCCGATTTCCATGACCAGGCCCTGCCCACCGTCATGCGCAAGGTCGTCACCTGGGCGCGCGGCGGGGGCAAGGACTGATCCGCCGCAGGATCGCCGCGCTTCTCCGTGGGGCTGCACGCATATGGGACGAAACGTGGGTAAGGATGGCCAAGGGGCGGCAAAGCCAACGCGGCGCACGCTGCTGGCCGGCATGGGCGCGGCCCTGATGGCACCGATGGTGGCGAGCCCGCTGGGGGCGGGGCGCGCCTGGGCCCGGGCCGGGGGCACGCCGGTGGACCTGGCGTTGGTGATGGCGGTCGACAGTTCCGCCAGCATTTCCAAGGTGATGCTGGACTTCCAGTTGCGCGGCCATGCCGCCGCCTTCCGCGACAAGGCGGTGCACCAGGCCCTGGCCGGTGGGCCCAAGGGCAAGGTGGCGGTGCAACTGGCCCTGTTCTCTGGCCCCGGCACCCTGACGACGCTGGTGCCTTGGACCCTGCTGGCAACGCCGCAGGACGCGCTGGCCCTGGCCGACCGCATCGACGCCGCGCCCGGCGTGGCCATGGGCGGCAACACGGCCCTGGGCGATTGCATCGTCCAGGCGGTGCGCCAGTTGGACGCCTGTCCCTACAGTGCCGACCGGCGCACCATCGACCTAGTCAGCAACGGCTTCAACAACGGCGGCATCGATCCCCGCTCTGCCCGCGCGCACGCGCAGGCCGCCGGGGTTGGGGTTAACGGCCTGGTCATCCTGGACGAATACGACTGGCTGGAGCCGTACTACCGCGACAACGTCGTGGCGGGGGAGGACGCCTTCGTCATCACCGCCGCCAACCGCCACGCCTTCGCCGACGCCTTCCTGTCCAAGCTGGTGCGGGAAGTGGTGTAGTTCTTCTTGTTCCTCAGGCGTCGGCGGTCCATCCGGCCCCTGGCTATCCTTGCATTCCAGTCCGCTGACGCTCCCCGGAATGCCCCGGCGGCCGCGGCCTAGGTTCTGGTTCCGCACAAAGAAAAACGGGAGGAGCCAGCACCCCTCCCGCTCTCATTTCAGCCGTGTGGCTGGATTTACTGCTGCTTGCGCGGGCCGGCTGCGGGGCCGGGCTGCTGCGCGCCCTGGGCGGGCGGCGGCTCGTTGGCCTTCTTGCGCAGCACGCCGGCGATGGCGTTGCCGGCGTTGTCGGCAACGGCCTTGGACGCCGCCGGCGCCTCATGCGAGATGATGAACAGCTGCCGGTCCTTGGTCAGGTACAGGATCAGGTTGGCGTAGAACTCGCCCTTGTCCGTCTTGCAGCTGGCGGAGCCCGTCTGCATGTCGATCTGCAGCAGCTTTTCCAGCTTGCCCTTGGTGGGGGTGTAGGTGCCCTGGCAACCCTTGGACAGGCTGTCCAGATAGTTCTGCATCACCTTTTCCAGGTCACCCGCCTCAGGCTTCAAGCCCACCGAGCGCAGCGAGCCGATGACGTCCTTCTGGACGGCCCAGGCGAAGTCGCCGGGGCGTTCCTGCGGCGACATCTTGTCCACCGGCAGGGGGTGGGCGTCCTTCAGGCCGGCATCGATCAGCAGTTGCGCGAAGGCCGGCGGGATGGCCGGCGGCGGTGCCGGCAGCTGCAGCTTGCCGGCCATCGCCTGATCGAAGCAGGCGTTCAGGTCCTTGAAGGCCTTGGTGCCGCCCTTCAGGACGAAGGTGGCGGTGTCGTTGGGGCTGCTGACCTCCAGCTTGTTGGCCGTCAGCAACGCCTTCGTGAAGTTGGCGTCCATCGGGTCGAAGCCGGTCATGATGGCGTTCGGCTGGATGATCTGCGAGCCGCGCATCTGCTCCAGCTTGCCGTCCAGCTTCAGCTTCACGGCCGGACCCTGGCCCGGCGGCATGTTGGCGCCGGGCACGCCGATCACCAGGTTGATGATCTTGGGCGGCAGCTTCTTGGCCTGCTGCTCGGCCTGGGGCACGGGCAGGGCCAGGAAGACCAGGGCCAAGCCGTTGTCGAAGCTGGCCTGCGCCTCGCAGAGCTTGAAGCTGCCATCGGTGTAGACCTGCGGTCCCACCTGCCAGTTGCCGGTGACCGTGCCCACCTTGGACGCGGCCGGTGCTCCGGCCGGCGCGGCCGGGCCGGCAACGGGCGCCTGGGCGGCCGGCGCCTGGCGCGGACCGGCGCTGGGGCCAGCCGCAGGCCCGGCGGCCGGGCCCATGGCGGGGCCGGGGGCTTGCTGCGGGGCCTGCTGGGGTGCCGCGACGCTGGAGCCCGAGGAGATGGCGCCCGGCAGGATCAGGCCACCGCCATCCGACCCGCTGGTCGGGGCTTGGCCCCCCGGTGTCTGTTCCGGCTGGGGGCTGGTTTGGGCAAGGGCGGTACCGGCCAGGACCAGGGCGGTGCCGGCGGCAAGAAGACGGGCGGTGAAACGGGACACGGGGCTACGTCTATCCTAAATGGAAAACCCATGGGTGCGTCGGGACCCTAGGGCACGTCTTGACATCATTCAAGGGGCATGCGCGGTCGCGCCGCAGGCCTGTCCTTGCGCGCCCTCCGTAAGAGTTTGTCCCCGGCAGGGTTTGCGGGGTGCGCCGCCATGCCCGTGCCACAATTCTTTATTTCTACTCTTCGCCTGACGGCTTTCCCCTGGAAATGCCGTTGCGTGCCCATTATAAGAAACGATCACATTTGGCGCGCGAACGTTTGGGGGCAAACGATGCGTTTCGCAGCCGCGTTAGTGGTTCTGATGGTATCCGCGCCGATGCTGGCGCATGAGCGTTTGGACACCGATGAGGTCGGCCGTTACGTGACAGCGGCGGAGGCTTTGGTCGCGTCCACGCCGAACGACGGGCAACCGGCGTTCGTCCTGCTGGCCCACCCCGGGTCCGAGGCGCAAGCCCTGCTGTCCAAATACGGCTTTGACGAGCGGCACTGGCGACAGATGACGCAGCGGGTGCTGGCCGCCCGCCAGGCGGCCCGCGCGGCGGAGGAGCCGGTGGAAAAAGGGGCGACGGCGCAGAAGCTGGCCTCCACCTCCACCCTCAGCGCCTTCGACCGCCAGGAGATGGCGACCCTGGTGCGGTGGACGGAACATGACCGCGCCGCCTTGGAACGGGAAACCAAGGAGGATCGGTCGGTGGTCGCCCCCTTCTTCGACCGGCTGGACCGGCTGGACGCCGCCTACGTCCGCCCTGCCGCGCGCTGAGGCTCCGCCTTTCCCCAGGATGTGCCGGGCTGCGGTCTAAGCGCCCATGCGCGCATGCCCCCTCGCGCCCGCGAGATAAACCCCCTATATAAGGGCCGTATGCTTGGCCGACCGGAACGCCAGGCCAGGCGGGGGCTCCTGCCTTTGCTTCTTGGGCTGCCTTTGCTTTTGGGACAGTACACGCGATGACGGACTATCGGCTGCAGGCCGTGACGGTGGACAAGATGCCGGCGGCTGGAACCGAGGCGCCGCCCACCCCCTTGGCAACCCCTTCCCCGGCGGCCCCCACCCCCGCGGGCGGGGCGTCACCGCAACGGATCAGCGGCGTGAAGCGCTACCTGAACAGCTTCTTCAAGGACCATGCGTTCATCCGCATGATCTACAAGAACATGTTCCAGATTTCCCCGCGGCTGTACCGCTCCAGCCAGCCGACGCCCCGGCACATCGCCCAGGCCGCCCGCCTGGGCGTGCGCACCGTCATCAACCTGCGCGGCCGGCGTGACAATTGCGGCTCCTGGGTGCTGGAGGATGAGGCCTGCGCCCGTCAGGGCCTGGCCCTGGTCAATTTCCCCGTCAATTCCCGCGACGCGCCCAAGAAGCACATCCTGCATCAGGCGCGGGAGATTTGGCGGGACGCGCAGTACCCGGTGCTGATGCACTGCAAGGCCGGGTCCGACCGGGTCGGCTTCATGAGCGTGCTGTACCTGTTCGTGCACGAGGGCGTGCCCCTGCGGACCGCACTGGGCCAGCTCAGCCCCAAATATGGCCACCTGCGGCATGCCAAGACCGGCATCCTGGACCACTTCTTCGAGACCTTCCTGGCCTACGCCGAGGGGCAGGGCATCGAGCCGACCGTCGATGCCTTCTACCAGTGGGTGGACGATGTCTACGACCCGCCGGCCTTCAAGAAGACCTTCATGACCCGCTGGTGGGCCAGCGTGCTGGCGGACAAGGTGCTGCGCCGGGAATAATCCCGGACGCAGCGGCCCGCCTCTCGATCATTTCACCTCGAACAGGGCGCTGCCGTGTGCGGGCAGCGTGACGGCCAGGCTGTCCGCCGGCGGCAGGGCCTTGCCCGCCCACAGGTCGCGGGCCGCATGGCGGCCGGTGGCCAAGCCCACCTTGTCCCACGGCGCCGACAGCGTCGCGGGCTTGTCGTCCAGGTTGAACAGCGCCAGGTAGCGCTGGCCCTTGGCGCCCGTGGCCAGCCAGACGCGGGCGTTTTCGAAGCCGGCGGGCAGGTCCGTCACCGGCCGGCTGTCCTTGGCCGTCTGATCCACCGCGATGACCGCGCGGTTGGTGATCAGGGCGCGGGTGGCGTCGTCCAGCTTGGTCAGGTTGGCGCCCAGGATCAGCGGCGAGCGGGCGACGGCCCACAGGGTGATCAGCGTGCGCTGTTCCTCCGCCGTCAGGCGTGAGGCGCGGGGCTCACCCCAGCCGGGATGGGGGGCCAGGGTGCCGATGGGCAGCATATCGGCGTCCGGCCAGCGGCCATGGCCCGTGTGCGGCGCCCAGCCGGGCAGGCGGTCGAACAGGTCGCGCACGCCGTAGGGGAAATCATCGCCCGGCTTTTCATGGGGAAAGGTCCAGCCGTCCCACACATCGTTGGTGATGCGCCACATCTGGCCGTAGCGGCTGATCTCCGCCGCGTGGGACAGGTTGGTGGGGCCGGGCGACAGGCTCAGCACGATGGGCCTGCCCGTCTTGGCGATGGCGCTGCTGATCTGCCGGATTTCACTGGCCTTGTAAGGGTGGTCGGCGATGCAGTCGACCTTCAGGAAGTCCAGGCCCCAGCGCGCGTATTGCGCCATCATCGAATCATAATAGGCCTGGCCGGCGGGCGTGTCGCGCACCCCATAGTTGCCGTCGTCCCAGGGGCAGGTGTCGGCGGTGTCCGCCACGTCGGCCGCATGGAAGGACGATCCCGCCACCGGCGTGTTCCGCTCGACGGCCTGCTTGGGAATGCCGCGCACGATGTGCAGCCCGAACTTCAGGCCCTGCGCATGCACCCAGTCGGCCAGCGTCTTGAAGCCCTGGCCGTCCGCGGCGGTGGGGAAACGCGCCGGCACGGGAACCAGCAGGCCGTGGCCGTCCAAGAGATACTGCCGCTCCGCCAAGGTCTTGCCGAAGGGGTCGGCCATATACCACCCCTCATCCACCACGGCGTAGGTCCAGCCGTAAGGCTTCAGCGTCGCCAGAACGCCGACATTGGCCTTGAAGTCGGCCTCGTCGATGGTGAAGCCGTAGGCGTCCCAGCTGTTCCACCCCATGGGCGGGGTAGGGGCGGGCGAACTGGCCGGGGGCGATGCGGCCAGGGCGGTGCCAACGGCCAGCACTCCGCTCAGGACGGTCGGTAACAAACGTGCGATGCGCAGCCAACGCCGCATGGGGCTCTCCCTGTTTTCCGTGTTGTTAGCGATAACAGTACGGAAAAGCGGCGCCCCCGCAATCTCCAAAACCTGATTTGTCGTACTAATATCGGCGGCATGAGGTGTCGCCTCATGCCGCCTAGGCCGCGACGGCGGCCGCCGGACCTTTGCGGGGAGCGTCAGCGGACTGCAAAGGGAGGAAGCCAAGCCAGCGGATGCTGGCGCCCGGCGACTGAGGGCGGCATTCAGGGTCTAATGCAGGGTAGGCGGCCGGCCGTGCAGATCCTCATGGCCGCTGGCGTCCTCGAACGCGGCGATGGAGGAGATGGGCGTCGCCTGGTGATGGATCATGCGCCAGCCGCCCACCGACCGGGCGAACAGGTTGGTGACCACCAGGGCGGTGCTGGCCACGAACTCCTCGCACACCACCCAGCCGATGTCGCCGTGGACCATGGCCTGCGCGCCTTGATGGCGCACGTCCGGGGACCGGGGGTTGCCCAGCAGGTCGCGCCAGCTGCGCATGACCTGTTCCCAGCCCGACAGCGCCGGCCAGCCGGGATGGACGCAGCGCACCTCCCCGTCCTGGGCCCACAGCGTCTCCATCCCCGCCACATCGCGTTCCGCGACGGCTTGATAGAAGCGGCGGTTGGCGGCCAGCACGGCCTGGACATCCGCGTCGCCCTGAGGGTCGAGGTCACCGTCCGCCGCGTCGGTTTGCGGCGCTTGGGACGACAGTGTTTGCGTCTTCACCATTCCCTCCCGTTCCCCGGCCTTCTGGCCGGTCCTGTTTTGGCGGCCCCCGTGGGCCGGCCGACCGATTGTTGAACCTGGGTTCAGGATAGCGCGCCTGGGCTGTTGTGGGCGCGAATCGGCGGTTCGGTCACGGAATTGTGCCCGGACGGGTTTGGGGCTCCTAAATGGAACGGGGCGGTGGGTTGCCCCACCGCCCCGTCACAGACCATATCGCGATCCGGCTTTACTCCGCCGGCGCGGTCGAGGCCTCCGCACCGCCACCCTTGGGCAGGGCGTTGAGGGTACTGAGGAACAGGGCGGCGATGTAGGGGAAGGACTGGACGACCAGCATGGTGGCCCAGACATAGGCGTCCCGGTTGTCGCTACCCTTCAGCAGGGCGATGGCGGCGGCGGCCAGCCACAGGCCCAGCATCAACGCCACCTCCTCCCGCGCATGCAGGAAGCCCTGGATCAGGGCCGGCTGGTCCTCGCACTTCGGCGTGCGCACGAAGGGGCGGCCGCTGGTGAACAGGCCCACCCACACGGCGCGGCCCACGGTGTGGGTCAGCGCCATGCCGGCGATGGCCGCCCCCAGCTTGTCGATGAAGCGGCACTTCACCCGCTCCCCATACAGCCACAGGCCGCACAGCACCTTGAAGAAGAAGACGCTGAGGGTGGGCAGGATGAAAACGGTGGGCGGGAACTCGATCCACTGCGGCAGCAGCAGCAGGCCCAGCGACCAGACGATGCCGCCGATGACGAAGCCCATGTGGGCGGCGTCGGCGAACCAGGGCAGCCAGCCGGTGATGAAGTGGTACTTCTGGCCGGCCGTCAGCTTGGTGCCGCCCGGCATCATCTCGCGCCAATGGCGCTTCAGGATCTGCACGGCGCCATAGGCCCAGCGGAAGCGCTGGGTCTTGTAGCCGGCGAAGCTGTCGGGGACCAGGCCCTGGCCGAAGCTGTCGGGCATGTAGACCGCCTCCAGCTTCTCCTCGAACAAGCGCAGGCCCAGCTCCGAATCCTCGCAGATGCACCACTCGGCCCAGCGGCCCACACCATCCAGCGCGCTCTTGCGCACCAGGGTCATGGTGCCGTGCTGGATGATGGCGTTGCGCTCGTTCCGCTGGATCATGCCGATGTGGAAAAAGCCCTGGTATTCCCAGTTGATCATCGACTTGAAGGCGTCGTCGGACCAGTCGCGGTAGTCCTGCGGCGACTGGACGAAGCCGACCTCCGGCCGCTTGAAATAGGGGATGGTGGCCGACAGCCAGTCGGGCGTGACCTGGTAGTCGCTGTCGATGACGCCCACCACCTCCACATCCGGGGCGGTGACGGACAGGCCGAAGTTCAGGGCGCCGCCCTTGAAGCCGGGCCAGCGCGGCAGGTGGAAGAAGCGGAAGCGCGGCCCCAGCTTGGCGCAGTATTCCTCCAGCGGGCGCCACACCGCCTCGTCCTTGGTGTTGTTGTCGATCACCAGGACTTCGAAGTTGGGGTAGTCCATGGCCGCCAAGGCGTCCAGGGTTTCGATCACCATGTGCGCCGGCTCGTTGTAGCAGGGCACATGGATGGAAACCTTGGGCGTGTAGTCGCCCAGCGGCTCGCGCACCGGGGTGTAGCGCCGCTTCCAGCGCTGGGTCCACACCACCTCCGTCAGTTCCAGGCCGTCGATCAGCATGACGGCGAACAGGATCAGCTGGGCGAAGATCAGCACCATGAAGGCGGTGAAGGACAGGGTGCCCATGCCCACGGTCAGGGCCTGGGTGCCCGTCCACACCAGGACGGAGGCCACCGTCTGGATCAGGAAGCCGTAGAACAGCTGGCCGCGCCATTTCAGGTCGTCGCGGGCCAGCACGAAGAAGAACATGGGGAAGAAGGCCAGGGCGGTGGCGATGGCGCACAGCACCCGCCACGACGGCACCTCCAGGATGCCGCCCACCATGGGGAACTTCTGGTGACGGTGGGCGTCCCAGATGCCCCAGGCCGTTTCCGCCGTGCCGCCCAGCGTGCGCTTCCACGGCTGGTCGAAGGCCTCCATGATGTAGAAGTCCAGGCGCTGCTGGCCGGCGATGTTCAGGAAGCTGCGGATGTACTTGGCCTCGTTCACCAGGCCGGCCTCGGCCGCCCCGCGATAGGCGCCGTCGGACGGCCAGCCGGTCTCGCCGATCAGGATGTGCTTGTTGGGGAAGCGCTCCTGCACCTGGCGGTAGGCCGCCATGGCGTCCTCCACCGCGCGGTCCACCGACACCTTGTTCCAGTAGGGCAGCAGGTGGATGGTGATGAAGTCGCAGGCGTCGGCCAGTTCCGGGTGGTCCAGCCAGACGTACGACGGCTCGGCCGTGGACACCGGCACGTTCACCTGGCGCTTCACCCGCTGGATGTAGTCGATCAGCTGGGCGACGCTGAAGTCGTCACGGAACAGCACCTCGTTGCCGACCATGACCCGCTTCACATTGGGGTTGGCGCGGGCGACGCGCACCAGGCCGGCCAGTTCCGCCTCATTGGCGGCGGTGTCCTTGGACAGCCAGGCGCCCTGGGTGATGGTCAGGTTGGGGTAACGCTCCAGCGCGATGGGCGCCACCTGGTCGATGCCGTTGCCGACCTGGTAGGTGCGGATGGACTGCACATGCGGCGCCACCACATCCAGGTCGCGCTTGATGTCATCGGCGGTGGGGCTGTCCCCATTCTGCGGGCTTTGATTGGCCTGGAAGGGCACGAAGGCCACGCCGGCGATGGTGCCGGCCCAGGGGCGCTCGCTGGCCGGGCGGTTGACGATCGCCCACGCGCCGATGTTGCCCAGCACGAGAAGAAGCAGGACCGCCCAAGCGGATTTCTGCATCCTCAAAATCTTACGCATTGTGAACGACCCCTGCCCCTGGAACGGAATGATGATGAATGGGACGACGATGAAAAAGGAATAGGTACGCGCACGGCTGAACGGGCGGACCCGCAAACTAGTGAATTATCCGGCGGGTTCCCAGCCCCAAGGCCCCACCATGGCGCCCACCGTGGGCGCCCACCGTGACGGAAGCGAAACCATCCAATGACACGACTATGGGGCAATTTTATGGAAGCCGGGCCCCCACGCCATTTTCACCCCCACGGCGGCGCCATCCGGTGTGCCATTGTCGTGGCCGAACTCCTTGGACGGACAGCGTTGGACAGTAGTACATAGCCATCCCAACGACGGCGTCCAGCGGTATTGCGGGCGCCCGTCCATCGCCGAATCCGGCGTCCAGCCTTAAACGGAATGCCTGTGGTCATGACAAGCGCCGCCGACTTCGCCCTGCATCCCCGCCTGGCCGCGGACACCGTGGCCGTGGGCGACCTGCCGCTCAGCCGCGTGCTGCTGTCGCGCAACGCCTGCTGGCCCTGGCTGATCCTGGTTCCCCGCCGGGCCGGCGCCGTCGAGATCCACCGGCTGGAGACGGCCGACCAGGTCCAACTGATGGCGGAGATCGCCCAGGCCTCGCGCGTCATGGAGGTGGCGTTCCGCCCGGACAAGCTGAATGTCGCCGCCATCGGCAACCTGGTGCCGCAACTGCATGTCCATGTGGTCGCCCGCACGCGGGGCGACGCCGCCTGGCCGGGGCCCGTCTGGGGCTCGGGGTTCGAGCAGGCTTATGGCCCCGATGGCGCTGGGGCGCTGGCCGCCAAGCTGGCGGCTGATCTGGGTCTATGATCCGGCCGTATCCACCGCGAATGAAAAGCCGAAATTGCTGGAGAGCGCGCCATGATCATCGTCCATCACCTGAACCATTCCCGGTCGCAGCGCGTGCTGTGGGCCCTGGAGGAACTGGAACTGCCTTACCAGGTGGTGCGGTATGAGCGCGATCCGGCCACGCAATTGGCCCCCCCGGCCCTGAAGGTCATCCATCGCCTGGGCAAGTCGCCGGTGATCGAGGATGAGGGCCTGGTGTTGGCCGAATCGGGCGCCATCATCGAGTATCTGGTGCGCACCCACGGCAATGGCCGGCTGGCTCCGCCGGCGGGCGACCGCGCCGCGCAGGCGCGCTTCAGCCACTGGATGCACTACGCCGAGGGCTCCGCCATGCTGCCCATCCTGTTGAAGCTCTACACCAGCCGCCTGGGCGACGGTGCCACCCCCCTGCAGCCCCGCATCGCGTCGGAGATGGCCAACCACCTGGGGTACATGAACGCGGAACTGGCCCAGGCCCCCTGGTTCCTGGGGGAGACCTTCACCGCCGCCGACATCCAGATGAGCTTCCCCATCGAGACGGCCCTCACGGCGCCGGAGGCGGCGGAGCGCTTTCCCCACCTGGCGGACTTCCTGGCCCGCATCCAGTCCCGCCCGGCCTACCGCGCGGCGGTGGAGAAGGGCGGCCCCTACCGCTATGACCGCGGGGCCTGAAGACGCGCCCGCAGCCAGTCGGCCAGCGGCGCCCACACCTGGCCCGGCGCGCCGGCGCTGACCACCATGCCGATGTGGCCCAGCGGTGGCTCCAGGCGGTCGCCGCCGGGTATGGCGTCGATCAGGGCACGGGCGGCGCCCGGCGGCACGATGCGGTCGCGGGCGGGGATGATGGCCAGCGTGGGCAGGCGGATGGCGCCCGGCGTTATGGCCCGGCCCGCCACCCGCCAGTTCCCCTCGGCGGGGTCGTTGCGGCCATACCAGCCGCCCAGGCATTCCCGCGCGACGGTTGCGGCCAGGGGCACACCGTCGTTCAGCCAATCCTCCAGCGCCACGAAGTCCTGGGCGTCCTGGCTGTCCGGGGCCAGGCGGGCGTAGCGGCTGAACTTGCGCAACGCCAGCAGCGGGTCCAGCCCGACGAACAGGAACTGGATCATGTCCACCGGCAGTTCGCCCAGCCAGGTCAGCGCCGGCTCGACCAGGGGCAGGACGGCGGCGGTGCGCAGCGCCGCGGCCCGGTCGTCGGCATGGAAATCCCAGGGGGCGGCCAGCAGCACCAGGCCGGACAGCGCCTCGGGCCGCAGCACGGCGGCGGCGGCGGCCAGGGTGCCGCCCATGCAATATCCCACCAGCGCGGGGGCCTGGCCCATCAGGTCGCGCGTCGCGTCCACGGCGCGGGCCAGCCGGCCGGCGACGTAGTCGCTGAGGCCGAACCCCCGTTCGGTGACCCCCACTGTGCCCCAATCCAGCAGCAGGGGACGAAAACCCTGCTGGGCCAGCCATCGCACCAGGCTCTTGCGCGCCGACAGGTCCAGCACATAACCGCGGTTGACCAGCGAGGGCACGAACAGCAGCACAGGCCCCTTGGCTCCGGGCAGGCTGTAATCCAGCAGGCGGCTGTTGCCCTCCGTCCATACCGGTGGCGGGTCGGTGACATCGCGTTGATAGGGGTTGCGGCGATAGCGCTCCAGGCCGCTCAGAAAGGTGTCGAGTCGGCGGCGGGTTTCGCGCTCAACCGCCGCGCTCAGCGCTTCCGGGTCGACGCCGGCGAGGTCGGCGCGCAGTTGGCGGCACCTCGGCTCCAACTCCTTGCGCCAGATCGGCGAGCTGCCGTTCAAGAGCGGCAATCCGGCCTGCGAGTTCAGCAAGACGGTCATCGCCGCCGTCAGGTGCGCCGCCAGCGGCCGCGGGCCCTGGCGGCGTCTCCGGGGTGCCGTCGCCGCCGTGTCGGTCGCCCGCGGGCTTGGGTCCGTTGGTGCTTTGCGTGCTGGCATAAGGCCCCCAAGGGAAGGTGGCGGGGGTGAAGAAAGGTGCGCCCGCCCAGGCGCCCGGCCCAGGATTCGCGCCGCCGCCGCCCGGCCAGGCGGCTTGGCCGAACGTCCGTACCAGGCGGGCGAACGCGTCGGTCATGTCCGGATCGGCGGACATGGCGGCCCACTGGTCCTGCCACAAGTCCAGGTAGCGCCGGGCCAGCGCGTCCAGGCTGGGCGGTTCGCCCTGGGAGGCTGAGGCGGGTCCCGCGGCATCCTCGACGGGGGCGCCGGGCGGGGGCGGTGGGGCTTCGGGCTTGCGCGGCATGGCGCCAATCTACACCCCCGCCGCCGGCTGGCAAAGCGATGGCGGAAGGTCATACCACGCATTGATCCTTGGCAGGATGCTTGCGCGTGCCGCACCGCATGGATTAGCTATGTGCAGTGCACCCGTGCAACGGGTGATAAACATCGCCGGGAAACGCCGCCTATGGTCGACAAAGAAGATCCCAAGCCCGCGCCGATCACGATCAAGAAGTACGCCAACCGGCGTCTTTACAACACCGCCACCAGTTCGTACGTGACCCTGGACCATCTGTGCCAGATGGTGAAGGACGGGACCGACTTCGTCGTCTACGACGCCAAGTCGGGCGACGACATCACCCGGTCGGTGTTGACCCAGATCATCGTGGAAGAAGAGTCCAAGGGCGGACAGAACCTGCTGCCCATCGGTTTCCTGCGGCAGTTGATCAGCCTGTACGGCGACAACATGCAGTGGATGGTGCCGAAGTACCTCGAATACAGCATGCAGTCGTTCACCCGTAATCACGAGAAAATGCGGGATTACTTCCAGAACACCCTGGGCGGCATGTTCCCCTTCGGCTCGTTCGAGGAGGTGGGCAAGCAGAACATGGCCATGTTCGAGCGGGCGATGCGCATGTTCTCGCCCTTGGCCGGCGCCGATGCGGCCCGCGCCGAAACCGGCGAGGTGCCCAAGGCCAAGCCCGCCACCACCGGCGGGCAGTTCGATGAGCTGCAGAAGCGGCTGGACGAGTTGCAGCAGCAGCTTGTCTCCCTCACGGGTTTGACCCGCAAGCCGGATTGAGGCGTGACCGCCGGCCCCGCAGGGGTCGGCTTCCCGTCCTTCCTCCAAGTTAGAAAGCCCCGGTCCCGCGTCCGCGCGGCCGGGGTTTTTTGTGCGCCTGCGGCAACGGTGACGATACCGGCGCGGGGGCGATGAACAGCCGTAAATTGCGCCCGCCCGGTGCCCGGCGGCGGGGTGCGGGGTTGCGCCAACGGCATTTCACCGCGCGCCGGGGCGTGGGCTAAGGTTTGCGCCCTGGACGAAGGACCAAGGTGTCGGCGGCTGCTTGACGTGCACAGTCGTCTGAAAGCCCGGCCCCTGGTTCGTGGTGTGATCGTGCGGTTCTGGCTGGCCCGACCCGCATGGGCCACACCCTCACGCGAATGAACGGGGCCACCCGCGGGGTGTCGCCCTTCTGAAGGAAGATGAGGAAAGACATGCCGCTGAACCGCAGGATTGTTCTGGCCTCGCGCCCCGAGGGGCTCCCGACGGAACAGAACTTCGGGATGGAACAAGCGTCCATCCCCGTGGCGGGCCCCGGCCAGATTCTGCTAAAGACGCGGTGGCTCTCTCTCGATCCCTACATGCGCGCCCGCATGAGCGCCGCCAAGTCCTACACCCCGCCCATCGAGGTCGGCGGCCTGATGGTGGGCGGCACCATTGGTGAGGTTGTGGAAAGCAATGTCCCCGGCTTCCAGGCCGGCGACCTGGTGCTGTCCAACTCCGGCTGGCAGGAATACGCCGTGGCCGGGCCGAAGTCGGTGCACAAGCTGGACACCGACGGCCTGCCGGTCACGACCGCGCTGGGCGTGCTGGGCATGCCGGGCCTGACCGCCTATGTCGGCCTGAACGACATCGGCCAGCCCAAGCCGGGCGAGACGGTGGTGGTCTCCGCCGCCGCTGGCGCCGTGGGCTCCGTCGTCGGCCAGTTGGCCAAGCTGAAGGGCGCCCGCGCCGTCGGCATCGCCGGCGGGGCGGAGAAGTGCGCCTTCGTGGTGGATGAACTGGGCTTCGACGCCTGCGTCGACTACAAGGCCCCCAACTTCAAGGAAGCGCTGGCCGCGGCCTGTGACAATGGCGTCGACGTTTATTTCGACAATGTCGGCGGCCGGGTGGCCGACGCGGTGTTCGACCTGTTGAACACCTTCGCCCGCGTGCCGCTGTGCGGCCGCATCGGCAACCTGAACGACACCGCGCTGCCGGAGGGCCCGGACCGGGTGCCGGCCCTGCTGTCGACCATCCTGACCCGCCGCCTGCACGTGCAGGGCTTCATCGTTTCCGACCACTGGCATCGCAACGACGCCTTCCTGGAAGAGGTCGGCGCCCTGGTGAAAAGCGGCCAGTTGCGGTATCGCGAGGACGTGACCGAGGGCCTGGAGAACGCCGTGCCGGCCTTCCTGGGCCTGCTGCAGGGCAAGAACCTGGGCAAGGCGCTGGTGAAGCTGTAAGGGCCAATGCCATGGCGTTTGATCGTGACCGCTCAAACGCCCCCTCAAGCGCCGGGCGGGCGCGTCCGCGCCCTTGGCTTCCTCGCCTTTCAGTCCACTCCGTTCCCCGAAAGGTTCCGGCGGCCCCATTTGGGGCCTACAGCGGCATAAGGGATCTCATGCCGCTGGGTTGAGTTGGCGCCATATGTCGATTGAGACCGAGCCCCCGCCCGGAGATCCCGGCGCGGGGGCTTCGTCTTTCTTAAATCCTGATCTCCGCGCCCAGCACCTTCAGCAATTGCGCCAGCCAGGCGGCGTGGGCCGGCCAGGCGGGGGCGGTCACCAGCTTGCCGTCGGTGACGGCGCCGTCCACCGGGATGTCGGCATACTCGCCCCCCGCCAGGGTCACCTCCGGCCGGCAGGCGGGGTAGGCGGAAACCTTGCGGCCGGACAACACGCCGGCGGCGGCCAGGATCTGCGGGCCGTGGCAGACGGCGGCGATGGCCTTGTCCTGCGCCGCGAAGGACTTCACCAGGGCGATCACCCGGCCGTCGAGGCGCAGGAATTCCGGCGCGCGGCCGCCGGGGATGACCAGGGCCACATAGTCGTCGGCCTTCACGCTCTCAAAATCGGCGTTCAGCGTGAAGTCGTGCCCGCGCTTCTCGGTATAAGTCTGGTGGCCCTCGAAATCATGGATGGCGGTGGCGATTTTGTCGCCCGGCCGCTTGCCCGGGGCCACGGCGTCGACCTGGTAGCCCACCATGGACAGGGCCTGGAAAGGCACTATGGTTTCATAGTCCTCGGCGAAATCGCCGACGATCATCAGGATGCGTTTGGGGCTCATGTGGTTTTTCCTCATGGTGGGCGGGGGGCACCAGGATGCCGGGTGAACGCGGGAACGCCTATGGCCTTGAGGAGGTAGGTGTTGAGATAGCCGGTGCGCGGAAGCTTAAGGCGCCTTGGGCGACGCATGATGTATAGAGGGCTAACCTTAGCCCTGGTAGGCAGTCTTGCCACCAAGTAGGATAACTGGCACCTGATAGCAGGAGGTGCAGGATGGCCGAGGTTCAAAAAGTCAGCGTCGCCCTCACGGTGGAGCAAGTCGCCGCCTTGCGGACGGCTGTCGAAGCTGGCGAATACGCGACAACCAGTGAAATCATCCGGGAAGCTGTTCGTGATTGGCAGTTCAAGCGTGAACTACGGCAGCAGGACGTTCGACGCTTGCGTCAGCTTTGGGATGAGGGCAAGGCCAGCGGCGCCGCGGAGCCCTTTGATATTGAGCGATCGATTGCCGCCGCCCAAGCGCGCCGAGGCAAGACTGGCGCCGAATGATCCCCATCTACCAATCGCCCGCTGTCGCCCGCGACTTGGAAGAGATTTGGTCATCGATTGCGATCGATAACCCTGTGGCGGCGACCCGAATTCTTCGTGCCCTCGGTGTCCGCATCGGAAGGCTCGCGGTATTCCCTCGCATGGGTGTGCGCCGCCCAGACATCCGCCCCAGCGCACGCGTGCTTGTGGAAGGGCCGTATCTGATTCTTTTCGAGACGTATCCCGACACAAACGATGGGCCCATTGAACGTGTGGACATCGTCCGTGTCATTGATGGCCGACGGGACTTGCCCGCGCTGTTCACCGATCCGCCTGGCGGTTGACCACCGCCGTGACCGGCGCCAGGACGATGCCCCGGTCGCGCAGGCCCACGGCCCAGCGGGCGATGGCCTCCAGGGTCACGGGGTAGGGCTGGGCGTAGCCCACGGCGACGCCGTTGAGCTTGGCCAGGCGCTCCAGTTCCGCCAACTGGGCGGCGACG
Organism: Nitrospirillum goiasense; assembly: GCF_034427435.1. NCBI lineage: Bacteria > Pseudomonadati > Pseudomonadota > Alphaproteobacteria > Rhodospirillales > Azospirillaceae > Nitrospirillum > Nitrospirillum goiasense. The sequence continues at coordinate 331,017 of NZ_JAXQNP010000002.1, read as the reverse complement.
CCGGCGTCGGACGGGGCCCGGTCCACCTGCACGTCCGACACGGCGCGGGGCAGGCCCAGCTCGGTGGCGATGCGGGTGGCCTGGCTGGCCGGGGTGGGCCAGCTGTCGACGTAGATCAGGCCCCGGCGTTGCACCTGGCGCAGCACGGTTTGCAGGCTGTCATGGCTGGCCAGGAACTTGGTTCCGGTCAGGTTGGTCAGGCCGACATAGCCGGTGGCGCTGGCCATGGCCGTTTCCAGCCGGTCGACGTTCTTCTCATCCGGCAGGCTGGTCAGCAGGGTGCCGGGGCCGGGATCGTTGCGGGGGAAGTCCTGCGGCTCCATGGGAACCTGCAGCAGCACCTCGTGCCCATCGCCGCGCGCCTGGTCCATCGCCTTCTGCAGGTTCGGCGCACCGGCGGCGAAGGCCAGGGTGACGGCGGCGGGCATGCGCGCCAGCACCTTTTCCAGGGCGCTGGGCGACCAGCCCAGGTCCGCCATCACCAGCGCGATGCGCGGACGCTTGTCATCCTGGGGGAAGGGCCGGCTGTAGGCCTGCCAGGGGGCCGGGCCCTTGGCCGGCATGCGCGGCAGATAGCCCGCCCGCGTCTTTTCCAACAGGTCGTCGTTGTGGCTGGGCGCCAGCTTCACCGCCATGTCCATGGGGTCGGGTTCATGCGCGGCGGCGGCGGCTTTCGCGTCAGCCCCGTCCGCTGCCCCGTTGGCTGCCCCGTTGGCTGCTGGGGCGGGGGCCTCCACCGGCCGGGCGCCGCCCTCCGGCAAGGTGACGGCGATGTCGGGCAGGGTGGCCGCCTTGCGTCGGGCGGCGGCCGTCTCCTCACCGGTGGCGGCCAGCCAGGCGACCGTGCCCGCCACGACCAGCACGGTCAGGGCCACGGCCACGGCGAACAGGTTCAGGCGCCGCCTGGGCTTGTCGCCCGTGGCGCGCGCCTTGCCGCCCACCTTGCCGGTCCCGGCACCGCGGCCCGTGCGCTTGGGCACGCCCAAGCGCGCCGCCAGCACGTCAGCGGACGCATCCTCGTCCGCATCGGCCAGCAGCGCCTCGAAGGCGTCGTTATCGCCGCCCTTCCCGCGTTTCGTCTTCTTTGCCGCCTTCGAAGGCTTGGCCTTGCGCGACACAAGGCTCTTCAGGCGGCTGGGTAGGGCGGCCAAGGGGTCCCCGTCGGTTGGCTAGGGCGTTGTTGTGGTCAGTTCGTGGCCTTGGACTGCTGCAACAGCGACAGGCCGCGCAGCAGATCCAGGGCGCGCGTCAGCTGGTAATCCTGGGGCGTGGCATCGCCGTTGGCGGCCGGCGGCACCGCGGTGCCGCCCGGCGCGTCCTGGCCCTTGGTGCCCGCCTTCGGGTCCTGCGTCTTGGAATCGACCTTGGCCTTGTCGGCGCCCGCACCCTTGTTGTCCGGGGCCTTCGCGTCCGGCGTCTTGCCATCTGGCGTCTTGCCGTCCGAGGTCTTGTCCTTGGCGTCATCGCCCGGCTTGGCCGGCTGCTTGGCGCCCGGGTCGGTGTTGCGCAGGGCGTGCGGCAGGTCGGCCTCGCGCCGGCGGATGATGCCGGCGGGCGTGCCCACCTCCTCCACCTTGGCCTGCTGCACCTCGATGTCCGGGGTGATGCCCAGCTGCTGGATGGACCGGCCGGACGGCGTGTAATAGCGCGCCGTGGTCAGCTTCATGGCGTTGCCGCCGGGCATGGGCATGATGGTCTGGACCGAGCCCTTGCCGAAGCTCTGCGTGCCCATGAGGATGGCGCGCTTATGGTCCTGCAGCGCGCCGGCCACGATTTCCGAGGCGGAGGCGGAGCCGCCGTTGATCAGCACCACCAGGGGCAGGCCATGGATGGCGTCGCCCGGCTTGGCGTTGTAGCGCTCGCCCTGGTCGGGGCGGCGGCCACGGGTGGAGACGATCTCCCCCCGCTCCAGGAAGGTGTCGCTGACCGAGATGGCCTGGTCCAGCAGGCCACCGGGGTTGTTGCGCAGGTCCAGCACATAGCCGATGACCTTGTCGCCCAGCTCCTTCTGGATGCCGGCCAGGGCCTTGTCCAAGCCGGACTGGGTCTGCTCGGTGAAGCCGGACAGGCGGATGTAGCCGACCTTGCCCTCCACCCGCCAGCGCACCGACTGCACCTTGATGACGGCGCGGGTCAGGGTGAAGTTCAGGGGCTGGGGCACGTTGTTGCGGTGGATGGTGACCTTGATGTCGGTGCCCGGGGCGCCACGCATCTTCTCCACCGCCTCGTTCAGGCCCAGGCCCACGATGGCTTCGTCATTCAGGTGGGTGATGTAGTCGCCGGGCTGCACGCCGGCGCGGCTGGCCGGCGTGTCGTCGATGGGCGAGATCACCTTGACCACGCCGTTCTCTTCCGTGACCTCCAGGCCCAGGCCGCCGAACTCACCCTTGGTCTGGACCTGCATGTCCTCCCAATTCTTCTTGTTCATGAAGTTGGAATGGGGGTCCAGCGACGCCAGCATGCCGTTGATCGCGGCCTCGACCAGCTGGTCGTCCGGCACTTCCTCGACATAGTCGGACTTCACCCGCTCGAACGCTTCGGTGAACAGTTCCAGCTGCTTGTAGGTTTCCGCCTTGATCGGCGGCTTCGCGTCCAGCGGCCGGGACAGGGGGCTTGCCAGATAGACCAGGGCCACGACGGCCACGGAGGTCAGCAGTTTCTTCATCTCACCCTTGTCCTTTACCCTCGGTGCCCGTAAAGCCGCGCAGGGGGTTGATCGGCTGACCACCCCGCCGCAACTCGAAGTACAATGTGGGGCTTCCGTCGCTGGCCATGGCGCCCATGGGTTCGCCGGTCAACACACGTTGTCCCACCCGCGTATCGATCCGACCCAATCCCGCGATCAGGCTATGATACCCATTGGGGTGCTCGACGATCAAGATAAGGCCATAGCCCTTGAAGGGGCCGGCGAAAACCACCGAGCCTTCATACGGCGCCACGACGGGGGACCCGGCGCGGGCGCTGATGCGCACGCCGCGGCTGGTGGTGCCCACCGCGTCCTGCTCGCCATAGCGCTGTGACACGGGGCCGGCCACGGGCAGGGTCATGCCGCCCAGCGCCGTGCCGCCGGGCACGTCCTTAGGCGTGCGGCCCATGGCGGCCAGCCGCTCCTGCGCTTTTTTCTGCCGCGCCTCTTCCGCCTGTTGGCGCTTCTGCGCCTCCGCCTGGCGGGCTCGCTCGGCGGCGGCCTTGCGCTCCGCCTCCAGCTTTTCCATGAGGTCGCGCAGGTCGCCGGCCTGGGCCGTCAGCACAGCCATGTGGCCGGCCACGTCCTGCAGTTCGGCGTCGTTGGCCTGCGACAGGGCCTCGCGGCGCGACACCAGGTCGCGCAACTCGCCCTCGCGCTTTTCCAGCTCCTTTTTCGCGGTCAGCGCCTGGGCGCGCTTGTCCGCCAGTTTCTGGCGCAGGGCCGCCAGTTCCCGCAACTGCGCCGCCAGCGCGTCCGCCCGCTTCTTCAGTTGGGGGATGGCCTCCCGCAGCAGCAGCGCGCTCTTGACCATTTCGCCCGGCGCCTCCGGCCGGGCCACCATGGCCTCCGGCGGCAGGCGGGACAGCCGCTGCAGGGCGCCCAGCAGGTCGGCCAACGCCGCGCGGTCGGCGTCGATGCGGGCCATCTGCTCCTGCTCGTTGGCGGCCAAGCCGGCCAGCGATTGTTCCACGGCGCGCAGGGCGTCGTCCTGCCGGCGCTGGTCCTCCGCCACCGCCACCGACTTGGCGCGCAGGTCGGCCAGGTCCCGCTCCAGCGCGTCGTTCTTGGCGTCCAGCTCGGCCTTGCGCGCCTGGTCGGCCTTCAGGTCCTTTTCCACCTTGTCCAGTTGGCGCTGGGGGTCCTGCGGCTTGGACTGGCCTTGGGGGGGCTCGTCTGGGCGACCGGCGTCAGCACCACGGGCGGGGCGTGTTGCCCAGCCCCCGCCGCGCCCGGCACCAGCAAAGCCAGCGCCAGGGGCAGCAAGGTAAAGGGGGCCTTGGGGGCGGTCACGGGCGTGCGGTCACGGGCGGTGGTTACCGGGGGCCACGCTCACTCGGCCGCCGCGCGGGCGGCGTCACGCACCAGCAGGGAATGGCCGGTCATTTCCTCCGGCTGGGGCAGGGCCATCAGTTCCAGCAGGGTGGGCGCCACATCGGCCAGCTTGCCCTGCTCCAGGCGCACCACGTCGGCCGGCGCGTTCACCAGGATGGCGGGCACCAGGTCCAGGGTGTGGGCGGTGTGCGGGCCGCCCGTCTCCGGGTCCTTCATCAGCTCGCAATTGCCGTGGTCGGCGGTGATCAGCAGGGCGCCGCCCTGGCGCTTCACCGCTTCCTCCAGCCGGCCGATGCTGCGGTCCACCGCTTCCACCGCCTTCACCGCGGCGGCCAGGATGCCGGAATGGCCCACCATGTCGGGGTTGGCGTAGTTCACCACCACCAGGTCGAAGGCGCCGCTGTCCACCGCCGCCACCAGCTTGTCCGTCAGCTCATCGGCCGACATCTCCGGCTGCAGGTCATAGGTGGCCACCTTGGGCGAGGGGACCAGGATGCGCTCCTCCCCTTCGTAAACCTTCTCCTCGCCGCCATTGAAGAAGAAGGTGACGTGCGGATACTTCTCCGTCTCGGCGATGCGCAGCTGCTTCAGGCCCTTTTGCGAGACGATCTCGCCCAGGGTGTGGCGGATTTCCTTGGGCGGGAAGATGGCGGGCAGCACCTTGGCCAGTGCGGAGGAATATTCCACCATGCCCAGCTGCGCGGCGAACTTCACCGGCGTGCCGCGGTCGAAGCCGCTGAACTCCGGCTCCACCAGGGCGGACAGGATCTCGCGGGCGCGGTCGGCGCGGAAGTTGGCCATCAGCACGCCGTCGCCGTCCTTCATGCCGGCGTAATCGCCGATGACGGTGGGCAGGATGAATTCGTCATGCTTGTCGGCGTCATAGCTCTGCTTCACCGCCGCCTCGGCGCTGGCCGCCGTCTCGCCTTCAGCCGACACCAGGGCGCGATAGGCCTTCTCCACCCGGTCCCAGCGCTTGTCGCGGTCCATGGCGTAATAGCGCCCGTCCACCGTGGCGATTTTGGCGCCGGGGGCGCCTTTCAGCCCGGCCTCGATGGCGGCCAGCTGTTCCAGGGCGCTCTGCGGCGGCACGTCGCGGCCGTCGGTGAAGGCGTGTAGGGCCACGGGGATGCCGGCCTGGGCCAGGGTCCGCGCCAGGGCGACCATGTGGTCCTGGTGGCTGTGCACGCCGCCGGGGGAGGCCAGGCCCAGGATATGGGCGGTGCCGCCCGACTTCTTCAGCGCGGCCTTGAACGCGGTCAGCGCCGCGTTGGTCTCGAACTCGCCCTGGGCGATGGCGCGGTCGATCATGGGCAGGTCCTGGAACACGACGCGGCCGGCGCCCAGATTCATGTGCCCCACCTCGGAATTGCCCATCTGGCCGGCGGGCAGGCCCACATCCTCCTCGCTGGCGGACAGCAGGCCGTGCGGGCACTCCTTCCACAGGCGGTCATAGTTGGGGGTGTTGCCCTGGGCGACGGCGTTGTCCGCCACCTCTTCCCGATAGCCCCAGCCGTCCATGATGCACAGGACCACGGGGCGGGGGGCTTTGCTGGTCTTGTCGGTGGCGGCCATGGCTGTCTGTTCCCTGATCCTGGTGGTGTAGCCCTGGGGGGGTGAGGTGCGAACGTATTGGGAAAATCGGGATTTCCGCGCCCGATGGCAAGCGGCGCGTCCGAATTTCCGACCTGATAAAGCGTTATAGGCCCCCCAGGGTTCTGCCGTCGCGCGTCTTACTTATGTCCGGCCTGCAAGGGGTGGGGACAGAAACGGTATGCCGGGCGCACCATCCGCCACCGCTTCTGTCGCCGGCCTCCCGAACTTCGGCCGTTTCGGCTGGCGCGCCCATGCCACCATCCAGGGTAACGAGACCGGGACAAGGTGGAGGACATCATGGATCAGCGGCTGAACGGCGACATGGGCGGGATCGCTTCCCCCGGGGCCATCGCCCTGGAAGACCGCTGGTGCGCCCACACCTACAAGCCGCTGCCCGTGGTCATCACCCGCGCCCAGGGCGCCTGGATCCACGATGACGCCGGCCGCCGCTACCTGGACATGATGAGCGCCTATTCCGCCGTCAATGTCGGCCACGCCCATCCCCGCATCCTCAAGGCGCTGACCGAGCAGGTGGCCAAGGTGGCCGTCGTCTCCCGCGCGTTCCACACCGACCGGCTGGGCCCCTTCCTGGAACGCCTGTGCGCCCTGACCGGGCTGGACGGCGCTTGCCCCATGAACAGCGGGGCGGAGGCGGTGGAGACGGCGGTGAAGGCCGCCCGCCGCTGGGGCTACCGTCATCGCGGCATTCCCGCCAACCAGGCGGAGATCATCGTGGCCAGCGGCAATTTCCACGGCCGCACCACCACCATCATCAGCTTTTCCTCGGAAGAGGCCTACCGCGAGGGCTTCGGCCCCTACACCCCCGGCTTCCGCGTCGTGCCCTTCGGCGACCTGGACGCCCTGACGGCGGCCATCGGGCCCAACACGGCGGCCGTGCTGCTGGAGCCCATCCAGGGGGAGGCCGGCATCGTCCTGCCGCCGGTGGGATATCTCAAGGGCGTGCGGGCCGCCTGTGACCGCGCCGGCATCCTCATGATCCTGGATGAGATCCAGTCCGGCCTTGGCCGCACCGGCCGCTGGTTCGCCCACCAGCATGAGGGCATCGTCCCCGACGGCCTGTGCCTGGGCAAGGCGCTGGGCGGTGGCGTTCTGCCCGTTTCCGCCTTCGTCGCCCGCCGCGACGTCATCGACGTGTTCGATCCCGGCAGCCACGGCTCCACCTTCGGCGGCAACCCGCTGGCCGCCGCCGTGGGGCTGGAGGCCCTGGCGGTGATCGAGGAGGAGGGGCTGGTCCAGCGCAGCGCCGCGCTGGGCGCCCATCTCATGGACCGCCTGCGCGGCCTGAACAGCCCGCTCATCCGCGACATTCGCGGCCTTGGCCTGTGGGTGGGGCTGGAGATCGATCCCGCCCGCGCCACCGCCCGCCAGGTGGTGGAGGAGTGGATGCGCCGCGGCGTCCTGTCCAAGGAAACCCACGACACGGTGGTGCGCCTGGCGCCGCCGCTGATGATCGCGCCGGAGGATCTGGACTGGGCGGTGGACCGCCTGGCCGAGACCCTGGCGGTCTTCGCCTGACACCCAAACCACGAACAACATCCGGGGAACCCCACCCATGCCCGATACCCGCCTGACTTCCTCTCCCTTGGCCGCCGCCGCTACCGACGCCCTGCCCGGCGGCCGCATCCTGATGTGCGCCCCCGAGCATTTCGAGGTGAGCTACGCCATCAATCCCTGGATGCGGCCGGATCGCTGGCAGGAGGAGGGGGCCCTGCTGGGTGCCCGCTCCTCCAGCGGTTGGGAACGGCTGGTGGCCACCCTGCGCGGCCTGGGCGTGGAACTGGAATTCGCGGCGCCGCAGCCCGGCCTGCCCGACATGGTGTTCACCGCCAACGCCGCCGTGGTGCTGGACGGCAAGGCGCTGGTCGCCACCTTCCGCCACCCCCAGCGCCAGGGCGAGACGCCGGTGTTCCGCCGCACCTTCGACGCGCTGAAGGACCGGGGCCTGCTGACCGAGGTGCATGACATGCCGGCGGGCGTGGTGCTGGAGGGGGCGGGCGACTGCGTGTGGGACCCCGTGCGCCGCACCTTCTGGCTGGGCTATGGCCAGCGCTCCGACAAGGCGGCCGCTCCGGTGGTGCGTGACCTGTTCGGTGTGGAGGTCGAGGCGCTGGAACTGGTGGACCCGCGTTTCTATCACATGGACACCTGCCTCTGCCCCCTGACGGGGGGCGAGGTGCTGTACTTCCCCGGCGCCTTCTCCGCCGAGGGCAACGCCCGCATCCTGGAGCGCTTCGGCGCCGAGAACCTGATCGTGGCGCCGGAGCCCGACGCCTGCACCCTGGCCGTCAATGCCGTGAACCTGGGACGCGACATCGTGCTGGCCACCGCCAGCCCGGCCCTGCGCGGTATGCTGACGGAGCGCGGCTACCGCGTGCATGAGACGCCGGTCAGCGACTTCGGCCTGTCCGGCGGTTCGGCCTTCTGCCTGATCCTCAAACTCGACCGGGTGTCGGTGTAAGGCTGCCCTCAAACGGCGGGCGCGGCCATCCGGCCGCTTGCCTAGTCCTCGCTTTCCAGTCCGCTATCGCTCCCCGGAAAGCTCCGGCGGCCCCGGTCGGGGCCTACACCGGCATGAGCTTTTCATGCCGGTGGTTTAGTAAAGCCTTTGGGGGCGGAGGCGAGGGCGCTTAAGCTGGCGTCCTCGCCTCGGCCTTTCCGGACCCTGCCTTGAAGCCGCGCAAGCTCGACACCATCGACATCAAGATCCTGACGGAATTGCAGGCCGATGGCCGCATCACCAACCAGGCCCTGTCGGAACGGGTGGGCCTGTCCGCCCGCCCTTGCCTGGAGCGGGTGCGCCGGCTGGAGCGTGAGGGCATCATCGTGCGCTACCAGGCCCAGGTGGATGTGCGCCGCATCCAGTCTTGCGTCTTCGTCCTGGCCCAAATCTCCCTGGAAAAACAAGGCCGCCAGCGCACCAGCGCCTTCGAGCGCCGCCTGCGCGAGGTGCCCGAGGTCATCGAGTGCTTCGAGGTCAGCGGCCCTTACGACTACATCGCCAAGCTGGTCTGCCGCGATTTGGAGACCTACCAGGAACTGACCGACAGCTGGATCGACGATTCCGAGATGGGCGTCGCCCGCGTCGTCAGCAACGTCGTCCTTCGCCCCATCCGCGACTTCGGGACCTACCCGGTGTTCGAGGAGGAAGAAGCCTGAGGCTTCATTCAGCGTCGCCGATGCCAGTGCGCCGGGTTTTGGCGACTGTGCAGGCAGGCCAGGACATGAACCTCGCTTTCGTTCCCGAGGCGAGTCCCTATCTTAAAATATGGCCCCTCGGTGGCTCCCTGCCCACCCGGTGCCAGAAGGCCCCACGTACCGTAATCCTAAAATCTACCAGCGGCCTTATTTCCAGTTCCTATTTCTGATCGACGCAGCTCGGATAGGGCGCCTGTTCTCCCGGAACGATCGGGCAGATCTTCACCGGATTCAGGCGCGCGATCCGTTCCTTCCACTTGGCGTCGTCGAAGGCCATCGGCTGGCTGGATACCGCCTCCCGTTCCGCCCATTGAATAGTGTAGTAGTCGTTGGCCCCTTTGATGCTGAAGATCACGGCTGACTCGCTGTGATCGCCGCCGGGGGCGGTGCCGCAGCTGATCCAGGCGATGAAGGCCGGCTGGCCGCTGATGGTCAGGTTGGCCACTTCCTTGGCGGCGAATGTGGTGGGGCAGGCGTTCTTGAAGCGTCCGGCCAACATGGCGGCGAAGCCTTGGGGCGTGACGTTGGGGTTGGCGCCCAGACCCTGGAAGCCGGTGAGGGTGATCATCTGTGTCCACCGATCCAGGGTCTCGCCCTCCAGCACCATTTCCCTCAGGTACTGATTGCCCTGGGTGTGTTCGTTGCCCAGCTGGAAACCGGCCGGGATGGAAAACATGACCAATTGGCTGAAGATGGGCGTGATGGACTTTACCGCGTGACCCTGCGCGTTCGCCGTTTTCATCGCGTCCTGCAGGCTGTCCGCCGCGTGGGCGGGGGCGAAGAGGCAGGCGGCCAGTAGACCGGCGGCGAGGATGGATTTTTTCATTATGGCTCCCCGGTGTGTTTATTGTTCACGCGCTGATGGCAGGCTACAGGCCTCTCGGCGGGGCTGCAACCGGGGCGGGTCGATTTAGGGTTCGGCGCCGCTTCTGGGCGGCCTACCACCCCATGGCCAGGGCGCCGGCGCCCAGGGCCAGGGCGCTGACCCCGCCCACCACCAGGCCCAGGCGGGTGCCGCCTACCCAGGCGGCCATGACGGCCTTGGTCACGGTGTTGACGGCGGTGACGATCAGCACGCCCTCCATGGCGACCTTCAGGGTCAGGCCGTGGCCGCCCAGATGGGCCATGGACAGGGTGACGGCGTCCACGTCGGCCACGCCCGACAGCGCGGCCATGACCAGCACGCCGGGGGCGCCCAAGGACTGTGCCAGCAATTGGCTGGCCAGGGCCACCGCCGCGATGAAGGCCGCCATCTTAAGCGCCATGCCCACCTCCAGCGGGTTGGCGATGTTCAGCTGGGGCACATGGTAATGGCGGTTGCGGATGATCAGCACGGCGGCACCGCCCACCTGGCCCAGGGCGGCGCAGGCCAGCGGCGGCGCCAGCAGGCCCAGCAGGTCGGGGTTCAGCACCATGGCCAGCACTCCCACCCGGACCATCATGACGGCCCCGGCCAGCAGCACCCCCGCCCCCAGCAGGCGGGATGAGGTGGGGTGCACCCGGCCCAGCCGCGCCAGCGTCAGCGTCGTGGCGGTGGACGAGGCCAGGCCCCCCGCCAGCGCCGCCATCAACACCCCCAGCCGGTCGCCCAGGGCGCGGACGGCGACATAGCCGCCGAAGGAGATGGCGGCGACCATGATGGCCAATAGCCAGATGGAATGGGGGTTCAAGGCCCCCCAGGGGTCCACCGGATGGTTGGGCAGGACGGGCAGCAGCAGGAAGGACATGGCCAGCAGGGTCAGGATGGCCCGGACCTCATCCCCACTCAGCGTGGCCACCCAGCGGTGCAGGGGATCGCGCAGCGCCAGCAGGCCGGTCATGGCCACGCCGGCGGCGATGGCGACGCGCACGTCCGCCAGGATGGCCAGGGCGCCCAGCAGGAAGGTCACCAGGCCCGCCACCACCGAGGTGATGCTGAGATCGCGTTCCGGGTTGGGGTCGGTGTCGGCCCTGGCCTCCAGCCAGTGGAAGGCGGTGAAGGCGGCGGCATAGCCCAGGAACACCAGGCCCAGGATGTAGGGTTGCTGCGCCCCCGCCAGGGCGCCGGCCACGCCGCCCAGCAGGCCAGACAGGGCGAAGGTGCGCAGCCCCACCGCCCGCTGATATTCCTGGCCGCTGCGGCTGTGCCATCCCCGCTCCAACCCCACCAGCAGGCCGATCGCCAGGGAAACCGCCAGGCGGCTGAGCAGGGTGGTGGGGTCCATCAAGGCGGTCCTGGGAAGGGTGACGACCTGCCCAGTCGGCCCTAATCGTTCAGCCGGCGCATTGATCCACCGCAAGGGGCCGGGGCGCCGCAACGGGGGCGGGGGCCACGGTCTGGGCGAAATGGGCCACCGTCTCGATGTAGGTGCCGCTCTTCATTTCGGCGGCGGTGATGGTCAGCCGCGCCTTGGGCGGCTTTCCCACCCAGGCTTGCAGCGCGTCCAGCGACTGCGGCCCGGCCGAACCGCCATGGGTCAGCAGCAGCGCGGTGTCCGGCAGCTCCGCCCGCTCGCGCTGGACATAGGCGCGCAAGGGCGGGCAGGGCTGCCAGGCCCAGATGGGGCCGGCCAGGATCACCAGGTCATAGTCGCGCACCGCATGGACGGCGGGGCCGATCCCGACCAGCCGGCGCTTCCGGCTGTCCATCGCGGCGCGCCACCAGCCCAGGAAGCTGACCGTGTATCGGTCGCAGCGGATTTCCTCGATATCGGCGCGCAGGTGCCGGGCCAATTCCTGCACCACGGTGCGCGTCGTGCCGGTCAGCGAATAACAGGCGATCAGCACGGCCATGGGTCCCCTCCACCTCCGGCTGCCCTCATGGGGCCTTGGGTGGGCGAAGACTGGCAGGATGCGCCGGCGTCGGCATTGACGCACCGCAAGCGTGTGGGCCTTACACCCGATGGTAGGGATGTCCCGCCAGGATTTGCTGGGCGCGGTAAAGCTGCTCGGCCAGCATGCCGCGCACCATCATGTGCGGCCAGGTCATGGGACCGAAGGCGATGAGCAGGGAGGCGCGGCGACGCACCTCCTCGGCCAGTCCGTCGGCGCCGCCGATGACGAAGGCGAGATCGGCCACGCCGCCGTCGCGCCAGGTGCCCACCTGGCGGGCGAAGGCCTCGCTGGGCAGGGCCTTGCCGCGTTCGTCCATGGCCACCAGGGTGGCGCCGGGCGGGATGGCTTCCAGCAGGAGCTGGGCCTCCAGCCGCTTCAACTCATCCCCCTCCACCCGCTTGCGGCACTCGACCTCCCGCAGGGTGAAGGGCCAGGTGATGCGGCCCTTGTACTCCTCGAACAGGTCGCGGGCGGGGCCCGGCCGGCTGCGGCCGACGGCGATCAGCCAAACGCGCATGGGCCCGATCCCGCTACCGTTCGATCACGATCAAACAGACAAAAAGTCGCCGGCCGGCGCGCCGAACCCGGCGAAGTCGGGCGGCAGTTCCACGCCCCACATCTTTTCCAGGTTGTAGAAGGCGCGGACCTCGGGACGGAACAGGTGGACCAGCACGTCGCCGGCGTCGATCAGCACCCAGTCGCACTGCGGCGTGCCTTCGGCGTCCAGGCCGACCAGCCCGACTTGCTTCAGCTTCGACAGCAGGTGGCCGGCCATGGCGTCCACCTGGCGGGCGGAACGGCCGGAGGTGATGACGATGTAGTCGGCCAGGGTGGACTTGCCCTTGAGGTCGAGCACCACGGTGCCTTCGGCCTTGTCATCCTCCACGCTGGCGACGATCAGGTCGCGCAGCTGCTCGGGGAAGTCGGGGGCCGCCATGTCCGGAAGCGGCTGGGGCGCCGTCCGCCCAGCGGTCGGCGTCGGGAAATGGGCGATGGTGGAAATGATCGTTACCTCTAAGCAAAAAAGGGCGCCTCAGACCGGGGACCCGGTCCGCACCCTGATGATAATCCGTTGATGTCCGTGGGCAAGCCGAACGGTGGCGTCTTGCCCACGGGGGTAGCCCCGGCGGTTGGTTTCCCGGTCATCGGCCGGCCCACCACCCCTTCCGCCGGATTTCGGTGGAGGAGGCGGGGTGCAGCGGCCCGTCCAGGAAGGTCCAGGCCGGCGCCGGCCGTGCCGGCAGCCCACCCGCGTCCCGTGGCGGAACCCTGCTCCGGGAATACCGCCGCGCGGCCTGGCCGACAAGCGCCTTTAGGGAATAGGGGCGGCGCGGAAACACGGCAACGGGCATGCGGCCCAGGATGCGCGTCCACCCGCGCCAGCGCGGAATCTGCAACAGGTTGTCCGCCCCCATGATCCAGACGAAGCGGGTGCGGGGATAGCGGCGGCGCAGGGCCTCCAGCGTGTCCACGGTGTAGCGGGTGCCCAGCTGCGTCTCCAGGTCCGTCACCAGGATGCGCGGATCGCGGGCGGCGGCGCGGGCGGCGTCCAGCCGGGCGTCCAGCGTGGCCATGCCGCGCGTCTGCTTCAGCGGGTTCTGCGGGCTGACCAGCCACCAAACCTGATCCAGCTTCAGCCGGCGCAGCATCCATTGGCTGACATGGCGGTGGCCGGCATGGGCGGGGTTGAAGGACCCGCCGAGGATGCCGATGCGCCGGCCGGCCCAAGTGGCGCCGGTCAGCGGCCGCGGGCGAATCCAATAGCGGCCGTGGGGGGAGGTTGACATGGGGGGAATGCCGGCCGGTCGCTTACGGGCGCGTCTGGCCGTCGCCGCGCACGACGTACTTGTAACTGGTCAGCTGTTCGGCGCCCACGGGGCCGCGGGCGTGCAGCTTGCCGGTGGAAATGCCGATCTCTGCGCCGAAGCCGAACTCCCCGCCATCGGCGAACTGGGTGGAGGCGTTCCACAGCACGATGCCGCTGTCGACCCGGGCCAGGAAATATTCCGCCGTGGCCGCATCCTCCGTCACGATGCTGTCGGTATGGTGGCTGCCGTGGCGCTCGATATGCGCGATGGCGTCATCCACGCCGTCCACCACCTTCACCGACAGGATGGCGTCCAGGTATTCCGTGTCCCAGTCGGCGTCGTCGGCGGGCAGCACGCGGCCGTCCAGGGACTGCACCGTGGCGTCGCCCCGCACCTCGCACCCGGCGGCGACCAGATCCTCGATCAGGGCGGGCAACTGGGCCGCCGCCACGTCGCGGTGGACCAGCAGCGTCTCCATGGCGCCGCAGATGCCGGTGCGGCGCATCTTGGCGTTCAGGGCGATGGCGCGGCCTTTGGCCGGATCGGCAGCATTGTCCAGGTAGACGTGGCAGATGCCGTCCAGGTGCTTGATCACCGGCACGCGCGATTCCGCCGCCACCCGCGCCGTCAGCGACTTGCCGCCCCGGGGAATGATGACGTCAACGAAATCGGTCATGGTCAGCAGGATACCCACGGCGGCGCGGTCGGTGGTGGGCACCAGTTGCACGGCGTCGGCGGGCAGGCCACCCTCCACCAGGCCCCGGCGCATGGCGGCGACGATGGTGCTGGAGGAATGCAGGCTTTCCGACCCGCCGCGCAGGATGGCGGCGTTGCCGGACTTCACGCACAGGCCGCCCGCGTCGGCGGTCACGTTGGGCCGGCTTTCATAGATGATGCCGATGACGCCCAGGGGCACCCGCACCCGCTGGATGCGCAGGCCATTGGGCCGGGTCCAGTCCGCCAGGACGGCGCCCAGGGGATCGGGCAGGTCGGCCACGTCCTCCAGCCCCTGGGCGATGGCCTCCAGCCGGCCTTCGTCCAGGCGCAGGCGGTCCAGCAGGGCGGGGGTCAGGCCCTTGGCCTGGCCGGCCGCCATGTCGCGGGCGTTGGCGTCCAGGATGAGGGCGGCGTCGGCGCGCAGGGCGGCGGCGGCCGCGCGCAGGCCGGCGACGCGCTGCTCCGGCGTGGTCACGGCCAACTGGGCGCTGGCGGCGCGCGCCCGCTGCCCGATGTCCCGCATCACCGCCGTGAGGTCGACCGTCTGCCCGTCCATGATTCGCACGCCCTGATATCCGTTACGCCGTCACACCTTCACCCACCAGCTTTGGGCGCCCCTAGCTTTTGGCGGGGAAGACCCGGGCGTGACGGAAGTCCACAGTACACCAGCTGCCGACGTCCAGCGCCAGATCGCTCAGCCGGTCGCGGGACAGCTGCGCTTCCAGCGCGCGGCCGGCCAGGTCCAGTTCCAGCCGGGCCACGGGGCCGGCGGCGTGCAGGCTGCTGACCCGCGCGCTCCACTTGCCTTCGGGCACGCCGTCGCCGGGCGCCACGTCCAGTTCCACCTGATGGGGCCGGACATAGATGACGGCCGGGCCGTTGGCGCCCACGTCGCCGTCAACCCGCACGGCCTTGCCGTCCAGCCGGGCGACGCCCCCCTCGATGACGCCGTTCAGGCGGTTCACCCCGCCCAGGAAATCGAAGACGAAGCTGTCGGCCGGGGTGTCGTACACCTCCGCCGGGGTGCCCACCTGGATGATCTGGCCATGATTCATGACGACCACGCGGTCCGCCAGCTCCAGTGCCTCCTCCTGGTCATGGGTCACGAAGATGGAGGTGATGTGCATGTCGTCGTGCAGGTGGCGCAGCCACTTGCGCAAATCCTTGCGCACCTTGGCGTCCAGTGCGCCGAACGGCTCATCCAGCAGCAGCACCTTGGGCTCGATGGCCAGCGCGCGGGCCAGAGCCACGCGCTGCCGCTGGCCGCCGGACAGCTGGCTGGGATAGCGGCTGGCCAGGTGCGACAGCTGCACCATCTCCAGCAGTTGGCCCACCCGGCGGCGGATGTCCATTTCCGCCGGCCGCTCCGCCTTCTTCTTGACGCGCAGGCCGAAGGCCACGTTGTCGAAGACGGTCATGTGCCGGAACAGGGCGTAGTGCTGGAAGACGAAGCCGACCTTGCGGTCGCGCGCGGCGCGGTCGCGGGTGTCCTGCCCGTCGAAGCTGACCTCGCCGGCGTCGGCATGGTCCAGCCCGGCGATGATGCGCAGCAGGGTGGTCTTGCCCGAGCCGCTGGGCCCCAGCAGGGCCAGCAGCTCGCCCGAGCGCACGTCCAGGCTGACGCCGCCCAGGGCGGTGAAGGCGCCGAAGGTCTTTTCCACGTTGCGGATTTCAATGGCCATGCGCGCCGCCCGTTTGCTTGATCGTCATTGTCGCCGCTTTCTTCACCCGTTTCGCCTCACCGCTTGGCGGCGGCGATCTGGTCGGCGAAGCGCCATTCCAGGATCGCCTTGGCCGCCAGGGTGACCAGCGCCAGCAGCGCCAGCAGCGAGGCCACCGCGAAGGCGGCCACGAAGTTGTATTCGTTGTACAGAATCTCGACATGCAGGGGCATGGTGTTGGTCTTGCCCCGGATGTGGCCGGAAACGACGGACACCGCCCCAAATTCCCCCATCGCGCGGGCGTTGCACAACAGCACGCCGTACAGCAGGCCCCAGCGGATATTGGGCAGGGTCACCAGGCGGAAGGTCTGCCAGCCGCTGGCGCCCAGCACGATGGCGGCCTCCTCATCCTCCACGCCCTGTTCCTGCATCAGGGGGATCAGTTCGCGCGCTACGAAGGGGAAGGTGACGAAGACGGTGGCCATGACCACGCCCGGCACGGCGAAGATGATCTGCACCCCATGGTCGCGCAGCCAGGGGCCGAAAGTGCCGTGCAGGCCGAACAGCAGCACGTAGACCAGGCCGGAAATGACGGGCGAGACGGAGAAGGGCAGGTCGATCAGGGCCAGCAGCAGGCTCTTGCCCCGGAAATTGAACTTGGCGATGGCCCAGCTGGCGGCCACGCCGAACACCAGGTTCAGCGGCACGGCGATGGCGGCCACCGTCAAGGTCAGCCGGATGGCGGACAGGGCGTCGGGATCGGCCAGGCCCTTGAGGAAGGCGCCGAAACCTTTGGCCAGGGCCTGGCTGAACACTGCCGCGAGCGGCAGGGCCAGGAAGGCCGCCAGGAACAGGATGGCCAAACCGATAAGCGCCAAGCGGGTCAGCGGGCCTTCGCCCACGGCCGGGCGGCGGGAATGCGGATCAGCGGGCATGGCGCGACCGGGTCCAACGCTGCAGGAAGTTGATGCCCAGCAGCATGAGGAAGGAAACCCCCATCATGGCCGTGGCGATGACGGTGGCGCCGGCATAATCGTACTGCTCCAACCGGGCGACGATCAGCAGGGGCACGATCTCGGACACCGCCGGGATGTTGCCGGCGATGAAGATGACGGAGCCATATTCGCCCACGCCGCGGGCGAAGGCCAGGGCCACGCCGGTGATCAGCGCCGGCAGAATGGCGGGCAGCAGCACCTTGGTGAAGGTCTGCCAGCGGGTCGCCCCCAGGGAGGCGGCGGCCTCCTCCACCTCGGCATCCAGGTCCTGCAACACTGGCTCCACCGTGCGGACGATGAAGGGCAGGCCGACGAACACCAGGGCGATGACGATGCCGATGGGGGTGAAGGCGATCTTGAAGCCGGCGGCCTTGGCCAGGGCGCCGATCCAGCCGTTGGGGGCGTAGATGGCGGTCAGCGCGATGCCGGCGACGGAGGTCGGCAGGGCGAAGGGCAGGTCGACCATGGCGTCGATCAGGCGCCGGCCGGGGAAGCGGTAGCGCACCAGCACCCAGGCGACGACCAGGCCGAACACGGCGTTGATCAGCGCCGCCGCCAGGGCGCAACCGAAGCTGATATAAAAGGCGTGCAGCACCCGGGGGGCCAGGGTGATGCTCCAAAACTTGGTCCAGCCCACGCCCGCCGCCAACAGGGCCATGTGGCCCAGGGGGATCAGGACGATCAGGCAGAGATAGGCCAGGCTGAAGCCGAAGGCCGTGCCGAAGCCCGGTAGGATGGTGGGGGCCAGGAAGGACCAGCCCCGCTTGGCCGGCCGGGCGGTCTTGGCCGATGCCACGGCCGTCACGAGGCGTCCCCGTCCAGAGGGGGGGCGCCCAAAAGGGACCCGCCCGAAAGGGATAAGTCGACGTGAGACGAACCCGGTCGGGTCATGAGCGGCCTTTCCCCAAATTCGAGACGTGAGATTAATGCATAAGCCCCGGAGCGTGTACAACCTTCACGCCATGGGGTGCAGGCGCCTCTTTCACAACGGTGCCATGCATCACCGAATAAATCACCATCACAAAAGTGTGAAATATAAATCAATCGGATAAGGCGGGGCGGTGCGCGAAATTCCCGCGCGGTAGCGGTCACATGACGTGTGACAGCGTTGTCCGCATTGGGTAAAAGTCCTTCAGGGAGGAAGGGCATGACAAAAACCAAGGCTGGCACCGTTTTCACGCCGGGTCATCCGGCGGAATTGCGCATGCCGGCGCGCGCCCTGGCCTTGCCGTACAGCCGATACCGGATCTCGCCGCGGGATGAGCGTTCGTGGCGGGGGCTCCGTGGGGATGAGGCGCTACCAAGAAGCGGAGTGTAATGAGCATGATGAATCGTCGCGCCCTGTTGCAGGGCACGGCCGCCCTGGCCGGTATAGGCGCCCTGGGGGGAACGACCGCGGCCTGGCGATCCGCGCTGGCGGCCACGCCGGCGGGCCAAGTGGTGTTTCCGAAGGATTTCCTGTGGGGGGCGGCCACCGCCGCCTATCAGGTCGAAGGTGGGTGGAACGCCGACGGCAAGGGGCCGTCCATCTGGGACACCTTCACCCACCAGCCGGGCCACATCAAGGAGAACGCGACCGGCGACGTGGCCTGCGACAGCTACCACAAGTACAAGGAGGACGCGGCCCTCATCCGGCGGATGAACCTGAAAAGCTACCGCTACTCCATCGCCTGGTCGCGGGTGCAGCCTCTGGGCAAGGGGGCGGTGAACCAGGCGGGCCTGGACTATTACAAGCGCCTGACCGACGCGGTGCTGGAGGCGGGCGCCCGCCCCCTGGTCACGCTGTACCACTGGGATCTGCCGCAGGCCCTGGATGACGCCGGCGGCTGGACCAACCGCGACACCGCCGATCGGCTGGCGGAGTATGCCGACATCGTCGGCCGCGCCCTGGGCGACCGCATCACCCACTGGGCCATCCTGAACGAGCCCAAGACCTTCACCCACCTGGGCTATTGGGAAGGCATCTTCGCCCCTGGCCACAAGGATCCGCTGCAGATGCTGAAGGCCACCCATGTGGTGAACCTCAGCCAGGGCAAGGCCTTCCGCGCCCTGAAGGCCATCAACCCCAAGTTCCAGGTCGGCAGCGTCTGCGACGTGGCCAACATGGTGCCGCGCACGGACAGCGCGGCCGACAAGGCCGCGGCCGAGCGCTATCACCGCTTCCTGAACCTGTGGTTCCTGCAGCCGGTGCTGGACGGCACCTACCCCGACGTGCTGCCGGCCGACCAGCGCGACGCCCTGCTGGGCTTCCAGCCGGGCGACGAGACGGTCATGCGCGCCGACTATGACATGGTCGGCCTCAACTACTACACCCGCTGGGTGGTGGCGGATAAGCCTGAGGGCAATGGCGTCCCCGGCCTGAACACCGCGCACGAATGGGGTGAGGGGCCGCATGCCAAGACCGACATCGGCTGGGACATCGACCCCGACGGCTTCCACGACACGCTGGTGCGCATGGCCAAGGCCATCGGCAACCGGCCCATCGAGATCACGGAAAGCGGTGCCGCCTACAACACGCCGCTGGTCAATGGCCGGGTGAAGGACGCCCAGCGCATCGAGTACATGAAGGCCTATTTCGCCGCGCTGTCCCGCGCCATCCAGGACGGGGCGCCGGTGCGCGCCTACCATGCCTGGAGCCTCATGGACAATTTCGAATGGGCCCAGGGCTATACCCAGCGCTTCGGCTTGGTCTACGTCGATTACAAGAACGACCAGAAGCGGACGATCAAGGACAGCGGCCTCTGGTACGCCAAGGTCGCCCAGAACAACGGCTTCTGATCTCTGTTTTCTGAGGCGGGATCGCGCGTCCCGCCTCAGAATTAGGGCCGCAAATAAACGCCCAGCGCATATAAATAAAAAGCAATATTAACGCTGCATGAACAACTGATCTGAATCAATTCTCGGATGATTTGATTGGGTATCCGCTCCTTTAATGGATTATTAAGCGGAACTGGACAGAGAATTCGCCTGATCATCTGTGCGCAGCTGCAGGTGTTACCTCAGGAGGATTAGATGTCCTTAAAAAATATTCCCATCGTCTACAAGATACTGATAATTGTTGGGTTATTGTCCTCCATCTTGATTTATGTGGGCTACACCGGATACCACAGCGCCGTCACTTTGGGCGCGGCCGGGCAGGATATTGATGACGCGGATGGCCAGGCGTTGCGCGCCGCCCGCATGAACCAGACCCTGATCGCGCTCAACCGCTCCCAATACCGCATGGGCATGGACGCGTCGCAGGAGTCGATGGCCACGGTGGAAAAGTCGGTGGCCGAGAACCGCGCATTGTTCGAGCGCAGCTTGAATGACCTGCGGTCCGGTGCCGATCCCCAGGAACAGGAAATGCTGAGGACCGTGGCTGATGGCTATGGCGCCTTGGTGGGCAACCTGGAAGCGACGATGGCGAAGGCCCGCGCGCAGGGCGGCGTGGCCCCCACGGTGGACCAGATGGCCGTGATCGCGTCGGTCAAGGAAGGCCGGGCCCTGGTCGACCAATTGCAGCAGCGGATGCGCGCGCTGGCGGACCATTACGACCAGGCGGGCACCGACATGGCGCGGCGCGGCCAGGCCATGGCCGACGATGCCAAGCGCATCATGCTGATCGGGACGATCGCCGGCACCCTGGTGGGCGTGGCCCTGGGCATGGGCATCGGCCATGTCGGTGTCGCCCGTCCCATCGGCGCCATGGTGGATTGCCTGCAGCGCCTGGCCGCCGGCGACGTGGGCTTCACCGTCTTCGGCCTGGGCCGCAAGGATGAGCTGGGGGCGGTGGCGCAGACCATGCAGGTCTTCAAGACCAATATCCTGCGCAACCGTGAGATGGAGGCCGCCGCGAAGGAGCAGGAGCAGCGCGCCGCGGCCGAAAAGAAGAAGGCGATGGAGGAACTGGCAGACCTGTTCGACGCCAAGGTCGCGGGCGTGGTCCAGGCGGTCTCCTCCGCGGCGGAGCAGCTGTCGTCCACCGCCAGCGCCATGTCCTCCATCGCCGAGGAAACCAACCGGCAGGCCACCACCGTGGCGGCGGCGGCCGACCAGACCACCGCCAACGTCCAGACCGTGTCCTCGGCGGCGGAGCAACTCTCCTCCTCCATCGGGGAGATCAGCCAGCGTGTCGGCCATTCCAGCGAGGTGTCCAGCAGCGCCGTGGAACGGGCGCGGCTGGCCAACGAGATGGTGCGTGGCCTGGCCTCCAACGCCGAGCGCATCGGCCGGGTCATCGAACTGATCAGCAACATCGCCAGCCAGACCAACCTGCTGGCCCTCAACGCCACCATCGAGGCGGCGCGGGCGGGTGAGGCCGGCCGCGGCTTCGCGGTCGTGGCGGGCGAGGTCAAGACCCTGGCGACCCAGACGGCCAAGGCCACCGATGAGATCGTGGCCCAGATCGCGGAGGTCCAGGCCTCCACCCGTCAGGCCGTGGGCGCCATCGAGGGCATCGGCGCGGTGATCGATGAGCTGAGCCAGATCTCCAGCGCCATCGCCTCGGCGGTGGAAGAGCAGAGCGCCGCGACGCAGGAGATCGCCCGCAACGTCGACCAGGCGGCCCATGGCACGCAGGATGTGTCACGCAGCATCGCCGGCGTCACCGTGGCGTCCGCCGAGGCCGGGCAGGCCGCCTCGCAGGTGCTGGCCGCGGCCAGCGGCCTGGGCCGCAGCTCCGACATCCTGCGGATGGAGGTGGGCAGCTTCATCAGCCGCGTGCGCGCCGCCTGAACGCGTAACGGTGCCGAAAGGGACGGGGCCGGCGGTCATGCCGCTGGCCCCGGCCTTTTCCGGTCAGAACACATGGAATTGGGGCAGGGCGTACAGACGGGTTGGGCTGCCATCCTCCACCGTGGCGCTGAGGTGCAGGGTGGGGTTGCGCCGGTCCAGTTTGCGGCCGAATTCCAGAATGGGCTGTCCCTTGTCGTCGGTTTCCAGCGCCTCCCCGGTGTCGAGGGCGGCATGGACGTGGCAGTGGGCGTCCGGCTCGCAACTGAAGTCCAGTTCGTCGATGCTGGGGACGAAGAAGCCCATGACGGGCCCCACGAATTCCTCGATGGCCTGGTCCAGCACCTTGGCGCCTTGGCGCAATTCGCCATACGCGATGGGCTGTTTCCCGTCGGACAGCACCTCCAGCATCACCGTGGCGCGCAGCGAGCCCTTGGCCTGGTTGCTGACCAGCTTGGCGTCGGCGGCCTCCCAGTCGGCGCGGTAGGGAATATGGAAATAGCCATCGGGCGTGGACTCGATGGGCTCTTCCTTGCCATTGTAGACGGCCCATAGCTGGATGGGCAGGGGGCCGGACTTGTCCTTGCCCAGTTGCACCTTGAAGATCATGCGCAGGTGGTGGCCGCTGGCGTTCTCCATGTGGTCCAGCACCTTCAGGGCCTCCGCCAGCTTGGCGTAGGAGGTCTTGCCGAACTGTTCCCGCGAGGTCACCACCATTTCCGGCACTGCCTCGTCCTGAGGGGCTGTTGGGGAAGGGGTGGTCTGGGGCGGGACCTGTGCCGCCGCCGCCGGGTCCGCCGGTGCTTGTTCCGTCGTTTGCGCGCCAGCCCCACCGGCGCACACCGTGACCAGGGCGGCCAGCGCCGCCCCCATCCACATCCGGGTTTTCAAGATATCCCCATCCTGTCAGACGACGCCCCCATCGGCGCCATCCTTACTAAGGGTTGTGATTGGGGCAAGTATAGGGCCACCTGGCGACCGATTTTTGTGGGCGCTCGGCCCAACGTTGCTGCCTTCCATCACAAAAAGCCCAGAGCATGCGCCCCTTAGAACATGGGTAGGGCGTAAACGCGCCCAGGGGCGTCATCCTCTGCCGTGGCGGCAATGCGCACGACCGGGTTGCGCCGGTCCAGCTTGTGGCTGAATTTCAGGACTGGCCTGCCCCACTCGTTCCGGTTCAGCGCGTTGCCGCCGTCAATACTGGCGCTGACTTGGCAATGCTCCAGCGGTCCGCACAGGAAATCCAATTCATCGATGTCCGGCGTCGAGAAGCCCTTGGCTGGCCGCACGAATTCCCTGATGGCCCGGCCCATCAGCTTGGCGCCCTCTCGCAACTCGGCATAGGGAATGGTCTGACCAGGGTCGGTCGTCACCTCCAGCAAGAAGACGGCCTCCAGGGTTCCCGAGTGCGGGCTGGTGACCAGCTTCGCGTCGGCCGCATCCCAATCGGCGCGGTAAGGAATGAGGAAAATGCCATCGGTGGTGGATTCGATCTCATCCTCCTTGCCATCATAGTCCGCCCACATCTGGACGGGTTCCGATCCGACAGCCCCACCTTTATACTGGATTTTGATAGCCAGGCGCAGGTGGTGGCCTGAACTCCCCAGCTGATCCATTACCTTCAGGAAGTCGGATAGGCCCCGGTAGGTCGCCTGGCCGAACTGTTCGTGCGAGGTCACCACCATCTCCGGCACCGGTTCTGCCGGCGCCTGCGCCTGTGGCGTCGTTTGAGGCTGCGTCTCCACCTCCTGCGCCCCTGCTGCGCCGGTGTGGATCAAAGCCAGTATCGCCGCCAGCGCCCGCCAACCCGCCGTTGACCGATATACCCTGCCTTTCAAGATGCCCCCTGCCGCTGGATGCCGTCACGTCCCGACGTCGGAGGTAAGCTTACCAGGAGTTGAGATTCCTGCGCACGGGGCGCGATATGCGACGTATCTTCGCGGCTTTACTGGGGTCATCCGCTCAAAAGCAGCTGGGTCAATGGCCGCCAGCGTCGCCTTCTTTGGCGCCCGCTCACGGCTGATTTTTGCGAGGCGCCGGCTTGTCGTCGCCACATCCCGCGCGATTTCCTTGGCAGACCAGGAAGCACAGGCGCTATATCAAGAGAAATATAGCGATGTGGCAGGGAAAGGACCGGTCATGCGGCAGGGAACAGCGATAGGGATGATGGTGATGGCGCTGGCGGTTCCCGCCTGGGCGCAGGGGGCCAAGACCCCCTCTGCCCCGGCCGACCCGTCGTGCAAGGGCGTCGCGGTGGAATGGCCGGCTGACCTCAAGGCCTGGGGAATCACCGCCGTGCCGGTGACGGCCGCGACCGCGTCCGCCGCCGCCCCGACCCTGACACCCGGCGTGCCGGCGCGGGTGACCTTGGCACCCAAGGCGGGTGTCACCCTGGCCGCCGCCCCGCCCGCTTCCCAGTCCAAGCCGGTGGCCGAGTCCACCTATGCCGGCATCCTGTCCTTCACCGTGCCCGCCGCCGGCCCCTATCGCATCGCGCTGGACGCCGGGGCCTGGATCGACGTGGTGGCAGAGGGAAAGGCGCTGGACTCCACCAGCCACAAGCACGGCCCCAACTGCTCCGGCATCCACAAGGTGGTGGACTTCGGCCTGGCCGCCGGCACCTACCAACTGCAACTGTCCAACAGCCTGGTGCCCGCCGTTACCGTGCTGGTGGTGCCGCCGCAAGGTTGAGCACCGCCCCCCTGTGCCAAGGCGTGCGGCGGTGCTATATGTAGGCCCATGACCAGCATCTCCGCCCCCAATCCCTACGCCACGGTGGCCGCCGGCCTGCAAAGCAGCAGCGCCCGCGTGGATCGGGACGCCACGGCCATCGCGGCGTCCAAGGGCGGCGATATCAATCCCACCGATGTGGTCAGCCTCAGCAGCGACGCCCTGACCTTCAAGGCCTTGACCAAGGTCGCCCAGACGGTGGACGACAACAGTAAGCGCCTGCTGGACATCATGGCCTGACCGCCCCTTTCGGCGATCGTCCCCCAATTCGCCCCTATCAGCGGAAGCGGAACGGCACCGTGAAGCTGAACCGCCCATCCGTCAGCAGCGCCTCCGGCGGTGGTGGCAGGGGGGCCGCTTGGCTAACGGCGCGCAACGCGATGTCGTCCAGCACGCTGCTGCCGCTGGACGTCAGGATCGCGGCGTCGCGCACCTGGCCGTCCGCCACCACCGATATCGCCAGCACCACCGTACCCGCCGCCGCGACATGGGCGGGCCGGTGGCGGGCCAGCGCCTGCCACACCGCGCGGGTGTAGGCCTCGAGCACATCCGGCGGGGGCGGATCGGGGGCGCGCTGGATCGTGGTGGGGGGTGGCGTGTCGGCGGTCGCGGCCTGCGGTGGCGGTGCCGGGGGGACGGGTAGGGGTGTCGCCACGACTGGCGGGGCAGGGGCCGGTTGGCTCATGACGGGTGCGGGGCTCCGCTGCCGGGGATGGGACGGCGGCGGTTGGCGATGGGGCTGGATCGGGGGTGTTTCCACCACCCGCGGCGGTGGGGGCAGCAACTGGGCCACCACCACGGTTTCACCTTGTGCGCGGGCTGCGGCCGTCGCGGGCGCTGACAGCCCGGCCATCCAGGTCACCAAGGCGGCCTGGATGGCGAGGGCGATAAGGGCGGCAAAGACCGCCCCGGCGCGCGGATGCACCGCCCGGCCATAGGCGGCCGATCGGAAGCCGGCCATGACGCCGGGGGCTGTGCGGGTCGGGGCGATCTTGGACCTCATGTCAGGCAACCTGGTCAGAATTTAACGGTCAGGCCGGCGTTGAACGAGCGGCCCGGGCCGGGAACCGACCCCAGCGGCGCGGCGTAGTTGGCGGCCCGCCAATCGCCATAGTCGATGCCCCCCAGCGGCAGGGCATAGGCCTTGTCCATCAGGTTCTCGATGGCGAAGTCCACCCGGATATCGCCCCAGGTGTAGCTGCCCCGCAGGTTCACCAGGGTGTAGCCGGGGGTGGTCGGCTCCCGCAGCAGGCGGTCGACCTGCGTCTTGGCGTCGACCATCTGCACCTCCACCGCCCCGTGCCAACCGCCCAGCGTGTGGTCCACGGCGATGCGGCCGTTCAGGGGCATCATGTGATAGAGGCCATCCTCGTCCGATACTGTCTGGCCCCGGACCCAGCCCAGCACGCCGCTGAGGCCGATGGCGCCATGGTCGGCGTCACGCCAGACGGTGGCCTGGCCGGACAGGTCCACGCCATAGGTGCGGGCGTCGCGGTTGGCGAACATGACCTTGGCGAAGGGGACGCCGTTGGACACCACCGGGGCCAGCAGGCGCTGGCTGATGTAGTCCTCGATATAGCTGTAGTGGGGTGTCAGGCGGATTTCCCAGGCCGGGGGCGCTTCCGTGCCGTCGGCGGGCGGTGCGGCGTGCCAGCTCAGCGACGCGCTGACGGTGTTGGCGACCTCGGGCTTCAGGTCCGGATTGCCGACGTAATAGTTCCCGTCGCCATTCCAGGTGATCATGCTGCTGGCCATGTTGCCCGTGGACCAGGCATAGCGCTCATACAGGTTGGGCGACCGGCTTTTGCGGGCATAGCCCAGGTCGACCGTCGCTTGGTCGTTGACGGCGTAGCGCAGCTCGGCCGTGGCGTCGACATTCGCGTCCGTGCGGGCGCGGTCGCGGGCGTTGAAGGCGGCGGCGTTGGCGGCGTAGCTGGCGTTGTACCCCGACACGGTGCCGGTGGCCGTCCACACCGTGTCGTTGCGCAGGCCGGCCAGGGTGCTCCAGCCATCGCCCCAGGTCCGTTCCCATTCAACGAAGGTGCCCAGGCGGTCCCGCGTGCCGCCGTTGATGGTGTGGAAGGTGTTGGGGCCCATCATCATGGCCATCATGCCACCCACCGGCGGCCACCAGTCGTCCAGGGCGTAGTGGTGGAACTCACTGCCCACCCGCAGCGTGTCGGCGGCGCTGAGCGGAATGTCGGCCTTCACGGTATAGCCGGTGGCGTTGGACCGGGTGTTCATGGGCATGCCGCCGCCGTCCGAGCCGCCCTTGTCCTCCAGGAAGTTCATGGCGTGGCGGACATGCTGCCAATAGGCGGTGGCATCCAGGCTGCCCCAGGCGAAGCCGGCCTTGTAGTGCGCGTCGACCGAGGTGCCACGATTGTCGGTCATGTCCATGCGCTGGTTGGCGAAGCCCTCGTAGGGCGTGTACTGCACGCCGCCGCGCACCTCCAGCACGCCATCCTCGCCCACCCGGGCCGCCAGGCTGAGCGTATGGCTTTGGGTTTCGAACAGGGTGGAGTTGACGTCCTTGCCGTCGCCGCCACGGGCGTAGTCGTCGCCCCGGCTCCAGGATCCGGCATAGCCCACGACATAGCGGTCGGTCGCGGCGGACAGGTGGCCACCCACGGTCGTGCCGTTGTTCACGCTGCGAAAGGCGGTGGACACCTCGCCGTGCACGGCCAGCCCCTGGCCCTCGCCGGCGAATTGCGGCTCCGGCGTGGTGACGGCGATGGTGCCGCCGATGTTGTCGCCGCCCCGGCTCACCGGGGTCACCCCCGCCAGCACGTCGATGGCGCCGACGTCGCCGGGGGCGATGTAGGACAGCGCCGGATTCATGTGGTTGGGGCAGGACGCGGCGACCGGCACGTTGTTGACCAGGGTCAGCACGCGGTCGTCCGCCAGGCCCCGGAGGACGGGCAGGCTGGAAATGCCGCCGGCGCCGTAGAGGGAGACGCCGGGCAGGCCGGAGAGCAGGGCGGCGGTGTCGGGGGTGGCGGTGCGGCGGTCGGCGATGGCCTGGCTGCTGAGGTGGCCATCGGCGGATGGCACGGACATGCCGCCGGCCGTGAACGCCGTGTCCACGTCGATGGCGGGCAAGGCCACGGCGGGGGTTTTTTCCCCGGCCGCGGCCTGTTGGGCTAGGGCGGAGGCCGGCACCCACGGCAGGGCACCGGCCATCAGGGCCAGGGCCGATACCCGGATTAATGGAGCGGCGGCGCGGGCGCGCGGCGACGGCGCAGGGCGTCCGGCGGGGGCGCTGGGAACGATGAATGACATTCGTGTAGCCAATCCGAAAAGGGCGGCGGATTCCGGGTGCCGGCGGCAGGCAACGCCCCAGGGCACGCCCCATCAATGGGGTGCGTCCGGGCATGCTCCGCCACGCGCGGGACCGGATAAGGACCGCCGAAGGGGGAAGGACCGCGCCGGCCCCGCCCTCGGTCGAGGGACGGGTGGGACGGTGTCGATGGGGGTGGGTCAGGCCCCGGCCGGCGGGCCCCGGGGATAGGCGGACTGGCGGTACGGCGTGGTTCCCGCCTGGCCGCCGGTGCCGGATAGATCCAGCCGGCCCACGAGTCGGGGCAGGGGCAGGAACACCGGGGACGGCAGGGCCATGCCGCCGTGCAGGAAGGGCAGGCAATAGGCGCAGAACGGCTGGGCATGACCGCCGGCCCCATGACGGGACGCGTCGCCACCCTTATGCCCGCCAGCCTTCTGTTCATGGGCCGGTGATGCCGGGCCGCAGAGGATGTAGGCCGTGTCAGGGTCGACGGGCGCCGCCTGCACGCGCAACGGCAGCACGCCGGCGGCCATCACGTCGATGACCAGCAGCGCCAGCGTCAGCCAGACGATCAAGCGCCGGCCGCTGTCGCGGCGCGCCCGGTCCAGCCGGTTATGTACGGTGCGTCGTGTCATGCCCCCGATCCATCGGAGGACTTTCCGGGCCCAGGACCGTCAAGTCAACGCGGGGTTGTTCACGGCAGCCACCCCGGTGCGCGGCGGCGTCACTTGATCCATGTCGTTGACGGAGGCGGTGGCGGCCTAGCGGGACTCGCCCGGGGCGGTTCCCGGGTGGGCCTTGGCCGCCGGCTGCTTCGCGGGCTTGGGCGGCTGCGTCACCAGGGCGACGCGGCTCTGGAATTTCTCCGCCTCGCCATCGGTCATCAGGCTGAAGTCGGCGACGACGGCGTCCAGGAACGGGGCCAGCCAGGTCTGGTCGGCCTTGGCGAAGTTGGACAGCACCCAGCCGTGCACCAGGTTCTTGTCCCCCGGATGGCCGATGCCCAGGCGCACGCGCCAATAGTCCTTGCCGATATGATCGTCGATGGAGCGCAGGCCGTTGTGGCCGCCATGGCCGCCGCCCTTCTTGGCGCGCAGCTTGCCCGGCGGCAGGTCCAGTTCGTCATGCAGGACGATGACCTGGTCGGGCGTCATCTTGTAGAACCGCATCGCCTCCCCGACCGATTGGCCGGACAGGTTCATGAAGGTCTGCGGTTTCAAAAGGTAGATTTTTTCGGGGCCGATCTGCCCCTCGGTGATCAGCCCCTGGAAGCGTTTCTTCCAGGGGCCGAACCGATGGCGGTGGGCGAGTTCGTCCACCGCCATGAAGCCGACGTTGTGCCGGTGGTGCGCATATTCCGGGCCAGGGTTGCCCAGACCGACCACCAGCCGCATCGTCTATCAGGCCTCGGCAGCCGCCGCCGCGTTCTCTTCGGACTTCAGGCCCGAGGGAGCGGCGATGGTGGCGACGGTGAAGTCACGGTCGGTGACAACCAGGCTGGTGCCTTCCGGCAGCTTCACGGCGCTGATGTGGATGGAGTCACCCACGTCGAAACCATCCAGGGCGACCGTCAGGTGCTCCGGAATGTCATTGGCGCGGACGTGCATCTCCACCTCGTGGCGGACGATGTTCAGCACGCCGCCACGCTTCAGGCCGGGGCTGGCGTCGTGGCCCGTGAACTCCACCGGGACCTTCACGATGATCTCGGTGGTGTCGCTGACGCGCAGGAAGTCGACGTGCAGGGGACGGTCGGTCACCGGGTCGAACTGGACGTCGCGCGGCAGGGTGCGGGTGGTCACGCCGTCGACGGTGATGTCGTACAGGTGCGTGAAGAAGCCCGGCTTGTGCAGCACGCGGGTGAAATGGACGGCCTCGAGCGAGATCGCCACAGGCTTTTCCTTGTTGCCGTAGATCACGGCAGGGATGCGGCCATCGCGGCGGGTCTGACGGGCGGTCCCCTTGCCTGCCCCGTTCCGCGCCTCGGCGGCGAACGCAATAATCTGGGTCATGGGTTAACTCCTTACATCAATGCGCCAGCCTCCAGGGGTGCTGAGCGCGGTCGGAATGCGCGGGTGTATGCGCGCGCCGGCCCGGAGTCAAGCCACTGAGTCAAGAAGGCGGCCATGAGGCCGCCTTCAGGGTGCGTGGCACGGTCGCCGGATACGGGCGACAGGTCAGTCGAACAGCGAGGAAACCGACCGCTCGGTGCTGATGCGCTCAATGGCCTCGGCGATCAGCGGGGCGACGGTCAGGTGGCGGACGTTGCGCGACACGCGCACGGCCTCGGTCGCCTGGATGCTGTCGGTGGTGATCAGCGCCTCCAGCGGGGACTGGGACACGCGGGCCACGGCGCCGCCGGACAGCACGCCATGGGTGACGTAGGCGCGGACGGACTTGGCGCCCCGCTCCTTCAGGGCCACGGCGGCGTTGCACAGTGTGCCGGCGCTGTCGACGATGTCGTCGACCAGGATGCAGTCGCGGCCGTTGACGTCGCCGATAACGTTCATCACCTCCGACACGCCGGCGCGCTCACGCCGCTTGTCGATGATGGCCAGGTCGGCGTCCAGGCGGTTGGCGATGGAGCGGGCGCGCACCACGCCACCCACGTCCGGCGACACGATCATCAGGTTCTCGCGGCCCATGGTGGCCTCGATGTCCTGCACGAACACCGGGGCGGCCACCAGGTTGTCGGTCGGGATGTCGAAGAAGCCCTGAATCTGGCCGGCGTGCAGGTCCATGGTCAGCACGCGGTTGGCACCGGCGGTGGTGATCAGGTTGGCCACCAGCTTGGCCGAAATCGGGGTGCGGGGACCGGTCTTGCGGTCCTGGCGGGCATAGCCGTAGTAGGGCAGAACCGCCGTGATGCGCCGGGCCGAACCACGACGCAGGGCGTCGATGGTGACCAGCAGTTCCATCAGGTTGTCGTTGGCGGGATAGGAGGTGGACTGGATGACGAACACGTCCTCGCCGCGGACGTTCTCCAGGATTTCCACGAAGACTTCCATGTCGCTGAAGCGCCGGATGCTGGCCTTCGTCAGCGGAACCTTCAGGCAGACCGAGATGGCCTCGGCAAGCGAACGATTGCTGTTGCCGGCGATGAGCTTCATGGCGCGCTCTTTTAAGTAGGACGTGGGCGACGGCGGGGCGTCTTCATACCTTCATAAAGGCGCGCGGACCATATCAAGCAAGGCCTAGGCTGTAAACCGCCGCCCCCCGCTGCCAGGGCACGGGGGGCATGCGCCCGTACGGGGGTATTTCCGTTTTGCGGCCTGCCCGGTCAGTGGGCGCGCGACAGAGCTATCATACTGATATGACGTCCATAATCGCCTTCCTGCCGCAGCGTGCACCGACGGTAGCTGAAAAACAGGCCCTCCTCCGCGACCGTGTCGTGGCCGGTGTGGGACACATGGGCCAGACCACAGCCCGCCAGCCGGTGGCCGACATAGCCGCCGATGTCGAACAGCGGGTGGCCCGGTCGCCGCCCGGGGTGGAAAAAGCGCTGGTTGGCGCCGTCGGCTTCCAGGAAGCGCGCCTCGAACTCCGGCCCCACCTCATAAGAGTCTGCGCCGATGTGCGGGCCGACGCCGGCGACGATGCGGGCCGGGTCGGCACCCAGGGCGGCCATGGCCTGGACGGTCGCCTCCAGCACGCCGGTGAACGCCCCCTTCCAGCCGGCATGGGCGGCGCCCACCACCCCGGCGGTCGAGTCGGCGAACAGCACGGGCACGCAATCAGCGGTCAGGATGCCCAGCGCGATGCCGCGCTGGCGCGTGACCAAGGCGTCAGCCTGGGGCGCGTCCTCCCGCGCCCAGGGCCGCTCCACCGTCACCACGGTGGGGCTATGCACCTGATAGACGGTGACCAGGCTTTCCGGCCCCAGGCCCAGGTCGGCGGCGCACCGCGCCCGGTTCTCCGCCACGGCGGCGGCATCGTCGTTCGATCCGAAGCCGACGTTGCGCCCGGCATAAAGCCCGGTGGACACCCCATCGCGTCGGGTGAAATAGCCGTGGCGGACGCCGGGCAGGTCCAGCGCGTCCAGGGTCAGGTAGGGGTGATCTTCTGGGATCGGGGCATCAGGGATC
This sequence comes from Nitrospirillum goiasense, assembly GCF_034427435.1. Lineage (NCBI taxonomy): Bacteria > Pseudomonadati > Pseudomonadota > Alphaproteobacteria > Rhodospirillales > Azospirillaceae > Nitrospirillum > Nitrospirillum goiasense. The sequence goes on along the minus strand of NZ_JAXQNP010000002.1, from coordinate 299,381 downwards.
GGGGCGGTCATGATCAGCCTTCGCTGGGTTCGAAGCCGGCGGGCGGGGGCGCGCCCGGGCTGGTCAGGGCCAGGGCCTTGAACAGCCTGCCCATCTGGTCGGGGTGCGTCAGGCGGTCCAGCGCCAGGTCGATGGCATGGGCCTGCGGGGCTGCCGCGCCCCGCTTCAAGGTGGCGGCGCGCTGCTGGATGCCCAGACGGTGCAGCAGGGCGCCCTGCTCGACAATGCCATGGGACTGGGCGCCGGCCGCCACCGCCGTGGCGGCCAGGGTGCGGAAATCGACATGGGCCGTCAGGTCGGCCTGGCCGGGATCCTCCAGCACGGCGGCATAGGCGTGCCCGCGCACCGCCTGCAGCGTGTCGCCCTGCGGCGGGGCGTCATAGCCATAGTCCACCACCAGGGCGGCGCCGGGATGCGCCGCCAGGCGGCGTCCGATCTCACCCGCTACTGTCAGGGCGGCCGGGCAAATCTCCACCACGCTGCCGGGCGCGGCCGCGCGCAGGTCGGGCGGCACCAGCAGCTCCGCGCCGCCGGTGGCGTCCAGCGCCCAGGCGAAGCGGCCGGCGTCCGCGTCCCAGGTGACGCACCGCTCCGCCCAGCCGCGCTCCGTCTTCTGCAATTGGCGGATGGGCAGGGCGTCGAAGAACTCGTTGGCCAGCAGCAGCAGCGGTCCCTCGGGCACCGACTCCAGGCTGTCGGCCCAGGCAATGGGATGGGGCGGCCGGGTGGCGTCGGGCAGGGCTGACAGGGCCGCCCTCTGCCGTTCCCGCAGCGCCGGGCTGGTTTCCACCATGTGCACACGCAGCGCCGCGGTCAGTCCGGGGACGCGGGCCATGGCGCGCAGTGCGTCGGCCATCAGCGTGCCGCGCCCGGGGCCCAGCTCCACCAGGTGCACCGTCGCGGGGGAGCCCAGGGTCAGCCAAGCCTGGGCGCACCAGAGGCCCAGCAGTTCCCCGAACATCTGGCTGATTTCCGGCGCGGTGGTGAAATCACCGGCGGCACCCAGCGGGTCGCGGGTGGTGTAGTACCCCAGGGTGGGGTGGCCCAGCGCCTCGGCCATGAAGGTGGACAGACGCAAGGGGCCCTCGCGCCCGATGCGGCGGACAAGATGATCGGTCAGCGTGACCGGGCCAGCGTCGGACAGGGTGCCGAGACCGGGCATCAGGCCGCCGCCGGCACGCGGCGGCGGGCCAGGGCCACCAGGGCGATGCCGATCAGCGCCATGGGCACGGACAGAATCTGCCCCATGGTGACGCCGCCGCCCAGCAGGAAGCCGACCTGCACGTCGGGTTCGCGGAAGAACTCGGCGGTGATGCGGCACAGGGCGTAGCCGATGAGGAAGGCGCCGCTCAGCGTGCCTGTCCGGTCGCGCACCGATGGCACGCGCGACAACAGGAACAGCACGGTGAACAGCACGATGCCTTCCAGCCCGGCCTCATACAGCTGGCTGGGGTGGCGGGGCAGGTCGTCGGCATGGGGGAAGACCATGCCCCAGGGCACGTCGGTGGGACGGCCCCACAGCTCCCCGTTCACGAAATTGGCCAGGCGGCCCAGGAACAGGCCGATGGGGGCGGCCACGGCGGCCAGGTCGCCCAGGGCCAGCGGGTTGAAGCCGCGCCGCCGGGCGAAGAGCAGGATGGCCAGGGTCACCCCCGTCATGCCGCCATGGAACGACATGCCCCCGTTCCAGACCTTCAGCATGTCCACCGGATGCTGCAGGTAGAAATCCAGGTTGTAGAACAGGATGAAGCCAAGCCGGCCGCCGGCCAGGACCCCCACCACCGCCCAGACCAGGAAGTCGTCCAGCTCCAAGGGGGTGGGGCGGCTGTTCATGCGGCGCGCCATGCCCAGCGCCAGGCGATAGCCCAGCGTCACGCCCACGATGTAGGCCAGCGCGTACCAGCGCAGGGCGAAGGGGCCGATCTCCACGATCGTGGGGCTGATGTTGGGAAAGGCGAGGGCCATGATGCTGCGGATATCCCCGTGGAGGTCTCTTCTGGTTCCGGGCCAGGATGGGCTGGGAGGCGGCTCTTGTGCCGGACGGTCCCCGTTCCCACATGGCCAGGACCGTTGGGAAGATGTGGGCCTGACTGACGGCTTTATAGGGGGACCGCGCCGGGGTCGCAACCGGCCCCCGTCGGATGGCCCCTCCAAGGTGCTGTTGCGCCTGCGAACGTGGCCGGCGATAATGGCGTCTTGATGGCCGCGCGTCAGCCTGTTCCGCCACTCCCCCCCCCCGGGTCCCCACCGCATTGGGCTCCCCGTAGGGTGGGGATGGAGGCGGGAATCGGCGCGCCGGCGATATTGCTTAAGGATTGAGGCGATGCAGGTGGACAACAAGGTGCTGGACGATTTGGCCCGCGTGGCCGGTGGCGCCGTCGGTGCCGTGGCCGGGCTGAAGAACGAGGTCGAGGGCCATGTGCGCCAGCGCCTGGAACGCGTGCTCAGTGGTCTGGACATGGTCCGCCGCGATGAGTTCGAGGCCGTGAAGGAAATGGCCGCCCGCGCCCGCGCGCAGGAGGACGAGATCAACCGCCTGCTGGCCCTGCAGCAGGCGCTGCTGGACCGCGTGACCCACCTTGAGTTGGTGGTGGCCAAGGCCGCGGCCAAGGCGGACGCCGCTGGCACCGCCAACGCGGACAGCCCGTCCTGACCGGCCGATAGTGATCGGAAGGGGTGCCCCACGGCCCCCGTCCCCGGTTCCCGGCCGTCCCTCGGCCTTGGGGCCAGGCCGGCGGACGGGAGGCCCGTGTGGGTGGTAGAAGACGGTTGCGGGGGCGGTTGTCCTCTGGCACCGTACCCCTGGTAGCTCCCACGCCCGGCAGCACCAGATTTTGTTTTATTAGGGAATCCGGACACGCCGGGTTCCCGCGCCGGGTGGGATGGGTCGTCCCTTGCCATCGCGCGCGACAGGAGGGCGTAACATGTCGGCACTCGCCGTCGAGACTAGCAGCACCACCCATAATCCCCTCGATATCGTCGAGGAGATCGTCACGGCCAACGAATGGCCCTTCGAGCGCGCCAGCGAAGACGAGATGATCGTCGAGATCAACGGCCGGTGGTGCGACTACCGGCTGTTTTTCGTTTGGCAAAACGAAGTCAGCGCCATGCAGTTCTCCTGCCAGTTCGACATGAAGGTGCCGCCGGCCCGCAAGCTGGCCGTCACCGAGCTGCTGGCCGAGGTGAACGGCAAGATGTGGCTGGGGCATTTCGACGTGTGCAGCGAAGAGCATACGCCCATGTTCCGCCAGACCTTGCTGCTGCGCGGGACCCGCGCGGCCAGCGTGGAACAGATCGAGGATCTGGTCGAGATCGCGGTGGCGGAGTGCGAGCGCTACTACCCCGCGTTCCAGTTCGTCATCTGGGGCGGTAAAAGTGCCGCGGACGCCGTGTCCGCCGCCATTCTGGACACGCTCGGCGAAGCTTGATACAGCCCACACCCCGTGACCTTTAATTTGACTGACATGACGATGGGGCGGGGATGACGGCCGTGGATTTGTTGTTGGTGGGCTGCGGCAAGATGGGCGGCGCCATGCTTGCCGGTTGGCGGGCCGCCGGCACCGTCCGCCGCGTCGTCATCGTCGACCCAGTTGCCGGCACCGCGCCGGAAGGGGCCACCCTCGTCGCCGACCCGGCCCAGATCCCGGCCGACTTCACGCCCACCGCCGTTGTGCTGGCGGTGAAGCCCCAGATGATGGACCAGGCCCTGCCGGCTTACCTGCCCTATGCCGGGCGGGCCGTGTTCCTGTCCATCGCCGCCGGCAAGACCGTCGCCTATTTCCAGAAGGTGCTGGGCCCGGGAACCGCCCTGGTGCGGGCCATGCCCAACACGCCGGCGGCTGTGGGGCGCGGCATTTCCGGCGCTTACGCCACGCCCGCCGTTTCCGCGGCCCAGCGCGACCTCTGCCAAAGCCTGCTGAGCGCGGTGGGCGAGGTGGTCTGGGTTGAGGAGGAGGGCCTGATCGACGCCGTGACCGCGGTGTCCGGCAGCGGCCCCGCCTATGTCTTCCATCTGGTGGAGGCCCTGGCCGCCGCCGGGGCGGCGGCGGGACTTCCGCCCGACCTGGCGTTGCGTCTGGCGCGCGCCACCGTCACCGGTGCCGGCGAGCTGCTGCACCGGAACCCCGACACCACCGCCACCCAGCTGCGTATCAACGTCACCAGTCCCAAGGGCACGACCCAGGCGGCGCTGGATGTCCTGATGGATGAGGCCCAGGGGCTGACGCCGCTGATGGTCCGCGCGGTCGCCGCGGCGGACCGGCGGTCACGGGAACTGGCGGGCTGACACCATGGCCGGCCCCCTCAGCCCCAGTGCGCAGAAGATCCAGAACCTGCTGAACGACCTCGGCCAGCCCATCCACGTGGTGGAATTCGCCGCCACCACCCGCACGGCGGCCGAGGCGGCAGCGGTAATCGGTTGCGATGCAGCACAAATCGCCAAGTCAATTGTTTTTCGCACTCGCGAGAAGAACGCGTCCGTCCTGGTGGTCGCGTCGGGTGCCACGCGCATCAACGAGGCCTTGGTGGCCAAGGCCCTGGCCGACATCCTCAACGGGGATCGGCTCATGCGGGCGGACCCGGAATATGTGCGATTGACCACCGGTTACCCTATCGGCGGCGTTCCGCCGCTGGGACACGCGGTGGCGCCCGTCACATTATTCGATCGGCGTTTGCTGGCATTTCCCACGGTTTGGGCCGCTGCCGGCACACCCAACGCGGTGTTCCCCATCGCCCCCGACGTCCTGGCCCGGCTGGCCGGGGCCCGGATCGTGGATGTCGCCTAGGCGGAAGGGCCACCCCGTCCGGCCTGTCTAGCCGGTTCGACCTATGGCGGTGCTTGGCCGTCCCGTACTAACCAAAAGAGTTTATTGTGCGCTGCACAAAAACGATTGACCGGCTGCTCGGCCCAAAGCATTATCCCCTCGGAATTGCCGCACCGCAGCGGCGCAAGCCGTATAGGGATCTGACACTATGGCGACCAATCCGTTCCTCGATTTCGACCTGATGAAGTTCTTCGACCCGTCCAAGTTCGCGGAGTTCACCAAGGTGGACTTCAGCAAGACGCTGGCTGACTACAAGGTGCCGGGCATCGACGTCGATGCCTTCGTCTCCGCCCAGCGCAAGAACATCGAGGCCGTGACGGCCGCGAACCAGCTGGCCGTGGAAGGCATCCAGGCCGTCCTGCGCCGCCAGGCCGAAATCCTGCGCCAGAGCCTGGAAGAGACCTCTTCCGTCGTTTCCGACTTCCTGTCGACCGGCACCCCGGAAGACAAGGTCGCCAAGCAGGCCGAACTGGTGAAGACCGCCTTCGAGAAGGCCCTGGCCAACGTCAAGGAACTGGCCGAGCTGGTCGCCAAGTCCAACAGCGAGGCCGCCGACGTGCTGTCCAACCGCGTGCGGGAGAGCATCGAGGAAGTGAAGGCCGCCATCGCCAAGGCCCAGACCAAGCACTGAGCTGGTCCGAGTTTTCAAGTTCAGGCGGCGTCCCTCGCGGGGCGCCGCCTTTACTTTTTCCTGAGCTTCAAGTCGCCTCAGCCGCCGGTGGGGCATCCGCCCCTCAGCGCTTTTTTTACATAGGACGCGACTGCGTCCGCCGGTTGAGGGAACACTAAACCGGCAACCGGATCACCGCCCGCAGGCCACCCCGGGGGCTGTCCTCCAGCAACACGTCGCCGCCGTGGCGGTTGGCGATGTCGCGGGCGATGCCCAGGCCCAGGCCGACGCCGCCGGTGGCCTGGTTGCGCGACCCGTCCAGGCGGTGGAAGGGTCGGAAGACCTCTTCCCGCATCTCCTCGGGGATGCCCGGGCCATCATCATCGATCAAGACGTAGAGATGGCCGCCCTGGCGTTGCAGGGTCACCCAGGCGCGTCCGGCGTACCGCACGGCATTGCCCACCAGGTTGGCGACGCAACGGCGGAAGTCGTTGGCGCGCAACGGCACGGTGATGGCGATGTCCGGCAGGCTCAAGTCCACCACCCGGCCCTCGCGCCGGGCGTTGGCCACCACGTCGGCCAGCAGGGCGCCCACATCGGTGGGGGTGGGCGGTTCGGCACCCTCTCCCCGGGCGAAGGCCAGGTAGGCCTCGATCATGCCCTCCATCTCGGCCACGTCCGCCTTCAGCTCCTCCACCTCCTGGGCGTCGGGCAGCATGGCCAGTTGCAGGCGCATGCGGGTGAGGGGGGTGCGCAGGTCATGGCTGACACCGGCCAGCATTTCCGTGCGCTGGCTGATCTGCCGCTGGATGCGCTCGCGCATCTGCAGGAAGGCGGTCGCGGCCTGCCGCACCTCCGACGCGCCCTCCGGCTTGAAGGCCGGGGTGTCACGTCCCTTGCCGAAGGCCTCCGCCGCGATGGCCAGGCGGCGGATGGGGCGGATCTGGTTGCGCATGAACATGATGGCGATGGTGAACAGCAGCAGCGAGCTGCCGGCCATCCACAGGATGAACACCCAGCTGGTGAAGCTGAACAGCCGCCGTTCCGGTGACAGGACGTGCAGCACGCCGTCGGGCAGTTGCACGTTGATGCCATACCATTCGTGGGCCACATGGGTGTCTATGGTCCAGGGCCGGCCCACCTTCTCGTCCAGCGCGCGGCCCAAGGTGTGTTCCAGGATGCCGAACAGGTGCTGACGGCGCCAGTTGGGCAGACGCTCGCCGGGCTGGAAGGTCACCATCAGGTCGGTGGTGCGGGTCACCATGTCCAGGGTGACGTCCCTGTCCTCCGGCGTCTGGTCCCGGCCCAGTTGTTCGATGACCAGGGCGACCTCGCCCGCCACGCCAAAGGCCTGGTTGTTGGTCACCCGCTCCCAATGCTGGTCATAGAAGTAGAAGGTGGCGATGGCCTGGGCCAGGATCACCGGCGTGGTGATGATCAGCAGCGAGCGGCCGAACAGGGTGCGCGGCAGCATGCGCTTCACCACCCCCGCCGGGTTGATCACCGGCGGCGCGCCCAGCCCCGGCTTTCTGGGGCCGTGCTGTCCCGGCCCTTGCGGCCCGCTGGCTTGCCGCGCGGCGCCCGGATGCCGGTCAGCCCCCTCCCGCGTCATGCTCATGGGGTTTTCCTCTGGCGGTTCGTGGGCATCCGCCCATCAATCGGGGCGCAGCACATAGCCTTCTCCCCGCACGGTTTGCAGATAGCGCGGCTGACGGGGGTCGATCTCGATCTTGCGGCGCAGGCGGGTGACCTGCACGTCGATGGCGCGGGCGTTGCTGTCGATGCCGGCGCGGCCCAGATCCTCCCGCGTGAAGACGACGCCCGGCTGGGCGGCCAGGGTGCGCAGCAGGCTGGCTTCGCCGCTGGTCAGGCGCACGGTCTCCTCGCCGGAGCGCAATTCCTCCCGCTCGGCATCGAAGACCCAGCGCCCCAGCCGCACCTCCGCCGCCGCCACGGCCGGCTTGGGCAGGCGGCGCAGGATGGAGGAGATGCGCAGCACCAGCTCGCGCGGCTCGAAGGGCTTGGGCAGGTAGTCGTCCGCCCCCGCTTCCAGGCCGGCGATGCGGTCGTCGGGCTGGCCGTTGGCGGTCAGCAGCAGGATGGGCAGGCCACCATCCCCGTTTCCACCATCGCCCCTCAGGGACCGGGTCAACTCCAACCCCGATTCGCCGGGCATGCGCACGTCCAGAACCATGAGGTCGAAGTTCAGGGAGGCCAGCATGCGCCGTGCCGCCGCCGCGTCCGCCGCCGCCGACACGATAAACCCGTTTTGCGACAGATAGCGGCGCAACGCCTCACGCAGGCGGTCATCGTCATCGACCACCAAGATGTGGGGCTGTTCTTCGGGCAGGGCTTGCTGCTGCGTCGTGGTCATGGCCGGAGGCGATCCCTATCGGTCGGGGGCGGCAGCATAGCACAGGGGCGTTCCGCGGCGTTGGCGACGTTGATCGCTTAGCGCTTGGCCATCGCCGCCAGCGGCGTTCGCGGCTGGGCGAACTTGTCCCGGTCGGCGTCGTCCATGATGCCGACCATCACCTTGCGGAATCCCTCCACCGCCTCCGCCCCCGCCCGGCGATAGGCGCGGGCGATCAGCTGGCGTTGCGGCTCGGACAGCTGGCGCTCCAGCTCCTGGCCCTTGGGGGTCAGATCCAGCAGCCGCTGGCGCCGGTCGCGGGTGCCCTGGCGCTGCACGATGTACTCCTCACGCACCAGGTCCTGCAAAACGCGCGACAGGCTTTGCTTGGTGATGCGCAGGATGCCCAGCAGGTCGGTCACCGTGATGTGAGGGTGGCGGCCCACGAAATAGATGACGCGATGGTGCGCCCGGCCCAGCCCGATCTTCTCCAGCATTGTGTCGGGTTCGGCGGTGAAGTCGCGATAGGCGTAGAACAGCATCTCCATCGCCTGCCGCAACTCCTCCTCCCTCAGGAAAAGGGGGTTCACACCGGTTTTCATGTCGGTCATGCGGTACAGGCTTTCGGTACTGTCAAGAGGCAGGGGCCGCATTATGCCAGTTACGCCTGTGAAGGGGAGGGGATTCACGCCGGGCCTCCGGTGCCGCGCGCCTCTGGCTTTCGGTGGACTGGCTTCGGCGGGGATTGCGCGGCGGGTGTCACCTTTGGCAAAAGGGGCGCTCAATCGGGGCACCGCCGATCTCGGGGCGTGACCCGGTCGGGGGCGTGACTCAAGGGAATGCAGGAGCCAAAGGGATGAAGATGAAGCTGTCGGTCGCGGGGCTGATGCTGCTGGCGTTAGCGGGTTGCGCCGCCAAGCCCGATGACAAGCCCGCGGCGCCGCCCGCGCCGCCGCCCGTCGAGGCGCCCAAGCCGCCGCCCACGGACATCACGCTGGAGCCCAGCGACCTGACCGCGCTGCAGACGGCGCTGAAGGAGGCGACGGGCAAGCCCATCCAGGAGACCGTGACCTGGACCAACCCCGAGACGGGACGCCAGGGCACCGTGAAGATGCTGCGCGACGGCTTCGACGCGAAGAACCGGCCGTGCCGCGAATTCCACTCCGTCGTCTTCCAGGGTCAGCTGTTCCGCCACCAGACCGGCTTCATCTGCCGGCAGCCGGACGGCAGCTGGGAAGTGGTCGACGGCGTCGACTATCCGGTCCGCGAACGCAAGTAAGGCGGCCTCCGCCGACTCTCGCTGCCTTGGCCGTGCCATAGTCGCGGCCAAGGCTCATGCCTGAGTTCGTGCCGGGCGCACCCCGGGGCGGACCCATCCGCCTTCGGGAGCGTTGCTTACCAATGTCCCAATCACCGAAATCGGGGCCGCGCCCATCTGGCCCCGGCAAATCCAAGCGCACCTCTTCCGGGCCGGCGGGCTTGGGCCGGGCGGCCCTGCTGCTCGTTCCGGTCGCGGCTCTGGCCATCGGCGGCGGCCTGCTGCTGGCCCATTGGGGCAAGCGCGGCGAGTTGTCGGCCCCGCCCCCGTCCCAGCCCGCCCCGGTGGCGGCCGAGCCGCCGGGACCCCGGGGGCCGGTGACGGTCGAGGTGGCGGGTGGGGATGGCCCCATCCTCACCGTGGCCTCGCCCGATGACCGCCTGATTTCGGATGAAGGCCTGAAGGCCCTCCACGCCTTCGAGTCCACCACCGGCACAACCGCCCTGTTGGTCTGGTACCGCGGCGCCTTGCAGGTGGAGGATTACGGCCCCGGCATCCGGCCGGCCGACCTTGTGGATGGCGCCGGCCTGCAAGCCGGCTTGTTGACCTTCCTGACCGGCAAGGCCATCCAGGATGGCTTCCTCACCTCCGCCGACCAGCCGCTGGGCCAAATCTTCCCGGACTGGAAGGACGATCCCCGGGGCCGCATCACCGTGCGCGACCTGCTGGTGGGCAGCAGCGGCCTGGGTTTTCCGGCCGGCGCCGCCGATGCGCCGGCGGGCAAGGCCGATGCCGGCGCCTGGCTGAAGGGCTTGGCGCTGGAGGCGGAGCCCGGCACCCGGTACAAGCCGTCCGAGGAGGAGCTGCAGGTCCTGGCGCTTGTCCTGGAACGGGCGACCAAGCAGCCCCTGGCGAGCTATATGTCGCAGGCGCTGTGGGCACCCCTGGGGGCCCGCCCGGCAGAGATGCTGCTCGACGACAGTGGTCGCGCCACCCTGGTGGGATGCTGCGTCAAGGCGACCGCCCGGGATTGGCTGCGCCTCGGTCTGCTGCTCAAGGACGGTGGCCAGGTGGAAAACCGTCCGGTCATTCCCATGCCCTGGGTTGAGGAGATGCAGCGCCCCACGCTGTTCGCCCGCAACGAGGGCATGCGCGTCCGCATAGCCTGGCCACGGGAGAAGGGCGGCCCGATCAAAGCGGCGGAGGCCTTCGCCGAACCCGACACCGTGTTCATGGCGGGGACCGGCGGCCAGCGTCTGTATGTGTCGAAGGCGGCCGATCTGGTCATCCTGCGCCTGGGCCGCGTGGTGCAGCCGTGGGATGACGCCACGCTGGTCAACCTTGTCGCGCATCATCTGGAACGCCCGCCGGAGACCAAGCGGACGCCCTATTCCGCCATCGCCGTTCAGCCCCAGGGGCTGGCCATGCCCCCCATCGTCACGCCACGCAAGCCACCCGTGGTGGTGACGGTGCCGCTGGATACCCCGCATCCGTCCCAGGCCCAGGGGGCGACCCCCGGTGCCAAGCCGGAGATGCCGAAGGCTCCGCCGGTGCCCAGCGCCGGCCCGTCGGACAAAACGCCGCATCGGCCCTGAGCCCCCGCTAAGGCAGCCCCCGCTAAGGCAGCCACCACTGAGGCGGCCGCCGCTGGCGGGGCCCGATCCTGTGGCGTCCAGGTCGCGTGGCGCATGGAATCGGCAATAGACCGGTCCCGATCCCCGCCCCAGGCGGCGGCGGACCGTCACGGACCGGTGAAGGTGTCGGCGGCCCCGTCAAGGGAAGCGGGGCCGCCCATCGCAACCTTTATTTGGACTTGAAGGCCTTCAACTGTTTGTTGAAGTCGCCGGCGAGTTTTTGCATCTGGTCGACGGCGTCATTGTACTTCTTCTGCCAGGTGCTGTTGCCGTTTTTCCCTTCAAACTCAAGGCAACTCATATAGTCCTGGGTTTCGGCCATGAACTTTTTGACCGCGGCCTGGGCGGCTTGCATATCGGCTTCCGCGGCCTTGCTGCCGTCCGGCACGGACGGGGGCGACCCCAGCGTGCACTCAGCCCGCGCCACACCCGCAACCCCCATTCCAGCCATCAGAACGATGACTGCCACCCGCTTCATCATCTGCACCGACCTCCCAGAGTCTCGTAGTCAATGGTCAAAAGAGAATACCAATCAAAGGTTTAAAGATTGGTTTAAGGATCGTTACCGGAGTGCTGTGCCTAGGCTACGGCCAGCATTTCCCCTGCTGTGCGTGCCTTGTCCGGGCACGCCAGACCCGGCGCGTTACATTTCGGTGACGGCTCCGATGCCCCTGTTCGAATTTTTATTACTTAAAATGTTAAAAGAAACTGCGAGGCATGGCCCTTTTCCCCGTGTTTCGTCTGCCCACACCCGCTACGGCATTGGATTCCGCCGTTTTAACCAAAACCCATCGGTAATGGATAAGGCCTGAAATCCTTTACGGCTTGCGGAAGATGAATTTCAGTCGTCGTCAGCCTTGGCGATGTTAACTGTAGTTGACGTTATAAGTCAGTTTACAGGTCTGCGAAAGCATGTCTAGGTATTAGCCGAGGCCCCGGTGCCGAGCCATCACCGCGCTGTGAGGTGGGTTCGACGGTGCGCGCGGGGGTCAGATGGGTGGTCGCGGTCTCGGCGGCGGCAGCGCCGTGGGGCAATGAACAAAGCAGGGGTAGTTGATAATGTCGTATGAGGCGGATGGGTTTTTGGGGCGTGTCAGTGGCCTGGTGAAACAGCCGGAAAATTCCAAGAGCTGGTTCACCATTGGACGCAAGATCGCCCCCGCCGTGGCCATTCCCACGATTATCGGCCTGGGCGCCGTTATTTGGTTGAGCTCCGCCAAGATGCATGAGGCCATGCTGGCCCAGTCCGTGGCGTCCGAGCGGCAGGAAACGGAAATGCTGGCGCAGCAGATGAGCGCCGCCGTTCGCTTCAAGCAGCAGGAATCCATCGCCGACGCCTACACCGAACTCAGCACCCGCGCCGGCGGCAGCCTGGCCGGGGTGCGCGTCAACGATACCGACGGCGAATCCCTGGACAGCTTCGACAGCAAGAGCCTGCCCGTCTACGCCATCGACAAGGACAAGGAACTGCCCAAGAAGGTCACCGAGACGAAGTCCTTCGATCGCGGCGACCATCTGATCGTCATGTCGCCGGTGAAGGCGGGCGCCAACCACGACCAGGTGGGCACGCTGATCGTGGCGTGGAGCCGCCAGGGCCTGAACGAGGCCATCGCGTCCACCGTCAAGGGCTCCCTGTTGACCGCCGTCGTCGTCCTGGCCGTGCTGGTCGGTTTCCTGGGCGTGCTGCTGCACTTCCTGGTCAGCCGTCCGCTGACCACCCTGCAGACCGCCATGGGCCGTCTGGCCAGCGGCGACCTGTCGGTGGACATCACCGGCACCGACCGTGGTGACGAGATCGGCGCCATGGCCGCGTCCGTCCAGGTCTTCAAGGACAATGCCATCGAGGTGGAGCGCCTGAAGAAGGTGCAGGAGCAGGCGGAGCGGGAGTCGGCGGAAGAGAAGCGTCGCACCATGAACCGCCTGGCTGACGAGTTCGAAAGCACCGTTAAGGGCGTCGTGGCCCAGGTGTCCGAAGCCGCCGCCCGCATGCAGTCCAGCGCCCAGACCCTGTCCGGTTCGGCCGACGAAAGCCGCAGCCAGGCCGGCGCCGTCGCCGCTGCCACGCAGCAGGCGTCCGCCAACGTCCAGTCGGTTGCCAGCGCCACCGAGGAACTGGCCGGTTCCCTGGCCGAGATTTCTAATCAGGTCAACACCTCCGCCCGCATCGCCAAGGCGGCGGCCTCCACCGCCGAGAAGACGAACGAGACCGTGCAGTCCCTGGCCTCGCGCGCCCAGAGCATTGGCGACGTGGTGAAGCTGATCAGCGACATCGCCAGCCAGACCAACCTGCTGGCCCTGAACGCCACCATCGAGGCGGCCCGCGCCGGTGAAGCCGGCAAGGGCTTCGCGGTCGTGGCCAGCGAGGTGAAGAGCCTGGCCAACCAGACGGCCAAGGCGACGGAGGAAATCTCCGCCCAGATCTCCACCATGCAGGACGCCACCCGCGACGCGGTCGACGCCATCATCACGATTTCCAAGACCATCGCCGAGATCAACGACATCTCCGATATGGTTGCGGGCGCCGTGGAAGAGCAGGACGCGGCGACCAAGGAAATCGCCCGCAACGTCCAGCAGGCCTCCATGGGCACCATGGAAGTGTCGCGCAACATCGGCTCGCTGCAGCACGCGGCCGAGGACACCGGCAAGTCGGCCAACCAGGTGCTGGGTGCCGCCACCGGCCTGTCCCAACAGTCCGACACCCTGGCCGGCCAGGTGGACCGCTTCCTGCAGCAGGTCCGCGCCGCGTAAGCATCCGGTTCGGTTTTAAGCAAAACCCCCGCGGGAGCGATCCCGCGGGGGTTTTTGTATGGGCGGCCAGATCGCGACGTCAGGCCGAAATCCCCCACAATTTCCGGGCCTCCTCCGCGATGACGTCGGGATACTCCTCGGGGAAGAACAGCTTCGCCTGGGGCAGATGGCGCACGCCCTGGCAATTGGGCAGGACGCTGGCCAGATAGTCGCCGCCGGCGGGGTCTAAGATGGTGTCGGCCGTGCCCCAGATGATGCGCGCTGGCACGGCCACCCGACCCAGCTCTTTCTCGATACCGGCCAGCGGGTTGGGGGCCAGGCCCAGCGTGTAGGCGTGCACCAGGTCCTTGCGCCGGGGGCTGCTGACCAGCGGGCCCAGGTAATAGTCGATGGCCTCATCCGTGGGGCGGGTGGGGTCGCTGAAGGTTTGACCACCCAGCCCCGTTGGACCGCGGGCCAAGTCCTTGTCCGCCACCCAACGCGCCAGCCAGCGGTCGGCGAAGGTGCCGGCCCGCGCCATCTCCAGCACCGGTTGCAGGGCGGGGGGCGGGCTGTCGGGCTCGGTATCGCAGTTGGTCAGCAGCAGGCTGCGCACCCGCTTGGGGTACTGGATGACGAACAGTTGGGCCACGGCCCCGCCGCTGTCGTTGGCCACGATGTCCACCGTGTCGGCGCCCACGCCGTCCAGGAAGGCGGCCAGCATCCGCACCTGGACCAGCGGCGTCACCGCCTGGCCGTCCGGCACGCGGCTGTAGCCCAGGCCCAGGAAGTCGGGCGCCAGGCAGCGGCGGTGGGCCGACAGCCGGTCGATGGCGCCGCGCCATTGAAAGCTGTTCAGGGGGAAGCCGTGCAGGAACAGCGCGTCGGGCCCACTGCCCTGGTCCATATAGGCGACGTGGCCGAAGGGCGTGCCGGCGTAGCGGCGCAAGGCGCGATAAGCGGCGGCGTCCAGTGACCCGGTGCCGGACAGGGCGGCGGCGCGGGCTCCGGGGGCCCCGAGCGCCATGGTGGCGCCGATCCCGGCCAGGCCGCGCAGGAAATGACGGCGGGCGAACGGTGCGGAGAGCATCTCTCATCCCTCAAGGGAAGGTTGTTCGAATGCTCCAGGGATATCCCCGTGCGCGACATGCGGTCGATAACCCACCAGGTCATGGATTCTTGACCTCTCAGGTCATGGCTTTTGCCCGTGGCGGCCGTATCATTCCGCCCATCATGACCCATGCCGCCGCCGCGACCGTGACCGCCCTTCCGTCCCAGCCCACGCCGCTGGGCCTGCTGCTGCGTGAATGGCGGGTCGCGCGACGCATGAGCCAGATGGACCTGGCGCTGGAGGCCGGCGTCTCAACCCGGCACCTCAGCTGCGTGGAAACCGGCAAGGCCCAGCCCAGCCGCGAGCTGTTGGCCCGACTGGCCGACACGCTGGACATGCCCCTGCGGGAGCGCAACGCCCTGCTGGTGGCCGCCGGCTACGCCCCGCGCTACGGCGAGGCGACGCTGGCCACCCCGGCCATGGCGCCGGTGCGCCAGGCCATCGACTTCATCATCGGCCAGCAGGAACCCTATCCCGCCGTGGTGATGAATCGCCGCTGGGACGTGCTGCGTACCAACCGCGCCACCGCCCGCATCGTTGGCCTGGCGCGGGGGCGCATGCCCCGGCACAACAACATCCTGCGTCAGATCTTCGATCCCGACGACATGCGGCCCGTCATGAGCAATTGGGAAAGTCTGGCTGGCGACCTGATCTGCCACCTGCACAACGAACTTGCCGCCACGCCCCTGGACCAGGGCCTGCGCACCCTGCTGGACGATGTGCTGGCCTATCCCGGCGTGCCCGCCCGCTGGCGGTCGCGCGACCCGGACGCCTATCCCCTGCCGTTGTGCACCACGGTCTTCGCCGGTGGCGCGCTGGACGCGGAGGGGCATCCGCTGCGCTTCTTCTCCACCATCACCACCTTCGGCTCCGCCCGCGACGTGACGGTGGAGGAGCTGCGCATTGAGTGCATGTTCCCGGCCGATGAGCGCACGGCGGAGCGGTGCAAGGCGCTGGCGGAGGGTTCGTCTGTATAAGCAAACAGCGGCATGGGTCGCCCCATGCCGCTGCGGCAAATGTCGCGCTGGGTGGAACGCTTACGCTTCCACCTTGCCGCCGTTGGCGGCCGACCATTCGGCCGGGGCGTGCAGGAACTTCTCCACTTCCGCCATCGTTGCGGTATCAAAATAATTATAGTCGCGGGCCACTTTCAGCACGTCCCACCAGGTGGTCAGGGCATGCAGGGTGACGCCGATCTCCTTCATCGTCTCCAGGCTCTTGGGGAAGATGCCGTAGTGGAAGACGACGAAGGCGTGCTCACACACCGCGCCGGCCTGGCGCAGGGCGTTGACGAAGCCAACCTTGCTGCCGCCGTCGGTGGTCAGGTCCTCCACCAGCAGGATGCGGTCGCCTTCGTCGAACTGGCCCTCGATTTGGGCGTTGCGGCCAAAGCCCTTGGGCTTCTTGCGCACGTACTGCATGGGCAGGCCCATGCGGTCGGCCATCCAGGCGGCGTAGGAGATGCCGGCCGTCTCACCCCCGGCGACACCGTCGAACGCCTCGAACCCGGCGTCGCGCATCACCGTCTGCACGGCGTAGTCGATGATGGCCGAGCGGGCGCGCGGGAAGCTGATGACCTTGCGGCAGTCGATATAGACCGGGCTGGCCTTGCCCGAGGTCAGGATGAAGGGCTGGGCGGCGTTGAAGTGGATCGCCTTGATGTCCAGCAGGATGCGGGCGGTCAGGCTGGCGGCGGTCTGGGCGTCGATCATCGGGGGCCTCGGGCACTGAATTGGGATTGGTGTCGGGTTTAGTCTTGCGAGAGGCGCCAGTCCAGCCGTTCGCCGGCGCGGAAGGGCAGGACAGCGTTGCTGCCGCCGGCGTCCACCAGGTCGGGAACGGTAAAGCCGTCGCGCACCAGGGTGATGGTGTCCTCATTCGGTGCCAGACCGTGGAAGCGCGGGCCATTCAGGCTGGCGAAAGCCTCCAGCGCGTCCAGCTTGCCCTCCTCGTCGAAGACCTGGGCGTAAAGCTCTATGGCGCTGGCCGCCGTGTAGATGCCGGCGCAGCCGCAGCCTGATTCCTTGGCGCTGGTGGGGTGCGGCGCGCTGTCGGTGCCCAGGAAGAACCAGGGCTGGCCGGAGGTGGCGGCGCGGCGCAGGGCCAGGCGGTGCTTTTCCCGCTTGGCGATGGGCAGGCAGTAGAGGTGGGGACGGATGCCGCCCGCGAAGATGGACGACCGGTTGATCATCAGGTGATGGGCGGTGATGGTGCAGGCCAACCGCCCGCCGGCCCCGTGCGCCTCAACCACGGCCACCGCCTCCTCGGTTGTCGCGTGTTCCAGCACGATCTTCAGGGCCGGGTAGCGGTCCATCAGGGGCAGCAGCACGCGCTCGATGAACACGGCCTCGCGGTCGAAGATGTCGATGGCGGGGTCGGTCACCTCGCCATGGACCAGCAGGGGCATGCCGATGTCCTGCATGCGTGCCAGCACGCCGGCCACGTTGGCGAGGTCGGTGACGCCGTGGGCGGAATTGGTGGTGGCATGGGCGGGGTACAGCTTCACCGCCCGGAACAGCCCTTCCTCGTAGCCGGCGGCGATCTCATCGGCGCTGCTGCCATCGGTCAGGTAGGCGGTCATCAGCGGCTGGAAGCGGGCACCCCCATTCTCCGGCAAGGTGGCCAGGACTTCCTCGATCTCCGCCTTGTAGCGTTGGGCGGCGGCCCGGTCGGTCACCGGCGGCACCAGGTTGGGCATGATGATGGCCCGGCCCATCTGGCGGGCGGAGTGCGGCAGCACGGCGCGCAGCATGGCCCCGGTGCGGACGTGCAGGTGCCAATCGTCGGGGCGGCGCAGGGTCAGGCGGGCGGCGGGGGGCGCGCTCATGGGGCAGGGTCCGGCTTATGATGTCCGGGCGCCAGTGGTACGCGCTCAGGTGCCTGGGCTCAACCCCCCTGCGCCCGAGGTGTCGCGGATGGCCCATGCTTGGGACGCGCGACCCATGCCTGTGGCGCGCCACCGGGCAAATCGGGTATGAAGCCCGTCTTGTCCGTCTCTTAAATCCCGAGTTCGATCCCATGGCCCTGATCGCCCCCCGCACGCCGCCCGGCACGATGGAACTGCTGCCGTCCAAGCAGATCGCCTTCCAGCGCATGCTGGACACCATCCGGCGGGGCTATGAGCGCTTCGGCTTCCTGCAGATCGAAACCCCGGTGTTCGAGACTGTGGACGTGCTGCTGACCAAGTCGGGCGGCGAGACGGAAAAGCAGATCTATTTCGTGCAGTCGACCGGCGCCCTGGAACAGGCCAAGCGCCCGGACATCGCCCTGCGCTTCGACCTGACCGTGCCCACCGCCCGCTATGTGGCGGAGCATGAGCATGACCTGAGCTTCCCCTTCCGCCGCTATCAGATCCAGCGCGTCTATCGCGGCGAGCGGGCGCAGAAGGGCCGTTACCGTGAGTTCTACCAGTGCGACATCGACGTCATCGGCAAGGACAGCCTGTCCGTCGCCTATGACGCGGAGATGCCGGCCGTCATCTACACCGTGTTCCGCGACCTGGCGGCGGTGGGCATCGATGTCGGCCCCTTCCAGATCAACCTGTCCAACCGCAAGATCCTGCGCGGTTTCCTGGAAGGCCTGGGCCTGACCGAGGGCGAGGCGCAGGCCGCCGTGCTGCGTGAGATCGACAAGCTGCCCAAGGTGGGCGTGGACGCCGTGCGCGCCACCCTGACGGGGGAACAGGCGCTGTCGGCCGGGACGGCCGACGCCATCCTGGCCTTCGTTGGCATCGACGGCACCACCGATGAGATGCTGGCCAAGGCCAAGGAGTTGGCGGGAGCCAGCGCCACCGCGCAGGAAGGACTGGCGGAGCTGACCCAGGTGGTGACGGGCCTGCGCGCCCTGGGCGTGCCGGACAGCCACTTCCGCGTCAACTTCTCCATCACCCGCGGCCTGGATTACTACACCGGCACGGTGTACGAGACCTTCCTGACCGACTTCCCGCAGATGGGCAGCGTCTGCTCCGGCGGGCGCTATGACAACCTGGCCAGCCAGTACACCAAGAGCAAGCTGCCGGGCGTGGGCATCTCCATCGGCGCCACCCGCCTGTTCTACGTGCTGGACCAGGCCGGTTTGGTGAAGGACCAGACCAGCACCATCGACGTGCTGGTCACCCAATTCGCGCCCGAGCTGCTGCCCGACTACCTGGCCCTGGCGGGTGAGCTGCGCACCGCCGGCCTGAACGTCGAGGTGCATCTGGAGCCGGCAAAAATCGCCAAGCAGATGAAATATGCCGACCGCGCCGGCATTCCCGTGGTGCTGATGATGGGGCCGGATGAGAAGGCGGCGGGCACCGTCACGGTGAAGCGCCTGGCCAGCGGCGAGCAAGCGGCCGTGGCCCGCGCCGACCTGCCCGGCCACCTGTTGGCGTCGTTCGGTCGCGCCCGCTGACAGGCGTTCGGCACGGGACTTGCGTTAAGATTCGGGGCTGGGGAGGCAGCCGCGCCGGGATGAAACCGGCGCAGGCTACCCCCAACAGCAGGCGGCCCTTGATATCGCTTGATCACGGGCGGGTTAAGGCCGCTTAGTTCCAAGGGACGGTGGGTTCCCGTTGAGGGGGAGGCTTGCGCCGGATGGCCTGGACCGGGTCTGCGCTAGGGGGGTACCGCGTACGCGGGCGATGACGACCAGCACCGAGAACAGCTTGGGCGGGAGCCCCCTGGCGGGTATCGGCGGGCGAGGCGAGACCTTGGCCGCGCTGCGTCCGCCTGTGTCCCGCCTGTCGCCGGGGGCGAAGGCCGCCGATGCCGACGCCACGGGTCCCAAGGTTCGCCGCCGGGGCACGCCGCTGTGGGTGCGTATTCTGGGCTGGACCACCAGCCTGGCCATCATGGGGTGCATCGGGGGCGCGGCCTGGCTGGAGACGCAGACGTCCGGCTTCGAATCCGCGCTGCTGGCCCGGGTGGGCCGCGATCTGCGCTTCTCCGTCTATCCCGGCCCCACCACGGCCGTGCGCTACCCCACCGGCGGGCCGTATGACGAAAGGTTGGGCTATACCCAGATGCCCAGCTTCCTGGAGCGGCTGACCGCCGGCCCCTATCGCGTCACCGCCCAGGCGCGCATGTCGCCCACCCTGCTGGACTACTTGGACCTCAGCTTCTATCCGCCCTATGCGGAGAAGACCTCGGCCGGGCTGCAGGTGCTGGATCGCGGCGGTACGCTGCTGTACGGCGCCAGTTATCCGGAGCGGGTGTTCACCAGCTTCGCCTCCGTCCCGCCGCTGGTCGCCAACACCCTGCTGTTCATCGAGAACCGCAAGCTGCTGGACCCGGCGCATCCTTACCGCAACCCGGCGGTGGATTGGGACCGCTTCGGCCTGGCCCTGCTGCAAATCCCCTTGCAGGTCGTCAACCCCGGCGCCCAGCGCATCGGCGGCAGCACCCTGGCGACCCAGACGGAGAAGTATCGCCATTCCGCCGGCGGCCAGACGTCCGACGGGGTGGAGAAGCTGCGCCAGATGGCGTCGGCCAGCATGCGCGCCTACATGGATGGCGCGGACACGACCCAGACCCGCTACCGCATCCTGGTGGATTACCTGAACTCCACGCCCCTGTCGGCCCGGCCCGGCATCGGCGAGATCAACGGCCTGGGCGACGGCCTGTGGGCCTGGTACGGCACCGACTTCGCCACCGCCAACCAAATCCTGCGCGACCTGCCCCGGACGGAGGAGGATTTGGCGACCCAGGCGGTGGTCTACAAGCAGGTCCTCAGCCTGCTGCTGGCCCAGCGGCGCCCCTCCTTCTATCTGACCGCCAACCGCACGGCGCTGGACGCCCTGTGCAATGAGCATCTGCGCGTGCTGGAAAAGGCGGGTGTCATCCCGCCGGCGCTGGCCGACGCCGCGCAGAACTTCCATCTGCGCTTCCGGGAGGAGGCGCCGGACCCGCCCGATGTCTCCTATGTGGAGCAGAAGGCGGTCAACGCCATCCGCAACCGCCTCATCTCCATGCTGGGCGCCCATACGCTGTATCAGCTGGACCGCCTGGACCTCACCACCGACACGACGCTGGACCAGGCGGCCCAGGAACGGGTGACGGCGGTGCTGAAGCGTCTGTCCGATCCGGCGGCGACGGCGGAGTTGGGCCTGACCGGCGACCGGCTGCTGACCGGGGCCGACCCGGCCAAGGTGGTCTATTCCGTCACCCTGTATGAACGCGCGCCCCACGCCAACCTGGTGCGGGTGCAGGTCGACACCCTGGACCAGCCGCTGGACCTGAACGAGGGCGCGCGCCTGGATTTAGGCTCCACCGCCAAGCTGCGCACCCTGATCTCCTATCTCGAGATCATCGAGAAGCTGTATCGCGACTATCACCAGCGCGACGCCGCCGCGCTGCGCGACATCTCGGCCGCGGCGGACGACAACCTGACGCGCTGGGTGACCCAGACGCTGGCGGAAACCGGCGACCAGGGCCTGCCGGCCCTGCTGAACGCCGCCATGGAGCGCACCTATTCCGCCGGCACGGGTGAGCGCTTCTTCACCGGCGGCGGCCTGCACAGCTTCAACAACTTCGAAAAGTCGGACGACCACCGCATCCTGACGGTGTCGGAGGCGCTGCGCCGCTCGGTCAACCTGGTGTTCATCCGCCTGATGCGCGACGTGGTGAACCACTACATCGCCGAAGGGCCGGCGCGGAAGGACGACGTCCTGGACGATCCGCGCAACCCGGCGCGCCAGACCTATCTGGCCCAGTTCGCGGATCGGGAGGGCAGCACCTTCCTGAACCATTTCTGGGATGAGTATGGCGGCCTCAACCCCGACCAGGCGCTGGAGAAGCTGGCAGCCAAGGCCGGCACGCGGGAGGAGCGGCTGGCCGTCATCTACCGCTCCGTCCGGCCCAATTCGACGCCGGAGGATTTGGCCCGTTTCCTGGCGGCCCATGGCGCCACGGAGAATGAGACCCGGCCCGCCGGGGTGCGCGCCAACGCCAAGCCCCAGCCGCTGAAGCCCGCCACGGTGGCCGCCCTGTTCGAGAAGGCGGACCCGGAGAAGTGGACCCTGAACGACCGGGGCTACATGGCCGGCGTCCATCCGCTGGAATTGTGGTTGGTGGCCTACCTGCAGGAAAGCCCCAAGGCGCCCAAGCGCCAGATGCTGAAGGAAAGCAGCGGCTCGCGCCAGGAAAGCTATCAGTGGCTGTTCTCCACCCGCTACAAGCACGCGCAGGACACCCGCATCGGCATCGTCCTGGAAGAGCAGGCCTTCGGCCGCATCCATGCCGATTGGAAGCGCCTGGGTTATCCCTTCGAGGCGCTGGTGCCCTCCTACGCCACCGCCATCGGCAGCTCGGGCGACCGGCCGGGGGCGCTGGCCGACCTCATGGGCATCATCGTCAACGACGGCATCCGCCTGCCCACCGCGCGCATCACCCGCCTACACTTCGCCGCCGGCACGCCCTATGAGGCGACGGTGGGCCTGGATGACCGGCTGAAGGGGGAGCGCGTGCTGTCCCATGAGTTGGTGGACGTGGTGAAGGCCCACCTGCTGGACGTGGTGCAGAACGGCACGGCCCAGCGCGCCAAGGGCGCCTTCCACGACGCCGATGGCAACCCGTTGCCCCTGGGTGGCAAGACCGGCACGGGCGATCAGCGTTTCGACCGCTTCGGGCCGGGTGGCGTGCTGTTGGAATCGCGGGTGGTGAACCGCACGGCCACCTTCGTCTTCTATGCCGGCGACCGCTTCTTCGGCGTCATCACCGCCCATGTCCATGGGGCCCAGGCCGCCAACTACCACTTCACCAGCGCCCTGCCGGCCCAGTTGCTGCGCGTGCTGGCCCCGGCGCTGCAGCCCCTGATGCTGATGCCGCCGGACCAGGGCTGAGGCCAAACGGCCAGTGTTACAAGCGAGGCCGGCATCATTCATGATGCCGGGGGAGGCGACCGCCTCCGCCGGAGGTTTTCGGGGAGCGTAGCGGATCGGAAACCGAGGAAGCCAAGCCAGCGGATGCTGGCGCCCGGCGTTTGAGGGACGCGGAAAAGCCTACAGCCCGTTTTCTTCCAGGAAGTGGTCGACATCCTCCCACACCGCGCGGCGGATGGTGTCAGTCTCCATCATCAACTCGTGCCGGGCGCCGGGATACTGATGGAACCAGGCGTTGGGCAGGCGGCGGGCCAGGGCGCGCAGGGCGGGGGAGCGCACGATGCGGTCGGCGCCGGCCGCCAGGATCTGGATGGGCAGGTTCAGTCCCGACATGTCGCTGTGGCCCAGGTAATCCATGGACCGGAAGGCGGCCGACAGCCAGCCGTAGGTGACCCCGCCCAGGCATAGGTCCGGCTGGCGGCGGCAGGCGTCCAGGGCGACTTGAAAGCGGCGGGCGTCGCTGGTCAGGGTGTTGCCCTCGAACCGTTGGGCATCGGGATCGAAATCGCGCTGGCCGGCGGCGTAGGCCTCCGCCTTGCCTTGGCGGCAGGCCAGCTCGGCGATCAGCGTCGCCGCGCGGCCGGGCAGGGGGGCGGTGTTGACGCGCAGCATGGCGGCGCAGAGGATCAGCGCCTTCAGCCGCGGCACCTCCATCGCCGTGTCACAGTCCAACACATGGCGCAGCATGAGATGACCGCCCATGCTGTGGGCGAAGGCCACGACCGGCCCCGTGGGCGGGCACAAGGCCGCCATCACCGCATCCAAATCGTCCAGGTAGGTGGCGAAATCGTCGATGTGCCCCATGTGGCGATTGGCCAGGGCGCGCGTGGACAGGCCCTGGCCCCGCCAGTCGAAGGACACCACCCGCCAGCCCCGGGCGGCCCATTCGGCGGCCTGTTCAGCGTATTTTTCCAGGAACTCGCTACGGCCATTGACCAGGAGGCAGGTGCCGCGCCGGCCGCTGGTCTCGCCAGCCTGCCACGTCCCCAGGCGCAGCCGCGCCCCATCGGGACGCTCCAGGTAGGTGCAGGACCATCCGGGGGGGCCGACTTGTCCGTCCAACCGGCGGGTGTTTCGACTGCGGTGTCCATGACGGCGGCGATCCTGGCGCGGCTGGCTGTCGGCGGTGTCGTTTCCATTGTCAGGGCGATTCGGCGTGCCGGTCCACCCCCAACAAACACGATTATTATTTTGCGGTCGCTTGCCGGCGCGGCGCTATGAGCCCGCTCACATCAAACACCTAAGTTGGCATGCCCTGGGTCGGCATGCCTCCACCGCCAGGTTAACGATGGACGTTCCATCAAGGGGGCGCCAGTTTTCAGGGCGAATGGTTGTTCTTGAGGGTCGGCATCATGGAATCCCTGCACTGGCGACGGAACCTGTACGTCTGCCTGTTCGGATCCTTCACCACCATCGCGGGCCTCAGCCTGATATTGCCCTTCCTGCCCCTGTACGTGGAGCATCTGGGGGTGAGCGGGCATGCCGCCATCGTGCAATGGTCGGGTGTCGCCTATGGTGCCACCTTCTTCGGCGCTGGCGCCACGGCCCCCCTGTGGGGCCGGTTCGCCGACCGCTACGGCCGCAAGATCATCCTTATCCGCGCCAGTTTCGCCATGGCGGCGGCCATCGCCCTGACCGGCCTGGTGCGGGACGTCTACCAATTGGTGGCGTTGCGGCTGCTGGCCGGCCTGTTGGGGGGCTATGCCTCCGGTTCCATCGTGCTGGTGGCGACGCAGACGCCCAAGTCCCGGTCCGGCTGGGCCCTGGGTGTCCTGTCGACGGGCATCCTGGCCGGTAGCCTGGCGGGGCCGCTGATCGGCGGCGCCCTGCCGGGACTCATCGGCCTGCGGCAGACCTTCTTCGCCGCCGGCGGCGCCATCTTCCTGACCTTCATCGCCACCGCCACCCTGATCCGGGAGGAACCGCGGGCCAAGGTCGCCGGGCCCCGCCTTGCCGGCAGCCCGTGGCGCCAGATCCCCGACCGGCGGCCCGTGTACGCCATGCTGCTGACCGCCTGCATGCTGATGGTGGCCAATATGTCGATCGAGCCCATCATCACCGTCTATGTCGGCCAGATCGCCGCCCCCGGCAGCGATGTCGCCTTCCTGTCGGGGCTGGTCATGGCGGCCGGGGCGCTGGCCAGCATGCTGGCGGCACCCCGCGTGGGGCGGCTGACGGACCGGCTGGGGCCGCGCGCCGTGGTCATCGCCTGCCTGGCCGCCACCGGCGTGCTGATGATCCCCCAGGCCTTCGTCACCCATACCTGGCAGTTGATCGCCCTGCGTTTCCTGATGGGGCTGACCTTGGCCGGCCTGCTGCCGGCCATCACCACCCTGATCCGGCATGCCGTGCCCGACCGGGTGGCGGGCGCCATCCTGGGCTATTCCACCTCCGCCCAGTTCGCGGGGCAGGTGGCCGGGCCGCTGCTCGGCGGTTTCATCGGCGGCCATGTCGGCATGCGCGCCGTGTTCTTCGTCACCGCCGCGCTGCTGTTCGCCAGCGCCGCCCTGAACGCCATGCCGAGGGCCGGCGCGGGGCCGGCGCATGCGGCTTGAGGACAGGGTGCATGCGTGGGAAGGGCTTTGCACGGCGGGGCGTTAGCGCCTATATCCGGACGCATCGGACATCCGTCCGTTCCACGGCCCACCCAAGCCATGAAAAGCCGCCGGTCATGAAGCTACTGCGCCACTATGAGGATGCGCCCGCCGACGTGCGCGGGGCGGTGGTGGCTTTGGGCAATTTCGACGGCGTGCATCTGGGGCATCGCGCCGTCATTGGCCAAGCCCGGGCCTTGGCCAATGACCTGGGCCGCCCGGCCGCCGTCATGACGTTCGAGCCGCACCCGCGCAGCTTTTTCCGTCCCAACGACCCGCCCTTCCGCCTGACCCCCCTGCGCATCAAGACGCGCCTGGTCGCCGCGCTGGGCGTCGACGCCTTGGTGGTGCTGCACTTCGACGCCGCCCTGTCGGGCATGACGGCGGAGGAGTTCGTGGAGAAGGTGCTGGTCCAGGGCTTGGGCGTGCATCATGTCGTGGCGGGCTACGACTTCCTGTTCGGCCACAACCGGGGCGGGGACATGGACCTGCTGCGAGCCCTGGGCGGCCAGCACGGCTTCGGCGTGACCGAGGCGCGGCCGGTGGCCAACGGGGCGGGGGAGCCCTATTCCTCCACCGCCGCCCGCCGCCATCTGCAGGAAGGCCGCCCGCAGGAGGCGACCGCCATCCTGGGCCATCCCTTCGAGATCGAGGGCCGGGTCGAGCATGGCGACAAGCGCGGCCGCACCATCGGCTTCCCCACCGCCAACATCGAAATCCACGATTACCTGCGCCCCCAGTTCGGCGTCTATGCCGTGCGCGCCGGGGTGGACGAGGGGGCCGCCACCGTCTGGCATGACGGGGTGGCCAACCTGGGCCGCCGCCCCACCGTGGGCGGCACGGTCGAACGGCTGGAGGCCCACCTGTTCGATTTCGACGGCGACCTCTACGGCCGGCATGTCCGCGTCCAGGTGCTGGACTTCATTCGGCCGGAGATGAAGTTCGAGAGTTTCCAGGCGCTGAAGGACCAGATTGTCAGCGATGCGGATGAGGCGCGCCGCCGTCTGGCCGCCCTGCCCAAACCGTGAACCGGATCATCGCCGTGACGCCGGCCGGCCCCGTCCCATGCCGCTTGACCCGCCGGGGCCGGCTGCTAACATCCGCCCCCATGTTGATACCGCGCCAGATCAGGGTCATGGACCTGCGAATTATCGACCCGGTCTCCTGAGGGGGGCCGGGATTTGGGCGCGTTCATCCGCGTACCGCCACCGCCGACATTCCCGCCGGCCTTCCCCGGGACGCCCGCTTCCGCGCCCGGGCCAGGGAAGGCCGCCATCCGAACACCGGATTTCTGACCCGCCATGACCCGCGATCTTAAAGACACCGTTTTCCTGCCGCGCACCGATTTCCCCATGCGCGGCGGCCTGCCGAAGAAGGAGCCGGAGCTGCTGGCCCATTGGGCGGCCATCGACCTGTACGGCAAGCTGCGCCAGGATGGCGCGGACCGCGCGCCCTTCGTGCTGCATGACGGCCCGCCCTACGCCAACGGCAACATCCACATCGGCCACGCGGTCAACAAGATCCTGAAGGACGTGGTCATCCGCAGCCAGCAGATGCAGGGCCGCAACGCGGTCTACGTCCCTGGCTGGGACTGCCACGGCCTGCCCATCGAGTGGAAGATCGAGGAGAAGTACCGCAAGGCCGGCAAGGACAAGGACGAGGTGCCCGTCCTGCAGTTCCGGGCCGAATGCCGCAACTTCGCCGCCGAGTGGGTGGGCATCCAGGCCACCGAGTTCCGCCGCCTGGGTGTCGAGGGCGACTGGCAGAACCCCTACCTGACCATGGCGTACGACGCCGAATCCGCCATCGTGCGCGAGATCCACAAGTTCCTGCTGAACGGCGGCCTGTACAAGGGCGCCAAGCCCGTGATGTGGTCGGTGGTGGAGAAGACCGCCCTGGCCGAGGCGGAGGTCGAGTACCAGGACGTGACCTCGCCCATGATCTGGGTGCGATTCCCCGTGGTGACGGCGCCCACGCCCGTGCTGGCCGGCGCCTCGGTCGTCATCTGGACCACCACACCCTGGACCATGCCGGGCAACCGCGCCGTGGCCTATGGCGAGGACATCGCCTATGCCGTCTACACCGTGACGGAGGCCCAGGAAGGCTCGCTCGCCAAGGTGGGTGAGCGGCTCATCCTGGCCCAGTCCCTGGCCGAGGGGGTGGCGACGTCGGCCAAGGCGACGTTTGAGAAGGGCGCCGACGTCACCGCCGCCGACCTCAACGGCGCCATCCTGGCCCATCCCTTCCGCGGCCATCCGGAGGCCAACGGCGGCTATGACTACGCCGTGCCGCTGCTGCCGGGCGACCATGTCACGTCCGACGCCGGTACCGGCTTCGTCCACACCGCCCCCGGCCATGGCGCGGAGGACTTCGACCTTGGCCGCAAGTTCGGGCTGGAGGTGCCGCAGACCGTGGACGCGGACGGCAGCTACTACGCCCACGTGCCGCTGTTCGCCGGCGCCCGCGTCTACACGCCGGAGGGCAAGCCCGGCGACGCCAACGGCAAGTCCATCAGCACCCTGATCGCGCAAGGGGCGCTGCTGGCCAAGGGCAACCTGAAGCACAGCTACCCGCACAGCTGGCGTTCCAAGGCGCCGCTGATCTTCCGCACCACGCCGCAGTGGTTCATCTCCATGGACACCAACGACCTGCGGACGCGGGCGCTGGCGGCCATCGATGAGACGCAGTGGGTGCCGCCGCAGGGCCGCAACCGCATCTATTCCATGGTGGAAAGCCGCCCGGACTGGTGCATCAGCCGGCAGCGCGCCTGGGGCGTGCCCATCGCCCTGTTCCTGTCCAAGACGGACGGCCAGCCCCTGAAGGACGAGGGCGTGCTGAACCGCATCGCCAGCTTCTTCGAGACCGAGGGGGCGGACGCCTGGTACAGCCGGCCCGCCGCCGACTTCCTGGGCCCGGACTATGACCCCGCCGATTACGACCAGGTGTTCGACATCGTCGACGTCTGGTTCGAATCGGGCTCTACCCACGCCTTCGTGCTGGAACGGCGCAACGACCTGTCGTCACCCGCCGACCTCTACCTGGAAGGGTCGGACCAGCATCGCGGCTGGTTCCATTCCTCGCTGCTGGAAAGCTGCGGCACCCGGGGCCGCGCGCCCTTCAAGGCGGTGCTGACCCACGGCTTCGCCCTGGACGAGCAGGGCCGCAAGATGTCCAAGTCCCTGGGCAACGTGGTGGCGCCGCAGCAGGTGATGGAGGAATACGGCGCCGACATCCTGCGCCTGTGGGTCGTGGGCTCCGACTATTCGGAGGACCTGAAGGTCGGCAAGGAGATCCTGAAGAGCAACGCCGACCTCTATCGCCGCCTGCGCAACACCCTGCGCTATCTGCTGGGCGCCCTGGCGGACTTCACGGAGGCGGAGCGGGTGGCGCCGGCGGCCATGCCGGACCTGGAGCGCTGGGTGCTGCACCGCCTGGCGGAGATGGACGGCATCGTGCGCCAGTCCACCAAGGAATACGACCTGCACCGCCTGATCACCGAGCTGCATAACTTCTGCGCGGTGGACCTGTCGGCCTTCTACTTCGACGTCCGCAAGGACAGCCTGTACTGCGACGCGCCGACCAGCGACCGCCGCCGCGCCGTGCGCACGGTGCTGGAGCAGCTGTTCCTCACGTTGACCGCCTGGCTGGCCCCCATCCTGTGCTTCACCACCGAGGAAGCTTGGCTGGCCTTCCGCGCCGAGGGTGACGACGCCCGCCGCGCCGCGCTGCCGGAAAGCGTGCATCTGCGCCAGTTCCCGGACATTCCGGCCGGCTGGCGTGACGACGCCCTGGCCGCCCGCTGGGCGGTGGTGCGTGACCTGCGCCGCGTGGTCACCGGCGCTCTGGAACTGAAGCGCGCCGACAAGACCATCGGCTCCTCCCTGCAGGCACACCCCACGGTGCATGTGCAGCCGGAGCATCAGGCGGCCCTGGCCGGCCTGGATCTGGCGGAGATCAGCATCACCTCCGGCATCACCGTGACCCTGGAGCCCGCGCCGGAAGGCGCCTTCGCCCTGGCCGACGTGGCCGGCGTGGGCGTGGTGTTCGGCGCCGCCGAGGGCGAGAAGTGCGAGCGCTGCTGGCGCATCCTGCCGGAGGTGCCGGCGGCGGCGGAGGGGACGGAGCAATTGTGCCATCGCTGCGATGACGCCGTTGGTCCTGCCGAAGGTTCCCACGCATGAGCATGCTGGCCCGTGTTCTGGGGCGTTTCGGCGTTCCTGGCCTGGTGGCGGCGGCCCTGGTCCTGGCCGCCGACCAGGCCAGCAAGGCCGCCATCCTGAGCCGCTTCGCCGAGGCGGGCGACGGCGTCACCCTGCTGCCCTTCTTCAACCTGGTGCTGGTCTGGAACCACGGCGTCAGCTTCGGCCTGTTTAATCAGGGCGGCGCGACGGGCACCGTCATGTTGATCGTGTTAGCCCTGGTCATCACCGCCGCCATGGCGGTGTGGATGCGGCGCGCGGCCCGCCTGGTCGAGGCGGTCTGCGCCGGCATGGTGATCGGCGGGGCGTTGGGGAACGTGATCGACCGGCTGCGCCTGGGCGCCGTCGTTGATTTTCTGGACTTCCACATCGCGGCATGGCATTGGCCGGCATTCAACGTCGCCGACAGCGGCATCGTGGTCGGGATGCTGGTGCTGGTCGTGGATGGGCTGTTCGTCAGGCCCGCGACGCGGTAGGGTGTCGCCGGCATGGGGAATGCCGGCAGGGTAACGCCAGTGGGGTAACGCCCATTGGGTGACGCCGGTTGGGGAACGGTGGGGTTCTCCGCAGGTGGGTTCCCGAAGTGGGTTAGGGTCAGGTTCACGGGGTCCCGGGGTCCGGGGCCTACATTCGACGGACGAGGATATGGGCGAGAATTCTAAGGTGTTTAGCGCGCGGCTGATGCTCGCGGCGGCCGGTTTGGCAGCCCTGACGGGGTGTGACAGCCTGGACTACCTGTTCGGCGGGTCGCGGCCGACGCCGGACGAGTTCCGGGTGCTGGCGCGCGCGCCCCTGGAGGTGCCGCCCGATTTCAACCTGCGTCCGCCGCAGCCGGGCAGCCCGCGCCCGCAGGAGATCGTTAAGGAGACGCGGGCCACCAGCACCGTCTTCGGCGCCGCCACCACCGAGGCGACGGCCGTGGCCTCCGCCACCGCCAACCAGAGCAAGGGCGAGGCCGCCCTCGTGGCCAAGGCCGGCGGCGACCAGGCCGACCCGCAGATCCGCAAGATCATCGACAAGGAATGGCCGGGCACCGTGGTCGGCGACCGTGGTTTCCTGGACAGCCTGATGTTTTGGAAGGGTGACGACAAGCCGTCGGCGAACGCCCCGACGGTGCAGCGCGACAGCAGCTCCGCCGGCGCCCACTGACGGTTTGCCCACTGCGAAGAAAGGCCCGGACGGGATGCCCTCCCGCCGGGCCTTTTGTCGTTGGTGGGGTAGTGGGCGGGCAAGACCTTGCTTCATGCGTTGCGGTTTGCAAGCCCTGGTTCATGTCCTGTTATCGGCGAGTCGGTCGCGCCTGGCGTGGGCACACTTTTCCAGCCGCCCCTGACGCCCCGCCCGCTGGCATGCGGGTTGCTGTTGGAGTCCTGACAGTGATGCAGGCTCCGGGGGCTTCCGATGACGTTCACGTTTGACGATTTCAAGGCGCGTTTCTTCCAGGCCGGCCCCCTGGCGGGTCGGACCGCCCCGGAACCCCCGGCGGCCGTGGCCTTGCAGGACAATCCGCTGCCCAACGGCTTGGGCGATCGCCGCCGGGCCGCCCGCCCCAGCGCGGGTGCCGACAGCCTCGACGGCCTTCCCATCTCGGCAATTCTTGCCGCCATCAAGGCAGATCCTGCCGCCCTCCACCGCCGCCGCGCCGTGCTGGAGGGGGAAATCCGTTCCGTGTGGTCCACCCTGCAGGAACTGGTGCGGGAGTATCGCGCCCTGGGCGATGACGCCATCCTGCCCCAGGATGTCAGTCCCACCTTGCCCGCCAAGGCCACCAAGGCCTCTAACGGCCTGCCAAAGGAAATGGCGGCCCTGGGCGATGCCATCGGCCTGTCCCTGAGTGTCCTGCCCGCCGCCGCGTCCGCACCGGCCCCCGTGCCGGTGGCGGTGGACCAGGGCGGCCTGTTCGCCGTGGATGACGATGTTCCGGTGGCCAAGGCGGAGGCGGTGCGCCTGCCCCGGTCCCGGGCGATGGTGCGGCCCGCCCGTCGCCAGGCGCGCTGATCAACCCCAGCGGGTCAGCGTCCGCCCACGTGGACGTCGCCGCTGCCGCTGTGCGCCTGGTCCAGCCGGCCGGTCACCTGGTCGATCGTGACATCACCGCTGCCACTCAGCGACAGGGTGGCATCGGTGACCTTGACGTGCAGCACCTGGTCGCCGCTGCCGCTGATGGCGGACGACAGGGTACCGATCTCCCCACCGTCGATGGTGATGTCGCCGTTGCCTGACTGCTTCAGTTGGGCGGTGGGGGCCGACACGGCGTGGATGGTCAGGGTGCCTGACCCGCCGAGATGGGCCGACAGGGCCCCTTGCACCTTCGCCGCCGTCAGGTCGCCCGAGCCGTCGATGCTCAGGCGCAGGTCCTGCACCGCCGGCAGGACGACGTTGCCCGATCCGCTGAGCTTGGCCTGGGTGATGCCGCCGCCACCCCCGCCGATGGTGATGGTGCCGCTGCCGCTGCTTTCCAGGTCGGTGGAGGGGCCGGCCATCTGGATGACGCCGACATTGCCCGAACCGGACACGCGCACCGTCAGCGCGCCCTCCAGGCGGTCGACCTGGGTGTCGCCCGACCCATGGATGCGCAGCTGGGCGCCGCCCGTCACCCGGTCGACCTTGAAATCACCCGAGCCGTCCAGCGTCAGCCCCAGGGCGCCGAAGCCGCCATTGGCCTGGTAGTCGGTGGACCCGCCCTCCTGCACCTCCAGCGGGATGCCGACGGGCACGGTGATGGCGATGCGCAACGTCGGCTGCCAGCGCGCCCAATCCTCCCCCTCGCGGTAGCAGCGGCGACCGCTGATGCCCAACTGGGCCGTCTGGCCGCCGCTGGCCGTCAGCTGGTCCAGTTCCTTGGGGTCATCCGCCGTGGCCCGGATGCGCACGTCCTGCGCGCCGGATGACGCGGTGATGTCCACCGCGCGGGCGCAGGGGGTGGTGATCCGCAGGGTTTGCCCTTGCAGCGTCCAGCTGTGTTCCCCCGCCCAGGCACCGGCGGCGGTGAGTGTCGCCACCGAGAGGGGCAAGGCGAGGGCGATATGATGAAGACGGGACATGGCGGCGCACTCGTCCAAGGTTGCGGCATTATCCCCATTGTCGCCCCGCGGCGGCGGCGATCAAGGGCCCAGGGGGCGATGGAACCGATCCGGGCCGCCGGTTTGTGCCAAGTGGCCCCATTCGCTCGGACCTGCGCCGCCGCGCCCGCCCGTTAACGTCAAAAACGGGGACAAAATCGCGTCAAACGGATGAAATTTCCCTCCGAACCGCTGCTTAACCCCCGGCAACCGTGCTAAACCCCTGGGGCTTTCCAGGGGCGGGATAATGGGATCCGGATGCCCCTGGCCACAGGTCAGGAGAGAACGATGTCAGCCACGCAGACCCCCACCCCGGACACGCCCCTGGTTCAGTCCCCGGCTTGGGCGGCGCTGGCCCGGCATCGCCAGGCGCTGGACGGCGTGCACATGCGCGACCTGTTCGCCGCCGACCCGGAACGCTTCGACAAATACTCCCTGAAGCTGGGCACCCTGCTGCTGGACTATTCCAAGAACCGGCTGACGGACGAGACCCTGCCCCTGCTGCTGGACTTCGCCCGCGCCCGCGACCTGGAAGGCTGGCGCGAGGCCATGTTCGCCGGTGCCGCCATCAACCTGACGGAAGGCCGCGCCGTGCTGCACACCGCGCTGCGCCAGCCCAAGGGCGCCACGGTGCTGGTCGATGGCCGCAATGTGGTGCCCGACGTGCACGCCGTGCTGGACCGCATGGGTGCCTTCGCCACCGCCGTGCGCGATGGGGCGTGGCGCGGCTGGACCGGGCAGCCCATCACCGACATCGTCAACATCGGCATCGGCGGTTCCGACCTGGGCCCCGTCATGGTGACCCAGGCGCTGACCCCCTATCACCACCCGCATCTGCAGGCCCATTTCGTCTCCAACGTCGATGGCACCCATATCGCCGAGGTGCTGAAGAAGGTGGATGCCGAGACGACGCTGTTCATCATCGCCTCCAAGACCTTCACCACGCAGGAGACGCTGGCCAACGCCCACACGGCGCGCGATTGGCTGCTGGCCCAGGGGGCGCCGGCGGACGCGGTGGCCAAGCACTTCGTGGCCGTGTCGACCAACGCCAAGGAGGTGGCGGCCTTCGGCATCGACACCGACAACATGTTCGGCTTCTGGGATTGGGTGGGCGGCCGCTACAGCCTGTGGTCGGCCATCGGCCTGCCCATCCTGCTGATGATCGGCCCCGACCGCTTCGCCGAGCTGCTGGCCGGCGCCCACGCGATGGACGAGCATTTCCGCACCGCCCCGCTGGACGCCAACATGCCCGTGCTGATGGGCCTGATCGGCCTGTGGTACGTGAATTTCTGGGACGCCCAGTCCTACGCCGTGCTGCCCTATGACCAGTATCTGGCCCGCCTGCCGGCCTACCTGCAGCAGGCGGACATGGAGAGCAACGGCAAGGGTGTCGACCGCGACGGCCGCCCGGTGGACTACGCCACCGGCCCGGTGCTGTTCGGCGAGCCCGGCACCAACGGCCAGCACGCCTTCTACCAGCTGATCCACCAGGGCACGCCGCTGATCCCGGCGGATTTCCTGGCGCCCATCGAGACGCATAACCCGGTGGGCCGTCACCACACCCTGCTGCTGGCCAACTTCCTGGCCCAGACCGAGGCCCTGCTGCTGGGCAAGACCGAGGATGAGGCGCGGGCCGAGTTGGCCGCCCAGGGCCTGGATGGCGAGGAGCTGGAGGCCCTGGTGCCGCACAAGGTGTTCACCGGCAACCGCCCAACCAACACCCTGCTATTCCAGAAGCTGGACCCGCACACCCTGGGCATGCTGATCGCGCTTTATGAGCACAAGATCTTCGTGCAGGGCATCCTGTGGAACCTGAACTCCTTCGACCAGTGGGGCGTGGAGCTGGGCAAGCAGTTGGCCAAGGCCATCCTGCCGGAGCTGGAGGGCGGGTCGCGCCGGGGCCATGACTGCTCCACCGCCGGCCTCATCCGCGTGGTGCGCGAGGGCCTGCGCTGACCGCCGCACGGGAAGGCTGGGCATGCCCCTGCGGGGTGCCCGGCTTTCCCGTGGCGCTTTGCGTCGGTGTCTCCGCCCGCTAGACTGACGCCATCATGCCCATCCGTCTTCTGCCTGAAACCCTGGTCAACCGCATCGCCGCCGGCGAGGTGGTGGAGCGTCCCGCCGCCGCCGTGAAGGAGCTGGTGGAGAACGCGCTGGACGCCGGCGCGCGGCGTATCGACGTCACCCTGCGCGATGGCGGCAAGGCGCTGATCCAGGTGGTGGATGACGGCGGCGGCATGGCGGCGGAGGAGCTGTCGCTGGCGGTGGAGCGCCACGCCACCTCCAAGCTGCCGGGCGACGACCTGCTGAACATCCACACCCTGGGCTTCCGGGGGGAGGCGCTGCCCTCCATCGGCGCCGTCAGCCGCCTGACCATCACCAGCCGCCAGCCGGGCAGCGACAGCGCCTGGGCCCTGACGGTGGAGGGCGGGGCCAAGGGCCACCCAGTGCCGGCGGCCTACCCGGTGGGCACCCGCATCGAGGTGCGCGACCTGTTCTACGCCACCCCGGCGCGCCTGAAGTTCCTGAAGACCACGCGGACGGAGACGGACCACGCTGTCGACGTGGTGCAACGCCTGGCCATGGCCCATCCCGAGGTCGCCTTCACCGTGGCGGACGAGGGGCGCACGCCCCTGCGCCTGCCGGCCCAGACCGGCACGCTGCCGTCGGGTGTTTTGGGGGGCGAGGATCCGCTGCTGGCCCGCCTGGGCGCCATCATGGGGCGGGAGTTCCAGGAGAACGCCTTGCCCATTGACGCAAGGCGCGAGGGCGTGCGGCTGTACGGCCATATCGGCCTGCCCACCCTGAACAAGAACACGGCCGCCGGCCAATACCTGTTCGTGAACGGCCGGCCGGTGCGCGACAAGCTGCTGCTGGGCGCCGTGCGCGGCGCCTATGCCGACTTCCTGGCCCGCGACCGCCATCCCCTGCTGGCCCTGTTCCTGGACATCCCGTGCGAGGATGTGGACGTTAACGTCCATCCCGCCAAGACCGAGGTGCGCTTCCGCGACCAGGGTCTGGTGCGCGGCCTGATCGTGGGCGCGCTGAAGCACGCCCTGGCTGGCGCCGGCCACCGCGCCTCCACCACCGTGGGCCAGGCGGCCCTGGCCAGCCTGCGGCCCGAGGGGGCCAAACCCATCCCCCAGACCGCCTTCCAATGGCAGCCGCAGCCCCATGCCGGCGGCGGCACCTGGCCCGGCATCACCCGGCCGACGGCGGGCCAGGTCGAGGCCGCGCGCGCCTTCCAGGCGCCGGTGGCGGCCTGGGAGGGGCCCAGGGGGGAAGGGCCCGGGGGAGAAGGAGCAAGCGGGGAAGCGTCCGCCCCCGCCGTCTTGGCGGAGGCGCCCGCCTATGCGGATGCGGCCCCCGGCCCGTTCTCGCCAGGGTTGGCGACGGCCGTCGCGGCGATGGCGCGGACGCCGGCCGGCGATGTGCCCGATTTCCCCCTGGGCATCGCCCGCGCCCAGATCCACCAGACCTACATCGTCGCCCAGACCCGCGACGGCATGGTCATCGTCGACCAGCACGCGGCGCATGAGCGCCTGGTCTATGAGCGCATCAAGCAGTCCATGGTGGCCCAGGGCGTGAAGCGGCAGATGCTGCTGATCCCCGAGGTGGTGGAGCTGGAGGAGGCTGCGGCCAGCCGCCTGGCCGAACGCTCCGACGAACTGGCGGAGCTGGGTCTGTGCCTGGAATCCTTCGGCACCGGGGCCGTAGTGGTGCGGGAGATCCCGGCGCTGCTGGGCGCCAAGGCCGACATCAAGGCCCTGGTCACCGACATCGCCGATGAGCTGGCGGAGCTGGGCGACCAGCACGCGCTGAAGGAGCGGCTGGAGGAGGTGTGCTCCTCCATGGCCTGTCACGGCTCCGTCCGGGCGGGCCGGGTGTTGACGCTGGGCGAGATGGACGCCCTGTTGCGCGAGATGGAGGCCACGCCCCACAGCGGCCAGTGCAACCACGGCCGCCCCACCTATGTGGAGCTGAAGCTGGCGGACATCGAGCGGCTGTTCGGGCGGCGGTGACGGCCGCGCATCGCGTCGCGCAGACCCTGCCATATCCTGATGTTTACGTTGTAATCATCTGCGTCCATGATTACAGTGTAAACACTGACGCCCCAAAGGCCGGACCGCCGCGCAGGATCGATGCCCCATGATCACCGTCCATCATCTCAACAACTCGCGCTCCCACCGGGTGCTGTGGCTGCTGGAGGAGTTGGCGCTGCCCTACCAGCTCGTCGTCCACCAGCGGGACCCGCGGACGCTGCGGGCGCCACCGGCGCTGAGGGCAATTCATCCCTTGGGCAAGGCGCCCGTGATCGTGGACGAAGGGCGGGTGATCGCCGAATCGGGGGCGATCATCGAGTACATCCTGACCCGGTATGGGGAGGGGCGGCTGGCGCCGCCGGCTGGCTCGGAGGACGGGCTGAGGTTCACCCACTGGCTTCATCATGCGGAGGGGTCGGCCATGCCGCCCTTGCTGTTGAAGCTCATCTTTCGCGACCTTCCCGGCCGCGTGCCCTTTCCCATCCGGCCCCTCGCACGGGGGATTGCCGCGGCGACGCAGCGGGTGCTGGTCGATCCCCAACTCTCGCTGCACGCCGACTATTGGGAGGGGGAACTGGCGAAGCGCCCCTGGTTCGCCGGGGACGCGTTCACCGCGGCCGACATCCAGATGAGCTATCCGCTGGAGGCGTTCGCGGTCCGTGCCGGCATGGTGGACGCCTATCCCAACATCCGCTCCTTCCTGGCGAAGATTCGCGCGCGGCCAGCCCATCAACGTGCCATCGAGCGCGGGGGGCCGCTGGCACCCCCCTGATGGCGCCCCCCGACGATCCCCCTGGCGGGCACAGCAAAAACGCCCGGAAGGCTGAACCTTCCGGGCGTTTCGCTTCGGCCCGTTGGGGGGCCACGCAGGCTTGGTGTTTCCTCTATCCCTGTTCGCCCGTCCGGTGTTTTCCCGGATTTGCGGGCGGTACTCTCACTGGGGCGGCCAGCGGGGCCGTCCGAACGTTGAACCGGTCAGCGCAGTTCCCAGGCGAACTCGACCTTCACCGGGGCGCCAGCGACGCTGGCGATGGGGTTCTGGCGCAGCCAGTTGAAGAAATCGTCGAAGGGCAGGGCGGGTCGCGCCACCACGCGACGACCGGACAGGCCGGTCGCCCGCTCGGACAGGGTACGGGTCACCTGCTCGTACGCGATTTCGGGAACGCCGTGGGCTACCGCGATGGCACCCGTGGCCGGATCCTCCACCTGGAAGGAATGGGCCCCGTTCCGGAACGCATACGCAACCTGAACCGTATCGACCTGACGCATGATGTCCACTCTAGCTCCGCTACACGGAACTTTATGTATCATGCGCCCCCGGCAATGGAAAGGAAAAAACAGCGGACGGCGAATTGACGCAACAGAACGTCGATTTCGGGTTCGATGCGGAATGTTGCGACCGCGTACCGCCGTTTTTCCAAGGACTTGGCTATCGGGTGATAGGTTTATTCGATCACGAAGCGCGGGGCGGCACGGCCGCCGCCGGCCTTGATCTTCTCCGCCACCCGCTTGGCGATGGCGCGGTAGGTCTGGGCGTGCACGCCGTCCGGCTGCTGGATGGTGATGGGCGTGCCGGCGTCGCTGGTCTCGCGGATGGCGATGTCCAGCGGCACCTCGCCCAGGAAGTCGATGCCCAGCTTGTCCGCCTCGGCGCGGGCGCCGCCATGGCTGAAGATGTCGCTGCGGTGGCCGCAGTTGGGGCAGCAGAAATAGCTCATGTTCTCGATGATGCCGAGGACGGGCACGTCCACGCGGCGGAACATGTTCAGGCCCTTGCGCGCATCCAGCAGGGCGATGTCCTGCGGGGTGGAGACTATGACGGCGCCGGCCAGCGGCACGCTCTGCGCCATGGTCAGCTGGGCGTCGCCCGTGCCCGGCGGCATGTCGACCACCAGCACGTCCAGCTCACCCCAGTTCACGTCGCGCAGCATCTGGGTCAGGGCGCTCATCACCATGGGGCCGCGCCAGATCATGGGCGTGTCCTCGGCCACCAGGAAGCCCATGGACATGACCTTGATGCCGTAATTGACCAGCGGGTCCAGGCGCTTGCCGTCGGCGCTGTCGGGCTTGCCGCTCAGGCCCATCATGCGGGGCATGGAGGGGCCGTAGATGTCGGCGTCCAGCAGGCCCACCTTCAGGCCGTTGGCGGCCATGGCCAGCGCCAGGTTGGTGGAGGTGGTGGACTTGCCCACGCCCCCTTTGCCCGAGGCGACGGCGATGATGGCGCCCACGCCGGGAACGCCGGCCTTGGCGGGCTTGCCCGCACCGGGCGCGCCGGTGCCGGGGGCGCCGCCGCTGACGGCCTTGGGGACAGGGCGATGGGCGGTCAGCACCGCCGTGACGGACAGCACGCCCGCCAGCCGGTCCACCGCCTTCTCCGCCGCCTGGCGCAGGGGCTCCAGCGCGGCGCCGCGCGCCGGGTCGACCTCCAGCGTGAAGTGGACATGGCCGTCCTTCACCGCGACGCCGGAAACCATCTTGAGGCTGACGATGTCAGATCCGCGGTCGGGATCCGCCACCTGCCGAAGGGCCTCCAACACCTGGGACTCGGTAACCGCCATGATCAAACGCCTTCATCTTGTAAAGTGGGGGGCGGGGGGTCATATCGCCCGTGTCGGGCTTCCCTGCGACTGCCCGACTATATACGGTGCCGCCCGAATGGGGGGAAGCCCAGGGGGAGAGATGGCCGCCCATGGTGGCCGCTCGGCCACTGTCGCCCTCTGTCTGGGTGCCCCTCATATGGGTACGGGCACCGGAATAATCAGATCACGGGGACAGGAAAGGCGAACATGCCCTGGTCCAATCAAGGGTCAAACGGCGGCAACAACGGATCCGGCAACGGGTCGGGCGACGGACCGGGGGATGATCCCGGCAAGGA
Source organism: Nitrospirillum goiasense (assembly GCF_034427435.1). Taxonomy (NCBI): domain Bacteria; kingdom Pseudomonadati; phylum Pseudomonadota; class Alphaproteobacteria; order Rhodospirillales; family Azospirillaceae; genus Nitrospirillum; species Nitrospirillum goiasense. The sequence goes on along the minus strand of NZ_JAXQNP010000002.1, from coordinate 260,231 downwards.
CGCGGGTCCCCACAGACAACCGGACAAGGGCACGTCCCCGTCCGGCGGTTCCCCCACAACCCCTGGGGCCAGAGCCCCGGTGTCGCCGGCGGCACCTCCGGCGCGTCCAAACCCGGCGGCAAGCCGGGTTCGCGGCCGCAGCCGGGGCTGGAGGACGCAGTGCGCCAGGGTGGTGAGCGCCTGCGCGTGCTGCTGGGCGGCAACGGTGGTGGTACCGGGCGCGGCTCAGGAGGGGGCAATGGGGGACGGCCGCGCGGCGGCGCGCCTGCCGGCGGTTCCTTCAACCTGAACAATTGGAGCAGCGGCCGCATCGTCGGTGTCGGCGTGGCGGCGGCGGTGGTCCTGTGGGGGCTGACCGGCATCTACCGGGTCGCGGCCGATGAGCAGGGCGTGGTCCTGCGCTTCGGCAAGCCGGTGCGGGTGGAACAGCCGGGCTTGCGCTATCACCTGCCGGCGCCCATTGAGCAGGTGCTGCTGCCCCAGGTCACCCGCGTGAACCGGATCGAGATCGGCTACCGCAGCCAGGGCGACGGCCGGCGCAGCGTCAGCGACCGCGACGTGGCCGACGAAAGCACCATGCTGACCGGCGATGAGAACATCGTCGACATCGACTTCGCCGTGTTCTGGGTCATCAAGGACCCGGCCAAGTTCCTGTTCAACATCCGTGAGCCGGAAGAGACGGTGAAGAAGGTGGCGGAAAGCGCCATGCGCGAGATCATCGGCCGCACCGAGATCCAGCCCGCCCTGACCGACGCCCGCCAGCGCATCGAGAACGACAGCCGCCAGTTGCTGCAGACCATCCTGGACCAGTACCAGGCGGGCATTGAGATCACCCAGGTGCAGTTGCAGCGGGTGGAGCCGCCGCCGGCGGTGGTGGAGGCGTTCAACGACGTGCAGCGCGCCCGCCAGGACCGCGAACGCCTGCGCAACGAGGCGGAGACCTACCGCAACGACATCATCCCCCGCGCGCGGGGCGAGGCGGAGCGCCTGAACCAGGAGGCGCAGGCCTACCGCGACCAGGTGGTGGACCTGGCCCAGGGTGACGCCAAGCGCTTCCAGCAGGTGCTGGAGGCCTATGCCCAGGCCCCCGACGCCGCCAGCCGGCGCCTGTACATCGAAACCATGGAGCAGATCCTGAAGGGCACCCACAAGATCCTGCTGGATGACAAGGCCGGCGGCGGCGCCGTGCCCTACCTGCCCCTGAACGACATGCTGAAGCCGCCGGCGCACCCGGCCGCCCCGCCGGCCAACCCGCCGGCATCGTCGTCCGGCGCGTCCACCGCGGCCGGCAATTAAGGGGAGGGACGGATCATGGAAAAACGTTGGATCGTCCCCCTGGGCGTGCTCGTGCTGTTGGCCATCGTGCTGCAGAGCACCTTCTTCACCCTCAACCAGACGCAACAGGCGCTGGTCTTGCAGTTCGGTGAGCCCAAGCGCGTCATCCGCGAGCCGGGGCTGTATATGAAATGGCCCTTCATGTTGCAGAACGTGGTGGTGCTGGACCGCCGGGTGCTGGATATCGACCCGCCGGTGGAAAGCGCCATCCTGGCCGACCAGAAGCGGTTGGAGGTGGACGCCTACGCCCGCTATCGCATCGCCGACCCGCTGATGTTCTTCCAGACCCTGGGCAATGAGCAGCAGGCCCGGCTGCGCCTGTCGGTCATCGTGAACTCGGCCATGCGCCGCGTCCTGGGTAACGTCAACCTGCCGGCGGTGCTGTCGCAGGAGCGTGAGAAGGTCATGGCCGACATCAAGGCCCAGGTGAACCAGGAGGCGCAGCGGCTGGGCATCGAGATCGTGGACGTGCGCCTACGCCGGGCCGACCTGCCGGAACAGACCAGCCAGGCGGTGTTCGCCCGCATGCGCTCCGAACGCGAGCGTGAGGCGGCGGAGGCCCGCGCCCAGGGCCAGGAACTGTCGCAGCAGATCAAGAGCCGGGCCGACCGCGACCGCACCGTGCTGCTGGCCGAGGCTCAGCGCCAGGCCCAGATCACCCGGGGCGAGGGCGACAACCAGGCGATTCGCATCATGAATGAGGCGATCAGCCGCAATCCCGAATTCTACAGCTTCTATCGCAGCCTCCAGGCCTACCGCGACACGCTGAAGCCGGACGACACCACCCTGGTGCTCTCGCCCGGCGCCGACTTCTTCAAGTACCTGGGGGCGGGCGGAACGGCGGAGCGCAAGCGGGCCGAGAAGTAGGCCGAGACGTGGGAAGACGGGGGCTAACGGCTTGAACGACTTGATGACGGGGGCGGCGCTGGCCCTGGTGCTGGAGGGCGTGTGCTACGCCCTGCTGCCGGTGACCATGCGCCGCTTGGCGGGCCGCATGGCGGAGACGCCGCCGGAACGCCTGCGCTGGGCCGGGCTGGCGGGGGCGTGCGTCGGCGTCGCCCTGGTGTGGCTGGCGCGCCGCTGAGCCGGGGATTCGGCGGGGTGCCGTCTTATCCCCTTGCGATATCACGAGCCATCCCCCTTAACAGGCGCGACATCGCCCCCCTATAGTGGGGCGATGACCCTCTAGCGGGAAAATGGCCCCTTAGTGGGAAAATGAAATGATGATGGGTGGATGCCGATCCCGAGGCGTCCCCCTGCCAGGAGTGGCCCGACAGTGACGTCTCCCGCCTTTGCCGCACCCTCGCCGATGGCCGTCTCCCCGAAGAAGGGCGCCGCCCGCCCGTTTTCGGCCCTGCGCCGGTCGCTGATGGTGTTGGGCGTGCTGTTGTTGCCCACGGCCTGCGGCGATCCGGCCCCCGCGCGGGCGGAGCCGCCGCCGCACAGCTTCGCGCCCCTGGTGGAGAAGATGCTGCCGGCGGTGGTGAACATCTCCACCAGCCAGACGGTGAAGAACAAGAAGCAGGGCCAGTTGCCCATGCCGGAGTTCCCCCCGGCTCCCCCTTCGGCGACTTCTTCCGCGACTATCAGGAGCGGCAGAAGGAGAACGACCAGGGCGGCGGGGATGACAAGGGCGGGCAGGCCACCTCGCTGGGCTCGGGCTTCATCATCGACCCGTCCGGCTATGTCGTGACCAACAACCACGTCATCGAGGGGGCGGACGAGATCACCGTCCGCCTGCAGGACGACACCCAGATGAAGGCGACGCTGGTGGGCACCGACAAGGCCACCGACATCGCCCTGCTGAAGGTGGAGCCGGCATCCAAGCTGCCCGCCATGGTATGGGGCAACAGCGACGCGCTGAAGGTCGGTGACTGGGTGGTGGCCATCGGCAACCCCTTCGGTCTCGGCGGCACGGTCACGGCCGGCATCATCTCCGCCCGTGGCCGCGACATCGGCGCCGGCAAATACGACGACTTCCTGCAGACCGACGCCTCCATCAACCTCGGCAATTCCGGCGGCCCGCTGATCAACCTCAATGGCGAGGTCATCGGCATGAACACCGCCATCTTCTCCCCCCAGGCGAATGATGGGGAGGCGGGCTCCGTCGGCATCGGCTTCGCCATTCCGGCGGTGGTGATCAAGAACGTGGTGCAGCAGTTGCGCGACACCGGCAAGGTGCGGCGCGGCTGGCTGGGCGTGCAGATCCAGGACGTGACGCCCGACATCGCCGAAACCCTGAAGCTGAAGCAGCAGCGCGGCGCCCTGGTGGCGGTGGTCAGCCCCGGCGGCCCCGGTGAGCAGGCCGGCCTTCGCCAAGGCGACGTCATCGTCAGCATCGACGGCAAGGACGTCACCAACGGCCGCATGCTGCCCCGCATCGTGGCGGAGGAGCCGGTGGGCCACAGGGCGGCGCTGGTGGTGCTGCGCAAGGGCGGCAAGATCAACGTCACGGTGTCGCTGGGTGAGCTGAAGGAAGATACCGATGCCGGGGCGGTGGCCGCCGCCACCAGCAATGCCGGCCCCGCCGAAGCCGAGGGCAGCATCGACAGCGTGGGCCTGACCCTGGACGCGCTGAGCCCCAAGGTTCGGCAGAAATACAGCGTGCGGGATGACGCCCAGGGCGTGGCCGTCGTGCGCGTCGCCCCCAACAGCCCCGCCGCCAAGCGTGAGCTGAAGGCCGGCGACCTGATCGTCGAGGTGGGCCAGGAAGAGGTCAACACCCCCAACGACGTGGCTGTGCGCGTGGCCAAGGCCAAGGATAACGGCCAGAAGGCGGTGCTGCTGCTGGTGGAACGGGCGGGCGACCTGCTGTTCGTGGCCCTGCCGCTGGAATAACCGGACGGCCGTCAGGCCAGTCCCAGATACCCGAACACGGCGCGCTCGACCCGATGCTGAAGGTCGGGCGCGTCCACTTCGCCCCGGCTGCCGGCATGGTCCACCATGCCGCGCACGATGGCGAACAGGTCGGCCCCGGCCGTGTCCGCGGACACCCCGGCGGGCAGGTCGACGCCGGCCAGCACCTGGCCCAGCAGATCCTGCAATTCCTTCGTCTTCTCATCCTGCTGCTCGCCCAGGGGCAGGCGGCTTTCCTCGATATCCAGGAGGCGTGCCAGGATGGGGCGGCGCAACTGGTGGCCCACGGCGGCGGCGATCATGCCCGACAGGGCGGCCCGGGCTGCCGGCAGGCGGGCGGCGGCGGCCATCTCCTCCCGCAGCACCTCGCCGTCCCGCTGGATCAGGGCGGCGGTCAACGCGTCCTTGCCGGGGAAGTACTGATAGAGCGACCCGACGCTGACGCCCGCCCGCTCCGCCACCGCGTTGGTGTTGAAGCCCGCCAGGCCGCGCGCCTCCAAAATGCGAGCCGCCGCCTCCAGGATGATGCGGACCGTTTCGGCCGCGCGTGCCTGGGTGGGGGATTTCCGGGGCTTCAGGTTGGGTGTCTTGCTCATGGGGGATGCGAGTAGGGCGAAAGGAGCGTTCGCTCCATACTGCCGCCATCGCAACCCAGTGCAAGGAAAAACCAAATGACTTCCGAGATCACCAAGGAAAACTTTGAGCCGGCCATCACCGTTTTCATGCTGGTCAAGACCATGCCCGAATGGCTAGGCATGCCTATTGATGAGCGTTTCCAGGAGTTGGCGCGCCATCTACAGCCCATCGTCACCCGCTACAAGGACGATGCGCGCATGCGGTTCTATGATGTGGAGTTTTACTCAACCAACGTCACCGACATCTGGGTGTGGGATGCCCGCAGCCATGAGGCCTACCAGCTTCTGGTGGAGGCCCTGCGGGAGACGCCGTTCTGGGACCGCTACTTCCAGATCGTCGATATTTTGGCGGGGGTTGAGAACGCCTACGCCAAGAACTACGGCCGGGCGCCGCTGGCGGCGTGACCGGGCGGCGTAGCCGGAGGGCCTGGGGATCAATGGCCGGCGTCAGCCGGCCACGATCTCCGCCTCGCGGTAGCCCTGGGCGTACAGCAGGGCCGTCAGGTCGCCATGGTCGACCTTGGCCCGGGCGGCGGCGGCCACCGCCGGCTTGGCGTGGAAGGCGATGCCCAGGCCGGCGGCCAGCAGCATGGGCAGGTCGTTGGCGCCGTCGCCCACGGTGACGGCGGCGGACAGGGCCACGCGCCGCTGGGCGCAGATGCGCGTCAGCGCGGCCGCCTTGGCGTCCTTGTCCAGGATGGGTTCCACCGGCTGGCCGGTCAGCTTGCCGTCCTGGATGACCAGGTCGTTGGCCTGGTCCTCATCGAAGCCCAGCAGGGCGCGGACATGGGCGGTGAAGGGCTTGAAGCCGCCGGAGACCAGGGCGCAATGGGCCCCGTGCTTGCGCATGGTGGCCACCAGGGACTGGGCGCCCGGCATCAGGGTGACGATGCCCTTCAGCTCCTCGATCACCGTGGCGTCCATGCCGGCCAACAGGGCCACGCGCTCCCGCAGGGCGCCCTTGAAGTCGATCTCGCCGTTCATGGCCCGGCGGGTGATCCCGGCGATGGTGTCGCGCTGGCCGATCAGGGCGCCCAGCTCGTCCAGCATCTCCTGGTGGATGATGGTCGATTCCATGTCGGCCACCAGCACCGCCTTGCGCCGTCCCGCCGACTCTTGGGTGATGGCGTCCACCGGCTGGCCCAGCAGCGCCTGGGCGCAGGCGGCCTGGGCCTGGTCGGGATGCAGGCCGGCGAAGGCGATGTCGCAGGCCCGCCCCGGCGCCAGCCAGTCGGGCGCGCTGGTTTCCGCCCCCAGCGCTTGCAGGGCGGCGCGCGCCGCGCGGACCATGCTATCGTCCAGCGTCGTCGCCGCGGCCTCTCCCGATGTCAGGGGGGCGCCGGCGATCAGGGTCACCACATGGGTCATGGCATGTCCGAAGGGTTTGAGGGGGCTTCCGCTGGTCTTGATACGGGGGGCGGGGCCGGCAGGCAAGACGCAGTCGGGCATCCGGCCCCTGCGATCAGCACGGATGGCAATGCGGACACTGCCACGGATGGACCGGACGCGGCGCGCAAGCTGGTGGTGGTCATCGGCGGGCCCACGGCCTCGGGCAAGTCGCGCCTGGCCCTGGACCTGGCGGTGCGCCTGGGCGGCACCGTCATCAACGCCGACAGCATGCAGATTTATCAGGGGCTGGCGCTGCTGACCGCCCAGCCGGGGGCGGAGGATCGGGCGCAAGCCCCCCACCGCCTTTACGGCACGGTGCCGCCCTCCCAGCGCATGTCCGCCGCGCATTGGCGGGACCTGGCGCTGGCGGAGGTGCGGGCGGCGGAGCGGCCCATCCTGGTGGGCGGCACCGGCCTGTACCTGCGCACCCTCATGGCCGGCATCGCCGACATCCCCGCCATTGAAGACTCGGTGCGGGAGCGGGCCAAGGCGCTGCATGCCAAGCTGGGCGGTCCCGCCTTTCATCAGGACCTGGCGGCCCGCGATCCGCAGGCGGCGGCCCGGTTGGCCCCCGGCGATACCCAGCGCCTGGTGCGGGCGTGGGAGGTGGTGGTGGGCACCGGCCGCACCCTGGGCGACTGGCAGCGCGCCGCGGCGGCCACCGCGCCGGCCGACCTGGCCTTCCACACCCTTATCGTCGATCCGCCACGCGACCGGCTGTATGCCAACGGCGACGCCCGCTTCCTGGCCATGATGGGGCAGGGCGCGCTGGACGAGGTGCGGGCCCTGCTGGCCTTGGGTCTGGATCCGGATCTGCCGGCCATGAAGGCGCTGGGGGTGCCGGAGCTGGCCGCCCACCTGGCCGGCGCCCTGGACCTAGAGGCGGCGGTGGCCCTGGCGCAGCGGCACACCCGCAACTATGCCAAGCGTCAGACCACCTGGTTCCGCCATCAGATGCCTGACGCCCGCCGGGTTGATCCCGGTTTCAGTCCAACGCATACCGGTTATGAGAAATTAATCGAAAGTCTACTGGGTGAAATCTTTGCGATAATTCGCAAAAGCGGTTGACCCTGGGTACGGTTCCGTCTAGGGTCCCGATCCGCCCGGCTTTCGCGTTTGCGAAGGGGGCTATTGGTGTTCCCAAGCGGCCCCGGTGAGCGGGGGCGACGGGGCGACTAGAAACCAGGATTTTTGGGAAATGAGTGCTGCCACGAGCGAGACCAGTCTGACCGGTGCCGACATCGTCCTGAAGGCGTTGCGGGACCAGGGCGTAGAGGTCATTTTCGGCTATCCGGGCGGCGCGGTACTTCCCATCTACGACGCGCTTTTCCAGCAGAACGACATCCGTCACATCCTGGTCCGCCATGAACAGGCGGCACTGCATGCGGCGGAAGGCTATGCCCGGTCCACGGGCAAGGTCGGTGTCGTGCTGGTCACCAGCGGCCCCGGCGCCACCAATGCCGTCACCGGCTTGGCCGACGCGCTGATGGACAGCATTCCCATCGTCTGCCTGTCCGGCCAGGTCGCCACGCACCTGATCGGCAACGACGCCTTCCAGGAATGCGACACCACGGGCATCACCCGTCCCTGCACCAAGCACAATTACCTGGTGAAGGACGTCAACAACCTGGCGCGCACCCTGCACGAGGCGTTCTACGTGGCCAAGAACGGCCGCCCGGGCCCCGTGGTCATCGACATCCCCAAGGACGTGCAGTTCGCGGAAGGGACCTACCGCTCCCCCGCCGACAGCATGCCCAAGAGCTATCGTCCCCAGGTGAAGCCGGACCTGAACCGGGTGGAAGAGGCCATCGACCTGTTGGCCAAGGCCAAGCGGCCCATCTTCTATGTCGGCGGCGGCGTCATCAACGCCGGCCCCGTGGCCAGCCAGCTGCTGACGCAGTTCGTGCGCATGACGGGCTATCCCTGCACCACCACCCTGATGGGCCTTGGTGCTTATCCCGCATCCGACCGGCAGTGGCTGGGCATGCTGGGCATGCACGGCACGTACGAGGCCAACCTCGCCATGCACGGCTGCGACGTCATGGTCTGCATCGGCGCCCGCTTCGATGACCGCGTGACCGGCAAGGTTTCAGAGTTCGCGCCCAACTCGGTCAAGATCCACGTCGACATCGACCCGTCCAGCATCAACAAGAACGTGCGCGTGGACGTGCCCATCGTCGGCGACGCCGCCCATGTGCTGGAAGACATGATCCGCATCTGGAAGGCGCGCGGCAAGCAGCCGGACAAGGCGGCCCTGGCCCAGTGGTGGGAGCAGATCGAGTTCTGGCGGGCCCGCGATTGCCTGCGGTACGAGAAGACCAGCAAGGTGATCAAGCCGCAGTTCGCGCTGGAGCGCCTGCGCGCCGCCATCTCCGGCCGCGATGACGTCTTCATCACGACCGAGGTCGGCCAGCACCAGATGTGGGCCGCCCAGTTCCTGCCCTTCGACAAGCCCAACCACTGGATGACCTCCGGCGGCCTCGGCACCATGGGCTATGGCCTGCCGGCCGCCATCGGCGCCCAGGTGGCCCATCCCGACGCCCTGTGCATCGACGTGGCGGGCGAGGCCAGCATCCTGATGAACATCCAGGAAATGGCGACCGCCCTGCAGTATCGCCTGCCGGTCAAGGTCTTCATTCTGAACAACCAGTACATGGGCATGGTCCGCCAGTGGCAGGAGCTGCTGCACGGCGGGCGCTATTCGGAAAGCTATTCCGAGGCGCTGCCCGACTTCGTGAAGCTGGCCGACGCCTTCGGCGGCGTGGGCCTGCGCGCCACGGAGGTCGGCCAGGTGGACGACGTCATCGCCGAGATGATCAAGGTGAAGCGCCCGGTCATCGTCGACATGTGCGTGGACCAGAAGGAAAACTGCTTCCCCATGATCCCCGGCGGCCGCGCCCACAACGAGATGCTGTTGGGCCCGGACGAGAAGGTGGAGAACGCGACGCCGGAGGACGGCATGGTGCTGGTATGAGCGCCTTCCGTTCCGCCGCCGCCCCCTTCACCGCCCTGCCTGACCGGAGCCTATCTTGACCGCCCGTCCTGTCCCGTCCGCCCCGCCCGCCATCGAACGCCACACCATCTCCATCCTGGTGGATAACGAGCCGGGCGTGCTGGCCCGCGTCATCGGCCTGTTCTCCGGCCGTGGCTACAACATCGAAAGCCTGACGGTGGCGGAGGTCGACCGCGACGCCACCCTGTCGCGCATCACCATCGTCACCACCGGCACGCCCATGATCATCGAGCAGATCAAGGCGCAGCTGGGCCGCCTGGTGCCGGTGCACCGGGTGCACGACCTGACGATGGAAGGCCCCTTCGTCGAGCGTGAGACGGCGCTGGTCAAGGTGGCCGGCACCGGCGAGAAGCGGGTGGAGGCCCTGCGCCTGGCCGATGTGTTCAAGGCCCGGGTGGTGGACGCCACCATCACCAGCTTCGTGTTCGAGATCACGGGGCAGGGGGAGGAGCTGGATCGCTTCATCGGCCTGATGGCCGAACTGGGCCTGGTGGGCGTGTCGCGCACCGGCGTGGTGGCCATGTCCCGCGGCCCCGGCGGCATCTGACCGGTTTTTTCCAAACCGCCTTCCCCCGGGAAGGCGACACTCCATGAGCGCGCGCCCCCAAGGGTTGGCGGGCGCAACCAACAAAAGGCTTAGACCCATGCGCGTTTATTATGATCGTGATGCCGACGTTAACCTGATCAAGGGCAAGAAGGTTGCCATCATCGGTTACGGCAGCCAGGGCCACGCCCACGCCCAGAACCTGCGCGACAGCGGGGTGAAGGACATCGTGGTGGCGCTGCGCGCCGGCTCGGCCACGACCAAGAAGGCCGAAGGCGCCGGCTTCAAGGTTGTCACCCCGGCTGAGGCTGCCGCCTGGGCCGACGTCGTCATGATCCTGACCCCGGACGAGCTGCAGGCCGACCTGTACCGTGACGAGCTGGCCGCCAACCTGCGCCAGGGCGCCGCCATCGCCTTCGGCCACGGCCTGAACGTGCACTTCCGCCTGATCGAGCCGCGGCCGGACCTGGACGTGTTCATGATCGCGCCCAAGGGTCCCGGCCACACCGTGCGCGGCGAATACCAGAAGGGCGGCGGCGTCCCCTGCCTGGTGGCCGTGCACCAGAACGCCTCGGGCAACGCCCTGGAAGTGGCGCTGTCCTACGCCTCCGCCGTGGGCGGCGGTCGCTCGGGCATCATCGAGACCACCTTCAAGGAAGAGTGCGAGACCGACCTGTTCGGTGAGCAGGCCGTGCTGTGCGGCGGCCTGACCAAGCTGATCCAGGCCGGCTTCGAGACCCTGGTCGAGGCGGGCTACGCCCCCGAGATGGCCTATTTCGAGTGCCTGCACGAGGTGAAGCTGATCGTGGACCTGATCTACGAGGGCGGCATCGCCAACATGCGCTACTCCATCTCCAACACCGCCGAGTACGGCGACTACGTCACCGGCCCCCGCATCGTCACCTCCGAGACCAAGGCCGAGATGAAGCGCGTGCTGGACGACATCCAGTCCGGCCGCTTCACCCGCGACTGGATGTTGGAGAACAAGGCCGGCCTGCCCAGCTTCAAGGCCACCCGCCGCCGTGAGGCTGAGCACCCGATCGAGGAAGTGGGCGGCAAGCTGCGCGCCATGATGCCCTGGATCGCCAGCAACAAGCTGGTGGACAAGAGCCGCAACTAAGCGGTTCAGGCCTGGAGCAAAGCGACGGGGACGCGACCGCGTCCGCCGACTGAGGGAAAAGGAAGAGGCCGGTGCCGACGCGCCGGCCTTTTTCTTTTCGCGGGCGGGCCGCAACCGATGCATTCCTTTCCAAGGGATCTGTCTTGCGGCAACAAAACGCCCGTTGGCCGTTGCCACCGGCCCGATTGGGGCGTAGATCAAGTCGATCCGGCTTGGCTCGTCGTCAGTCTCAATACCCGTCCCGCCGGCATGGCCGGGACGGCAGCGCAGGATTTTTCGCCATGACCCATCCGTCTTCCGACCGCGTCGTCATCTTCGACACCACCTTGCGCGACGGCGAGCAGTCGCCCGGCGCCTCCATGAACCTGGAAGAGAAGATCCGCATCGCCCAGACGCTGGAGGAGATGGGCGTGGACGTGATCGAGGCCGGCTTCCCCGCCGCCTCCAACGGGGACTTCGAGGCCGTGCGGGAAGTGGGGCGGGTGGTGCGCAACGCCACCATTGCCGGCCTGGCCCGCGCCCACCGCAACGACATCGAACGCGCGGCCGAAGCGCTGAAGGGGGCGGCGCGCCAGCGCATCCACACCTTCATCTCCACCAGCCCGCTGCACATGAAGTACAAGCTGCAGATGGAGCCGGACGCCGTGGTCCAGGCCATCTGGGACAGCGTCACCCTGGCCCGCAACCATGTCGAGGACGTGGAATGGTCGGCCGAGGATGGCTCCCGCACCGAGCTGGACTTCCTCTGCCGCTCCGTGGAAACCGCCATCAAGGCCGGCGCCACCACCATCAACATCCCCGACACCGTGGGCTATGCCGTGCCGGAGGAATACGGCGCGCTGATCCGCGCGGTGCGCGAGAAGACGCCCAACAGCGACCAGGCCATCTTCTCCGTCCACTGCCACAACGACCTGGGCCTGGCCGTGGCCAACTCGCTGGCCGGGGTCGCCGGCGGCGCCCGCCAGGTAGAATGCACCATCAACGGCCTGGGGGAGCGCGCGGGCAACGCCGCCCTGGAAGAGATCGTGATGGCCCTGCGCACCCGCGCCGACTATCTGCCCTACAAGACGGGCATCAAGACCGAAGCCATCACCCGCGCCTCGCGCCTAGTGTCCACCATCACCGGCTTCGTGGTGCAGCCCAACAAGGCCATCGTCGGCGCCAACGCTTTCGCCCATGAGTCCGGCATCCATCAGGACGGCATGCTGAAGCACGCCGGCACCTATGAGATCATGACCCCGGAATCGGTGGGCCTGAACCGCTCCACCCTGGTGATGGGCAAGCATTCCGGCCGCGCCGCCTTCCGCGCCAAGCTGAAGGAGCTGGGCTACGACGACATGGGCGACAACGCCGTGAACGAGGCGTTCCGTCGTTTCAAGGATTTGGCCGACCGCAAGAAGGATGTGTTCGACGAGGACATCATCGCCCTCATCGATGACGAGGTGGGTCGCCAGCACGACCATATCCAGTTCGTCTCGCTGCAGGTGGTCGCGGGTTCCCGCGGGCCCCAGCATGCGGTGCTGGAGGTGACGGTGGGGGGCGAGGCCGTGCCGCCGGTGGTCAGCTTCGGCAACGGCCCGGTGGATGCCGTGTTCAACGCCATCAAGCTGGTCTTCCCCCACGACGCCCGGTTACAGCTGTACCAGGTGCATGCCGTGACCGCCGGCACCGATGCCCAGGCGGAGGTGACCGTGCGCCTGGAGGAGGGGGGCAAGACCGTGAACGGGCAGGGGGCTGATGCCGACACCCTGGTCGCCACCTGCCGCGCCTACCTGCATGCGTTGAACAAGCTGCTGGTGAAGCGTCAGAAGACCGCGCCAGCCGCGATCAGCGCCTGAGGCACGGGGAACGGTTGACCCCGCGGTTCGGTTAACGGTGTAATCCCGAGTCTGGCGATGTGCGGTGGTATTGGGCGGTGCCCGCCACCGCCTGCGCCCCCCAAGGTTGAGTCCTGGGCCCGGTTGAGCGGGCAGGCTGCCCGGCCGTGTCGGAAGCGCTTCCCGGAGTCCGTCGGGTTCGCAGACGTTCCGCGCCGCGGCGATAAAATCGCCGCCAAAGCCTTTCTGGGCTTGAGCGGCCTAGCGATTCTGTTCTATGCAACCCCTGTGGCGGTGCGATGGTCGTTTCCCAGGGGAAACCACGGTTCGCAGGGCCATCTTCCCGCAACCCACTAACCGATGTCCTACGAACTTGCTTGGCATTTTCTCCGTCGATATGGCGATCGACCTCGGCACGGCCAATACACTGGTCTACGTCAAGGGTCGCGGTATTGTCCTGAACGAACCGTCCGTGGTCGCGATTGCGAACGTCCGCGGCAAAAAGCAGGTCTTGGCCGTCGGTGACGAGGCCAAGCTGATGCTGGGCCGCACGCCGGGCAACATTCAGGCCATCCGTCCGTTGCGCGATGGTGTCATCGCCGATTTCGAGGTCGCGGAAGAAATGATCAAGCATTTCATCCGCAAGGTTCACAACCGCCGCAGCTTCGCCAGTCCGCAGGTCATCATCTGCGTGCCGTCGGGCTCGACCGCCGTTGAGCGCCGGGCCATCCAGGAATCGGCCGAGGCCGCCGGCGCGCGCCGCGTCTTCCTGATCGAAGAACCCATGGCCGCCGCCATCGGCGCCGGCCTGCCGGTGACCGAGCCGACGGGCAGCATGGTGGTGGACATCGGTGGCGGCACCACCGAGGTGGCCGTCCTGTCGCTGGGCGGCATCGTCTATTCCCGCTCCGTGCGCGTGGGCGGCGACAAGATGGACGAGGCCATCATCGGCTACATCCGGCGCAACCATAACCTTCTGGTGGGCGAAGGCTCGGCCGAGCGCATCAAGAAGGAAATCGGTTCCGCCTGCCCGCCGGAAGACGGCGAGGGCCGGGTGATGGAGATAAAGGGCCGCGACCTGATGAACGGCGTGCCCAAGGAACTCATCATCAGCGAACGCCAGATCGCCGAAAGCCTGGCCGAGCCGGTGAGCCAGATCATCGAGGCGGTGAAGGTCGCGCTGGAACACACGGCGCCCGAACTGGCCGCTGACATCGTGGACAAGGGCATCGTGCTGACCGGTGGTGGCGCGCTGCTGTCCAACCTGGACTTTGTGCTGCGTCACGCCACGGGGCTGCCGGTGTCGATCGCCGACGATCCCCTGTCCTGCGTGGCGCTGGGCACGGGCCGGGCGCTGGAAGAAATGAAGACCCTGCGCAACGTGCTGATCAGCATGTATTGACCAGGGGCCTTCGGCTGCCCAAATGGGCGGCAGGCTTTGTTTTTGTAGGGTGGGCCGGGATCGGTTCTGAACCGGATGGAATCCCGGGCCCCCTGTAGCGGACGGGGACTGCCTGTGAAGACGCGCAGCGGTGGCACCGCGCTCAGGATCGCAGCACCCATGCGGGCGCTGCTACAGCGATTCTCATTCATGCTGATGGTGCTCGCCGCCATCGGGCTGATGATGATGACGCGCGCCGACCCCGTGTTTATCGATGCCGCCCGCGCCCGCGTCACCGACGCCTTCGCGCCCATCCTGGGTTTCATCGCCCGCCCCGCCGGCGCCGTCGCCAGCGTGCTGGAGTCGGGACGCCAGCTGGTTTCCGTCTATGCGGAGAACCAGCGCCTGCGCGAGGATAACGAGCGTCTGCGCCAGTGGCAGCAGACGGCCCTGCGCCTGGAGGCGGAGAACAACTCCTTGCGCGGTCTGCTGGCCTACAAGCCCGACCCCGCCGCCTCCTACATTACCGCCCGCGTCATCGCCGACCCCGGCGGCGCCTTCGTCCGTACCCTGGTGGTGATGGCCGGCCAGCGGGACGGCGTGCGCCGTGGCCAGGCCGCCATGGCCGGGCAGGGCGTCATCGGCCGTGTGGTGCAGGTGGGCGAGTGGTCGTCCCGCATCCTGCTGGTCACCGACCTGAACGCCCGCATTCCGGTGGTGCTGGAAACCACCCGGCAGCGGGCCATGCTGTCGGGTGACAACTCCGACCAGCCGCGCCTGATGTACATTCCCCGCGGCGTGGAGCCAACGGTGGGCGAACGGGTGTTCACCTCCGGCCACGGCGGCCTGTTCCCCGCCGGCCTGCCGGTGGGCGTCGTCGCCACCACCCATGACGGCGAGACCCGGGTGACCCCTATCGTCGACCTGTCGCGCATCGAATACGTGCAGCTGGTCGATTTCGGTATCCCCGGCGGACTGGCGGCCGAGGCAGCCCAGCCCGGCGCGATGCAGTGACGCCCGCCATGGCGGCTGGCATCTGGCAACGGCTGGACCAGGCCGGTCGAAACTCGGTGCCGTTCAGCACCACGGTGGCGGCCATGCTGGTGGGCATGATGCCCCTGCAGTTGCCCGACTACTCCTTCGTGGCGCCGCCCCTCACCTTGATGGCCATCTACTACTGGGCGATCTATCGCCCCGACCTGCTGAAGCCCTATATGGCCTTCGGCATAGGGGTGTTGCAGGATCTGCTGGGCGGATCGCCGCTGGGGATGAGCGCGCTGGTCTATGTGCTGTCCTACTGGTTGGTGCTGACGCAGCGGCGCTATTTCCTGGGGAACTCCTTCTGGTTCCTCTGGCTGGGGTTCGCCCTGGTGGCGGTGGGGGCCGGTGCCGTGCAGTGGGTGGCCTACAGCCTGATGACGGTGCATCTGGTGGCGCCGGGCAACGTGGTGGCCCAGGCGCTGCTGGCTATCGTGCTGTTCCCGGTTCCGGCCTGGTGCTTCAGCAAGCTGCACCGCAGCCTGCTGAGCTGACCTGGAGCGAAATGCCAACGGCATGAGGCATTTCTCACGCCGTTGTAGGACGCGATTGCGTCCGCCGGAGGTTTCCGGGGAACGAAGTGGACTTGAAACCGAGGAAGCCCAAGCCCGCGGATGCGGGCGCCCGGCGTCTGAGGGGGTAAAAACTTACGATGTTCAACGCGATCGATAGGGACGCCGAACGCCAGCGCGTCATGAACCGCCGCACCCTGGTGCTGGGTGGGCTCAAGGCCGGCGCCTTGTCCGCCCTGGTGGCGCGCCTCTATTACCTGCAAATCCTGGAAGGCGACCACTACACCACGCTGGCGGAGGACAACCGCATCTCCCTGCGCCTGCTGGCGCCGTCGCGCGGCATCATCGTCGACCGTGCCGGTGTGCCCCTGGCGGTGAACGAGCAGAACTTCCGCGCCGTCCTGGTGTCCGAACGCACCGACGACGTGGACGAGACGCTGGACAAGGTGGTCAAGCTGCTGCCGCTGACCGACGCTGACCGCCGCCGCATCCTGCGCGATGTCGACCGCTTGCGCTCCTTCGCGCCGGTGACCCTGCGGGAGAACCTGACCTGGGACCAGGTGTCGGCCATCGAGGTCAACCTGCCCGACCTGCCCGGTGTGTCCATCGAGGTGGGGCAGGTGCGCTCCTACCCCTTCGGGGAACAGGCGGCCCACATCCTGGGCTATGTCGGCGTGGTGTCGGAGCAGGAGTTGCAGAACGCGCGCGATCCCCTGCTGTCCCTGCCGGGGTTCCGCATCGGCAAGAGCGGTATCGAGCGCAAGCACGATCTGGCCCTGCGCGGCACGGCCGGCACCAGCCAGTTGGAGGTCAACGCCGTGGGCCGCGTCGTGCGCGAACTGGCGCGCAACGACGGCCAGCCGGGGCACCAGGTGACCCTGACCATCGATGCCAAGCTGCAGTACTACGCCCAGCAGCGCCTGGCGGAGCATGAGAGCGCCGCCGCCGTGTTGCTGGACGTGCAGACGGGGGGCGTGCTGGCGCTGGCCTCCCATCCCAGCTTCGATCCCAACCAGTTCGCCATGGGGATCCCGCAGGACCTGTACGACAGCCTGATCAAGAACGAGGCCTCGCCCCTGACCAACAAGGTGGTGGCGGGCCATTACGCCCCCGGGTCCACCTTCAAGCCCATGACCGCGCTGGCGGGGCTGGAGGCCGGCGTGGACCCCACCCACCGGGTCTTCTGCCCGGGGCACTACGATTTCGGCGGCCACACCTTCCACTGCTACAAGAAGGGCGGCCACGGCTCCGTCGACATGCACGACGCCATCCGCATGTCGTGCGACGTCTATTTCTATGACCTGGCGCGGCGTATCGGTGTGGACCGCATCGCCGACATGGCCCGCCGCTTCGGCTTGGGTGAGCGGACCGACCTGGACCTGCCGGGCGAGAAGAACGGCATCATTCCCGACACCAAGTGGAAGCGCCGGACCTATAAGGAAAATTGGTACGATGGCGAAACGTTGAGCGTCGCCATTGGCCAGGGCTATGTCACGGCCACGCCCATCCAATTGGCGGTGATGTGCGCCCGCCTGGCCAGCGGCGGCAAGGCGGTGAAGCCCCACCTGACCAAGGCGGTGGAGCAGGAATACACCGAGCAGACGACCTGGCCCGACATCGGCGTGAAGCCGGAGTTCATCCAGCGCATCCTGGCCGGCATGGCCGGGGTGACCTCCGCCGGCGGCACGGCCTATGCCGCCCGCATCACCCAGCCCGGGATGGAGATGGGCGGCAAGTCCGGTACCGCCCAGGTCAAGCGCATCACCATGGCGGAGCGCAACGCCGGCCTGCTGAAGGCCGAGCGGCCGTGGAAGGATCGCGACAACGCCCTGTTCATCGCCTTCGCGCCGGTGCAGGCGCCCCGGTATGCCTGCGCCGTCATCGTCGAGCACGGCGTGGGCGGCAGCTCGGTCGCGGCCCCCATCGCCCGTGATCTGCTGTTGGAAATCCAGTTGATGGAGGCCGCGCGGGCCCAGCAGGCCGATGCCGGCCCCACCCCGGCGTCTGACGCGGCGGCAGGCGATGCGCCTGCCTCTCCCGCCCAACCCGCCGCCCCGACCCTGACCCGGGTCACCAGCGCCCCGGCCGCGCCAGGGGAAGGGACCCCGCGATGATGAACCTCGACATGGGGCTCGACCCCCAATCCAACATGAGCCTCAGCGAGAAGCTGGGCCAGATCAGTTGGAGCCTGGTGCTGCTGATCACCGCCGTGGCCTGCATCGGCTTCGCCATGCTCTATTCGGCCGCCAACGGCAATTTCGACCCCTGGGCCACGCGCCAGATCATGCGCTTCGCCGTGGGTGCCGTGATCATGCTGGTCGTGGCGCTGATCGACATCCGCATCTGGCTGAAGTTCTCCTACTTCCTCTATGGCATCGCCTTCTTCCTGCTGATCGTGGTGGAGGTGATGGGCCATGTCGGCATGGGGGCCCAGCGCTGGATCGACCTGGGCTTCATGCAGTTGCAGCCGTCGGAGTTGATGAAGGTGACGCTGGTGATGGCGCTGGCGCGCTATTTCCACGGGGCCTCGCTGGAGGATACGGGCCGCATCACCTTCCTCATCCCGGCCTTGATCATGATCGTGGCGCCGGTCTGCCTGGTGCTGCTGCAACCCAACCTGGGCACCTCGCTCATGTTGCTGATGGTGTCGGGCGCCATCTTCTGGCTGGTGGGCGTGCGGCTGTGGAAGTTCGCGCTGGTCATCGGCAGCGTGCTGGCCGCCATCCCGGTCATCTGGCACTTCATGCACGACTATCAAAAGAACCGCGTGAACACCTTCCTGAACCCCGAGAACGACCCCCTGGGCCATGGCTACCACATCATGCAGTCCAAGATCGCCTTGGGCTCCGGCGGCATGTTCGGCAAGGGCTTCCTCATGGGGTCGCAAAGCCATCTGAACTTCCTGCCGGAAAAGCAGACGGACTTCATCTTCACCATGCTGGCGGAGGAGATGGGCATGGTGGGGGCCCTGGTCTTCCTGGTCCTCTATACCCTGCTGCTGGTCTACGGCTATGTCATCGCCATGCGCTGCCGGCACCAGTATGGCCGGCTGGTGGCCATGGGGCTGACGGTGAACCTGTTCCTCTACATGTTCATCAACATCGCCATGGTCATGGGCCTGATCCCCGTCGTGGGCGTGCCCCTGCCGCTGATCTCCTACGGCGGGTCGTCGGCGCTGACGGTCATGACCGGCTTCGGCCTGCTGTTGTGCGTGCATGTTCACCGCGACGTGCGCATGTCCCGCCGCGGCATGAGCGATTTCTGACGCCCCCTGTTCCTGCAAGGGCGCCATGCGGGAGCGCCCCTGCATTTTTCTGTCGACAAGCACCGCCTATCGCCGTATGAAACCGCCCTCACCGCGACACAGCGCGGATGACCGCCGCTCCGGCGGCGGTCCTTGAGGGGCGGGTGTATAGCTCAGTTGGTAGAGCAGCTGACTCTTAATCAGCGGGCCCAAGGTTCGAGTCCTTGTACACCCACCACTCCTCTTCCTTGAAAATGCGACATGCCGTTGGATGCCAGGCCGAGACGCCTGCGCTTGCCGTCGCTTCCTAACCACCTGTTTTATCAATCGATTTTCTGTGCCCGGCGTGTGTCATGCGTCGCATGGGTGCCATTCCCGGCGGTTGGCCGGTAATGCGGTTTTGCTGTCATTTTTCTGTCGACAAGGTCGCGCCGGAACGCTACAAAGCGGCCCTCACCGGGACGTAAGACCCGGCGGCCGGCGCCTCGGCGGCGGCTCTTGAGGGGCGGGTGTATAGCTCAGTTGGTAGAGCAGCTGACTCTTAATCAGCGGGCCCAAGGTTCGAGTCCTTGTACACCCACCACTCCTCTTAAATCTCCCTGACAATGCTGGTTCTGGTCGCCCGGTCCCCTTGGACGTCGGGCGCTTTCGCATGCGCTGGCTGTGTCGCTTGGCCGGCGGGAGCCATAACGCCAAAACGAAAAGGGCGCCCGGAGGCGCCCTTAATCATCTTCAGCCAGTCATCTCAGCCCTGGGGGGCTTAGGCCGGCTTACCAGCCGCCGAACAGCCAGCTGGTGGGGATGTGATAGTACAGGGTCACGATCTCGGAACCGGGGTTCACCTCGCCGATGCCGGCGTTCGAGATGTGGCCGAAGGACAGGCCCAAGCGGCTCTGGTTCTCGAACTTGTACGAGATTTCGGCGGTGGAGCGGAATTCCACCCAGCTGCCCAGGTTCTTGCCGCTGCCGGTGCCATAGACGCCGACGCCGAAGTTCGGCGTGAAGTCGAAGGAGCTGCCCAGCGGAATGTCGAACAGGATGCCACCGACACCGTAGGCGCCGCCCTGGCCGGTGAACTCACCGCCCACCCAGGGGCTGATGCGGATCCAGCTGCTGGAGAACAGCGCGGTGCTGGGACGATACTCGATGCGATAGTCGGTCGTGTTGTGCTTCGGCCCGGTCCGCAGCACGTCGTACTCACCGATGCCGAGGCTGAGGAAGCTGGGGGTGTCCTCGGCGAAAGCCGGCGCCGCGACTGAAACCAGCCCCAACGCCAATACCGTGGACTTGAGAAGACGCCGTAGCACGACCGTGATCCTTAATAAGAAGTTTCCAGGATGATTCCCGAACGAAGCAGGCAACTCAACGGGCAAAGCGGTGACCGCTACCTTTTGCCTCGCATAGCCGCCAACTGTTGCGCATATGCGACAAAAGGGCGTCCAGCCGGAAAGGCTACACACGCGCAAGGCTCTACCCTTGATACCGTCGCCGCACTTGATAGGTCCGGCGGGTTACAATTTCATGAAGAGGCGCCGCATAGGCGCATTGCCCGGAGCTTATATGGTTTCGTCGCCCCATCATTGTCAGGGGCATACGACGCAAGGCAGGGGTGGGTGGGGGTAATCGCTCCGCCGTCTGCAAATGGGACGGCCGCCGCACGTCGGCCTGTCATAAAACATCGTTAAAATTGGCTCATGGATCTGTGTCCGGCGCCCGCGATCTTGTCCTCCATGGACCAGGCCGCCACGATTGCCCTGCTGGGCGATCCGGCGACCCATCAGGGTTTGGCGGTGGAGCGAATCGACACCGATGGCGCCTTGATCTTCCTGGCGGGCGACCGCGCCTATAAAATCCGGCGCGCGGTCCACTTCCCCCACCTGGATCTATCCACGTCCGACCGCCGCCGGCGGGTGGCCCTGGCCGAGGTCGCGGTCAACCGCCGTACCGCCCCTGGCCTGTATGAGGGGGTGCTGGCCGTGGTGCCGGGCGCCCATGGCCGGCTGGTGCTGGCCCCGGCGGGCCCGGGCGCCGATGCCGCGGCGGTGGACTGGGTGGTGGTCATGCGCCGCTTCGCCGAATCCGGCCTGTTCGACCGTCAGGCGGAGGCGGGGCTGCTGACCCGCGACGGCATGCGCGCCGTGGCCGATGCCGTGGCCGCCCTGCATGAAAGCGCCCATGACGAAACCCCCGACCGGCCGGGCCGCGCCCCGGCCGGCGGGGTCGAGGCGGTGCGGGCGGCGGTGGCGGGCGCGCTGGGCGCCCTGCGGCGGCATCCCGACCTGTTCGAGCCCCCGGCGCTGGACCGGCTTGAAGGGGGGCTGATGGCGGCGGTCACCCGCCAGGAATGGCTGATCGAACGGCGCCGACGCTCCGGCTATGTCCGGCCCTGCCATGGCGACCTGCAACTGGGCAACATCTGTGTCTGGGGTGACCAGCCGACCCTGTTCGGCGCCGCCATCCTGCTGGACGAGGCCGGCGGGCCGGAGGGCGAGGTGGCCGGCGGCGGCGGGCCTGCGGTCATCGACGTCTTCCACGACCTGGCCTACCTGCTGATGGATCTGGAGCATCGGCGCCTGCGGCCCTTCGCCAACCTGGTGCTGAACCGGTATCTGGAGCAGACCGGGGACTTCGCCGGCCTGGCCTTGCTGCCGCTGTTCATCAGCCTGTGCGCGGCCATCCGCGCCCACATGACGGCCAGCACCGCCGCCGCCCGCCGGCCGGTGGGGGCGGGCGCCTCCTTCCGCCGGGAGGCGGCGGCCTATCTGGATTTGGCCTTGTCCGCCCTGAGTCCGCGGGCACCCCGGCTGATCGCCATCGGCGGCCTGCCCGGCACGGGCAAGTCCACCCTGGCCCGCATGCTGGCGCCGGAGATCGGACCCATCCCCGGTGCCGTCATCCTGCAGTCCGAGTCCCTGCGCCGCCGCCTGCTGGATGCGCCGGAGGAGGGGGCCCTGGCCGCGTCCGGCTATAGCGAGGCGGTGACGGCCCGCGTCTATGGTGAGATGACGGGCCGCGCCGGCCTGGTGCTGGAGGCCGGCCATGCCGTGGTGGCCGACGCCGTCTATGCCCGTCCCGACCAGCGCGCCGACATCGAGGCCGTGGCCCACGCGGCGCCCGTGCCCTTCCTGGGCCTCTGGCTGGTGCTGAACCAGCAGCAGGCCACCGATGAGGGGCGGCCCAAGGGCGAACGGGGCGGGCGCGGCCTGGGGGAGATGCGCTGGGACATCCTGTCCGTCCTGGGATCCGCCGCCGACGTGGCCCGCCGGCTGCTGAGCCAACTGACCCGGCCGGAGCCCTGGCGGCCGGACGCCTGAGCCGCCGGCCTTCCCATTGGCGCTTGCGCTGCGGGGGGCGCGGGTCCAGGCTTGAGGCACGTCAATGCGTGCATCCGCCCGAACGGTGAAGCTTCTCCACGATGTGCCGGCCGCCTGAGCGCCGGCAACCACAGGAGAACGGCCCCATGTCCTATCGCAAGATCCTGTCCGTGCTGACCGGCGGCGCCGGTGACCGTGCGGCCCTGGCGGCGGCCTTTGCCCTGGCCCGGCGCGACGGCGGCCATGTCCTGGGCCTGGTGCCCAACCCCGACCCGCGCGAGGCCGTGCCCGCCCTGGGCGAGGGGGTGTCGGGCGCCTTGGTCGAAGAGATCATGACCATGGTGGAGCAGGAGTCGCGCAACCACCGTACCCGCGCCCGCCAAACCTTCGACGCCGTCCTGGCCGAGGCCGGCGCCACCCTGGCCGAGAGTCCCGTTGCGGCCGCGAGCCCCGACGCGGCCGCCCCCGTCACCGGCGACTTCCGCGAGGTGGTGGGCAACCAGGAGGATGTCGCCGTGGTCCAGGCCCGCCTGGCTGACCTCAGCGTCATGGCCCAGGTGGCGGAAACGACCGGGGGCGAGGCCCTGCTGATGCTGGAGGCCATCCTGCTGGACAGCGCCCGGCCGCTGCTGGTGGTGCCGCCGGCCTTCAACGCCGACGCCGGCCTGGGGCGCCGCATCGTCATCGCCTGGAACGGCAGCCGCGAGTCGGCCCAGGCGGCGGCGCAGGCGCTTCCCCTGCTGACGACGGCGGAGGCGGTCACCGTCATCGCCGTGGAAACCGACAAGACCGACGGTGCCGCCGGCCGCGACCTGGCCGGCTATCTGGCCTGGCACGGCGTCAAGGCCCAGGTGCGCCAGCCCATGGCCGAGGGCCGCTCGGTGGGCGCCCTGTTGTTGGCCGAGGCGAAGGCGGCCAACGCCGACCTGCTGGTGCTGGGCGGCTATGGCCACAGCCGCCTGCGGGAGATGATCCTGGGCGGCGTCACCCGCCATGTCCTCTACAACGCCCCCCTGCCGGTCTTGCTGGCGCACTGAGGATGGGATGCGTCGTTATGTCGCAGGGAAGGGGCGATGGCACCGGGCCCTCGGCAAGACCTGGCATCGCATGTTTTCGTTCGACGGAACAGGGCGTTAGGGGGAGGCCCTACCATCGTATCCTGGTGTTGGGCCCCCAACCATTAACGCATTATTGCGCAACGACATTGCCAGCATTGGCCAGCCTGGCATACCCCTTAGTGGCTAGGTAGGGCGCCGGTTGGCGGCCCTACACAAAGATATGGGGGGAGTTGATGATTCGCGTGTTTGCTGGCCTGATAGCGATTTCCATGCTCGCCGGGTGTGCGCTGTCCGAAGACGTCGCCACCGTGAAGTACGTTCCCACCAAGGCTGAGGTTGTCGCCGATGCCAAGCCGGTGGGCCTGACCGTGGTGGATGCCCGCACCTCCGACCGCAATCGCATCTCCGCCAAGATTAATGGTTTCGGTACCGAAATGGCAGCCATCCGCTCCGATAAGGATGTTCCGACCATCGTGACCGATGCGTTCAAGACGGAATTGGAGGCGCGGGGCTTCCATGTGCAGGCCGGCGGCCGGCCGATCACCGTCTCCATCAACCAATTCTACAACCAGTATGGTGCCGGCGTGTTTTCCGGTACGGCTACCGCCGATGTCAATTTGACGGTGGCGGTGGGGAATGGCGCGGGCGCTCCTGCTTTCAGCCAGACCTATGCCGGTACGGCCAAGAAGACCATCTTGATGGCCAACGGCTCGAACGCGGCGGAGACCGTCGCCAGTGCCCTGAACGACGCCTTGGCGAAAATGTTCGCCGACCCCGCTTTCGTGGCCACGCTGACCGGCAAGTCGTCGCCGGTGGTGGCGACTCCGGCGGTTGCTGGCAGCCCCACCAGCTGACGGCCGCCAGTTAAGGTGCCTGGGGCGGCGGATGTATGTCCGTCGCCCCAAGGGCATGTTCAGTGGCTTTGAGGTTTGGTTTCGGCCTTGAATGCCTGCTCGCAGACCTGGTTGGCGAACGCCTGTGCCATCTGACCTTCGGCGCCGCTCAGGCCGATGGCCCCCAGAACGCCGCCACCACCTACCGAGCGGTTGACGTCATAATCACCGGCGAGAGCACCGTTCGCGGCATCGAACAACTGCACGGAACCGCGTACGACGTTGGAGTCACCCAGCAAAATGGCGCGCCCCGCGTTTTCGCCACTGAAGCGGGCGACGCGGGCTTCCAGGCGCAGGGGGTGGCTACCCTTGGCGCACTTCGTCAGTTCCGTGTGCAGGGCCAGTTCCAGCTTGGCCTTGAACTCGGGCGAGGCGTCGGGGGGCAGGGCCTTGATCTCGATATCGGAGATATAGCTGTCATGCGCCAGCGTGGCGGACAGCGGCTTCACGGCTTCGCTGCTGCTGAACGGCACGCAGCCGGTCGCGACGGATAGGAGGAGAAGGCAGAGTCGAGTTTGCCCTCTTTGTTTTAATAATGCCATGGTCGCCATCGGGAGGAATTAAATATTCCTCCAATATATAGACGATCAGGTGGCAAGAGAATTTAGAAATGAATAGGAATGCCAAATCCCCATGACTCGGGTTGGCATTCCCATCGTTTCATCTTTCCTTAGCTTGCCAAGCTCTTCGACACGATCTCATAGACATCGCGCGACAGGCTCGCGGTGCCCACGATGCGCTCCAGCGCCGCCTTGGCGTGTTCCTGGCGGCCGGCGTCATAGGGGCGCCAGCGGGCCAGGGGCTTCACCATGCGGCTGGCCACCTGCGGGTTCAGCTTGTCCAGCGTCAGCACCGTGTCGGCCAGGAAGGCATAGCCGCTGCCGTCGGCGGCGTGGAACTTGGACGGGTTGGCGGTGAAGCTGCCCACCAGGGCATAGACCTTGTTGGGATTGCGGATGGAGAAGGAGGGGTGCTCCATCAGGCCGCGCACCCGGTCCAGCGTGTCGGGGCGGTCGCTCAGCGCCTGCACCGCGAACCACTTGTCCATCACCAGCGCCTCATGCTTCCAGCGGTCGGCGAAGTCGGCCAGGCAGCTGGCGCGCTCGTCCATCGCGCTGTCGGCGATCAACGCCAGGGCCGCGATGGCGTCGGTCATGGTGGTGGCGCCCTGGTACTGCGCCAGGCACAGGGCGCGCGCCGGGGCGTCGTCCAGCGCCATCAGATAGGCCAGCGCCGCGTTTTTCAGGGCGCGGCGGCCCATGGCCTCGGGGGTGATGGTGAAGGCGCCATCCGTGCGGTTGCCGTCATAGGCCTTGCGGAAGGCGCCGTTCAGCTCCCGCGCCAGGGTGCGGCGCAGGCCCAGCCGGGCGGCGTGGATGCCGTCCACGTCCACGATGGCCCGTTGCTGGCCCAGATAGCCTTCGGTCGGCAAGGCCAGGGCCAGGGCGGCGAACGCCCGGTCCTCCCCCGCCCGCGCCAGGGTCTGGGCGATGGCGTCGATATAGGCCCGGGGGGCGATGGCCTCCCCCCTTGGGCCCGGGCGTCGACATCGGCCAGGATCAGCCGGGTGGCCAGGGTCTGCCCCGCCTCCCACCGGTTGAAGGCGTCGCTGTCGTGGGCCATGAGGAAGGTGAGCGCCGCGTCATCCTGTTTGAAATCCAGCCGCACCGGGGCGGAGAAGCCGCGTAGCAGCGAGGGCACGGGCGCCTGCGGCACACCGACGAAGGTGAAGCTCTGCTCCGTCTCCGTCAGGGCGATGGTGCGGGTGGTGGCGCCGGCCTCGGTTTCGCCCTCCAGCGTCAGGGGCAAATCCTGGCCGTCGGGACTCAGCAGGCCCAGGGCCACGGGAATGACCTGGGGGGCCTTGTCGGGCTGGCCGGGCGTCGCCGGCACCGTCTGGCGCAGGGTCAGGGTGTAGGTGCCGGCGGCGGCATCGTGCCGGCCTTCGCCCGAAACGATGGGCGTGCCGGCCTGGGTGTACCAGCGCTGGAACTGCGCCCACAGCGGGTCGGTGGGCTTTTGGCCGTTGGCCTCCACCATGGCGGCCAGGAAGTCGTCGGTCGTCACCGCCTGGCCGTCATGGCGGGCGAAGTACAGGTCGATACCTTTGCGATAGCCCGCACGGCCCAGCAGGGTGCGATACAGGCGCAGCACCTCCGCCCCCTTCTCATAGACGGTGGGCGTGTAGAAGTTGCTGATCTCGATATAGCTTTCCGGCCGCACGGAATGCGCGGTGGGGCCGGCGTCCTCGTTGAATTGCACTTGGCGCAGGCGCTGCACATCCTGGATGCGCTTCACCGGCGCGGAGTTCATGTCGGCGGAGAACTCCTGGTCGCGGAAGACGGTCAGGCCTTCCTTCAGGCTCAGCTGGAACCAGTCGCGGCAGGTGACGCGGTTGCCCGTCCAGTTATGGAAGTACTCGTGCGCCACCACCGTCTCGATGCCGAGGAAGTCAGTATCGGTGGCCGTCTCCGGCTGGGCCAGGATGTACTTGGTGTTGAAGACGTTCAGGCTCTTGTTCTCCATCGCGCCCATGTTGAAGTCGGACACGGCGACGATGTTGAAGATGTCCAGGTCGTATTCCAGGCCGTAGACATCCTCATCCCATTTCATGGACTTCTTCAGCGACTCCATGGCGTGGCCGCACTTGGCCTCGTTCCCCGGCTCGACATAGATGCGCAGGGCCACCTCGCGGCCGGAGCGGGTGGTGAAGCGGTCCTCGATATGCACCAGCGCGCCGGCCACCAGCGCGAACAGGTAGCAGGGCTTGGGCCAGGGATCCTCCCACCGCGCCCAATGGCGGCCGGCCTCGGTCGCGCTGTCGCCGCTGGCCGTCAGGTTGCCGTTGGACAGCAGCACGGGATAGCGCGCCCGCTCCGCCTCGATGGTGGTGGTGTAGCGGGCCATCACGTCCGGACGGTCCAGGAAATAGGTGATCTTGCGGAAGCCCTCGGCCTCACACTGGGTGCAATAGTTGCCGGAGGACTTGTACAGCCCCTCCAGCGCGGTGTTGTCCTGCGGCCGGGTGCGGGTGATGATCTCCACCGTGGCCTGGTCGGGCAGGCCGGCCAGTGTCAGCCGGTCGGGGGTCAGGGTGTAGTCGTCGGGCCCCAGCAGCCGGTTGTCCACCCGCACGGCCAGCAGCTCCAGCTCCTGCCCGTCCAGGTCCAGGGCGGCGGTGGCGCCGGCCGCGGCCGGATTGCGCCGCACCGCCAGGGTGGAGCGGACGGTCGCCGCGTCTTCCCGCAGGTCGACGTGCAGGTCCACCGTATCGATCAGCCACACCGGCGGGGCGTAGTCGCGAAGGTGGATGGCGTGCGGCGGGGCCGTGTCGAGGCGGCTGTCCATGGAGTGCGCTTCCGTTCAGGGGGACTGATGGGTGGCGGCTAGGATAGGGGAGGGGGGCGCGGCCCGCCAACCCTGTTTCCCCCGTTGCATTTCGCAGCCGCAACCCCCTCCGGTTGGGCAGGCCGCCTGTCCTAATGACTTAGACGGGTATTTTGCGCGGGCCGCTTACAGGCTTAGGCGATATCATCGACACCAGTCGGGAGAGGTCGGTCAGAGGGGCCCCGGTGCAGGTCGCACAGTCGGATCTGGTGGTGTTGTCGGTCGCGGGCGCCGTGCTGGCGGCCGTGGCACTGCTTGAGGTTTTGCGCCTGGTGATCGTCGACATCTACGAATGGGCGGCGAAATACCGGTGGATCAAGTACGAGATTCAGCAGACCCGCCGCACCACGGAGACTTTGTGGGCGCAGAATCGGGCCAACGCCATGGTCCGTGACCGGAACAACGCCGAGCGCTTCCGCCTCAACACCATCCTGCACCGCATGCAGCAGGAGTGTGAGGAGCTGGAGCGGCGGCGGGTGGACGTCTGGCATGAGGTGGGTGACGCCACGCTGGACGATCAGCTCTACCTCGCGGATCTGAACAATCGCAGCCTGATGGAGCGGGCGGCCGCCGGGGCGGAGGAGGTCTGCCCCCTCTGGCGCTATACCCACCGTGCGCGGGTCTGGGCGGGCAATGAGCGCCAGGCGCGTTCGCGCCTGCTGCTGGCCTTCAGTCCCAAGGACGGCTTCACCATCAACAACCTGCGCGCGGCCCAGGGCTTCAAGGCGGTGGCGGAGGCCGCGGCCGGGGTGCGCTCGGCGGCGCAGGCCCGCCTGGTGCGCCCCCACCGCCGCGTGGTGCGCTGATGGCCGGCGCCTATTCCAACCTGAACTTCGCGGTCTTCCTCATCCTGGCGGTGGGCGGCGCCTTCCTGGCCTTTTCCATTCGCCGCATCCTGTTCAAGATACGGGAGACGGAGCGGCGCATCGCCGCCGTGGTGGACGAGAAGAACGAGGCCGCGGCCGACCTGCGCGTCGCCCGCCAGCAGGAAGAGCAGCTGGCCATGGCCCTGAAGGAGGGCGAGGACGCGCTGCGCGAGATCGCCGCCCAGACGGAGGAGGTGCGCGCCCGCATGGCGGTGCTGCGCCAGACGGTGCCCCGTCCGCTGAACCTCGTGTCCCTGGAATGGGCGCCGGGCGACCAGCTGTTCGAGGCGCACCTGCGGGCCGCGGTGGCGCCCCGCCAGGTGGGCCGGAGTGGCATGGGCCGGGGCGGCGGCGGCATGGCGGAGGCCGGGGTGGTTCACGGCTACGCCCCCACGGAGGCCGATTTCCGCGTGCTGGTCACCAATCGCCTGGCGCGGGAGGGCGGCTACACCATCAGCGTCGTCCTGCCCATCTCGTTGCGCGATGACATCCCCGCCGCCGATGGGGAGACCGCGGCCGCAGTCCCCGTCCAGCCCCCGGCGGAGGATGAAGCGCTGGCCGACCTGTTGGGGGAGGACGGTGGGGCTGACCCCGTGGAGGACCCCGCACCCGCCCCGGTGCCGCGCCCCCTGCCGGTGCGCCCGCCCGCCGCGGCGCGGCCGGCGGCCCAGGGGCTGGGCCTGACCCCCGCCCCCGCCATCGGTGGCTGAGGCCCACCCCGCCTGAAAATGCCGCACCGGGTTGCGCTGCAAGGGGCTTGCGCCGGCGGCCGTCTGCCGGTATCCCTCTGGCCATGCATCAAGAGTTGGGCTGACGCTCAACGCCAACCTGCTTACCCGGCAAGGTGGCGCTTCCCCCAGGGAAGGATGTGGCCGATCCGGCAATGAACGGGAAGCTGCCACGTGTCCGTTTCGCTCTTGATCGAAACCAGTGATCACGAAGGCGGCCTTGCCCATGACCAGCGACACGCACACCGCGACCGTTCCCCCTCAGTTCGAGGCGCAGCAGTTCGCCAGCGACAACTACTCCGGCGTCTGTCCGGAGGCCTGGGCCGCCATGGCGGAGGCCAACAGCGGCCACGCCGCCGCCTATGGCGAGGATGTGTGGACGGCGCGCGCGGCCGACGCCTTCCGCCAGCTGTTCGGCACGCCTTGCGACGTCTTCTTCGCCTTCAACGGCACGGCGGCCAATTCCCTGGCCCTGGCCTCGCTCTGTCAGTCCTACCATAGCGTCATCTGCTCCGCCTCCGCGCACGTGGAGACGGACGAGTGCGGCGCGCCGGAGTTCTTCTCCAACGGGTCCAAGCTGCTGGTGGCGCAGACGACGGACGGCAAGCTGACGCCGGACGCCATCCGCGCCCTGGCCACCGGGCGGTCGGACATCCATTTCCCCAAGCCGCGCGCCGTCACCATCACCCAGCCCACGGAAACGGGGCAGGTCTATAGCCTGGAGGAGATCCGCGCCATCTCCGCCACCTGCCGGGCGCTGGGCCTGCGCCTGCACATGGATGGCGCCCGCTTCGCCAACGCCTGCGCCAGCCTGGGCTGCAGCCCGGCGGACATGACCTGGCGGGCCGGCGTGGACGTGCTGTGCTTCGGCGGCACCAAGAACGGCATGGCGGTGGGCGAGGCCATCCTGTTCTTCGACCGGACCCTGGCGGAAGACTTCGATTATCGCTGCAAGCAGGCGGGCCAGCTGGCGTCCAAGATGCGCTTCCTGTCCGCACCCTGGGTGCGCATGTTGGAAAACGGCGCCTGGCTGCGCAACGCCGCCCATGCCAACGCCGGGGCCCGGCGCCTGGCGGCCGGGCTGACGGATGTGCCGGGCGTGGCGCCGATGTTCCCGGTGCAGGCCAACGCCGTGTTCCTGACGGCACCCGCCGCGGTGCTGGATGCCCTGCGGGCGCGCGGCTGGCGCTTCTACACCTTCATCGGCGGCGGCGCCCGCTTCATGTTCGCCTGGGACACCCAGCCCGAGCGGGTGGACCAGCTGGTGGCGGACATCCGCGAGGCGGCCCTGCGCGGCGCCGGTGTCGCCGCGGCATAACGGGGATAGGGGGACGGCTGCCGTTGGCCGTCCCCTATACGGAAGATTCCGCTGATTCTGAGCCTGTTAATGGGCGATTCACCGTACAAACCTAGAGAGACGTCCATGCGATAGCGTCATCCATTCCATCAGCAGCTGGGGGCCTGGTGCATATCGACAAACCGGATCTGGTGATCCTAGCCATCGTGGGCGCCATCCTGGCCGGCGTGCTGTTGATGGAATTGCTGCGCCTGGTGATCAGCGACGTGTATGAGCTGTTGGCCCGTCACGCCAAGGTGAAGCAGGAGATCCAGCAAATCCAACGCACGGCGGAGAAGCTGGTGGCCGCGAACCGCGACACCACCCGGATGCGCGACCAGCGCATCGCGCAGCGCTTCCGCGATACCAGCGCGCTGCAGCGCCTGGAAAAGGAATGCGAGGAGTTCGAGCGGCGGCGGGTCGAGGTCTGGCACGATTTGGGCCCGCCCTCCGCCCTCGGAATGGCGCTCTATTCCGCCGACATCGCCAACAGCGCCCTGACCAACGGCGTGGTCGCCGGCATGGAGACCATCTGCCCGTTGTGGCGCCATCTTCACCGCGCGCGCGTCTGGGCCCGGACGGAGATGGAGGCCCGCACGGCGCTGGAAAATGAATTCGCCCTGGCCGACGGTTTCACCGTCACCAACCTGCGCCAGGTCCAGGGATCGGCGCCGTCCGGCGGCCTGGCCCCGCGCGGCGCCCCCGTGCCCGTCTGAGCCGCCGACCGAGGAGGATTTCCCCATGGGTTTGATGGACGCGCTGGCCGAGGCTTATGCCAACCCCAACCCCACCCATGTCGGCGCCGTGGCCATAGGCGGCGCCATCATGGCGTGGTCGCTCAAGCGCCTGATCGCCGAGATCCGCAAGACCGAGAAGCGCGTCACCGCCGCGGTGGAGGAGCGTAACCGCGCCGCGGCCAAGCTGCGCCAGGCCCGCCTGCAGGAGGGGGAGCTGCGCGACACCCTGCGGGAGCTGGACGGCGAGATGGAGGAAATCGCCACCCGCTCCAAGGAGGTGGAGGAGCGGCGCGGCACCCTGCAGCGGGCCATCCCCCGCCACCTGAACCTCTTTTCCCAGGCCTGGTCCCCGGGCGACACCCTGTTCGAGGCGCGCATCAGCCTGGTGGCCGGCGTCGGCGGCGGCGCCAAGGGCGGTGCACGCGTCGTCCATGGCTATGCCGCGGGGCCGCGCGATTTCCGCAACCGGCTCATGGCCCGCTTCCCCGCCTCCTCCTACGTGGTGATCGACGTGGCCCCCATCGATCTGGAGGAACTGGACATGGCCGTCACCAATTTGGGTGTCGCCAACCCCGCGTAAGGGAGGCCCCCATCCCGTCCAAGGTTCCGGCCGACGCCGGCGCCATGAAAAACGCCCGGCGATGGAACCGCCGGGCGTTGCTTCATACCGAGTCCCGTGAGCTGTCGTCCGCCACCGGGCCCCTGTCGCAGGCGTGGGGGCGCCTGCGATCAAGCGGCGCGGAGGACGGAGAGGAAGCTGTTGACCTGGGTGCGCAGGTCGCCGGCGTCGGTGGATAGGCGCCCGGCGGTGCCCAGCATCTGGGTGGCGGCGCCGCCGGTGTGGGTCGCGGCCTCGGTGACGCCGGAGATGTTGGAGGCGATCTCCGTGGTGCCGACGGCGGCCTGCTGGACGTTGCTGGCGATCTCGCGGGTGGCGGCGCCCTGTTCTTCCACGGCGGAGGCGATGGCGCTGGCGATCTCGTTAATGCGGGTGATGGTGCCGGTGATGCTGGTGATGGAGGTGGCGGCATCGCCGGTGGCGGACTGGATGGCGGAAATCTGGGCGGAGATTTCCTCGGTCGCCTTGGCGGTCTGGTTGGCCAGGCTTTTGACCTCCGACGCCACGACGGCGAAGCCCTTGCCGGCGTCACCGGCCCGCGCCGCCTCGATGGTGGCGTTCAGGGCCAGCAGGTTGGTCTGCCCGGCGATGGTGGAGATCAGGGTCATGACCTCACCGATGCGGTTGGCGGCCTGGACCAGGAATTCGACCTTGGCCTGGGTGCGGCCGGCTTCCTCCACCGCCTCGCCGGCGATGGTGGTGGAGCGGGTGACCTGCTGGCCGATCTCATTGATGGAGGCGGTCAGCTGCTCGGCGGCGGCGGCCACGGTGTGGACGCTTTGCGATGCCTCTTCCACCGCGCCGGCGGCGGAGGTGACCTGGCGGGTGGTCTGCTCGGCGGTGGCGGACAGGCTCTGGGCGGCCTGCTGCATCTCGGCGGCGGAGGTGGTGACGCCGTTGACCACGCCCATGACGGTGCGCTCGAAATCATTGGCCAGGCGTTCCATGGACTGGCGCTTCTCCGCCTCGACACGGGCCTTGGCCGCGGTCTGCTCGGTCTCCAGCCGGCGGACGGCCAGGGCGTTGTCCTTGAAGATCAGCAGGGCCTGGGCCAGGGCGCCCACCTCATCCTTGCGGTCGGCGCCGTGCACCTCGGTCTCCAACTGGCCATCGGCGATGGCGCTCATGGCGCCGGTCACCCGCCCGATGGGCCGGACGGTCATGAAGATGACGATGGCCGCCATCAGGCCGAAGCTGGCGATCAGTCCGGCGGCGGCCAGCAGGGTCAGGGTGTTGCTGACGGTATCGGTCAGCACGTCGGTGTCGACCTTGGCCTTGTCCATGGCGACTTGGTTGGCCTCCACCCGTTGTTGCAGGGCGTCCATCAAGGCGATGCGGGCGTCGCGGGCGATGCCCATGGAGATCTTGGTGGCGGTGGCATCGTCATTGCGCCGCGCGGCTTCCATGGAGGGTTCGTTGGCGGCGACGTAGGCGTCCATCAACTGCTGCAGTTTCTCATTGATGGCGCGCCGTTCCGGCGTGTCCGCCAGGTCGATCAGCCTTTTGATATTGGCCTGCGCCTTGGCCAGCCGTGCCTTGTAGTCCTCGTCAAACTTCGCCATCTGGTCTTCGACCAGGATCATGTTCTTGCTGCTGACGGTGGCGGCGTTGAGCGCGCTTTGCGCCTCCAACGCCAGCACCTGGCGGGTGGCATCGACCTCGATGACATGATTGGTGGCGTCGTTCAGATCGTTCAGGCCCCTGCTGGCCATCATGACGATGGACACGGCCACCACCGCGATCAGAAGCAGCGGAATGGCCAGCTTCACGATCAGTTTCAGGTTGGCGAACCAGCGGATCATCGGGGGCTCCAGGGCAGTGTGCGATGCATTGGTGATGCGACATCCTGTCGCAGCGCCCTTAACGGATGCTTAACGCTGTCCCCTATCCCCAAGTATCGGGTCACCCTGAGTAACCTGATCTTTCGTATAGACCGAGTGTTCTTGGGGCTATTCGCGCGGTGCCCTAATGCTGTTCGACGCCTGGGTCTGTTCCAAAGCGGCTGTCATTGAATTTCGTTATCGGCCCGATGGCTTGGTGTGCCCTTTCCTCTTGTCCATTGTGCGGTGAAAAGACAAAGGCCCGGCCGTTTCCGGCCGGGCCCCTGTCGCAGGTTTGGGTAACGCTGCCGTCAAGCGGCGCGGAGGACGGAGAGGAAGCTATTGACCTGGGTGCGGAGGTCGCCGGCGTCGGTGGACAGGCGGCCGGCGGTGCCCAGCATCTGGGTGGCGGCGCCCCCGGTGTGGGTCGCGGCCTCGGTGACGCCGGAGATGTTGGAGGCGATCTCCGTGGTGCCGACGGCGGCCTGCTGGACGTTGCTGGCGATCTCGCGGGTGGCGGCCCCTTGCTCCTCCACGGCGGAGGCGATGGTGCTGGCGATCTCGTTGATCCGGACGATGGTGCTGGCGATGCTGGTGATGGAGGTGGCGGCGTCGCCGGTGGCGGACTGGATGGCGGAAATCTGGGCGGAGATTTCCTCGGTCGCCTTGGCGGTCTGGTTGGCCAGGCTTTTGACCTCCGACGCCACGACGGCGAAGCCCTTGCCGGCGTCACCGGCCCGCGCCGCCTCGATGGTGGCGTTCAGGGCCAGCAGGTTGGTCTGCCCGGCGATGGTGGAGATCAGGGTCATGACCTCACCGATGCGGTTGGCGGCCTGGACCAGGAATTCGACCTTGGCCTGGGTGCGGCTGGCCTCCTCGACCGCCTCGCCGGCGATGGCGGTGGAGCGGGTGACCTGCTGACCGATCTCGTTGATGGAGGCGGTCAGCTGCTCGGCGGCGGCGGCCACGGTGTGGACGCTTTGCGAGGCCTCTTCCACCGCGCCGGCGGCGGAGGTGACCTGGCGGGTGGTCTGCTCGGCGGTGGCGGACAGGCTCTGGGCGGCCTGCTGCATCTCGGCGGCGGAGGAGGTGACGCCGTTGACCACGCCCATGACGGTGCGCTCGAAATCGTTGGCCAGGCGTTCCATGGACTGGCGCTTCTCCGCCTCGGCGCGGGCCTTGGCCGCGGTCTGCTCGGCCTCCAGCCGGCGGACGGCCAGGGCGTTGTCCTTGAAGATCAGCAGGGCCTGGGCCAGGGCGCCCACCTCATCCTTGCGGTCGGCGCCGTGCACCTCGGTCTCCAACTGGCCGTCGGCGATGGCGCTCATGGCGCCGGTGACGCGGCTGATGGGCCGGACGGTCAGGAAGATGACGATGGCGCCCATCAGGCCTAAGCTGGCGACCAGGCCGGCCACGGCCAGGGTCATCAGCATGGTGCCGACGTTATCGGTCAGAACGTCGGTGTCGACCTTGGCCTTGTCCATGGCGGCCTGGTTGACCTCCACGCGCTTCTGCAGGGCGTCCATCATGGCGACGCGGGCGTCGCGGGCGGCGCCCATGGAAATCTTGGAGGACAGGGCGTCCTCATTGCGCCGCGCGGCCTCGATGGAGGGTTCGTTGGCGGCGATGTAGGCGTCCAGCAGCTGCTTCAGGTTCTGGTTGACGGCGCGCCGCTCCGGCGTATCGGCCAGGCTGATCAGCTTGTCGATGTTGCCCTGAGCCTGGGCGACCTTGTCGCGGTAGAGCTTCTCGAACTTGGCGCGGTCGGCCTCGCTGTCCACCAGGATCATGTTTTTGGCGTCGACGGTGCCGGCGTTCAGCATGCCCTGCGTTTCCAGCGCCAGCGCCTGGCGCACGGCGTCGACCTCGATGACATGATTGACGGCGTCGTTCAGCTGGTTCAGGCCGCGGTTGGCCATGACGACGATGCTGACGGCCACGGCGGCGATCAAGGCCAGGGGAATGGCCAGCTTCACGATCAGTTTCAGGTTGGCGAACCAGCGGATCATCGGTCTCTCCAAATCAAGCGGCGGATAGGGCATCCGGACTGCGTCACATTGCCGCGATCCGCTTAACAGGGGATTAATGGCGCCTGCCGATGCGAAGTAATGGGGATGGTGCCGGTCGATATCTTTCGTATAGAGCGCGGTATTTCCTCGCCAAACAAACACTCACCGCGAATATCTCAATATAGAAGCACGCCTAAAGGATAGGACAGTGATCCATCACTTCGGAATGAGAGCGATAATCAACGTGCTGTCGGGGCAATTCGTAAAATGAACTTAATTAAGGCCAGACTTCCCTACGCATCGTATCGATTTTCCGGAAATGACGAAGGGCGCGGCAGGGGAAACCCACCGCGCCCTTGGCGCCGAACTCAACGATGCACCGCCGGTATTAGACCGTGAAGCTTTCGCCGCAGCCGCAGCGGCCCTTTTCATTGGGATTGGTGAAGACGAAGCCCGACTGGAACTTGTCCTCCTTGTAATCCATCTCCGTGCCCAGCAGGAACATGGTGGAGGCCGGGTCCAGCAGCAGGGTCACGCCCTTTTCCTCCACCACCTCCTCGAACGGCTTCTTGGCGTCGGCATACTCGACGAAATAGCTGAGGCCGGAGCAGCCGCGCGCCTTCACGCCGACACGCAAGCCCACGGCCGGCGTTTCCCGCTGGGCCATGATCTCCTTCACCCGCGCGGCGGCGGCATCGGTCAGGCTCATCGCTTTAGGGCGTTCCATGCGGCTCATGATTCTCTCCACACGTCAGAACATGTTGAGGGCGACGCGCGCCTCGTCGGACATCAGGCTGGGGTTCCAGGCCGGTTCCCACACCAGGTTCACGGTCACGTCCTTGACCCCGTCGACGGAGGCGACGACGCCCTGCACCTGGCCCGGCATCTCCCCGGCCACGGGGCAGCCCGGGGCGGTCAGGGTCATGTCGATCTCGACCTGGCCGTCCGCGTCGATATCGCAGCGGTAGATCAGGCCCAGCTCATAGATGTTCACCGGGATCTCGGGATCGTAGACGGTCTTCAACGCCTCCGTCACGCGGTCCGCCAGGGGCGCGTCGGGGGGCAGCTTGTCCTCGTCCGGGATGGTGGCCGGCGCCTGCAGGGTCACATCCGGCGCGATGGGCCGTTCCGTGGCAGACATCTCGCTTACTCCGTCGTGGTCTTTTCGTCGCCCTCAAGGGCGGCGTGCATGGTGTGCCAGGCCAGGGTCGCGCACTTGACGCGCATGGGGAATTCCCGCACGCCCGACAGCACGTCCAGCTTTTCCACCGCCTCCGGGTCCAGGGGGCCGTGGTCGGTATGCTCGTGGTCGTCCTTGGTGCACATGTCGTGGAAGTGGCCGAACAGCGCCTCGGCCTCCGCCTCCGTCTTGCCCTTCAGCGTCTCCGTCATCAGCGAGGCGCTGGCCTGGCTGATGGCGCAGCCGCGGCCATCGAAGTGGGCCTCTTGCACCCGGCCGTCGGGGCCGATGGACAGGTAGACGTTGATCTTGTCGCCGCACAGCGGGTTCTCGCCCCGGGCCATGCGGTTGAAGTTCTCGGGCTTGCCGAAGTTCCGGGGATTCTTGCCGTGGTCCAGGATCACTTCCTGGTACAGGTCGCGCAGGTCGTCGAACATCAGTTGAAGAACTCCCTCACCGCGCGCACGGCGTCCACCAGGGCGTCGGCCTCGGCCTCGGTGTTGTACAGGGCGAAACTGGCGCGGGCGGTGGCGCCCACGCCGAAGCGGTCCATCAGCGGCTCGGCGCAGTGCCGGCCCACCCGCACCGCCACGCCGGCCCGGTCCACCAGGGTGCCGATGTCGTGCGGGTGCACGCCCTCGATGGTGAAGGACAGGATAGCGGCCTTGGTGGGCGAGGTGCCGATGAGGCGCAGGCCGGGGATGGCCTGCAGCTTCTCCGTGGCATAGGCCAGCAGGCGCTGCTCATGGGCGTGGATGGCGTCCATGCCCAGGGCGGTGACATAGTCGATGGCGGCGCTGAAGCCGATGCCCTCCACGATGGGCGGCGTGCCGGCCTCGAACCGGTGCGGCACCTCGCGGAAGGTGGTCTCCTCGAAGGTCACGGTCTGGATCATGTCGCCGCCGCCCTGGTAGGGGGGCATGGACTCCAGCACCTCGGCCTTGCTGTACAGCACGCCGAAGCCGGTGGGCCCGTACAGCTTGTGCCCGGTCATGATGTAGAAGTCGGCGTCGATGGCCTGCACGTCCACCGGCATGTGCACCGCCGCCTGGCTGCCGTCGAACAGCACCTTGGCGCCGGCGGCGTGGGCCATGCGGGCGATCTCCGCCGCCGGCGTGACCGTGCCCAGCACGTTGCTGCCATGGGTGATGGACACCAGCTTGACCTTGGGGCTTTCCAGCAGCCGGGCCAGCGCCTCTAGGTCCAGGGTGCCGTCGTCCAGCACCGGCGCCACCTTGATGACGATCCCGGTGCGGCTGCGCAGCAGCTGCCAGGGCACGATGTTGGCGTGATGCTCCATCACGCTCAGGATGATCTCGTCACCCGCCTTCAGGTGGGCGCCGCCCCAGCTGCTGGCCACCAGGTTGAAGGCCTCGGTGGCGCTGCGGGTGAAGACGATGGTGTCGGGGGAGGGCGCGTTCAGGAACGTGGCCGTCTTGACGCGCGTCGCCTCATACAGGTTGGTCGCCACCTGGGACAGGTAGTGCACCCCGCGATGGACGTTGCTGTAGTCGTGCGCCATGAAATGGGCCATGGCGTCGATCACGGCACGCGGCTTCTGCGCGCTGGCGGCGTTGTCCAGGTAGACCAGCGGCTTGCCCGGACGGCCCGGCTTCTCATGCACCAGGCGCGTCAGGATGGGGAAATCCTGGCGGACCTTGTCCACGTCATACGGCGCGTTGGTCAAGATGCGGGTGTCCATGAGGTCACTCCTCTACCGCCAGGTCCGTGGCGTCCACGGTGATGCCCGTCAGGCGGCCGATGCGGTCCTGGATGCGGGCGATGGCATAGCCGCGCAGCCGGTCGTCGCCGATCTCCTCCGCCACCTCGTCCAGGAAGGCGGCGATCAGCAGGGCGCGGGCGGTGTCGGCGGGGATGCCCCGGGCGCGCAGGTAGAACAGCGCCTCCTCATCCAGCTCGCCCGCCGTGGCGCCGTGGCTGCACTTCACGTCGTCGGCGTAGATCTCCAGCTCGGGCTTGGCGTCGATCTCGGCGGTGTCGGACAGCAGCAGGGCGCGGTTCAGCTGGTGGCCGTCCGTCTTCTGCGCGTCCGGCCGCACGATGATCTTGCCCTGGAACACGGCGCGGCCCTTGCCGTCGATGACGCCCTTCACCACCTCGCGGCTGGTGCAGTTGGCGGCGACATGGTCGATCAGGCTGGTGAAGTCGGCGTGCCGACTGCCATCCACGCCATAGGCGCCGGAGACGCGGGTGCTGGCGCCCGACCCTTCCAGGCGGACCTGGACGTCGGTGCGGGCCAGGCGGCCGCCGGTGGTCAGCACGAAGGTCTCATAGGTGCCCGACGCCGCCACGGTGGCGGTGACGCTGGCCAGGTGCAGGGCGGCGTCATCCTCCTCCTGGAACTTGGCGTGGCGCAGGACGGCGCCCTCGCCGACGCGCACGCCGCTGACGATGTTGGCGAAGGTGGCGCCGCCACCCCGGGCCACATGGTGCTCGGCCACGGTCACGGTGGCGCCCGCCGCCACGTCGATCAGCAGGCGGGGGTGCCAGGCGCCGTCGGCGGCGGTGGCGATGAAGACGATCTCCACCGGCTGCGCCAGCGTCACGCCCTCACCCACGGTTAGCACCGCCCCCTCGGCCAGGAAGGCGCCGTTCAGGCCGACCAGGCCCAGCGCCTGGCCACGGCCGGGGTTGGGGCCGACGCGCAGGCCGGTGTCGGCCTTGGGTGCCGGGAAGCGCTCCAGCACCTCGGCCGCCGTGGCGGGGGAGGACTCGATCAGGCCGCGCAGGCTGTCCAGGGTGACGCCTGCGGGCAGGGTGCCCACGGCGGACAGGGCGGCGTTGAATACGCCGTCCACGAACACCAGGCGGTGCGTCTCGCCCGGCGCCACGCTGGGCAGGTCGAGGTCGGTGTTGGCGGCGCTGTCGATCGTCCCTTGGGCCGGGGCCAGGCTGACGCCGGCCAGATCGCGCAGGTTGGTGTACTTCCAGCCCTCGACCTTGGGCGTGGGGATGCCGTCGGCCAGGAAGCGGGCATAGCCGTCGGCGCGCAGCCGGTCCAGGCCGGCGGCGCCGGCGCCGGGCAGGCCGGGGCTCAGGGTTTCGTACAGGTCTTTCAGGGTGGCGATGGCGGCCATGGAACGCACCCCTCAGGCGGCTTCGGGCGAGCCGAATTCGGCGTAGCCCTTGGCTTCCAGCTCCAGCGCCAGCTCCTTGCCGCCGCTGCGCACGATCTTGCCGTAGGCCAGGACGTGCACGTGGTCCGGCACGATGTAGGACAGCAGGCGCTGGTAATGGGTGATGACCAGCATGGAGCGCTCGGCGCTGCGCAGGCTGTTCACGCCGTCGGCCACCAGCTTCAGGGCGTCGATGTCCAGGCCGCTGTCGGTTTCGTCCAGGATGGCGAAGCTGGGCTCCAGCATGGCCATCTGCAGGATGTCGTTGCGCTTCTTCTCACCGCCGGAGAAGCCGACGTTGACGGCGCGCTTGATCATGTCGTCGTTCATGTTCAAGGCCTTGGCCTTGGCGCGGATCAGCTTCAGGAACTGCATGGCGTCCAGCTCGGGCAGGCCCTTGTGCTTGCGCACGGCGTTCAGCGCCGTCTTCAGGAAGGTGGTGTTGGACACGCCGGGGATTTCCACCGGGTACTGGAAGGCCAGGAACACGCCCTCCGCCGCCCGCTCCTCGGCCTCCATGGCCAGCAGGTCCTTGCCCTGGAAGGTCACGGAGCCCTCGGTCACCTCATAGCCGTCGCGGCCCGACAGCACGTAGGACAGCGTGCTCTTGCCCGAGCCGTTGGGGCCCATGATGGCGTGCACCTCGCCCGGGTTGATGGTCAGGTTGATCCCCTTCAGGATTTCCTTGCCGTCGACGGTGGCGTGCAGGTTGCGGATTTCGAGCATTTGAAACGTTCCTTGAAACCGAATGTCGTGTGCGGCGATGGGGCGGGACGGTTGCGGCGCCCTTAGCCCACGCTGCCTTCCAGGCTGATGGCGACCAGCTTCTGCGCCTCGACCGCGAACTCCATGGGCAGCTCCTTCAGGACCTCCCGGCAGAAGCCGTTGACGATCAGGCCCACGGCGTCCTCTTCCGACAGGCCGCGGGCGCGGCAATAGAACAGCTGGTCCTCGCTGATCTTGGCGGTGGTGGCCTCATGCTCCACCCGGGCGGTGCGGTTGCGGCTTTCGATGTAGGGCACGGTGTGGGCCCCGCATTTGTCGCCGATCAGCAGGCTGTCGCACTGGGTGTAGTTCCGGGCGCCCTCGGCCTTGGGCAGGATGCGCACCAGGCCGCGATAGGTGCTCTGCGCCTTGCCGGCGGAGATGCCCTTGGCCACGATGGTCGACCGGGTGTTCTTCCCGATGTGGATCATCTTCGTGCCGGTGTCGGCCTGCTGGTAGTTGTTGGTGATGGCGACCGAATAGAACTCGCCCACCGAATTGTCGCCCTGCAGGATGCAGCTCGGGTACTTCCAGGTGATGGCGGAACCCGTCTCCACCTGCGTCCAGCTGATCTTGGAATTCTTGCCGCGGCAGGCGCCGCGCTTGGTCACGAAGTTGTAGATGCCGCCCTTGCCGTTCTCATCGCCGGGATACCAGTTCTGGACAGTGGAATACTTGATGGTGGCGTCATCCATGGCCACCAGCTCCACCACGGCGGCGTGCAGCTGGTTCTCATCGCGCATGGGGGCGGTGCAGCCCTCCAGGTAGCTGACGTAGCTGCCCTCGTCGGCGATGATCAGCGTGCGCTCGAACTGCCCGGTGTTGGAGGCGTTGATGCGGAAGTAGGTCGACAGCTCCATGGGGCAGCGCACGCCCTTGGGGATGTAGACGAACGACCCATCGGTGAACACGGCACAGTTCAGCGTGGCGTAGTAGTTGTCGGAATAGGGCACGACGGAGCCCATGTACTTGCGCACCAGCTCCGGATGCTCGCGGATGGCTTCCGAGATGGAGCAGAAGATGATGCCCTTCTCCTCCAGCTTCTTCTTGAAGGTGGTGGCGACCGACACGCTGTCGAACACGGCGTCCACCGCCACGGCCGGCATGTCGCCGGCGCCCTCGACACCGGCCAGGATAGCCTGTTCCTTCAGCGGGATGCCCAGCTTCTCATAGGTGGCCAGCAGCTCGGGATCGACCTCGTCCAGGGACTTGGGCTTGTCCTTGGCGGCCTTCGGCGCCGCGTAATAATGGCTGTCCTGGTAGTCGATCTTGGGGAAGTCGACCATGGCCCAGGTCGGCTCCTCCATCGTCAGCCAGTGGCGATAGGCTTGCAGGCGCCATTCCAGCAGCCACTCCGGCTCCCCCTTCTTGGCGGAGATGAAGCGGACGATGTCCTCGTTCAGGCCCTTGGGCGCCAGGTCGGACTCGATCTCGGTCGTGAAGCCGTACTTGTACTTCTGCTCCGTGACGGCGCGGACCTGTTCGACGGTCTGTTCGGTGGCGGCCATGTCTTCGCTCTTCCTCGAAATCAAATAGCGTCGGCGGCGGCCGGCAGGGCCGGTGCCGTCTTGGGCAGGACGGGGTCGTGGAACATCGGCCGGGCCATGTCGGCCAGGCTGACGCCCTCCAGCGCGCCGCGGACGGCACGGTTCACCCGGTCCCAGTTGCCCCGGCGGGGGCACAGGCTCTCCACCCCGCAGGCCCCGGGCGCCCCCTCGACACAGTCGGTCAGGGCGATGGGGCCGTCGATGGCGGCGATGATCTGGGCGACGTTGATGGCGTCCGGCGCGCGCGCCAGGCGGTAACCGCCAGCGGCCCCCCGGTGCGAGGCCATCAGGCCGTCACGGGCCAGCAGCTTCAGGATCTTGGACACGGTGGGGGCCGGCAGGCCGGTACGCTCCGCCAGCGAGACGGCGGTATGCGGGCCGCCATCCCCCTGCATCATCGCGGTCATCACCACGACGGCGTAGTCCGTCAATTTGCTCAGCCGGATCACGTGCTTTGGGGTCCTGTGCCTGCGGGCCTGCGCCCGTTGAAAACTCGGCCCGGCAATCCGGACCAAATCAGTACCCTTTAAGTAACCTCTCCCCTTTCCATGTCAAGCGGGGATGTTTTGCGGCACATGAACCGCCCGGATGGGCGGGTTGCAGCAATTGCGGGTTCGCGGCTGGGGGTAGCTCTCATGACAAAGGTCAAGGGGGCAGAGGGGGGACTGTTAACCCGGTATGACCTGGGCGGGCGCGCACCGCGCCGCGGCATGCCGGAACGGCGTTTGACCTGGGCCGCACCTGGGCGCAGGCTTTGTTTCAGGAGGCGGGCGGCATAGCCCGCGCTTTGAACCGAACGAAACCCCCGGCATGGTGGGACGTCCGGAAACACGGTCGGATCTATCGCGGCAAAGCGGCCGCCCTGGATGCGGTTTCGAGGCTTTTGCCCATCCGACTGAGAAAAAACGGCGGACCAGGATGGATGCCTCCAGGGGCCCAAACCTGATCCGCCGTTTTTAATTGTGGGTTTTTGGGTTGCCTCGGGCGCCGGCGGGGCCGTCCACACATGGCATTATCCTCCCTTTTCAGTCC
This sequence comes from Nitrospirillum goiasense, assembly GCF_034427435.1. Classification (NCBI taxonomy): domain Bacteria; kingdom Pseudomonadati; phylum Pseudomonadota; class Alphaproteobacteria; order Rhodospirillales; family Azospirillaceae; genus Nitrospirillum; species Nitrospirillum goiasense. The sequence continues at coordinate 216,919 of NZ_JAXQNP010000002.1, read as the reverse complement.
GCTACGCTCCCCGAAAAGGTCCGGCGCCCGCGGTCGCGGGCTTGTCGCTTCGCTCCGTTTGGGCGGGGTGCGCTTGCTCGGGGGTCACCCCAACTTCAGGCCCACGTCCCAATAGGGGTTGGGGCCGAAGCGGTCGGCCAGGAAGTCGACGAAGACGCGGACCTTGGACGAGAGGTGGCGGTTGGCGGGGAAGACGGCGTTGATGGCGCTGCGCGTCACCGCCCATTCCTGCAGGATGGGGACCACCTTACCCTCCGCCAGGGCCTTGCCGCAGATGAAGGTGGGCAGGGCGACGATGCCGACGCCGGCGCAGGCCGCCTGCAGCAGCACGTCGCCGTTGTTGGCGCGCAGGCGGGAGTTGACCTTCACCAGGCGGGTGGCGGCGTCCGGGTCGTGGTTGCCGCCGCGCGGCGCCCCGGGGGTCAAGGGCGTGACGCGGAACGGCCACAGCGCCCCCTGCGGCAGGTTGGTGTAGATAAGGCAATCGTGCTGGGCCAAATCCTCCGGCGCGCGGGGCACGCCGCGCCGGGTCAGATAGGCGGGGCTGGCGGCGTGCACCAGCCGGGCGGGGCAGAGGCGCCGGGCCACCAGGGTGCTGTCCTTCAATTGCCCGATGCGCACCGCGACGTCATACCCCTCGTCCACTAGGTCGACGAAGCGGTCGTTCAAATCCATCTCCACCTCGATCTCCGGGAAGGCGGACAGGAAGTCGGCGATGGCGGGCGCCAGGTGCTGCATGCCGAAACTCATGGGGGCCGCCACCTTCAGCAGGCCGCGCGGGGCGGCGTGCAGGCTGGCGACGGAGCGGTCGGCGTCGTCCACGTCGGCCAGGATCTGCTGCACGCGGGCTAGGTAGGTCTCCCCCGCCTCGGTCAGGCTGATGCGCCGCGTGGTGCGGTTCAGCAGCCGGGCGCCCAGCCGCGCTTCCAGGTCCGTCATGCGCCGGCTGGCGGCGGAGCGGGACAGGCCCAGCTTGGCCGCCGCAACCGTGAAGCTGCGTGTTTCCGCCACCCGGGCGAACAGGGCCATGTCGTCCAGGCGGTCCATGTCAGGCCTCTCGCGGGCTGTGCCAGAATTGTTGCGGAAGGTGGAACAATTTTATGCCCAGTCGCCTGATTATCCGCAACGGGGAACGCGGGTATGGTTCGTTCATCGCAACGCCGTGCGCCGCACCCCGCACCAACGCCGGCTTAACCGTTTGATGGAGATGGCAATGGCCAAGGTCCTCGTCCTCTACTACAGCAGCTACGGCCATATCGAGACGATGGCCAAGGCCGTGGCCGAAGGTGCCGCGTCCGTGCCCGGCACCGAGGTGGTGGTGAAGCGCGTGCCGGAGCTGGTTCCGGCCGAGGTCGCGCAGAAGGCCGGCATCAAGCTGGACCAGGAGGCGCCCATCGCCACGGTGGATGAGCTGCCGCAGTACGACGCCATCATCTTCGGCACCCCCACCCGCTTCGGCATGATGGCCTCGCAGATGCGCAACTTCCTGGACCAGACGGGCGGCCTCTGGTTCAAGGGCGCGCTGATCGGCAAGGTGGGCAGCGTCTTCGCTTCCTCCGCCACCCAGCACGGCGGCCAGGAAAGCACGATCCTGTCCTTCCACACCACGCTGCTGCACCAGGGCATGGTGGTGGTGGGCCTGCCCTACAGCTTCCAGGGCCAGACTGACAATTCCCAGGTGACGGGCGGCAGCCCCTACGGCGCCACCACCATCGCCAACGGCGACGGCTCGCGCCAGCCTAGCGAGAACGAGCTGGCCGGCGCCCGCTTCCAGGGCGCCCACGTGGCCAAGATCGCCGCCAAGCTGGCCGGCTGATGTTTTTGAGTAGCCTTTGATCTGGTTGATCAAAGGCTCTCTCAAGCGCCGGGCGTCCGCATCCGCGGACTTGGCTTCCTCAGTTTCCGGTCCGCTGCCGCTCCCCGGAACTTCCGGCGGCTGCGGTCGCAGCCTACACCGGCACGAGGCTGGAGCCTCATGCCGGCGATGGGGTTCAGATGTCCAGCCTACGGGCCGTCCCTTCCCAGGGGCGGCCCGTTCGCATTTTCCGGGAACGCTTGCGGTTCCGGCGTCGTCGTCTCATATCCTGCCCACGCTGTTGAAGACGAAGGGGTGGGGAATGCCCGCACAGGACGCGTTGATGGGGGATGCCCGGCTGCGGGTGGTGGTCGCCGGGATCATCGGCGCGCTGGCCGTGGCGGCCGGCGCCTATGCCGTCCACGGCCTGGGTGCCGTGCGCGACGCCCACGCCGTCGGGCTGTGGCAGACGGCCAGTCAATACCAACTGATGCACGCGGGGGTGACCGTGGCGGCGGCGCTGGGCGGCCACAGGCTGCACCGGCGGCTGGTGGCGCTGGCGGGTTGGCTGTTCCTGCTGGGTTGCGTGCTGTTCGGCGGCGCGCTCTATGGCCTGGGCTGGTGGGGCCCCAGCGCGCTGGGCGCGGTGGCGCCGGTGGGCGGCATGAGCTTCATCCTGGGCTGGCTGTTCCTGGCCGCCGCCGCGCTGAAGGCCCCGCGATGAGCGGGGATCGCAGTTTGGATGCCAAGGGTTTGGTCTGTCCCCTGCCGGTCCTGCGGGCGCGAAAGGCGTTGATGTCCATGGCGCCGGGGGCTGTCCTAACCGTGCTGGCCACCGACCAGGCCGCGCGCCGGGACGTACCCGCCTTTTGCCAGTCCGCCGGCCATGCCCTGGTGGCGGTGGATGAGGCGGACGGGGTGCTGACCTTCACGATACGCCGGGCTTAACCCGTCTGATTTGGATCATTCTAGGGTTAGGACGCCGGTTAGACACTGGCGGCCGGTCCGCCGCATCGGTGATGATGCGGGCAATAAATAAGCGGGCATGCGAGGAAACGGTCACCATGGCGACGGCGTTGTTCACCCATTGGTCCTGCCTGGAACATGAGACGGGGCCGGGCCATCCGGAATGTCCGGCCCGCCTGTCGGCCGTGCTGCGCGCGCTGGATGCCGAACGCTTCCAATACCTGGACCGGCGGCAGGCGCCGCGCGCCACGCTGGACCAGATCGAGCGGGTGCACACGCCGGATCTGGTGGCCCGCCTGCAGGCGTCCATTCCCATCACCGGCATCGTGTCGCTGGATGGCGACACGGTCCTGTCCCCCGGCTCCTTCGAGGCGGCGCTGCATGCCGCCGGCGCCGTCTGCGCCGCCGTGGACGCCGTGATGGCGGGGGAGGTGCGCAACGCCTTCTGCGCCGTCCGCCCGCCGGGGCACCATGCCGAACCCGGCCAATCCATGGGCTTCTGCCTGTTCAACAATGTCGGCGTGGGGGCGGAGCATGCCCGCTTCGCCCATGGCCTGCGCCGGGTGGCCATCGTCGACTTCGACGTCCACCACGGCAACGGCAGCCAGACCCTGGCGGAGCACGACCCCGACCTGTTCTACGGCTCCACCCACGAATGGCCGCTCTATCCCGGCACCGGCGCGCTGGGCGACACGGGCGATTACGGGACGGTGGTGAACGTGCTGCTGCGGGCCGGCTCCACCGGGGCGGAGTTCCGCGAGGGCATGAAAACGCGCCTGCTGCCGGCCCTGGACGCTTTCGCGCCGGAACTTATCTTCATTTCCGCGGGTTTCGACGCCCATCGCGCCGACCCCTTGGCCGACCTGGGGCTGGTGGAGGATGATTTCGCCTGGATAACGGCGGAGATCGCGGCGGTGGCCGCCCGCCATTGCCAGGGCCGCTTGGTCTCCACCCTGGAAGGGGGCTATGATCCGATGGCGCTGGCGTCGTGCGTCGCCGCCCATGTGGGGACGCTGATGGAGGTTTGAAACGGGCCTTGGGACATTGGCCCACCGGGCGTCGGGACACTGGCCCACCGCCCATGGTAGGACAGCCTCCCGGCCACGGTGCTTGCGGGCGGGTGCCGCCCGGTCCTACAGTCGCCTGCGTGTGATATTGGACGCGCCCCCGCGCGCGTCGGCCTGTCTCCCCGCGTTGCCTGTGTTTCCCCGCGTTGATAGTGGACCCTTCATGACCGAACTGACCTTGCCGGCCGATATCAAGGCCATGAGCTTCGAGGACGCCTTGGGTGAGTTGGAGCGTATCGTGCGCCAGCTGGAGGACGGCAAGGCCAAGCTGGACGACGCCATCGGATTTTATGAGCGCGGCACCCTGCTGAAGCGCCATTGCGAGGGCAAGCTGCGGGAGGCGCAGGAAAAGGTCGACCGCATCACCCTGGGCGGCGACGGAACGGTGGGCATGGAGCCGGCCCGCATCGATTAAGCCCGTACCCTTTCGCCCCGAGTGTGCCCTGATGCCCAGCCTGCCCAAAACCCTTACCGTCGCCATGGCGGACACCGTCGAACAGGTGGAAACCGCCATCGACATCCTGCTGCCCCGCAGCAGCATGGCGGAAGCCAAGCTGTATGAGGCCATGCGCTATGGCTGCCTGGGCGGGGGCAAGCGGCTGCGGCCCTTCCTGGTCATGGAAAGCGCCCGCCTGTTTGGCGTCAGCCCGGCCTGCGCCCTGCGGGTGGCGGCGGCGGTGGAGTTCGTCCACTGCTATTCCCTGATCCATGACGACCTGCCGGCCATGGATGACGCCAGCCTGCGCCGGGGCCGGCCCACCGTGCACCGGGAGTTCGACGAGGCCACCGCCATTCTGGCGGGCGACGCCCTGCTGACCGCGGCGTTCGAGGTGCTGACCGACGCCGAGACGCATGAGGACCCGCGCGTGCGCTGCGCCCTGGTGTCGGCGCTGGCCAAGGCGTCCGGCCCGCGCGGCATGGTCGGCGGCCAAATGCTGGACCTGATCGCGGAAACCCAGGCCCTGGACATCGGCGCCATCACCCGGTTGCAGCGGATGAAGACCGGCGAGCTGATCGCCTTCTCCGCCACCGCCGGCGCCATCCTGGGCCGCGCCTCGCCGCCGCAATTCCATGCCCTGCAGGCCTACGCCCATGATCTGGGCCTGGCCTTCCAGATCGCCGACGACCTTCTGGACGTGGAAGGGACGGAGGCTGAGACCGGCAAGTCCGTGGGCCGCGACAAGCCGGCGGGCAAGGCGACCTTCGTGTCCATCCTGGGGCTGGAGCGGGCGCGCGACCAGGCCGGCCGGCTGGCCGACCAGGCCACCCGCCACCTGGAGATTTTCGAGGGCCGGGCGTCGATGTTGCAGGCGGTGGCGCGCTTCGTTGTGGATCGGCGATCTTAAGAAAAGTTTTGATTGGGAGCCGATGAATGGCGACGAAGACCCCGTTGTTGGACCAGTGTCCGACGCCTGACCGTTTGCGCGCGCTGCGTCCTGAACAGCTGCGCCAGGTTGCGGACGAGCTGCGCTCCGAAACCATCGACGCGGTGTCGGTGACGGGTGGCCACCTGGGTGCGGGCCTGGGTGTGGTGGAACTGACGGTGGCGCTGCACTACGTGTTCGACACGCCGGCGGACCGCATCATCTGGGACGTGGGTCACCAGGCCTACCCGCACAAGATCCTGACGGGGCGTCGGGACCGCATCCGCACCCTGCGCCAGGGCGGGGGCCTGTCGGGCTTCACCCGGCGGTCGGAGAGCGAGTACGACCCGTTCGGGGCGGCGCACAGCTCGACGTCGATCTCGGCGGGCCTGGGCATGGCGGTGGCGCGCGACCTGGCGGGCGGGAACAACCACGTCATCGCCGTGATCGGCGACGGGTCGATCTCCGCCGGCATGGCGTATGAGGCGATGAACAACGCCGGCGCCCTGGGCTCGCGCCTGGTGGTGATCCTGAACGACAACGACATGTCGATCGCGCCGCCGGTGGGTGCCGTGTCGGGCTACCTGGCCAAGCTGGTCAGCAGCAGCCAGTACCGCCATCTGCGCAACATCGGCCGCCAGGTGGCGGAACACCTGCCCCGGCCGCTGCAGAACGCGGCGCGGCGGGTGGAGGAATACGCCCGCGGCATGGTCATGGGCGGGACGCTGTTCGAGGAGCTGGGCTTCTACTACGTCGGGCCCATCGACGGGCACGACCTGGACCAGTTGGTGCCCATCCTGGAGAACATCCGGGACGAGCCGAACGGCCGCCCGGTGCTGATCCACGCGGTGACGCAGAAGGGCAAGGGCTACGCCCCGGCCGAGGCGTCGGCGGACAAGTTGCACGCGGTGGGCCGCTTCGACGTGGTGACGGGCGCCCAGGCCAAGGCCAAGGCGAACGCGCCGACCTACACCCGCGTCTTCGCCGAGGCCCTGATGAAGGAGGCCAAGGCCGACGACAAGGTGGTGGCGATCACGGCGGCGATGCCGTCGGGCACGGGCCTGGACCTGTTCGGCCAGGCCTTCCCCACGCGGACCTTCGACGTGGGCATCGCCGAGCAGCACGCGGTGACCTTCGCCGCCGGCATGGCGACGGAGGGGTACAAGCCCTTCGTGGCCATCTACTCGACCTTCCTGCAGCGCGGCTATGACCAGCTGGTGCACGACGTGTCGATCCAGAACCTGCCGGTGCGCTTCGCCATGGACCGGGCGGGCCTGGTGGGGGCGGACGGCGCCACGCATGCCGGCGCCTTCGACCTGGCCTATCTGTGCTGCCTGCCCAACATGGTGGTGATGGCGGCGGCGGACGAGGCGGAGCTGGTGCACATGGTGGCGACCAGCGTGGCCTATGACGCCGGCCCCATCGCGCTGCGCTATCCGCGTGGCGAGGGCGTGGGCGTTGAGATGCCGGAGAAGGGCGAGGTTCTGCCCATCGGCAAAGGCCGCATCGTGCGTGAGGGCAACACGGTCGCCATCCTCAGCCTGGGCACCCGCTTGGCTGAGGCCGTGAAGGCAGCCGAGGACCTGGCGGTGCGGGGCCTGTCGACGACGGTGGCGGATGCGCGCTTCGCCAAGCCGATCGACAAGGAACTGGTGCGCCGCCTGGCGGTTGAGCACGATGTGCTGGTGACCATCGAGGAAGGCTCGGTGGGCGGCTTCGGCGCCCAGGTCATGCAGTTCCTGGCGGAGGAGGGGCTGTTCGACGCCGGCCTGAAGTTCCGCCCCATGGTGCTGCCCGACCACTATCAGGAACACGACAACCCGGCCAAGCAGTATGAAGAGGCCGGCCTCAACGCCAACGGCATCGTCGATACCGTGATCAAGGCGCTGGGCAGCCAGGCGGCGGCGCGGACGCCCAACGCCTGATGTCGGAAGAAAGCCCGCAGAAGGCCCAGAAGCCCGGAAAAATACGTGTCGACCAGGCCCTGGTGGAACGCGGCCTGGTGGAAAGCCGCGCCCGCGCCCAGGCGCTGGTGCTGGCCGGCCTGGTCTATGCCGACACCTTGCGCATCGACAAGCCGGGCCAGACCATCCCCGCCGACAAGCCCCTGACCCTGAAGGGCCAGGATCATCCCTGGGTGTCGCGTGGCGGGCTGAAGCTGGTGCATGGCCTGGATCATTTCGGCCTCGATCCGACAGGCGTGACCGCGATCGACGTGGGCGCCAGCACGGGCGGCTTCACCGACGTGTTGCTGACGCGGGGGGCCGCCAAGGTCTATGCCGTGGACGTCGGCCACGGCCAGTTGGCGTGGAAGCTGCGCACCGACCCGCGCGTGGTGGTCATGGAAAAGACCAACGCCCGGCACCTGACGGCCGCCGACATCCCCGACCCCATCGGCATGGTGGTGTGCGACGCCAGCTTCATCGGCCTCGCCACCGTGCTGCCGGCGGCCCTGGACCTTGTACAGCCCGGCGGCGCCCTGGTGGCCCTGATCAAGCCGCAGTTCGAGGTGGGCAAGGGCCGCGTGGGCAAGGGCGGCGTGGTGCGTGAGCCGGAACTGCACCAGGAGGTCTGCGACGCCGTGGTCGCCTGGCTGTCCGCCCGTCCCGGCTGGACCGTCCTGGGCGTGGACCCCAGCCCCATCCTGGGGCCTGAGGGCAACAGGGAATTCCTGATCGGCGCCCGGCGGGATTAGAGCGAGATGCGATCATGTCTGATCGCATCTCGCTCTTAACCTGTTCATGATAGAGCGGAACGCGATCAGGTGACTACACCTGATCGCGTTCCGCTCTAATGCCGCCCTAAAGCGCCGGGCGTTTGGGGGGCTTAAACCACCAGCTTCAGCGCATCGGCCGGGGTGGCGACGCCCAGCACCTGGCCTTGCGCGTCCATGACCACCACCAATTCCGCCCCCATGTCGCGCATCAGGGCCAGCACCGACCGTGCCGACTGATCGGGCTGGGCCACCACGGGGGCCAGGGCCTCGTCGCCCGTGACCATTTCCCCCGCCATCACCCGCTTCACCAAATCGTGGCTGGCGGCGAAGCCCAGCACGGTGTCCAGCCCGTCGCGGCCCAGGATGACGTGGCTGTGGTTCAGCGCCAGGATCGCCTCGCGCACCTCGTCCTGGCCCGCCGACAGGTCCACCCATTCCACGGCGTCGCGCGGGGTCATCACCGTGGCGATGGTGGTCTCGCCCGCGGCGGCGATTCCGGGTTTGGCCTGCTTGCGCCGGCCGATCTGGTTGGCCGCCTCGATCAGGATGGAAAAGCCGATGGCGGCGTAGAGATAGCCCTTGGGGATGTGCAGGCCCAGGCCCTCCGCCACCAGGCTGAAGCCAATCATCAGCAGGAATCCCAACCCCAGGATGATGACGGTGGGATGGCGGGAGATGAAGGCCATCAGCGGTTTGGACGCCACCAGCATGACCACCATGGCGATACAGACGGCGGCCACCATGACCGGCAGTTCGTCGACCATGCCCACGGCGGTGATGACGCTGTCCAGCGAGAACACGGCGTCCAGCAGCACGATCTGCACCACCGCGCGCCAGAAGGCGTTGGCGGCCGTGCCGGCCTTGGGACCATGGTGCGCCGCGCCACCCTCCAGCCGCTCATGCAGCTCCATCGTGCCCTTGGCCAACAGGAAGGCGCCGCCCAGGACCAGGATGAGGTCGCGGCCCGAAAGCGGGAAGCCGGCGACGCTGAACAGCGGCTGGGTCAGCGTCACGATCCAGGAAATGGAGAACAGCAGCAGCAGGCGCATGATCAGCGCCAGCGACAGCCCCACCAGGCGCACGCGGTTGCGCTGTTCCGCCGGCAGCTTGTCGGCGACGATGGCGATGAAGACCAGATTGTCGATGCCGAGGACGACCTCGAGGGAGACCAGGGTCAGCAGCCCGAGCCAGATGCCGGGATCGGCAAGGAAGTCCATCAGTGGGGGCCTGTTCGTTGTGAGCCTGTGAGATAGGGACGATTTGCCGCACCTGCCAGGGCAAGTCGCGCGAATTCAACAGAAAAAGCCCCCGGCCGGTGGGACCGGGCCGGGGGTTTCGCTTCGTCACCCGTCAGCGCACCGGGCTGTTGACGCTGAGGTCCGGCATCATCAGCACCTGCTCCTGGCGCTTGGCCGCGCGGACGATGGGCTGGGCCATGTCCAGCAGGGGGCCGTAGTCGGCCAGCACCTTTTCCGCCCCGCGCGCCTCGGCCACGCTGGCCATTTCCGCCGCCGCGTTGCCGTTGAACAGGTCCATCACCAGTTCGTAGCCGGTCTTGGGCTTGGGGAACTGGACGATGTGCAGGTTGGCGTTGCTGGGGATGCCCGCCACCTGGCGCACCTGCTGCAGGGCGATGTCGTAGCCGCCCAGGGCGTCCACCAGGCCCAGGTCCTTGGCCTGGCGGCCGGTGTAGACGCGGCCCTTGGCCAACTGGCGCACCTTCTCGATGTCCAGCTTGCGGCCCTTGGCCACGCCGTCGGTGAACTGGGTGTAGATGGCGTCCAGCATGGCGTCCTGGCGGGCGGCCTCGCTGTCGGTGTAGGGGCTGGCCGGGCTCCAGATCGTGGCGTTGGCGCCGCGCGACACCTGGTCCACACCCACGCCCAGCTTATCGGCCAGGCCCTTGGCCACGAACTTGCCGCCCAGCACGCCGATGGACCCGGTCAGGGTGCCCGGCAGGGCGACGATGCGGTCCGCGTCCATGGCCACCCAATAGCCGCCGGACCCGGCCACGTCACCCATGGAGATGACCACCGGCTTGCCGGCCTTGCGCGCCCGGTCCACGGCATGGCGCACGGTTTCGGAGCCCACGGGGCTGCCGCCCGGGCTGTTGACCCGGAACAGGATGGCCTTGACGTTGGGCTGGTCGATGGCGGTGTCGAAGGCGTCGGCGATGCGGTTGGCGGCGAAGGAGGGCTCATCGCTGAAGCCGCCACCGCCCTTGCCGCCGCGCACGATCTCACCCTCGCCCACGATCAGGGCGACGGTGGGGCCGTCCTGGAAGGCGGAACCGGCGATCTTGCCATAGGTCAGCAGGTCCACCGTGTCGGCGCCGGCCGCCTTGCCGCCGGCCCGTTCCTTGGCGGCGGTTTCCACCTCATCGAAATAGCCCAGCTTGTCTACCAGCTTGGACGCCAGCGCCTCGCTGTCCAGCAGGGGGGCGTGGTCGATGGCGGCCTTGACCGCGTCGGGGTTCAGGTGGCGGCTGTCCGCGATGCCCAGCACCATCTGGTCGTACAGGTCGCCGGCCAGGCTTTCCGTCATCTCGCGGTTGGCCGGGGTGGCCTGCTTCTCGGCGAAGGTTTCGGCCGCGGTCTTGTAGTCGGCGCGCTTGGAGATCTGTGGCTGGATGCCGATGCTGTCCAGGGCGCCGCGGAAGAAGGTCTGGGTGACGGCGACGCCGGTGATGCCCACCGTGCCCACGGGCTGCAGCCAGACCTGGTCGAAGGCGCTGGCCAGGTAATAGGGGCTCATGCCGCTGCCGCCGTCGCCGTAGCTTTCCGCGTGGACATAGGCGAATCGGCCGGTGGCGCGGAAGCGCGCGATGGCGTCCCGCAGTTCCTGGGTGGTGCCGATGCCCTGGCTGGCGTTGCCGACCTTGGCCACCAGGCCCTTGACCTTGGGGTCGCGGCTGGCTTGCTCCAGCGCGTCGATGACCTCACGCACGCTGCCGTGGCGGCTGGCGATCAGGCTGGACCAGCCGTCCTCGCCCGGCGCCTCGGGCAGGGGCCGCTCGAAGTTGAACTCCAGCACCACGGACTGGGGCAGGGTGGGCTGCTTGTCCTTCGCCTTGATGGCCAGCAGGATCAGCCCCGCCGTCAGCAGGACGCCGAACAGGCCGATAAGGGCGAACAGACGAACGATGAAACGCATGGACGCGGTTCCTGGAAGCCGTAAAATCCAGAGGCCATACCACCACAGCGCGTGAGCCTTGCCAAGGCGGCCGGGCGGTAGGGCCGGCTAAGCGGACCCTTTCCTTTCGCCCCAGTCCTTTCATCCATGCCTTTCGGCTGAACCGCCGTTGGCGAAGCGGGGGCGACGGGGTAAGGTCCGGCCACCATGACATCCTATGATCCCGCGCTGCCCGGCGGCATCGTCGCCCTGGAAATTCCCCTGGCCGACCCGGTGGCGGTCTATGCCCGGTTGGGCGGCCTGAATCGGCCCTTCCTGCTGGACGGGGGGGCCGCCGACCCGGCCCGCGCCCGCTACAGCTATGTTGGGGCCGAGCCCCATGCCTGGGTGGAGTGCGCGGGCGGCACCGTCACTGTGGACGGCCGTCCTGTGCCGGGCGACGCCCTGGAAATTCTGGCCACGTTGCTGAAGGCGGGGCGGGAGGCGCTGGATGCCGCCGCCGGACCTGCCGGCCTGCCCCCTTTCCGGGGCGGCGCGGTCGGCTTCCTGGGCTATGAGCTGGGCGGCCAGTTGGAGACGCTGCCATCCCCCCGCGAGGAGGGTGTGGATTTGCCGGACATGGCGGTCGGCTTCTATGACCGCGTCGTCGCCATCGACCATGCCGAGGGCCGCGCCTGGGTGCTGTCTTCCGGCCTGCCGGAGCGGGATGCCCGAACCCGCCGGCGGCGGGCGGAGGAGGGGGCGCGGCACTGGGCGGGTCTGCTGGGGGCGATCCCGCCGTCGGTGCCCACGCCCAGGGCCGGGACCTGCCTGGCGGCCCCCGGTTGGCGCGCGGGGTGGAGCCGCGCGGCGCATGAGGCCGCCGTGGCCCGCACGGTCGACTACATCGCCGCCGGTGACATCTACCAGGCCAACATCACACAGCGCTTCCTGGCCCGGTTGGCGCCGGGGGTGACGCCGCTGGACCTCTACACCCGCGTCCGCGCCCGGGCGGCGGCCCCGTACTCCGCCCTGCTGGACCTGGGGCCCCCCGACCTGGGCCCCCCCGACCTGGGGGCCGACGGGGCGGGAGGCCGCCGGGCCATCGTGTCCGTATCGCCGGAACGCTTCCTGGCCGTCGATGCGGCGGGCGCGGTGGAGACACGGCCCATCAAGGGTACGCGTCCCCGCGACGCCGACCCCGTCCGTGACGCCGCTCTGGCGGCCGAGTTGCTGGGATCCGCCAAGGACAGGGCGGAAAACCTGATGATCGTCGACCTCATGCGCAACGACCTGTCGCGGGTGTCGGCCGTGGGATCGGTCGCCGTGCCCACGCTGTGCGGCCTGGAAAGCTACCGCACCGTCCACCACCTGGTCAGCGTGGTCACGGCCCGGTTGGCCGCCGGCCAGGGTGCCATCGACCTGCTGCGCGCCACGTTCCCGGGAGGCTCCATCACCGGGGCCCCCAAGATCCGCGCCATGGAGATCATCCATGAGCTGGAGCCGGCGCGGCGCGGTCCCTATTGCGGCTCCGTCCTCTGGCTGGGATGGGACGGCGCCATGGACAGCAGCATCATCATCCGCACCCTGGCCGTGGCCGGTGACGACGTGGTGGTGCAGGCCGGCGGCGGCATTGTCGCCGACAGCGACCCGGCGGCGGAGTACGAGGAAAGCCTGGTCAAGGCCCGCGCGCTGCTGACGGCGCTGGATCCGGACATGGCCTGGCCGCCCTGTCCCACGCAGGGGAGTGCGGCGGCATGAGCGGCCTGGTCTGGCTGAACGGCGGCCTGCAAGCGGCCGAGGCTGCGGGCGTCGCCGTCAGCGACCGGGGCTTCCTGCTGGGCGACGGGGTGTTCGAGACGCTGCGCTGGCGGGGCGGGGCCGTCGTGCGCCTGGAGGCGCATCTGGCCCGCCTGGCCCGGGGCGCCGCCGTGCTGGGGCTGCCCTTGCCGCCGGCCGCCACCCTGGCGGCGGCGCTGGCCGACACGGCTGCCGCCAACGGTCTGGTGGACGGCGCGTTGCGGCTGACGGTCAGCGCAGGATCGGGCGCCCGGGGGCTGCCGCGTCCGGCGACGCCCACGCCCACCGTCCTGGTGACGGCCGCACCGTCCGGGCCGGCGTTGGCCCCCGCCCGTGTCTTGGTCGCCACCGTCACCCGCCGCAATGAGCACTCCCCCCTCAGCGGGATCAAGAGCCTCGCCTACCTGGACCAGATCCTGTCCCGCAACGAGGCGGTGGCGCGGGGTGCCGATGACGCGCTGCTGCTGAACACCGTCGGGCATGTGGTCTGCGCCAGCGCCGCCACCCTGTTCGCGGTGCTGGACGGGGCCCTGGTGACGCCGCCCTTGGCGTCCGGCGCCTTGCCCGGCACGCGCCGCGCCGCCGTCCTGGCCGCCTTGGGCGGGGAGGAGCGGGTTCTGACACCGTCGGATCTCGGGCGGGCGACGGAACTGTTCCTGACCTCCAGCCTCATGGTGCGGCCCGTGACGGCCGTGGACGGCCAGGCTGTGGGGGAAGGGCGGCCCGGCCCCGTCGCTGACGCGGCCCTGAGCCAGACGTGATGCGTTTTGCATGTATCAACGCAATGATAACCGCCCAACCTATCCCTAAGGCTCGATGCGCGATGCGTCAACCGGGGTAGCCCGGCCGGAGGTATCATCGTCCTCCACTTTCCGCTGAGCGGCGGATTATTGGCTAATGAATTGTTATTAATTTAATTTTCCTATTTGGCGGGGATGCGGGACCTTGGTTGGCATGCCGAGTGCTTATAACCAGGCATGAACAAACCCGGGCGCCGAAGCCGCCCCCGAACCGATAGGAACCTTCGCCATGATCCGCCGTATCGCCGCCGCCGTCGCCGCCACCGCCCTGGTCTCCAGCGCCCTGTTCGCCGCCCCCGCCTTCGCCGCCGCCGGCACCTCGGGCACCATCCAGCTGAACAGCACCGTCGCCCAGACCTGCACCGTGGCCGTGACCGACGCCGGCGCCACGCTGAACATCCTGTCCGGCTCCAGCAACGTGGCGGTCGGCAGCGTGGTCGAGAACTGCAACGACGGCGCCGGCTACACCATCACCGTCGCCTCGGCCAACAACGGCACCCTGAAGTCCAGCGCCACCGGCGCCCAGGCCATCAGCTACACCACGTCCTACGACGGCACCAGCGGCTCGGGCTCCAGCTTCGCCGTCACCCGCTCCGGCGCCCAGTTCAACAAGACCGCCGCCGTGTCCGTGACCGTCCCGGCCAATGCCCAGGCCATCGCCGGCAGCTACGCCGACACCCTGACCATCACCATCGCCGGCAAGTAAGCCGCCAGCCATACCGGCCCAAAACGAAACGGCCCCGCCTGGTCATCCAGGCGGGGCCGTTGCCGTTTCAGAACCCTTGAACCGCCGTCGGCGGCGCGGGGCCTACCTGTAGGCCCGCAGGCGCAACCAGTGATCGGCCAGCACGCAGGCCATCATCGCCTCGCCCACCGGCACGGCGCGGATGCCGACGCAGGGGTCGTGGCGGCCCTTGGTCAGGATTTCCGTCTCGTTGCCCTGCACGTCCACCGTCCGGCGGGGCGTCAGGATGGAGCTGGTGGGCTTCACCGCGAAGCGGACGACGATGTCCTGGCCGGTCGACAGGCCGCCCAGGATGCCGCCGGCGTGGTTGGACAGGAACACGGGCTTGCCGTCGGGGCCCGCCCGCATCTCATCCGCGTTGTCCTCGCCCGTCAGCTCGGCGGCGGCGAAACCGGCGCCGATCTCAACGCCCTTCACGGCGTTGATGGTCATCATGGCGCGGGCCAGGTCGCTGTCCAGCTTGTCGTAGATGGGCTCACCCAGGCCAACCGGAACGCCGGACGCCACCACCTCGATCACGGCCCCCACGGAGGAACCGGCCTTGCGGATGCCATCCAGGTAGTCGGCCCAATGCTCCGCCGTCCCGGCGTCGGGGCAGAACAGGGGGTTCTGGTCCACCTGATCCCAGTCCCAGCGCGTGCGGTCCACCTTGTGCGGCCCCACCTGCACCAGCGCGCCACGGATGGTCACGCCACCCGGCACGGCCTCAAGCACCCGGCGGGCCACGGCGCCGGCTGCCACGCGGGCCGCCGTCTCGCGCGCCGATGAACGCCCGCCGCCGCGATAGTCACGGATGCCATAGCGTTCCCAATAGGTGTAGTCGGCGTGGCCCGGCCGGAACTTGTCCTTGATGTCGCCGTAGTCCTTGGACCGCTGGTCCTCGTTCTCGATCATCAGGCAGATGGGCGTGCCCGTGGTCTTGCCCTCGAACACGCCCGACAGGATGCGCACCGTGTCCGGTTCGCGCCGCTGGGTGGTGAAGCGCGACTGCCCCGGCCGGCGCCGGTCCAGGAAGGCCTGAATCCAGGCCTCGTCCAGGTCCAGCAGGGGCGGGACGCCGTCCACCACGCAGCCCAGCGCCACCCCGTGGCTTTCGCCAAAGGTGGTGAAGCGGAACTGGGTTCCGATGCCGTTACCGGCCATGGCCGTTTACCCTTCCGACTTCACCAGGCTCTGCAACAGGGCCGAGGTTTCCGCGGCGCTGTCCACCGCCAGCATGCCCACCGTGTGGTAGCCGCTGTCGACGTGGTGGACCTCACCGGTGACGCCGCTGCCCAGGTCGCTCAACAGGTACAGGGCGGAGTTGCCGACCTCACCGATGGTGACGTTGCGCTTCAGCGGGGCGTTCAGCTCGTTCCACTTCAGGATGGCGCGGAAGTCGCCGATGCCGCTGGCCGCCAGGGTCTTGATGGGCCCGGCGGAGATGGCGTTGACGCGGATGTTCTGGGGGCCCAGGTCAGCCGCCAGGTAACGCACGCTGGCTTCCAGCGCCGCCTTGGCCACGCCCATCACATTGTAGTGCGGCATCACCCGTTCGGCGCCATAATAGCTGAGGGTCAGCAGGCTGCCGCCGTTGGTCATCATCGGCACCGCCCGCTGGGCGATGGCGGTGAACGAGTAGCAGGAAACATCCATGGTCAACGCGAAGTTGGCACGGGAGGTGTTCAGGTACAGCCCATCCAACTCGTTCTTGTCGGAAAAGCCGATCGCATGCACCACGAAGTCCAGCGTTCCCCACTGTTCCTTCAGGGTCGCGAACACCGCGTCCATGCTGGCCTCGTCGGTGACGTCGCAGGGCAGGACGTGCGGCACGCCCAGCTGCTCCGCCAGGGGCTTCACGCGCTTGGCCAGCGCGTCGCCCATGTAGGTGAAGGCCAGTTCGGCACCCTGGGCGGCGACCGCCTTGGCGATGCCCCAGGCGATGGACCGGTCATTGGCCACGCCCATGATCAGGCCGCGCTTACCGGCCATCAGGGTCCCGGTGGCGGGCCCCGGCGCGGGGGTTGCCGTCGAAGTGGTCATCCGTCTCTCTCCGGAAAATTAGGCGCGCATCCTACACGAACCGATTTTACGGTCAAAGGCCACCCACCCTATATTTGCGCACACCTAGAATACACGCCGGAAAGGTCTTCCCTTGGCAGGTTCCCATGACTGAGACGCGGGCGCGATCCCCTGGCTGGGCGCGGTGGGCCGACCACCTGCCATCCGCCGTGCGCCATGTCCTGCTGGCCGTCGTCGGCGTCACCAGCTATGCCGTGCGCCGCTTCTACCGGGACAATTGCCTGCAGGCGGTGGGCTCCCTGACCTACACCAGCCTGCTGGCGGTGGTGCCGCTGCTGACCGTCGGCTTCGCGATTTTCCAGGCTTTCCCGGCCTTTCAGACCCTGCGGGCGGAAGCGGAGATGCTGCTGCTGCAAAACCTGGTGCCCCAGGTGGGGGAGAACCTGACCGACCGCCTGCAGCAGTTCGTCAGCAACGCCGGGGCCATGACGGGGGTGGGGGTGCTGGGCTTGGCCGTCACCTCCATCCTGTTGTTCTTCTCCATCGAGGGGGCCTACAACGCCATCTGGCGCAGCCGGGAACGCCACTCCGTGCTGGTGCGGGTGCTGTCCTTCTGGGCGGTGCTGACCATGGCCCCCCTGCTGCTGGGCGTCAGTTTGTCGCTGTCCTCCATCGCCGTCTCCTACCTGGGGGCCGAGGGCTCCGTGGTGGTGGAACTGGTGCGGCGGGTGCTGCCGGGCATCCTGGAAAGCGCGTTTTTCGGCCTGACCTATCTCGCCATCCCCACCCGGCCGGTGCGCTGGCAGGACGCCCTGGTGGGCGGGGTGGTGGCCGGAGCCGCCATGGAGGCGGCCAAGGTGGGGTTCGCCGTCTACATCGGCCAGGTCCACACCTACACCACCATCTACGGCGCCTTGTCGGTCCTGCCCACGGTGCTGTTGTGGCTCTACCTCGTCTGGTGCCTGATCCTGTTCGGGGCGGAGGTGACGGCGGCGCTGCCGGAATGGCGTTCGGGCCGCATCACCGAATTGGGCCCCGCCGGTCTGTCGCCGGCCCAGCGCCTGGTGGTGGCCCTGGCCATCCTGCGCGAGCTGATGCTGGCCGCGCGGGAGGGCCATGCCCTGAAGCGGGCGGACGTCATCTCCCGGGTGCCGGTGGGCGCCGTCGCGGTCGACGGCATGCTGGAACAACTGTGCGCCGCCAACTGGACCATCCGCACCGCCGACGGCGCCTGGGTCGCCACCCGCGACCCGCACGAGTCCACTCTAAGCGACCTGTACCTGGCGTTGGATTTCGGCATGTGGGGCGACCTGCTGTCGGTCGGCCACTTACAGGCGCCCTGGCAAGCCAAGGTGCATGCCATTTTCGAGCGGGCGCGGCGTGATGCCGGCGCGCTCATGGACACCCCGCTGGCGAAGCTGCTGGCACCCCAGGGGGAGTCCGAAACGGGGGAACCCATCCCGGAAGAACCAGTTTCGGCGGAGCCGCCGTCAATGGCCGCGCGCAAGCGGGCCGGCGGTCCGCCCCCCGGGCGCTGAAGCCCTTTTCCGTCCTTTCAGATCCAATCCAAGAGGAGGCCGACATGGCCGAAACCATCACGCTGCGCTCCCCCCTCGACGGGTTCGCGTTCACCGCCCTGCACGCCGCACCCCAGGGGCCGCGCCAGGGCGGCGTCATCGTCATCCAGGAAATCTTCGGCCTGGACTCCTACGTGACCGAGGACGTGGCCCGCTGGTCCGCCCTGGGGTTCGAGGTCATCGCCCCGTCCATGTTCGACCGGCAGCAGAAGGGCTTTATCGCCGGCCATGACGAACAGGGCTACGCCACCGGGCTCGCCTACGCCCGGGCCAATGGGGTGGAGAACCCGGTGGCCGACGTGCAGGCCTGTGTCGACGCGCTGAAGGACAAGGGGCCCGTCTTCCTGGTGGGCTATTGCTATGGCGGCACGGTGGCCTGGCGGGCCGCCGCCCAGGTGCCAGGGCTGGCGGCGGTGTCCAGCTATTACGGCAGCGGCGTGGCCGGCCTGGCCGATCTGGTCCCCGCCTGCCCGGTCATCTGCCATTTCGGCCGCAAGGATGCCCACATCCCGGCCGACCAGGTGGCGGAAACCCTGCAAAAAGCCCATCCCGACGTGCCGGTCTATATCTATGAGCAGTCGGGGCACGGCTTCAACAACGACGGCCGCCCGGACTCCAACCGCGAAGACGCGCAGTTGGCGCGCAAGCGCACGGCCGACCTGTTCCGCGCCAACGCGTAACGGCCCCGGCCGGGCAGGATAAGAAACGGGAGTTGGACATGCTGACAGGACACAAACTGGGGCGCCGCAAACTGGGCCGTCAGGGCCTGGAGGTTTCGGCCTTGGGCCTGGGCTGCATGGGCATGACCCATGCCTATGGCAGCCCCGACGATGCGGAATCGATCGCCACCCTGCATCGCGCCATCGAGCTGGGCTGCACCTTCCTCGACACGGCGGAGGTCTATGGACCCTACACCAATGAGGAATTGCTGGGCCGCGCCCTGGAGGGGCGGCGCGACCAGGTGCAGATCGCCACCAAGTTCGGCTTCGTCATCGGGGAGGGCGCGACACCCCTGGGCGGCACGGACAGCCGGCCCGCGCACATCCGCGCCGTGGTCGAGGCCTCGCTGACGCGGCTGCGCACCGACCGCATCGACCTGCTGTACCAGCACCGTGTCGATCCCCTGGTGCCCATCGAGGATGTGGCGGGCACGGTCAAGGACCTGATCCAGGAAGGCAAGGTGCTGTATTTCGGCCTGTCGGAGGCCGGGTGTGACACCATCCGCCGGGCGCACGCGGTGCAGCCGGTGACGGCGCTGCAAAGCGAATATTCCCTGTGGGAACGGAACCTGGAGCAGGACGTGCTGCCGCTGTTGACGGAGCTGGGCATCGGCATGGTGCCATTCAGCCCCCTGGGGCGCGGCTTCCTCACCGGCATCGCCAAGCGGGCGGAGGAGTACCCGGACAGCGACTATCGTTCCAAGAACGACCCGCGCCTGCAGGGTGCCAACTTCGACGCCAACCTGAGCCTGGCAGCGTTCGTGCGCGAGGTCGCCCAAGGCTATGGCGCCACGGCGGGCCAGGTGGCGCTGGCCTGGCTGCTGCAAAAGCGGCCGGACATCGTGCCCATCCCCGGGACCAAGCGCCGCAAATACCTGGAGGAGAACTTGGCGGCCGACGCGCTGAAACTATCGCCCGTGGACGTTGCCCGCCTGGACGGGGCGCTGGAGACCTACCAGGTCGCCGGCCCCCGCTACGGCGACCGGGCCATGGCCATGGTGGATCGGTGAACGGCCCGGAATAGGGCGTTATATTGGCGGCATGAGATTGGGCTCATGCCGCCGTAGGCCCGGACTGCGGCCGCCGCAGGTTTCCAAGGAACGCAGTGGACTGGAAACTGAGGAAGCCAAGCGGCCAAGTGGCCGCGCCCGGCGGTTGAGGGGGCTTAACCCAACCCCGCCTTGCGGCGGACGTCGTAGTCGTGGGTTTTGGCCCACTTCTCGATGAAGGCCTGCAACTCCGCATCCGGCCGGTCGGGCAGGACGACGGTCAGCTTCACATACTGGTCGCCCTGCGTCCCGCGTTCGGGATTGGCGACCCCTTTGCCCTTCAGGCGCAGGGTGGTGCCGGAGTTGGCGGCCTTGGGCACCTTCACCTGGACCGCGCCGTCCAGGGTGGGCACCTTGATGGTGGCGCCCAGCAGCGCCTCCTGCAGGGTGACCGGGACATCCAGGTGGATGTCGTCCTCCCGCCGCACGAAATGGGTGTGGGGGCTGACATGCACCTCGACGATGGCGTCGCCGGCCCCCGCCCCGCCCAGGCCGGGCAGGCCCTGGCCCTTCAGGCGCAGCTTCTGCTGGTCCTGCGTACCGGGGGGGATGGTGATGTCGATGCTCTTGCCCGTGGACAGGTTCAGGCGCCGCTTGGCGCCCAGGCAGGCCTCGGTGAAGCTGACCGTCACGGAATAGGCGACGTCGCTGCCCCGCGCCTTCACGCCGCTGGTGCGCTTGCGGGCGGCGCCGAAGATGTCGGCGAAGGGATCGTCCTCGTAATCGAAATCGCCCGAGCGGCCGGCCCCGGCATAGGCGCGGCGGAAAGAGCGGTCCGGACGTTCGGCACCGCTGGCGTCGATCTCGCCCCGGTCATAGCGGGCGCGCTTGTCCGGGTCCGACAACAGGCTGTAGGCGCCGTTGGCTTCCTTGAACTTCAACTCGATATCGGCCCGCCCGGGGTTCAGGTCGGGGTGGTACTGCTTGGCAAGGCGGCGATACGCCTGCTTAATGTCCTCAGCGCTGGCGCTGCGGCCGACGCCAAGGATTTGGTAGGGATCGCGCATGGTCGCACTATCTATTGCCGGTCTGTCCCCACAATATGCGCAACGCGCCCGCCGCTTCAAGCATGCGGACCCTGGCTATTTCGGGGACCGGCCCAGCCGAAAAAGCCCCCTGGCACAGCCTTGACCGGCCAGGGGGCTTTAATTCGGTAACCGGGATCAGTCGTTCACGATCTTCCAGCTGCCGTCGGGCTGGCGGCAGGCGGTGCCGTAGCCCTGCTGGCGTTCGCCGCCGACCACGATGGTCTGCTGGAATTCGCGGCAGTAGGCGCCGTCGCCGCGGGTGCCGTCGCGCACCGGCGTCACGATGACCTGGTGGTCGTTGTTGGGGTTGTTCCACACGATGGGCTGGCCGACCGGGGCGGTGTAGGCCATCTGCGTGTTGCGTTCCATGGCGGCGCGGTCGGCGTCGTCCATGCGCTTGCCGATGGAGCTGCCCGCCAAGCCGCCCAGCAGGACGCCCAGGCCGGTCATGGCCAGCTTGCCGCCGCCGTGGCCGAACTGGGAGCCGATCAGGCCGCCGGCGGCCGCACCGCCCAGCATGCCCACGGTCTGGTTCTTGCCCCCGGTGGTGTCACACGCGCTCAACAGGACGCTGGACGCCATCAACGCGATGATGACTTTCTTCATGATTCTTAGTCCTTCTTTCCTCTCCTGCGCCGCATTTTCCCGCGGCATGGCCTAGCGCAATCCGGTCTCGCATCCCCGACACTGTCCCGCATCCACCCCTCTCGGGGTTGCCGCCAATGATCTGGGGCAACAAACCTTCCCGAAATCATCCGGCACCGTGCGGGTCGTCCATGCGGCGTCCTGCGTGGACAAGGATGTAGTGTGGCGTATGGTAGGCGGCAATTCCGGCATATCTATGACACGGATTACCACCATGGATTTTGTTGTCGCACCCGACCCTTATGCGCTTTTTCAGTCCTGGCTGGAGGAGGCGTCACGCACCGAACCCAACGACCCCAACGCCATGTCGCTGGCCACCATCGGCGCCGACGGCATCCCCACGGTCCGCATCGTGCTGCTGAAGGGCGTGGATGGCGGCGGTTTCGTCTTCTACACCAACACCCTCAGCCGCAAGGGCCGCGAGCTGGCGGCCAACCCGGTGGCGGGCCTGTGCTTCCACTGGAAGACCCTGCGCCGCCAGGTGCGGGTGGACGGCCATGTCGCCCCGGTCACGGCGCAGGAGGCGGACGATTACTACCGTGTCCGCCCGCGCGGCAGCCAGATCGGCGCCTGGGCGTCGCAGCAGTCGCAGCCGCTGGACAGCCGCGCCACCCTGGAACGCCGCGTGGCGGAGGAGACGGCCCGCTTCGGCGAGGGCGACATTCCGCGCCCCCCGCACTGGTCGGGCTACCGCGTCACCCCCCTGCGCATGGAGTTTTGGCAGGATCGGGAGTTTCGTCTGCATGACCGCTTGGTCTATACTCGGCAGGGTGACGCCCAATTCTGGACCACGGAACGCCTCTACCCATGACGATGTCGGCCAAGGTGGACCCGGATTCCTCCCCCGCACCCGGATTGGGGCCGGGGGACGGCGAGTCCATCGGGGATCCGGATGGCCGGTGGCGCCGGGGCGCCACCTACGCCAGCGTCACCGTGGCCGCCATCCTCATCGCCGGCAAGTTCGGCGCCTACCTGGCCACCAATTCCGTCAGCATCCTGTCCTCCCTGATCGACAGCAGCGTGGACGCGCTGGCGTCGGTGGTCACGCTCATCAGCGTGGCCCGGGCCCTGAAGCCGCCTGACTTCGCCTTCCGCTTCGGCCATGGCAAGGCGGAGCCGCTGGCGGCCCTGATCCAGTCCGCCTTCATCGTCGGCTCCGCCCTGTTCCTGGGCTACGAATCGCTGGGCCGCCTGTTCGAGCCGCGGCCGGTGGGGGACATCGGCATTGGCCTGTGGGTCATGGCCGTCGCCATCGCCCTCACCTTCGTGCTGGTGCTGTTCCAGCGCTGGGTCATCCGGCGCACGGCGTCGCTGGCCATCGGCGCTGACAGC
Source organism: Nitrospirillum goiasense (assembly GCF_034427435.1). NCBI lineage: Bacteria > Pseudomonadati > Pseudomonadota > Alphaproteobacteria > Rhodospirillales > Azospirillaceae > Nitrospirillum > Nitrospirillum goiasense. The sequence continues at coordinate 194,204 of NZ_JAXQNP010000002.1, read as the reverse complement.
CTGCATTACAGCGGCGACATGCTGCTGAACGCCGCCGTCATCGTCTCCCTGCTGCTCGGCCGCTGGACGGGCCAGGCCTTCTGGGACCCGCTGTTCGGCCTGGGCATCGCCGCCTTCCTGGCCTGGGGCGCCGTAGGCATTTCCCGCACCGCCCTGGACGTCCTGATGGATCGTGAGCTGCCCGACGACGAACGGACCCGGGTGGTGGACTTGGTGAACGCCCACCCGGCGTCGCGCGGCCTGCATGATTTGCGCACCCGCTCCACGGGCATGGGCCAGCATATCGAGTTCCACCTGGAGCTGGACAGCCACCTGACCCTGACGCAGGCGCACGACATCACCGATGAGATCGAATCATCGTTGCGCGCCGCTTTTCCCAATGCCGAAATCACGATCCACCAGGAACCCGCCGGCCTGGATGATGAGCGGCTGGACCATCGGCTGCGTCCGCGCCATCGTTAAGTGCGGGGGGAGCCGCGGGGGAGTTGCCGAGACCGATTTCAAGGGGGTGTTCCCGGGGGACGGGGCGGCCCTTAAGGGGTAATTGCGCGTTCGCTTAGCGAACATCACTTGACAAGCGCTGTTCAGTTGTGCGCAAGCGCCCCTGGTCCTGTGCGACACGTCACAGACCTTCGCACAAGGTGGGGTTAGCTTGGCCGCGATGGAATTCGGGGCTTGGTTTATGGGTTTCACCGTTACCTTCTGGGGTGTCCGCGGGACTGTCCCCTGTCCGATGGCCAGTCATCTTGAGTATGGTGGCAACACCAGCTGCATCGAGGTGACGGCCGGCGACCGCACGCTTGTGCTGGATGCCGGCACCGGCCTGCGGTCCTTGGGTAAAAGCCTGCGGGCGCGGGGCGTCTGCGACGTCACCCTGCTGCTGACCCATACCCACATCGACCACATCAACGGTTTTCCGTTTTTCGAGCCGTGTTACTGCCCCGACTTTTCCATGCGGGTGATGGCGGGCCATTGCCAGGGTGCCCACTGCATCCAGTCCGTCATGGAAAAACCCATGGATTCCTGCCTGTTCCCGGTGCCGCTGCAGAAGCTGCGCGCTTCCTTGGTGTTTGAGGATTTCCGTCCCGGCGCCACGCTGGACCTGGGCGACGGCATCACGGTGCGTACCGCCCCCCTGAACCATCCGGGCGGTGGCACGGGGTATCGCATCGACTATGACGGACGCAGCTTCTGCTACGTCACGGATACGGAGCATGATCCGGACCGCATGGACACCAACGTGCTGGGCCTGATCCAGGGTGCCGACCTGGTGGCGTACGACAGTTCCTACACCGATGAGGAATTCGCCGGCCGCCGGGGCTGGGGACATTCCACCTGGCGGGAAGGGTTGCGCCTGGCCCGCGCTGCGGGGGTGGGCCGCCTATGCCTGTTCCACCATGACCCCGACCATGACGATGCGCGCATGCAGGCCATCGAGGCGGAGGCGCAGCAGGAATGGAGCCATTGCTTCGCCGCGCGGGAAGGCCTGCAGGTGGACATGATGGCGCAGCGCGAGCGGGGTTCCGCCGCGGACGAGAAGGGCCGCAAGGGCGCTGGGGTCGCGGCCTAACCGTTTCCGCCTGACTCCCTAGGCCTATTTCACGCTTGCCGGCCGGGCGCGCGCCCTGTAGCGCTGACGCCCATGACATTGCTGATCCTCATCACCTTCGCCATCGTCTATCTGGGCATGGCCATCGGCCACTTGCCGCGGCTGAGGGTGGATCGCACCGGCATCGCCATGCTGGGCGCCATCGTCCTGCTGGTGGCGGGCGCGGTGACCGAAGGGGCGGCCATCAAGGCCATCGACTTCCCCACCCTGTTCATCCTGCTGGGCCTGATGATCCTGTCGGCGCAGTTCGCGCTGTCCGGCTTCTATGACTGGTGCGCCTGGCGCCTGGCCAACGTGCCCTGGCAGCCGGAGGCGCTGCTGGCCGCGGTGGTGGCGGTCGCGGGCGGCCTGTCCGCCCTGCTGGCCAACGACGTGGTCGTGTTCGCCATGACCCCGCTGCTGTGCGCCGGCCTGCGGGCGCGGGGCCTGGACGTGCGGCCCTATCTCATCGCCTTGGCGGGGGCCGCCAACGCCGGCTCCGCCGCCACCGTCATCGGCAATCCGCAGAACATCCTGATCGGCCAGATGGGCCATCTGGGATTCTGGCGCTTCCTGTTCGCCTGCGGCGTGCCGGCCTTCCTGTCGCTGGTCATCGTCTACTGGGTGGTGGCGCGGGTATGGCGCGGGCGCCTGGTGGACGCCAACGCACCCCCGGGGCCGACCCGGTTGAACGGCGATGGACAGCCCCCCGGTCCACCGGGGACCTGGCAGTTATCCAAGGGCCTGATCGGGGTGGTCGTCCTGCTGGTGGCCTTCACCACGCCCTTTCCCCGCGACGTCGCCGTGCTGGGCATCGCCGGCTGCATGCTTGTCAGCCGCCGCTTCGCCAGCCGCGACATGCTGGGCCTGGTCGACTGGCACCTGCTGGCCCTGTTCGCTGGCCTGTTCATCCTGACCGGCGCCCTGGCCGATACCGGCCTGCCGGGTCGCCTGGTGGACCAGTTGGCGGCGTCCGGCCTGCCGCTGGACCGCTTGCCCTTCCTGGGGGGCTTCTCCGTCCTGGCCAGCAACAGCATCGGCAACGTGCCGGCGGTGGTGCTGCTGATGAAGGTGTGGGCGCATCCGCCGGAAGGGGCGCTCTATGCCCTGGCGCTGTTCTCAACCCTGGCCGGCAACCTGCTCCTGCCGGGCAGCCTGGCCAACATCATCACCGTGGAGCGGGCCGCCGCCGCCGGTGTCATTCTGCGCTTCCGTGAGCACGCCCGCTGCGGCGTGCCCATGACCGTGCTATCCCTGCTGTTGGCTGCGGTGTGGCTGGTGGCGATGGGCTTTATCGCGGTGGTGTGAGGGGATGGCGATGCGGCTTGTGACGATGGGCCTGGTGATTCCAGGAATGTGCCTGGCGCTGGCCGCCTGCGCCTACACGGGCGACCGGCGCTGGAACGTGGACATGGCCCTGCTGACCCGGGGCAACCCGTCGTTGGCGGCGCAGCAGGACCTGGTGCGCGAGAAGGAGCGGCACTTCCCCGAAACCTTGCGCGCCTGCGTGGCCGCCCACGATCCCGACCGCCTGCCCGACCTGGACGCGGGCCGGGGCTATCCCATTTCCGACTGGCATGTGGGTCGCGCCCACGATGCCGTGATGGCCTGCATGCGCGACCAGGGCTGGGTCGCCACCTCCACCAGCCGCCTGTCGCCGTAGCGGGGATCGCCGCCGTTTTGCCATCCAGGGGGTGCTATCCCCCGACCTGGGAGCGGGTTGGACGATCGCATTCGGGAGTGATGGAATGAAAAAAAACCACCGTTTGGATGCGGTTGGTCCACTTGGCCGCCTGCCTTCCCTTGGCTGGCTGTACCTACACCACGGGGCGCCATTGGGTTCGGGAGATTCAGCCCTCTCATCTGGGATCTCCAGTGCCCTCGCGGGACATTGAGGAACGGAAGGGCGAAGCCTTCGCCGCCCTTCGGACCTGTGTCGGCACCAACGACCCCGGGCGCTTGCCCGCGCTTGACGACGGCAAGGGATATCCCGTCTCCGGCTGGTTCATTGACAACAACCGCCACGGTGCGGTGGTGACATGCATGCGGTCACGGGGTTGGGTTCTGGTGCCTGACCAGGTGCTGGCCCCTTAGAGCGGAACGCGATCAGACATGATCGCATCTCGCTCTAAGGGACAAGGGCAAGGCCGCCTCGACCAGCCCTCCGTCTCCCGAACAGCGATATCCCTCGCCCAAGAAGCCCGGCTAACGTCGCAGCCCTTCTGCACGGTAGAAATCCGCTAATTGGCGGGGTGTCGACAACCTGATCTTCGGCCGCTCGATACTGTCGAACAGTGTTTGGTATCGCCTGCGGTTACCGGGGGTGGCGATGGTGATGTAATGAATCATCTCCCATTTGACGCTGTCCAAGGCGCCATCCAGGGCGCCGGGCCGCTGACGCTCGAACCACGACCGGCGCAAATAGCGGAAAAGGCTGATGGTGGTGGAGGTATCGAGAAGGATAACCCCTGTCGCCCGCTCCAACCGCTGGGACAACAGCCAGGAATAGTTGCCGTCCATGACCCAGCGATCACCCTTGATCGCCTCATCATGCAGGGCTACGAACTCTTCAGCGGGCCGCGGTTCCCAGTCGGTGAACGGCTTGTGGCGCAGTTGATCCAGATGGACTGGCGGGAGGAGGCGGGCGCGCCCAATGGCGACGGCCAAGGTCGATTTCCCGCTGTTCGACGGCCCCAGTATGCAGATGCGGGGCCCCAGCTCGTCAAGCGACATGACCATAACCTCCACGCGGCCGATCCCGGACCTTATGCCCCCGGCCCCAGCGCCAGATTATCGATCAGGCGCGTGCGGCCCAGGAAGGCGGCGACCAGGGCGCGGGCGGGGCGGTCCACCCGTTCCAGCGGCGCCAGCGTGTCGGCGTCGACCACGGCGACATAGTCGATGCGGGTGAAGCCGGCGGCGGTCAGCGTTTCCGCCGCCTGGGATATGGCCGGGGCCACGGGCTGGCTGCCGTCGCCCAGGGTGTCGCGCAACTGGTGCAGGACCCGGCTGATGGTTACGGCCTGGCGCCGCTCCTCCGCCGACAGATAGCGGTTGCGGGACGAGAGGGCCAAGCCGTCGGGTTCCCGCACCGTCGGCACGCCCTCGATACGGACGGGGATGTCCAGGTCGGCCGTCAGGCGGCGGATGACGGCCAACTGCTGGTAATCTTTCTGCCCGAAGCAGGCGACGTCGGGCAGGGCCTGCAACAGCAGCTTGGTCACCACCGTGGCCACACCCTGGAAATGGCCGGGGCGGAAATGTCCTTCCAGCGGCACGGCCACGGGCCCCACGTCGACCGTGGTGGTGAAGCCTGGGGGGTAGATCGCCTCCACCCCGGGCGCGTACAGCAGGTCGCAGCCGGCACCGGCCAGCAGGCGGGCGTCACCGGCCTCATCCCGCGGATAGCGGCTGAAATCCTCGTTGGGGCCGAATTGAGTGGGGTTCACGAACACGCTGGCTACCACGCGGTCTGCCAGTTCGCGCGCGCGCTTGACCAGGGTCAGGTGACCCTCGTGCAGGGCGCCCATGGTGGGGACGAGACCAACGCGCAGTCCTTCATTGCGCCAAGCGGCCACGCGGGCGCGCAACGCGTCCGGGGTCCGGGCGATATCCAGAGGCGATGGGGCCAAAGACTGGGCGGAAGGCGGGGCCATGGCGGCAGTGTCCGTGCTCATGGCCCGGCATTTAGCGACGGGGCTCGTGACCGGGCAAGCGCTTTCCCGCGATGCCGCCGTTCAATCCCGCCGTTCGGGCGCCGGCAAGCCGGTCTCCGTCCCGCTGGGGGAGGCGACCATGGTGCCGGTGGCCGCCGGGTTGGCCTGCAGGGCATAGGCGACATCATGCCCCCGGGCATGGAAGGCCAGCTTCAGCCACCGGCCGGAATTGTCGTACCAGAAGTCCACCTTGTTGGTGGCGGGCGGCGGATTGGTGACGAAGCCCAGCGTGTAGTGCGTGGCGGCCACAGTGGCGTCGCCGGCGTGGATCATCTCCTGCCCCTCGCGTTCCACCTTCACGTCCATGACCACGCCGCGGATGGTGTCCAGCAGGCGCGGTGCCGTCAGGATGGCGGGGTTCCAGTAGCTGGTGGGGATGATGTCGGCCGGTGCGGTGACCGACCCGTGTGAGCTTTCGACCGCGAAGCCGTCCGCCACCGCATGGCCCTTCACCCAATCCTTTTCGCCATCGTCGTCGGTGGTGCTGTCCAGCGACACCAGGCGCCCGTCATGCCAGACCTCGTGGCTGACATGATGATAGTGGTAGGCCGTAATCATCAGCAGTTTGGCCTCGAACTGGATGTCGACATCCACGACCGTGTCGCCGTTGGCCGCCTTGGCCACCGTGACGCGGTGGTGGCCCAGGGGCGTGTCGCGGCCGTAATGCGCGGCGAAGTCCAGCGACCGCTCCACGGTGGTGCCGGGCGTGCCGGGCATCGGCGCGGCCGTGGCCTCACCCCGTTCCGTGGCCCGCTCGGAGGACCGCGTCGCGGCACTGGCGGGTGCGGCCCAACCACCCCATATCAAGGCGGTGCCGAGGATGAGCGCCACGCCGGCGCGCCAGAGGCGGTTCGGCCAAGCGTGGTTCGGCCTCATGCGGTTCGGCCTCATGCGGTTCGGAAGGATCGGAGCAAAGATGTCATGTGGCATCGCGCGTCCCTTCGATGCGGTGGTGCCCCCCGGTTCGGCCCTCAGGGTGCCATATTCCCGGATGCCGATACGAACGGTAACATGATTTGGTTTACGTGGACGAACAGCACACCCTTCCTTCCGTGCTATGGTCCGCCTTAATGGCAGTTCGAGAAAGGCTTGCGTCAATGCCGGTCGCCCCCCAAAGCCCTAGCCCGCATGTCCATGCCGGGCCCCACGGCGCCTCCCATGCCGGCCCGTCCCATGCCCATGGCGGGCACGACCATAAGGCCTGTGTGGGTGACGCCCTGGCCCGGGCGCACACCCTGTGCGAGGCGCGGGGCGCCCGCCTGACCACCTTGCGCGAACGGGTGCTGGAATTGGTCTGGTCCAGCCACCGGCCGCGGGGTGCCTACGCCATCCTGGAAGAGATGGCGGTGGACGGCAAGCGCGTGGCGCCGCTGACTGTCTATCGCGCCCTGGATTTCCTGGTGGAGCAGGGCCTGGTCCACCGGATCGAGTCGCTGAACGCCTATGTCGGCTGTCCGGAACCAGGACAGGCCCATGCCGGGCAGTTCCTGGTCTGCGAACGCTGCGGCGACGCCACCGAACTGAACGAACCCGCCGTGACCAACGCCATCACCAACGGCGCCGCCGCCCGCGGGTTCCGCGTCCTGCGCCAGACGGTGGAAGTGCTGGGCCTATGCCCCACCTGCCAGTCCGCGGCCTGAGTTACCACCGCCCAGAAGTCACCACCGCCCAGACCGCCCACCCCATTGTCCGCGATTGATCAAGGAACGCCTTCCGTGACCGCTGTCTCCTCCGCCCGCCTGCCCATCTCCGTCCTGACCGGCTTCCTGGGCAGCGGCAAGACCACGCTGCTGTCCCGCATCATCCGCGACCCGCGCATGGCCCGCACCGCCGTCATCATCAATGAGTTCGGCGAGGTCGGGCTGGACCACCTGCTGGTGGCCAAGGCGGATGAGAACACGGTGCTGATGGATTCGGGCTGCATCTGCTGCACTATCCGCAGCGACCTGGCCGACACCCTGCGCGACCTCTACATGCGCCGCCTGCGCGACGAGGTGCCGGAGTTTGACCGCGTGGTCATCGAAACCACCGGCCTGGCCGATCCCGCCCCCATCCTGCACACCCTGATGACCGACCCGCTGGTGGCCGCGCGCTTCCGCCTGGACGGGGTGGTGACGACCGTTGACGCCGTCCACGGCATGGGCCAACTGGACGCGCAGGAGGAAAGCCTGAAGCAGGCGGCCGTGGCCGACCGCCTGGTGCTGACCAAGACCGATATCGCGACGCCCGAGGCGGTGGAGTATCTGAAGGAACGGCTGAAGCAGCTCAACCCCGCCGCCTTGGTGGTGGACGCCCAGACCGACGACGCGCTGCCCGTGCTGCTGTTCGACGCCGGCCTTTACAATCCCGAGACCAAGAGCCTGGACGTGCAGCGCTGGTTGCGGGCGGAGGCCTATGACGACCATGGCCACCACCATCACCACGATCATCATGATCATGACCACGACCATGGCCACGATGACGGGCATGACCATGCCGATTGCGACCATGAGCACGGCCATTGCGAGCACGAGGACCATGATCATGACGCCAACCGCCATGACGAGGCCATCGGCGCCTTCTGCCTGACCTTCACCGAGCCGCTGGTGTGGGACGAGTTGGTGGGCTTCCTGGAAACGCTGGCCCGCCTGCGCGGGCCCGACGTGCTGCGGGTGAAGGGGGTGCTGAACGTCCAGGAAAGCGACCAGCCCATCGTCATCCACGGCGTGCAGCACCTGTTCCACCCGCCGGTGCAACTGGACGCCTGGCCCAGCGACGACCGGCGCAGCCGCATCGTCTTCATCACCCGCAACGTCAGCCGCCAGGTGGTGGAGACGCTGTACGCCAGTTGCACCGGGAAGAGCGTGGGCTGAGGGCTTTTTAGTACGCCTCAAACGCCGGCGGGCCCCGGCTCAGGCGGTGGCCAGCGCCACCCCCGGCGCGCGGCGGTAGCTTTGGATGAAGCTCCAGGACCAGCCGGCGAAGTAGCCGACGCTGAAGCCCGACACGCCGATGTCCAGGGCGATGGCGGTGTCGTGCAGGTCGGGGTGTGTGGCGGCCATGACGTTCAGGACGTAGTGGGAGCCGAACAGGAAGAGGTTGCGGACCAGGGGCACCCAACTGCCCGGTTGCCGCACCAGGCCGCGCTCGCGGTCCACCTCGACCCGGACGGTCGTCAGGCTGGCCAGGCCCAGCCCGACGACGGCGCCCACCGCCCATTCCAGCAGCACGGGGCCCAGGGGGCCGGGACGGGTGACCAGGCCGTACAGGCCCCAAATGATGAAGACCCCGGGGATCAGCCAGACTCGGCCCGTCTGCTGCACCGTGGTCCGCAGGCGCCGCGCCCCCATGAACACCAGGTAGGCGAACAGCACGAAGATCCAGACGGGGGTGTGGCTGATGATGCGGGAGAGGATTTCCATGATGGGGCGGGCTCCAGGATGTTGCGCCGGGCGGCGTGGCCAAGTGGTTGATGGGCCAAGCCTTCACTCAGGCGGTTGGTCGCGGGCAACGCGCCCTTCGCGGCCCGCTTGACGGATTTCGTGAGTGGCTGGTAAAGGCCGTTCACGAAGCGCGAACGGATGAGGCCGGTCTTGACGGCGGAACGCGGGGTGCAGCAGGAGGCCGACGCGGGGGGCGCTGAAAAGCGGCCGCCGGGCAGCCTTGCCGGCATCGTCGCCCTCGACCTGCCCGACTGGGTGCGCAGTTGGGGGGGCGTCGTGGCGCTGTCCCTGGTGCTGGCCATGTTCGGGCCCTACGGCACCTACCTGTCCATGGACAGCCTGTCACGCGTCGTCTTCTGGTGCGCATCGGCCCTGGGTATCGCGGCCATGACGCGCGCGGTCCATGCGGCCTTGCGCCGCTGGCCCATCGCCGCCGCCTGGCCCGCCTGGCAGCGGCGCGGGGTGTCGGCCCTGATCGCGTCCTTGCCCGCCACGCTGTGGATCATCCTGCTGTTCAGCCTGTGCGCCCAGGTTTCGCTGGGCGCCCAGGGGGGCGCCCAGGGGGGCGGCCAGGGCGGCATTGTGCACTTCTGGCGCATCTGGCCGCAGGTGATCGTGACCAGCATTGTCTTCGCCGTCATCCTGGGACGCCGGGATTCGCCGGTTATTGTCGTGCCGGAACCGGCCCCGGATTTGCCAGCCCCGGATTTGGCGGCTCCCGATTTGCCAGCTCCCGACTTGGCTGGGGCCTTTCTCGCCAGCGCCTGCCCGCGACTTTCAGGCGCAGGGCTTCTGGCGCTGGAGGCGGAGGACCATTATCTGCGGATCCATACCGATCGCGGGTCCGACCTGGTGCTGATGCGCCTGCGCGATGCCATCGCCGATCTGGGGGAGGGGCTGGGGATGCAGGTCCACCGCTCCTTCTGGGTGGCGCGTGACGCGGTGGTGGCGGTGACGGTGCGGGGCCAGGTGGGGCAATTGCGCCTGAGCGATGGCACGGTGGTGCCGGTCAGCCGTACGGCCCTGCCGCGCTTGCGGGCAGCCGGTTGGCTGACGGCCGCCAAGGAGTGAGCGGGCCAGAGGCCCGCGATGGAGAAAGGGAATGATGCGATGACCATGCGTGTCCTGGTCCTGGGCGCCGGCGCCACCGGCGGCTTCTACGGCGGCCATCTCATGATGGCGGGGGAGAACGTCACCTTCCTGGTGCGGCCTAAGCGCCATGCCCAGCTCATGGAAAACGGCCTGGTGGTCGTCAGTCCCGTGGGCAACATCGTCCTGCCGGCGCAGGCCGTGACCCGCGTCGCCAAGCCCTTCGACCTGGTGCTGCTGTCGTGCAAGGCCTACGACCTGGATGCCGCCATCGAGGCCATCCGCCCGGCCGTGGGCCCGGAGACGCGCATCCTGCCGGTGCTGAACGGCCTCAGCCACCTGGACCGGCTGGACGCCGCCTTCGGTGCGGAGCGGGTGATGGGCGGCCTGTGCCATCTGACCATCACCATGGACCCGGATGGCACCATCCGCCACCTGCACGCCTTCAACCGCCTGACCTTCGGCGCCCGCGACCCCGTCCAGGTGTCCCTGGCGGCGGCGCTGGCGGAGGCTTACGCCAAGTGTCCCATCACCGTGGTCAACAGTCCCGACATCGTCCATGAGATGTGGGAGAAGTTCTATTTCCTGGCCACCCTGGCGGGAGCCACCACCCTGATGCGGGCCCCCATCGGCGCCATCCTGAAGGCGCCGGACGGACTGGCCTTCATCACCGGCCTGTTGGATGAATGCACCCGGGTCGCCACCGCCGCCGGCCACCCGCCCAGCGCCGAGCGCGACGCCGAATCCCGCTATCACCTGACCAAGGAGGACAGCAGCCTGTCCGCTTCCATGATGCGCGACATCGAACGGGGCGGCCCGACGGAGGGGGAGCACATCGTGGGCGACATGCTGCGCCGGGGGCGCGACCTGGGCCTGGACCTGCCCCTGCTGACCCTGGCCGCCACCCACCTGCGGGCCTACGAGGCGCGGCGCACGGCCTCGTAACCACCTCATCGGAGCGGAGCGACTAGAGCGGAACGCGATCAGGTGTAGTCACCTGATCGTGTAAATCCGCTCTATCATGAACAGGTTAAGAGCGAGATGCGATCAGACATGATCGCATCTCGCTCTAGGCCAAGCCGGCGGATGCCGGCGCCCGGCGCCTGAAGGAACAACAAAAAAGCCCCGGAGGACATCCGGGGCTTTTTCATCACTGCAGCATCGGTGTGCCGGTTTCGATTTCCACCAGGGCCGCCAACATGGGCACGGCCAAATCCTTGCGCTGGGTGTCGCCGCTGTTGCTGCGTTCGGCCGCCGACAGACCGGCGAGATAGGTGGTGCGCCAGCGCTGATCCTTGAACAGCAGTTTGTCGGCGCGGGCGCGCTGGGCCAGGATCAGGGGCTTGGGATCGGTGCCCGTGGACAGCAGCTTGTCGATGCGGCCGGACAGGGCCTCCGCCTGCTTGCGGTCGCCGGTCTTCAGCGCGTCGGCCATCAGTTGGACGAAGGTTTCCGCCTTGATGTCCGTGTCCTGCACCTGCTCGGCATAGGTGGTGGCCAGTTGCATTTCGCCCCGGGCGCCCAGGCGGCCCAGCACGGCGGGAATGGTCCAGGGGCTTTCCTGCTGCACCGTGCGCAGCAGGCCCAGCGCCAGGTTGGGGTCGCCCAAATCGCCGGCGGCCACGGCCAGCTCCGGCGCGCAGCAATTGCCCTTGCGGTCCTTGAAACGGCTGAACTGCTCCTCCACCGTGTTGAGGAACATGGTGTGGGCGCGGGCCACGTTGCCGGCCTTGTAGAAGCCTTCGGCCACCAGGCCCAGCTCCCAGGCGCAGTTGTTGGCCTGGGCGTAATCGGCCGCCTCTTCCACCAGCTTGTTGGCCTGGGTCTTGTCACCCTTCCAGATCAGCGCCTGGCTGATGTCGGTCAGGTTGTAGATGCGGGTGGAGCAGTCGTTGATGCGCCGGGTGATGTCCAGCGCCATGTCCACCTCGCCCGTCAGCGACAGGGCGCGACCCAGGAACAGGTCGCGGCCGGTGTCCGTCACCGGCGGGGCGCGGCGGAAGGCGGCGATGAAGGGGGCGATGATCTGCTTGGTGCGGTCCTTGTCGCCCAGATGGTAGTGGGCGACGGCCAGCGACAGCCAGTCCCAGCGCGGGGCGGTGATGGGATAGTCCACGGGCTGGATCAGCCCCTCGATCCGGTACAGGAAGCAGCCGGTGGACTGGGCATCGTTGCAGGCCAGGCTGCGGATGCGCGACTTGAAGTCGTTATAGTCGAAATCGCCCACGAACTGGTTGGTGGACAACTGCACCGCCAGCGGGCTTTCCGGACTTTGCACCAGGATGTTGGACAAGAGCTTGTCCGCCTGCAGCAGAAGCCTGGTCTGTTCCTGCAGGTCATAGCTCTGGTCGGCCTTGCGGATGGCCTCCATCGCTTGCACGAACTGGCGGTTGGCCATGGCCTGGGCGTCGGGCAGGGTCTGGTTGCCAGCCAGTCCGGGAATCGGCTGGGCCGCCGCCGGTGCCACGGGCGCCAGGGCCAGCGTCAGGGCCAGGAGAGGGGCCGCGAGGACCGAAAGACCCGGGAAACGACCCCGGAAATGAGAAGAACCCACGGCAACACGCTCAACGACGGACATAATTCACAACCTGGCGGACGCGGGGCAACTCACGGGCGTGCTGCAGCACGGCCTCAAGTTCCACCCCACTACGGGCGACGCCCATGATGTAGACCACCTGGTTGACGGTTTCGATGCTGTAGTTGCTGGATTTAACCTGCCCGTCCAGCAGCAGGGCCGCCCACAGCTTGGTGTTGATCCAGGCGTCGGTGGCGCTGTCGGACAGGCTGCTCTCGTCCGCGATCTTGATTTCATTCAGAACTTTGCGCACGCCGTCGGCCTGCCAGGCTAGGCGCACCGCGTCCACCCGCATATCAGGGTCGCGGGCGTTGCCGGTCAGCAGCACCTCGCCCCGATCAACGGTGACGTTCAGCCGGCTGTTCATCTCCGGGCTTTTTTCCTTCCACAGCCGATGAATTTGCTCATCGATCTGCCCGTCGGGCACGGCCGGCGCCTCAGCCGCCGCTTCCGCCCGCTGGCGCGCCAGTTCCGGCAACTCGCGGCCCGGCGATTGACATCCCGCCAATAGCAGCGCGCCCATGCCCGCCAGCAACAGAAGGACGGTGCCCGTCACGGGGCGGCGCTGGCGGGGGGTGCGGGCGGAGATCATCAGCGGTGCCTTGGTCCCTGTTTTTTGGAAATGCGCGTCGACAGGCTAAAAAGGAAATCAGGCGAAAGTAGGGGAGGCGAGCAGGGTCGCCAACTCCCGCGCCAGGATGCCGGCGATACGCTTGCGCTGGGCCGGGTCGCGCAGCAGCGCCTCATCCTGGCGGTTGGACAGGAAACCCGTCTCCACCAGGACGGAGGGGATGTCCGGCGCCCTCAGCACGACGAAGTTGGCGGAGCGCATGGGGTTGTCCAGCAGGTGCAGGTCATGGCCGGCGCCGCGCACGATACCCTGGCGGGCGACCAGCGAGGCCGCCTTGGTGCGCCGGGTGGCCAGGTCCATCAGGATGTCCGCCACCACCGGCTTGGTGTGCTTCAGGTCCAGGCCCAGGCGGTCGGCGTAGTTTTCCTTGTCCGCCAGGGCCTGGGAGAAGGCGTCCGACGCCTTTTCCGACAGGGTGTAGGCGGACAGGCCCCGCGCGTTGGCGTTGGGCGCGCTGTCGGCATGGATGGACAGGAACAGGTCGGCCTTCGCCTCCCGCGCCACGTCCACCCGCTCCCCCAGCTCCAGGAAGTGGTCGTCCTCCCGCGTCAGGCCGGCGCTCAGGCCTTGGGTCTTGCGCAGTTGCAGGGCCAGCTCCTTGGCCAGGTCCAGCGTCACGTCCTTTTCATAGGTGCCGGCGTGGCCGATAGCGCCCGGGTCCTTGCCGCCATGGCCGGGGTCGATCATCACCAGCCGGGGCGTGCGCAGGGCCGCCGGCGGACGGACGGCGGCCGCGACCGGCTTCACCAGATGCTCGGCCTGTCCTGGGCGGACGATGCCGCCGACGCCCAGGAACGGTATTCCGACGGCAAGCCGGAGTATGGCCCTGCGATCCATGAGACTAAATCCGCCCAAAAACTGTGTGAACTCTGTGCCGTGGACTCTGCTTGCGCGTGCATCGCCGTTTCGCAGCGCAACCGCGTTCCGCGCGCGGCGGCGCCTGGAAAGGCCGGACCTTTCCGCATGCGGTATGTTTGACCCGCCCCCTGGCGTATCGCAACAAAATCTTGGGCCCCCGCCACAGAAACACGGGCAGGTGTTGCGCCCCGACGACGCGCCCCACCTTTGCGCGGATCTCGTGCCCGCCCGGGGATGCGCCGGGCCGTGGGGGCGTGCTAAAACCGGGGCAGGTGCGCCATCGCTGCGGCGCCGTTGATCACCGTTTATGTGGGAGCCTGATTGCCATGCCGTCCTTCGATATCGTTTCCAAGACCGACAAAGCCGAGGTGGACAACGCCGTGGCCGGCGTGGTGCGTGAACTGGGCCAGCGCTTCGACTTCAAGGGCGCGAAGTGCACCATCGAGCACAAGGACAACGTCATCACCATCGTGGCCGATGACGCGCCCAAGCTGTCGCAGATGCAGGAAATGCTGAAGGTGCACCTGACCCGGCGCAAGCTGGACGTGGGCTGCCTGGACTGGGGCACCGATGAGCGGGCCGCCGGCGACGCCCGCCGTCAGGAAGTCAAGGTCAGGCAAGGCATCGACAAGGAACTGGCCAAGACCATCGTCAAGGCCATCAAGGACAGCAAGATGAAGGTCCAGGCCGCGATCCAGGGCGAGGAGTTGCGCGTCACCGGCAAGAAGATCGACGACCTTCAGGACGCCATCCGCCTGGTGAAGGGCCTTAAGATCGAACAGCCCCTGCAATACGAGAACTTCCGGGACTGACGCCTGGGCCGGGCGCGGCGGCTCCCCGGCCGCCGCCCGTGGCAGTTTGTCCGGTCCCGCGTTCCAGCGCGTCCGCCACCATGCGCTGCAGGCGGGGCGGGGCGATGGGTTTGTGGGCCACGACCACGCCTACGGCGGCGGCCTGCTCCATCAACTGGGGGTCGGTGTCCCCCGTGACCAGCATGCCACCCACCTCGGCGCCGTAGCGGGCGCGGATGTCGGCGATGATGTCCATGCCACGCCGGTTTCCCGGCAGGCGATTGTCGGAAATCACCAGGCGCGGCGCCGCCCCGGCCTTGGCCAATCCCTCGAACAGCGCCTCGGGCGTCGGGGCGGCCAGGGGCACGCAGCCCCAATCCTCCACCATGGCCTCCAGCGCCGCCAATTGGAGCGGGTCGTCCTCCAGCAAGGCCACCAGCGCGCCGCCCGGAGCCTGCTGCCCGGTCGGATCGGGCGGCGTTTCCTTTTCCTTGGCCGGCGGCTCCGTCACCGGCGGTTCGGCGGCGGGCTCCCGCACGGGGGGCGGGGCGGACGGGGGTTCCTTGACCGGCGTGGCGGCCGTGGGCGGCGCTTCGCCGACCAGGACCGGGCCCGCCATGACGGGGCGGGGCGGGGCGGCACGCGCCGGCTCCGCCAGGGGCAAGGTGATGGTGAAGCCGGAACCCCGATTGGGGGTGGAGACGACCGTCACGGTCAGCCCCAGCAGGGTCGCCGTTTTCTTGACGATGGCCAAGCCCAGGCCCAGCCCATGCTGGGCGTCCCGCTTGTTCTGGGCGCCCTTCGCGGTTCCACCGGAGGGGCCGCCAGAAGCGCAGGCGACCGTCTCGCCCCGATAGAATTCGTCGAAGATGAAGGGCACCTGGTCCGCCGGGATGCCGCAGCCGGTGTCCCACACCTGCAACTGCACGCTACCCCCTTGGCGGCGGCAGCCGATGAGGATGCCGCCCTCGCGGGTGTGGCGCACGGCGTTGACGATCAGGTTGCGCACCATGCGGTCGATCAGCACCGGGTCGCTGTCGACCTGGGCGCTGGTGGCGACGCAGCGCAGGCGGACGCCATTGGCTGCGGCCAGGGGCCGGAACTCACCCGCCAATCGCTCCATCACCGTGGACAGGGCGAAACGCGTCGGCGCGGGCGTGACGGTCGCGGCCTCCAGCGCCGAGATCTGGACCAGGGCGTTCAGCAAGTCCTCGGTGGCGTCCAGCGACTCCGTCAGTTTGGCCGCCAGGTCGCGCTGGGCGTCCTCGGTCAGGCGGGCCTCCAGCAGGTGCAGGAACAGGCGCATGGCCTGGAAGGGTTGGCGCAGGTCATGGCTGGCGGCGGCCAGGAAGCGGGACTTGGCCCGGTTGGCCCGCTCCGCCTCCGCCTTCACCGCCTGGGCCTCCGCCAGGGCCACGGCGCCGCGGCGCGCGGCTTCCACCGTGATGTCCAGGCCCAGGCCGACGATGCCGACGACGCGGCCATCGGCCTCGCGATGGGGTTCCAGCACCAGGTCGTACAGGCGGCTTTCCGTCTCGCCGGGGATTTCCAGGCGGAACATGTGCCGCTCGCCCCGGCCGGTTTCCAGGATGCGGCCCTTGATGGCATGCAGGGTGGTGAACCCCTCGGCGCTTTTTCCGCGGCCGTTGCGGATGTCCAGGTCGGTCAGGCCCAGCACGCCGGGACCGAAAGCGGCCACCGGACCCTTGGCCCAAACATAACGCAAGTCGCCATCCTGCACGAACGCCAGCAAGGGCGCCGGGACGGACAGACGGTTCAGTAAGGCGTTTTCAGCCTTGAGGGCGGCGTTTTCGGCGCGCAGACGGGCCAATTCTTCCCGCTGCTCTCCCTGCTCCCGGCCCAGAATGCGATTTAACATAACCCTACCAGACGTTTTACTTGCCAGGCTGGGAGTTAATCCTCTTTTAGGCCAAAAGCGAAGTGCGCCCTTGGGCGTAGGCCCGCAGGGGGATGCCATTTGGCGGGGGTGCGGGAAAGGGTCGCGGGGGATCGCCGGCCGCCTGCAGACCGGCGCCGCGCTTATCCCCACAGATCCGGCGGCGGTGGTGCCGCCGTGGTGCCGTCATAGAAGATGCCCGGCGTCCGGTCCCGGGCCAGCAGCAAGGGACCGTCCAGGTCGACGAAGGCGGCACCCTGTGCCAGGAGGTGCGCCGGCGCCATGGAGAGGGAGGTGGCCACCATGCACCCCACCATGACCCGCAAGCCCGCCGCCTCGCATGCCGCCTTCAGGGCCAGCGCCTCGGTCAGGCCACCGGTCTTGTCCAGCTTGATGTTGGCCACCTGGTAGCGGCCCACCAGGGCCTCCAGGCTGTCTAGCCCATGCACGGACTCGTCGGCGCCCAACGGGATAGGGCACCTGTAGTCGGTCAGCTCCGCGTCGCGTCCCGCCGATAGCGGCTGCTCCAGCAGTTCCACGCCCAAGGCCGCCAGGCGCGGGGCGTAGTGGTCGAGCTGGTCCAGGCTCCAGCCTTCGTTGGCATCCACCATCAGCCGGGACAGGGGCGCGTTTTCCCGCACCGCCGCCACCCGCTCCAGATCGCCCTCACCCGTCAGTTTCAGTTTGAGCAAGGGGCAGTGGCGGGCTGCCGCTGCCGCCCGGCCCATATTCTCCGGCGTGTCCACCGACAGGGTGAAGGCGGTCGACACGGGGCCCGGCGCCGCCGTCAGGCCGGCCAGGCGCCACACCGGCGTGCCCGCCAGCTTGGCCTCCAAATCCCACAGGGCGCAGTCCAGGGCGTTGCGGGCGGCGCCCGGCGGCAGGCGCGTCTGCAATTCCGCGCGGGTCAACCCGGCGGCCACGGCGGCGCCCTGGGCGTCCAGCGCCGCCATCACCCCCGCCACCGTCTCGCCATAGCGGGCATAGGGCACGCATTCGCCCCGGCCGGTGACGGGGCCGCGCGGTCCCTCGGCGGTCACCTCCGCCACCACCACCTGGGCTTCCGTCTTGGCGCCGCGGGAGATGCGGAAGGTGCCGCGGATGGGAAAGGTTTCGGCACGGATGACGAGAACAGGGTGGCGCATCGGGATAGAACCTTGGCGAAAGATGCCGCCGCCGGCGGGGCGCGGCAACATAACGCTTCGCCACGGCCGGCGCGATCCGGCATTCTCCCGGGCGGCGGGACGGTAGTCGAGGGTTGGGTGGTTATGGAGGATATGCGGCGCAAGCCGGCGGTCTGGCATGAGGCGGCGGCCGCGTTCCGGGAGGTCTTGTCCGACCCCGGGCGTACCGCGCGTTTCGCCGGCATGCCGGCCCTGGTGATGATGGCGTTGTACGTCATCCTGGCGCTGACCTATCCGCGGCCGGCCAACCCGGCGCTGGAGGACGCGTGGGAAAACGAGGTCCTGCCCCTCTATCTCATCCCCACCTTCTTCAACGCCTGGTTTTTCATCCGCATGCAGGTCTGGTGGGCGCGTTGGGTGCTCCTGGCCGATGACGGCGTGGCCTTTCTCAGCCCCAGCCTGGGGCGTCGGGAGCTGGCCTATTTCGTCTGGTCGTTGGCGGCGGCCGTGACCACCTTGCCGGTGCTGGTCTTTCTGCTGCCGCTGCTGAGCCTGATCCAGAGCGCCCTGGTGGCGCTGGGGATGGAGATGCCGACGGCGGTCATGAACGGCCTGGCCGTGCTGGCCGCGCTGCCGCCTGTCCTGATCATGGCGGGCATCTACGGCCGCCTGATGGTGGGGGTGGTGCCCCTGGCGGTCGGTGGCGTCGCCTCCTTCCGCCAGGGCTGGGTCGCCACCCGGGGCGTGTCCCTGCGGCTGACGGCGCTCAGCCTGCTGACCGTGCTGCCGTCCCTGATCACCTTGATCTTCAGCCGCCTGACCGATCCCGTCGAGATCGCGGCCAGCTATGCCGTCAGCGTCGGCCTCTATGGCGTCGCCTGGGGCGCCTATGCCGTCATGGTGGCCCGGTTCTATGGGCTGACCCTGGGCCGAACCCGCCGGTCGGCGCCGGTGGTGGCGCCGTCCTGACGGCAGGTCTCCTGCCGGGGGTCAGCAGGTCGGCTGCTGGCCCAGGCTGGGATGATGCACCACCATCAGCCGGCACAGGTCCGGCTGCTCCAGCTTCAGCGTGGCGCCATCGGGCCAGGTGACCTCCAGCAGGTCCACCTGGGTGAGGTCGCCCAGCCCGAAGTGGGCCACCGGCTCGCGCTGGTAGGGCCCGCCTGAGCCGCTGGTGATGCTGCGCAACTGGCGCCGCCCGCCCGCCGTCAGGCAGACGGTGGCGCCGCGGGCCGGCGCCCCGCCGGCGGTCAGGGGCAGGACGCGCAGCCAGTTGTTGCCGGTGGGGGATGCCAGGAACAGCGACAGGGGCTGCGCCTCGCCATCGCCGTGGCCCAGCAGCAGTTCCAACTGGCCATCGCCATCGATGTCGGCCACGACGGCGGCGGTGCCCAGGCCGTCCGGCTCCGCCGCGTCGCCCACATCGATGGACACCCAGCGGTCTTCCCGCCAGGCGAACAGCCGGTTGGGCTGGCCATGAAGGTTGAAGAACAGCTCCTCATAGCCGTCGTTGTCGAAGTCGGCGGCGATGATGGCGCGCACGGGGCCCGGCTGTGCCATTTCCGGCGGCGTGACGTCGACGAATCCGCCGCCGGCGCGGTGCTGGAACAGGCGCTGCGCCCCATCGACGGTGCCCAGGACCAGGTCCACCAGGCCGTCGCCATCGGCATCCAGGATGGTGGCGGCGCTGGCCGTTCCTGCGGGGGCATCCAGTCCCAGCTCCTCCGCGATCTCCTCATACTGGCCGCCGCCCAGATTGCGGAACAACAGGTTGGGGCTATTGGCGCAGCCGACGAACAGGTCCGGCAATGAGCCGGTGAGGCAGGAGCCCAGCAGCAAACGGGCATCGGCCTCGATATCCAGGCCGGCCTCCTCGGCCATTTCACGCAGTCGTCCGCGGCGGTCCAGTTCGAACAATTGCAGGGGCGTGCCCTGGCCGCCGACGACGATGCCATAGCGGCCACTGCCCAGGCGGTCCAGGCAGGCGAGCGTGGTGCCGGGCGCCCGGTTGGCGGCGGCGAAGTTCTCCGGCAAGGCGGCTAGGTCGACCCAGCGGTTGCCGAAGCAGGCGAACAGCCGGTCCGGGGTGGGCAGGGCGCCGGCGGCCCCCGGCGCCGTCGGGTCGTTCAATATGTAGAGCTCCTCGCGCCCGTCGCCGTCCATGTCGGCGAACAGCGCCGCCCGGGCGCAGGCCTTGGCGTCGGCCAGGGGGCCGGCCGGATGCTCCACCAGGGCGCCGCCGTCCCAGCTCAGCACCCGGTTGGGCGCGTCGGCGCAAATCACCACGAAATCGAACCGGCCATCACCATCTATGTCCCCCACCGCGATTCCCGCACAAGATATAGGGGGGTTGGGGACGATGAGATTCGAGCACGCGATGAACATCAGGCTATCTCCAGGGTACAGGGTGACCCGCCCGCCCCGCGGGAAGGCCGCGCCGTCGTTAACCATGGCCCACCCTAGGATAGTGCATGCGGGCCGCGGTTTGCCTGGGAAATTCCGACGCAACGGGCTGTTTCGCGGCTGAACGGCAACAGCGGCGGCGTGCAAGAATTTTTTTTGAGTCCTATTCCTTAAATTCAGTTGGCGGACTGTCACGATTTGGTAGGATCAGCGCTCGTTGCCGCTAGATGTGGTGTCCGGTCCTCGGTTATCCACAGCGCAATTCATACACAGCCTGGGGATAAGTCATGCGGGACGGAGACGTTTTCGGCAGGATTCAAGTTGCTAACCGTCCGGCGGTCGTTGTGGATCATTCCCGTGACGATCTTTTGACGGCGTTCGGCAAGGCCACCTTGACCGACCGCTACCTGCTGCCGGGCGAAAGCTTCCAGGACCTGTTCGCGCGCGTCGCCAGCTACTACGCCGACGACGCGGCCCATGCCCAGCGCCTGTACGATTACATTTCCAAGCTGTGGTTCATGCCGGCCACCCCGGTGCTGTCCAACGGCGGCACCTCGCGCGGCCTGCCCATCAGCTGCTTCCTCAATGAGTGCAACGACAGCCTGAAGGGCATCGTCGACCTCTGGAATGAGAATGTCTGGCTGGCCTCGCGCGGCGGCGGCATCGGCAGCTACTGGGGCAACCTGCGCTCCATCGGTGAGAAGGTCGGCGGCAACGGCAAGACCTCCGGCGTGGTGCCCTTCATCCGCGTCATGGACAGCCTGACCCTGGCCATCAGCCAGGGCAGCCTGCGCCGTGGCTCGGCCGCCACCTACCTGCCGGTTTCGCACCCCGAGATCGAGGAATTCATCGAGATGCGCCGCCCCACCGGTGGCGATCCGAACCGCAAGGCGCTGAACCTGCACCACGGCGTGGTCATCCCCGACGCCTTCATGCGCGCGGTCGAGGCGGATGGGGAGTGGGCGCTGACCAGCCCCAAGGATGGCTCGGTCATCCGCCGCATCTCCGCCCGGTCCTTGTGGATTCGCATCCTGACCGCCCGCATCGAGACGGGTGAGCCCTACCTGCTGTTCATCGACCATGTGAACCGCGCCATGCCCGAACACCACAAGCTGGCCGGCTTGTCGGTGAAGATGTCCAACCTGTGCAGCGAGATCACGCTGCCCACCGGGCTGGACCAACTGGGCAATGAGCGGACGGCGGTCTGCTGCCTGTCGTCCCTGAACCTGGAATACTTCCTGGAGTGGCAGGACCACCCGACCTTCATCGAGGACACGCTGCGCTTCCTCGACAACGTCATGACCGACTTCATCGAGAAGGCGCCGGACGATATGGAGCGCGCCCGCTATTCCGCCATGCGCGAGCGCTCGGTGGGCCTGGGTGTCATGGGCTACCACAGCTTCCTGCAAAGCCAGGGCCTGCCGCTCGAGGGCGTGATGGCCAAGGTGTGGAACAAGCGCATGTTCGCCCACATCAAGCGGCAGGCCGACGAGGCGTCGCTGAAGCTGGGTCGCGAACGCGGGCCGTGCCCCGACGCCGCCGATTATGGCTCGGAGGAGCGCTTCTCCAACAAGATCGCCATCGCGCCCACCGCCAGCATCTCCATCATCTGCGGCGGCGCCTCCCCGGGCATCGAGCCCCTGGCGGCCAACGCCTTCAACCACAAGACCCTGTCGGGGTCGTTCTCGGTGCGGAACAAGTACCTGGAGCAGACCCTGGCCACCTATGGCCGCAATGACGAGGACACCTGGTCGTCCATCACGCTGAACGGCGGTTCCGTCCAGCACCTGGACTTCCTGTCGGACATGGAGCGCGACATCTTCAAGACGGCGTTCGAGCTGGACCAGCGCTGGCTGATCGAGCATGCGGCCGACCGTACCCCCTTCATCTGCCAGTCGCAGAGCCTGAACATCTTCCTGCCGGCCGACGTGCATAAGCGCGATCTGCACCAGATCCATTTCCAGGCCTGGAAGAAGGGGGTGAAGAGCCTCTATTATCTCCGCTCCATGTCCATCCAGCGGGCGGAAGCCGACATCGGCGCCGTGGTGGCCAAGAAGACGGATGCGAAAGCCAGCGCCCCGGCGGCCGTGGAAACGAATAATTACGAGGAATGCCTGGCCTGCCAGTGACCGACCGGTTGGCCGGTCGACGCAACGGGCCGGTCGTTCGATCGGTCCATCGATGCTGGCGGGGATGTCGCATGCGGGTTTTGAGGGTACTGGCCGGTGCCGCCCTGGTGGGTGCCATGGGCGTCGGTCTGGTGGGATGCGGCGGGCATGACATGCCCGTCAACCCCTACCTTCAATTGGTGCCGGTCAGCCCGTCCGGGCAAATCCTGGGGCCGCCCTCGGGCAGCCAGTTGCAGTACAAGACGGTGTTGTTGCTCTGGTTCCACAAGACGGACGCCAACCACGACGGCGTCCTGACCCGGGACGAGGTCCTGGCCGATGCGGACCGCAGCTTCGACCTGTTCGACCTGGACCATGACGGCAGCATCACCTCGGCCGAACTGGAAAAGTACCGCCTGTCCCAGCCTTTCCGGCCGCAGCCCCATCCGGTGACCTCCCTTCTCGGGGCCCAGGCCCGCACCGTCCAGCCGGACTCCGTGGAAGCGGCGCCGGAAGGGCAGCGGTATCAGGGGTCCCGGGTGCGGCTGCAGGTGGGGTTGGACCCCGTGATGTCGGCCGACACCGACAGCGATTTCCGGGTGACGCGGGAGGAACTGCGCGCCCAGTCGCTGCGCAAGTTCGACCAGTGGGACACCGACCATGACGGCAAAGTGACCGCCGATGAGTTCCTGGCCGCGATGATGGCGCCGTTCGAGGCGCTGACCAAGTCGTCAGGCTGGTTCTGATTCTTTTACCAACGATGTTTAGACGAACGGATTTCGCCCGTGCCCAGCCAGCTTCTGACCCCGAACCCCGTCTACAAGCCCTTCCGCTATCCCTGGGCCTATGAGGCCTGGCTGACGCAGCAGCGCCTGCACTGGATGCCGGAGGAGGTGCCGCTGGCCGATGACGTGAAGGACTGGCGGCAGAAGCTGTCGGACGGCGAGCGCAACCTGCTGACCCAGATCTTCCGGTTCTTCACCCAGGCTGACGTCGAGGTGAACAACTGCTACATGAAGAAGTACGCGGCGGTGTTCCAGCCGACCGAGGTGCAGATGATGCTCTCGGCCTTCTCCAACATCGAAACCATCCACATCGCGGCTTATAGCCATCTGCTGGACACCATCGGCATGCCCGAGGTGGAGTACTCCGCCTTCCTCCACTACAAGGAGATGAAGGACAAGTACGACTACATGCAGGAATTCACGGTGGACAACCCCGCCAACATCGCCAAGACCCTGGCGGTGTTCGGCGCCTTCACCGAAGGCCTGCAGCTGTTCGCCTCCTTCGCCATCCTCATGAACTTCCCGCGCTTCAACAAGATGAAGGGCATGGGGCAGATCGTGACCTGGTCGGTGCGCGACGAGACGCTGCACACCCAATCCGCCATCCGCCTGTTCCGCACCTTCGTCGCGGAGAACCAGGAGATTTGGACGGAGGCGTTCCAGAAGGAACTCTACGTCGCCTGCTCCACCATCGTGGCGCACGAGGACGCCTTCATCGACCTGGCGTTCGAGATGGGCGGGGTTCAGGGCCTGACGGCCGAGGACGTGAAGCAGTACATCCGCTGGATCGCCGACCGTCGCCTGGTGCAGCTGGAGTTGCAGCCCATCTATCGCGTGGAGAAGAATCCGCTGCCGTGGATGGACGTCATGCTGAACGGCGTGGAACACGCCAATTTCTTCGAGAACCGCGCCACCGAATACAGCAAGGCCGCCACCGGCGGCAGCTGGGACGAGGCGTTTGATTGACCTTTTTCGCGGTATCGCGGAAATGCTAATGGACGGGGCGTCGGTGTTATCATCGGCGCCCCTGTTGCATTACAGTGTTGGCGACCGACAGGCGGTGGAAAGGGGCGGTCGTGGGCGACGACGGGCACAATTTGCTGGTGAACAGCCAATGGGAAAAGGCGGCGGCCCATTTCCACGCGGTCGTGACCGCCGCGCCCCATGACGCCTCCGCCTGGAACAATCTGGGCGTCGCGCTGATGCGCATGGGTTACGGCGAGGCCGCGATCGATGCCTTCAGCCGCGCCCTGGCCGCGCAGGCGGATTTCGCGGCCGCCCGCGCCAACCTGAATTTGGCCCAGGCCCAGGCGGGGGCCGTGCCGGTCGCAGCACCCTGTGCCGAACAGCCATTGGCGGCACAGCCGGCCGGGCGCGACGCGGCGGCGGCCTTGAACGTCGCCGGCAATGACCACTTCGCGGCGGGGCGCTGGCAGCCGGCGGCGGATGCCTATGCCCAGGCGCTCGCCCTGTGGCCTGATTATGCCGATGCGCAAGGCAATCTGGGCAATGCCCTACGGGCCCTGGGACGGATGGACGAGGCCGTGGCCGCCTACCGGCGGGCCGTCGTCCTGGCCCCCGATGAAGCCGGCCACTGGTGCAACCTCAGCATGGCGCTGCAGGCCACCGGCGTCCTGGTGGAGGCCGCCGCCGCCGCGCGCCGCGCCCTGGAGCTTCGGCCCGACATGGCCTTGGCCCACGCCTGCCTGGGGATCGCGCTGCGCGATCTGAAGGATTTGGACGGCGCCATCCAGGCCTTCCAGCGGGCCCTGGACCTGGACGGGGGCCTGACGGACGCCATCCACGCCCTGTCGGGCTGCCTCATGGAGCGTCGCTGCTGGGACGAGGTGGAGGCGTTGGGGCGCCGTGCCTTGCTTCGGGACCCCCGATCCCTTGATGCCCTGGTTTGCCTGGCCGTCGCCCTCCAGGGCCAGAATCGGCTGGAGGAGGCGCTGGACTATGCCCGCCGGGGGCTGGCCATGCAGCCGGATAACGAACTGGCGCTGAATGTGGCCGCCGCGGCCCTGCATGGGCTGGACCACCAGGCCGAGGCCATCGCCGTGGCGATGCAGGGCGTGGCGCTCGCCCCCCGCAATGCCGACCTGCACAACACCCTGGGCATCGTGCTGATGGATGCCGGCCGCATGGCGGAGGCCCAGGCATCGCTGCGTCGTGCCATCGCCTGCAAGCCCGATTTCGCCACCGCTCACATGAACCTGGGCATGGCCTGCCTCCAGATGGGCGAGTTTGAGAAGGGCTGGGCGGAATATGAGTGGCGCCTGAGAGACGGGCATGAAATCCGGCTGTGGGATGTGATGCCCGAACGGGCCTGGCGCGCGGGGGAGGACATCACCGGGCGCGTCTTGACCCTGCATTGCGAGCAAGGCATCGGCGATCTCATCCAGTTCAGCCGCTACGCCGACCGCCGCTGGTGGGGCGGCCCCGGCCGTTCTGGTCCGCCGTCCCAGATCGTGCTGCGCGTGCCGCGCGCGCTGGCCGGCGTGATGGCCACCGTGGCGGGGGTGGATGCCCTGCTCGTGGACGACGAGCTGCCGGACAGCTGCGACGTTCACGCCCCCTTGCTCAGCCTGCCTCACCTGCTGGGCACCACCCTGGAAACCATACCGGCCGCGATCCCCTACATCAGGCCGCCAGCCGCGGCCATGGACCGCTGGCGCGGCTGGTTCGCGGCGGAAGGGGAGGCAGGCCTGGGCGGTGCCGGTGTGCCCCCGCTTCGGGTCGGCCTGGTCTGGGCCGGCAACCCCGGCCATAAGGGCGACCGCCACCGGTCCATTCAGGACCTGGGGGCATTGGCGCCCCTCTGGGCGGTGCCCGGTGTGCGCTGGTACAGCCTGCAGGTCGGTCCCCGCGCCGCCGATGTGGAAAAGCTGCCCCCCGGCCAGGTCGTGGATTTGAGCGGCCTGCTGGAAGACTATGGCGATACGGCCGCCGTCATCGCGCACCTGGACATCGTGATCACCGTCGATACTTCGGTCGCCCATCTGGCCGGCGCCATGGGCAAGCCCGTCTGGCTGCTGATTTCCAACCGCCCCGATTGGCGCTGGATGCGCGACCGGATGGACAGCCCCTGGTATCCCACGGCCCGGCTTTTCCGGCAGACGCGGATGAACGACTGGTCCGGCCCCATGGCGGGCATCGCCGCCGCCTTGCGCGAGCAGGCCGCCCGGCAAGGCTTTCCGGTCCCTCATCAGGACATCTTCCGCCGTCCGTTCGGGCTGTAGCCCTCCGCTGGCGCGGCCGCTCAGCCCGTGACCGTCTGGACGATCAGCACCCCGTTCAGCAGGACGATGATGCCAGCCACCGCCCAGGCGGCGGCCAGCGTGGCGCGGGACGCCGCCAGGCCGCCCATGATGCGCCGGTCGCCGCAGAACCGGACCAGGGGGATGACGGCGAAGGGCAACTGCAGGCTCAACACCACCTGGGTGAAGATCAGCAGGGCCGTGGCGGCCGATTCGCCCGCCACGGCCAGCACCAGCACCGTGGGCACCAGGGCCAGCAGGCGGGTCACCAACCGCCGCCACACCGGCTTCAGCCGCAGTGCCACGAAGCCCTCCATCACCACCTGGCCCGCCAACGTGGCCGTGACGGTGGAGTTCTGGCCGGCCGCCAGCAGGGCCACCGCGAACAGCAGGCTGGCCAGCGGCGCCCCCAGCATGGGGGACAGCAGGCGATAGGCTTCCTCGATGTCATCCACCAGCGCCTGGCCGTGGAAGGCCGCCGCCGCCAGGATCAGGATGCCGGCGTTGATGAAAAAGGCGATGGACAGGGCCACCGTGCTGTCCAGCGTGGCGAAGCGGATGGCCTCGCGCCGGCCCGCCTCGTCCTGGATGAAGGCGCGGGTGCGCACCACGGCGGAATGGAGGTAGAGGTTGTGGGGCATGACGGTGGCGCCCAGGATGCCCACCGCCACGTACAGCTTGGCCGGATCGCTCAGCAGGTCGGCCGTGGGCACGAAGCCGGCCAGCACGGCGCCCAGGGCCGGCCGGCTCAACGCCACCTCCGCCAGGAAGCACAGGCCGATCAGGGTGATCAGGCCCAGGATGAAAGCCTCCAGCCGGCGCACGCCCCGATTCTGCAGGGCCAGGATCAACAGGCTGTCGAAGGCGGTGATGATGGCGCCCACGATCAGGGGCAGGCCAAACAGCAGCTTCAGCGCGATGGCGGAGCCGATGACCTCCGCGATGTCGCAGGCGACGATGGCGATCTCACACAGCACCCACAGCACGACGGCGGTGCGGGGGCCATAGCGCTCCCGGCACAGCTGCGCCAGGTCGCGGCCGCTGGCGATGCCCAGGCGCACCGACAACGCCTGGAGCAGCATGGCCATCAGGCTGGACAGCAGGATGACAGACAGCAGGGTGTAGCCGAACCGCGACCCGCCAGCGATGTCGGTCGCCCAGTTGCCGGGGTCCATATAGCCCACGGCCACCAGGTAGCCGGGACCGGAGAAGGCCAGCAGCTTGCGCCAGAACCCGCCGGCGACCGGCACGCTGGCCATGGACCCGGTCGAGGGCTCTGGCCACTTGTCTTTGCTCGCGTCGACCGCGGACTGCATGCGGCGCCTTTTCGTGCTGAATCGGGGAAAGCGATGAGGAAGAAGGATGACCATAGCGAAGTTCCCGGCGCGTCACGAGGGTGGGTGTGCTGCGCCGGGTGCGACGCTGTCGCCATTCATTGGCGCCCGCCCATGCTTTGGTGTAGGGATGCGGCCCGAAACGTCCTTGAAGGATCGGTACCGGGATGAGCGCCACCGCCGCCGTGAAACGCCTTAGCGTGCCTGACATCGCCGCCCGCAAGGGGGGCACGCCCGTGGTTTGCCTGACGGCCTACACCGCCCCCATGGCGGGCCTGCTGGATCCGCATTGCGACCTGCTGCTGGTGGGCGACAGCGTGGGCATGGTCCTGTACGGCCTGCCCAGCACCCTGGGCGTCACCGTTGACATGATGGTGGCCCATGGCGCCGCCGTGGTGCGCGGCTCCGCCCATGCCGCCGTGGTGGTGGACTTGCCCTTCGGCAGCTATCAGGCAAGTCCGGAGCAGGCCTTCCGCACCGCCGCCCGCATCCTGGCCGAGACGGGTGCCGCCGCCGTGAAGCTGGAAGGGGGGAGGAGATGGCCGCCACCATCGACTTTCTGGTGCGTCGGGGCATCCCCGTCATGGGCCATGTCGGCCTGACGCCGCAGGCGGTGAACGCGCTGGGCGGCTATCGCGCCCGTGGCCGGGGGGAAGCGGAGCAGGCCAAGATTCTGGGCGACGCGCGGGCCGTGGCCGAGGCCGGCGCCTTCTCCCTGGTGATCGAGGGCGTGGTGGAACCGCTGGCCCGCCAGGTGACGGAGCTGGTGCCCGTGGTCACCATCGGCATCGGCGCCAGCGCCGCGTGTGATGGCCAGGTGCTGGTGTCGGATGACATGCTGGGCCTGTTCGCCGACTTCACGCCCAAGTTCGTGAAGCGCTACGCCGATCTGGCGGCCCAGGTCGGCGCGGCCGCCCAGGCCTATGCCGAGGACGTCCGCGCCCGCCGCTTCCCCGGCCCCGAATACACCTTCGCCGAGAGACCGGCGAAGGCGTGACGCCGCCAGGGACAGTGTTGCCAATTATGCCCACTTATGTTCTCATCATGTTCCGTTCTGGGGTAAGAGGGAACCATGGTGAACAGGACACGCAAGGCTAAAGCGGGCGACGCCTCCCCTCAGGCCCAGATGGACCTGTTCGGCGCGCCGCTCCCTGCGGCCATTAACCCGCCCACGCCCTTGCGGCCCCGCCCCCCGCCGAGCCGGCCCCGGCCGAGCTTGATGATGCGGCCCTGCTGGCGCGGTTGCCCGACGCCCCGCTCAGCAAGGCTTTGCCCCTGATCGCGGAGGCTGGTCGCCGCCGGCTGACGGCCGCCGTGCCTCTGCTGGGGCAGCGTCTCAAGCGTCTGGCCGGCTACGGTCTCAGCGGACGGGAACCGGTGGTAGTGCTGGACGCGCTTGCCGCCATCGGCGGGCCGCAGGCCACCGCCATCGTCGCCGGCCTGCTGGGGGGCGCCGGTCTGGCGGGGTCGGTGGAGGTGGCGGCGCTGGGGGCCGCCGTTCGGCTGGAGGTGGCCTTGGATCGCAAGGTGCTGCTGCGCCTGTTGGGCAATGCCGACGCGGCGGCGCGGGCGGCCGCCTGCCGCTGCGTGCGCCAGGCGGAGTTTCCCGTCATCGATGCCCTGGAACGGTTGCGCGCCGATCCCGACCGGATGGTGGCCACCGGCGCCGTCTGCGCCCTGGGCCGGCTGGGCCGCCCCACCGTGCGCGCCGACCTGGCGCAACTGGTGACAGCGGCACCGACGCGGGAGACGGTGGCGGCCTTGGTTTCGGTCATGGACCATGTCGGCGTGGACGCCGACAGCCTGGTGGCCCTGCGCCGCGCCGCCCGTCATCCCGAGTTGCGCGAGGCGGTGCTGGAGGCGCTGGACGGCTTCGATGACGCCCAGGCCACGGCCCTGGCGGTCAAGCTGCGCCAGCAGGTGGTCCATCAGCAGGAAAGCCGGGCGGACGCCGCCTGAAACGACGCCTCCTGAAAACGACAGAGGCCGGCCCAAACGGACCGGCCTCTGCCGAGTTCATATCCACCCGCTCTCCCCAGGCCAGCGGCCGCTGGCCCCGGAGTGAGCACCGCAGGGCGGAACGAGGATAGCCAAGGCTGCGGATGCGGCCGCCCGGCGCCTGAGGGGAAACGATCAAGCGTTCCCGGTCGCCGCGACCTTGCCGGCCGCCGCGCGGGCCGCGCCCTTGGCGGGTGCGGGAAGTTCCACGTTGACCTCCAGCGTGGAATAGCCACTGGCCCGATCCAGCTTCACCGCCACCTTGTCGTCGTCGATGGAGACGTACTTCTTGATGACGTCCAGCAGCTCTTTCTGCAGCTGGGGCAGGAAGTCGGGGCTATCGCGGCCGGCCCGCTCGTGGGCCAGGACGATCTGCAAGCGTTCCTTGGCCTGGTCGGCCGCGGACGCTTTCTTGGGCGTGCGGAAGAAATCGAAAATGCTCATGCGGTCCTCCGCAGCAGCCGGTCGAAGAAGCCCTTCTTCTCCACTTTGACGAAGCGGTGCTCGATCGTCTCGCCCAGGAAGCGGCCGACGGCGTCGGAGTAAGCCTGGCCGGCGTTGGACTTGTCGTCCAGCACCACGGGCATGCCGACGTTGCTGGCGCGCAGCACGGCGGGGCTTTCCGGGATGATGCCCAGCAGCGGGATGGCCAGAATCTCCAGCACGTCCTCGACCTTCAGCATCTCGCCCTTCTCGACCCGCTCCGGGTCATAGCGGGTGACCAGCAGGTGTTCCTGCACCGGGGCTTCGCCCTTTTCGGCACGGCGCGACTTGGCCTGGATGACGCCCAGGATGCGGTCGCTGTCCCGCACCGAGGAAACCTCGGGGTTGGTCACGATGATGGCATGGTCGGCGAAGTACAGCGCCATCAGGGCGCCGCGCTCGATGCCGGCCGGGCTGTCGCAGATGATGTAGTCGAACTCTTTCTTGAGCTCTTCCAGGATCTTCTCGACCCCCTGCTCAGTCAGGGCGTCCTTGTCACGGGTCTGCGAGGTGGGGAGGATGTACAGGTTCTCCACCCGCTTGTCCTTGATCAACGCCTGGCTGAGGCGCGCCTCGCCATTGATGACGTTGATGAAGTCGAACACCACGCGGCGCTCGCACCCCATGATCAGGTCCAGGTTGCGCAGGCCCACATCGAAATCGATGATGCAGGTTTTGAACCCCCGCAAGGCCAGGCCGGTGCCGAAGGCGGCGGATGAGGTGGTCTTGCCGACGCCGCCCTTGCCCGATGTCATGACGATGATCTTGGCCAAGAACGTCTCCCTTGGAAAAGAAGGTTACTGGGAAAACCGGCCGTGCGTCAGACGGTGACCGGATCGATGTGGAGGAAACCCTGGTCCAGGTAAATCTGGACCTGGCGGCGCAGGACGGATTTCTCCAGATCCTCGCTCACCCGGTACAGCCCGGCGATGGAGACCATCTCCGCCTCCAGGCTTTGGCAGAAGATGCGGGCGTTGCGGTCGCCCGCCATGCCTGCCAGCGCGCGGCCGCGCAGCGCGCCATAGACGTGGATATTGCCGTCGGCCACCAGCTCGGCCCCCGGGGATACCGACCCGATGACCACCAGGTCGCCGCCCTGGGCGTACAACTGCCGGCCGGAGCGCACATTCTCCCTGACCAGCAGGGTGGCCTTTTGGTAGGGCAGGTCGTGCGCCGGGGCGGCGGCGGGCGCCGTGGCGGCCGGGGCGTCGGCCACGGCGACGGGACGGGGGGCCGCTGGCGCGGCGTCCGCCGCCGCGCGCCCCTGCGGGAACACGGCCAGGCCGACGGCCAGCGCCGCCTCCTGCTGTTCACGGGTGCCACCCTGCAGGCCCACGGCGATCAGGCCCAAGGTGCGCAGCAGGTCGCAGAAATTCTCGAAATCAAAGCCCTGTCCCGGCGGAAGATCGTCCAGATCCAGCACTACCGGCGCATTGCGGAAAAAATTGGGCGCCTGGCGCACCTTGTCCGACAGGGCGAAGAAGAAATTCTGGGCATGCGGGTCGGATACCTTCAGCACCATCATGGTGAAGTTGCTGCCGCGCAGTTGGAACGGCGCGTCCCGGAATGCCACTTGGTTGCTCATCTCGCCCCTGACCCCTTCAATCCCTTGGCTTCCTGACCATCACCCGCCCACGCCGACCGAAAATGCGGCAAGGACCCCGGCAAAGCCGAACTCAGCGCACCGATCGCCCGCAGGGGGCAGAGGGTCCTCGAAATGCGGTGGCACGTCCATCGGCCCCGGGTGATCCGGGGCGGGCAGGACGTCACCCCAGGCCGTTCCCATCGAAGGCGCGTTTCAAGACCAGATGGGCGCGGGCGTCAAGGGAATCCTCAGATCCACATTTTGAGCGGAAAGCGCCAGCCCACACAATATTTATTGAGTCTTAGTGCACCTTCGGGGGGCCCATCCCCCTGGGGGCGGGGAGGGCGGCGGGCCAGCGTCTTGAATCACGGGGCCGTTTCCGCCGCAACGCGGCAATCCGGCTGGAAAGAGGCCACCCCTTGCATTGCCGCGCGGGGCACGAGGAATGGCGACTCGGGTCCCGTCACCCTGGTCCCCTCCACCAACTCGGTCTAACCCCCACTCCGGACGAGGCACTACATATGGGGTGTGAATCTTTCATGTATGCCCCATGGATTGCTGACAGACGCTCGCACCTGCGGTAGAGTGCATACCAGGGTCGTCACTCGAGAATGACGGAACGGTGTGTTGCCAAACTGTGCGCCGCTGCCTTTGTCACGACATGCACGCCGGGGGAGGGGCCTTCCCCTGATGCCCCCGCCGCCGTCGCCCCTCGAACCATCGATCCAGGATCGGCCCCCATCGCCCCCCGGACCCGCACGCCGGCCTTCCGCACTTGGATGCGGACGGCCCGCCCGGCGCCCCGCGATGGGCCTCATCAAACCGCATGCCCCGTTGATTTGGGGATGCGGTTTTTTCGTGCCCGGTCTCC
This sequence comes from Nitrospirillum goiasense, assembly GCF_034427435.1. Classification (NCBI taxonomy): domain Bacteria; kingdom Pseudomonadati; phylum Pseudomonadota; class Alphaproteobacteria; order Rhodospirillales; family Azospirillaceae; genus Nitrospirillum; species Nitrospirillum goiasense. Next base: position 161,686 of record NZ_JAXQNP010000002.1, on the reverse strand, counting down.
GGCGCCCGGGGTCCCAACCCCCGGGGTCGCCCGGCACGCGGTTTACTGCCTGCCTAGTAACCAGGCCGCGGGGGTTCCCGCGGCGCAATCCGGTGTGACTGAGGAGACAGACATGGCCAAGCGTCCAGTGAAGGTGCCCCCCGGCGGCTCCAGCTCCGACAAGGTGCGCCCGCTTTTCCCCGATGCCATGCCCGGCCGGTCGGCCAATGGCTCGGCTGGGGGGCCCGCCAGCGCCGGCTGGGACCCGGTGGAGGAGCGGCGGGATCAGAGCTATGTGCGCAAGGTCAAGCCGCAGAGCCCCAATCAGAAGGTGCTGATGGAGGCCATCGCCACCCACAACCTGGCGCTGGCCCTGGGCCCGGCGGGCACGGGCAAGACCTACCTCGCCATTTCCAGCGCGGTGGAAGCGCTGGAGGCCGGCCGTGTCGACCGCATCATCCTGTCCCGCCCGGCCATCGAGGCGGGAGAGAGCATCGGCTACCTGCCCGGCGACATGGGCGAGAAGATGGCCCCCTTCCTGCGCCCGCTGTATGACGCGTTGAACGACCGCCTGGGCGGCAAGCGCCTGCGCACCCTGATGGCGGAAGGCACCATCGAGATCGCGCCGGTGGGCTTCATGCGCGGCCGCACCCTCAACAACTCCTTCGTGGTGATCGACGAGGCGCAGAACTGCACCTATGGCCAGATCAAGATGCTGCTGACCCGCCTGGGCTGGCATTCCACCATGGTGCTGACCGGCGATCCGGACCAGTCGGATCTGCTGAACGGCTTGTCCGGTTTGGCCGACATCGCCCGCCGGCTGGAGGCGGTGGAGGGCATCGCCGTGGTCCGCCTGAACGACCGCGACATCGTTCGTCACCCGCTGGTGGCCAGCATGCTGACCGTGCTGTAAAGCGGTTGGCACAGTCATGAGAGACGGGCGGGCGGCGCCGGCGGGTGCCGCCCGCCTTTGTTTTCAGGGCCAGGGCGCGCTAAGTTACCAGAGTGAATTCCCTCCCGTCGCGCGGGCGCTGCATTTCCCATGGCCAAGAAACGTCTGATCCGCCTGCTGGTCACCCTGGTGCCGGCCCTCGCCTTCGCGGCCCTGGTCGCCTGGTGGCTGGGGGCGCCGCCCTCGTCGCGCCCGGCGGCCAGCGCCAGCAGCACGGGCGCCGCCCCGGCCTCGGGCGCCGGCGGCCAGATCGTCCCGGGCGTGGCCGTGGGCGGGCCCTTCACCCTGGTGGACCAGTCGGGCAAGACGGTGACGGAGAAAAGCTATGCCGGCTTCTGGCGGCTGATGTTCTTCGGCTACACCTTCTGCCCCGACATCTGCCCCACCGAGTTGCAGGTGATGACCCAGGCCATGGATCAGTTGGGCGCGGAGGGCGACAAGGTGCAGCCCATCTTCGTCAGCGTCGATCCCGGCCGCGACACGCCGCAGCAACTGTCCGACTATGTGGCGCAGTTCCATCCCCGGCTGGTCGGCCTGACCGGCACGGCCGCCCAGGTGGCGGCGGCGACGCGCGCCTGGCGGGTCTATGCCGCCAAGGTCGCCGGCGACGATCCGGACAATTACCTCATGGATCATTCCACCTACGTTTACCTCATGGATCCGGACAACCATCTGGCCACCATCTTCGCCCGCGGCACCACGGCGGAGGACATGGTGAAAGGCATCCGCGAGGCCATCGCCAAAGCCCCCGCGGGGAAGTAAGCCGGGGCGGCTGGGCGCTTCCGTCCGCTTGCCACGCGCCCGCTCTCCCGGGCACATCGCGTCATCCCTCTCCTGAACCGGGGTTGAACCATATGGTCCGCGTCCGTTCCGTTCTCGCCTCCCTGATGATCGCCATCGCGTCGGTGGCCCTGCCGGACGTCGCGTCCGCGCAGGAGGCGCCCGCCCCGGCGCCCGCCATCCAGGCCACCGCCGCTTGGGCGCGGCCCACCATCCGTGGCGCCCGCGCTGGCGTGGCCTTCGTTACGCTGCACAACGCCGGGCCGGCCGACCGGCTGGTGGGCGTTGACGCCGACGTGGGCAAGATGGCCCAACTGCACGTGATCACGGTGGTGGACGGCATCGCCCGCATGCGGCCGCTGATCGACGGCGTCGCCCTGCCGGCGGGGGGCACGGTGACCCTGAAACCCGATGGGCCGCATATCATGCTGATGGGCCTGACCCAGCCGCTGGTGGTGGGGCAGCGCGTCCATTTGACCCTGCGCTTCAAGGCCGCGGCGCCCCTCACCGTCGAGGCGACGGTGCTGGCGCCGGGGGCGGAGCCAGGCATGGCCGGCAGCGCCACGCAGGGTGGCGGGCGGAGCGGTGGCTGAGCTTGGGACATCGCGCCTGCGCGTGTGGCGCGGGGCACCAAAATAGTCCTTTAGAATCATGCACTTGATCCTGTGCTTTTGCGACTTGACAGGGGGTGGGCCGCCCCGTATGGTGCCGCCGCTTTCGCATGGCGACGACTCCATTGCGGCGGAAGGGGCATACCTCCAGGGGTTTAGACCTTGACGGACCAGACACCCCCGCCTTCCTTGGATGAGCTTGAGGCCCGCTTGCGGGAAGCGCGACGTGGCGCCGAGTCTTCCTCTTCCTCCCCGACACAGCGGAAGGATGAGGCGGGCAACGGTTTTTTGGGCGTCGCGTTTCGCATCGGTGCTGAGCTGGTCGCGGCGATGGTGGTCGGCGTCGGTGGCGGTTTGGTCATCGATCGCTGGCTGGGCACGTCGCCCTGGGGGCTGATCGTTATGTTCGTCCTGGGGTCGGCGGCCGCGATGTTGAACGTATACCGCGCCGTCAACGGCATGGGATACGCGGTGGGATACCGGCGGCCGGGCTCGGACGCCAACTCAGGGGGCGGAGCCAACTCCACCCCCGCCAAGGATGAAGGTGAGGGGAATCGTGGCCACTGATCCGCTGCATCAGTTTCGCATTGAGCAGATCGTTCCTCTGCATCTCGCTGGGCACGACGTCTCCTTCACCAATTCCTCCTTCTACATGGTGGTCGCCGCCGTCCTGATCACCGGCCTGCTGGTCGCCGGCACCGCCTCGCGCGCGCTGGTCCCGGGCCGGCTGCAGTCGGTGGCGGAGCTGCTGTACGAATTCGTGTCGGGCATGGTGCGGGACAACGCGGGCGCCGAGGCGCGCCCCTACTTCCCACTGGTGTTCTCGATCTTCGCCTTCGTGCTGTTCGGCAACATGATCGGCATGGTCCCCGGCACCTTCACCTTCACCAGCCACATCATCGTGACCTTCACGCTGGCGGCCCTGGTGTTCGTGTTCGTGACCCTGGTGGCGCTGATCCGCCACGGCTTCCACTTCTTCAGCTTCTTCTTCCCCTCGGGCGCGCCCATCGCGCTGGCGCCCATCCTGATCCCCATCGAGGTCATCTCCTACCTGATGCGGCCGGTCAGCCTCTCCATCCGACTGTTCGCCAACATGATGGCGGGCCACACCATGCTGAAGGTCTTCGCCGGCTTCACGATCACCATGATCGGTGCCCTGGGCGCCGTCGGCTGGCTGGCCGGCGCCGTGCCGGTGGCGATCAACGTGGCCCTGATCGGCTTTGAGATCATGGTCGCCTTCCTGCAGGCGTACGTCTTCACCATCCTGACCTGCCTCTACATCCGCGACGCCATCGAGCTGCACTAAGCCCGGTCGTCCGTCGGTAGAGCCTGTCTTCACCTTTCAACCGTTCCATCACAGAGGAAGTCTATAATGGATCCGCAAGCCGCTAAGTTCATCGGCGCCGGTCTGGCCATGTTCGCCCTGGCTGGTGTCGGCATCGGCATCGGCAACATTTTCGCCAACCTGATCGCCGCCGTGGGCCGTAACCCGGCCGCCCGCGCCTCCGTGTTCCCGATCGGCATTCTGGGCTTCGCGCTGACCGAAGCCGTGGCGCTGTTCGCGCTGCTGATCGCCTTCCTGATCCTGTTCACCTAAGCCTGATATCCGGGCGTTGATGGAACGGCCCCGCGGGGCAGCCTCTTTGGGGCGAGCTTCGCGGCATTGACAGGGACGGGGCGGGGTTGGCGTTTGCCGGCCGCCGCCCCCGATCCCATGTCCGGTTCGGCTTCCGGCAGCGCTTCATCGCAGGTTCCGATCCGATTTCCGGCGATGGCCCGGTGCTGGGCGTTCCCATGGACTAGGTTTCATGGTGCGGCCTTGGCGCCAGCCCCAAATCCGGGCGATCTCGCAATCAAGGTGATCTTCATGGTGAATCCAAGGCTCATGGTGTGGCTGAAGGGCCTTGCCGCCGCCGCCGTGCTCACGGTGGCCCTGGGCGGCACGCCGTCGTTCGCGCAGACGGGTGAAGAAGCCACCCACGCGACGGACAGCGTGGAGCACGAGGCTGGCGTGCATGACGAAAAGGGTCTGCCCCAGCTGAACACCAAGACGTTCGCGTCTCAGATTTTCTGGCTGGCCGTCACCTTCGGCACGCTTTACGTGCTGGTGGCCAAGGTCGGCCTGCCGCGCGTCGGCGCCGTTCTGGAGGCCCGTGAGGCCAAGATCTCCGGCGACCTGGACAAGGCCACGGCCCTGAAGGCCGAGACCGACGCCATCGTCGCCGCCTATGAGAAGGCGGTGGCCGAGGCCCGCGCCAGCGCCCACAAGCTGCTGAACGAGACCGCCGCCACTGCCGATGCCGCCGCCGCCCAGCGCACGGCCGACGTCGTCGCCGGCCTGGTCGCCAAGCAGAAGGAAGCCGAGGCCCGCATCGAGGGCCAGAAGCAGACCGCGCTGGCCAATGTCCGCACCGTCGCCGCCGAGGCCGCCAGCGCCGCCGTCGCCAAGCTGGCGGGTGTCGCGCCCGAGCAGGCTGGTGTCGATGGCGCCGTGGATGCCGCCCTGAAGGAGCGTGCGTGATGTTCGATCTGCAGAATCCCACTTTCTGGGTTGGCGTCGCCTTCGTCGTCTTCTTCGCCCTGGTGATCTGGAAGGGCGGCCTTGGCGCCCTGGGCAAGGGCCTGGACGCCCGCGCCGAGAAGATCCGGCTGGAGATCGAGACCGCGCAGAAGCTGCGCCAGGACGCCGAGGCGGCCCTGACGGCCTATCAGAAGAAGCAGCGTGACGCGATGAAGGAGGCTGACGCCATCATCGCCGCCGCCCGCGAAGAGGCTGACCGCATCTGCCAGCACGCGGAAGCGGATCTGGAGGCCACGCTGAAGCGCCGCGAGGCCCAGGCCCTGGAAAAGATCGCCCAGGCCGAAGCCGCCGCCCTGCAGCAGGTGCGCAGCCTGGCCGTGGACGTGGCCTTGGCCGCCACCGAATCGCTGCTGGCCCAGACCATTGACCAGTCGCGCAGCGACGCCATGGTGGCCACGGCCATCGAGGAGCTGCCCGGCAAGCTGCATTGATGTCGTGGCCGCGCTGATCCCCGGATCAGTGACTCAGGCGAAATGAAAAAGGGCGGTCCCGTCGGGGCCGCCCTTTTGCCATTCCCGGTGGGAGGAGGGGCTTACTTCGGCTGGTACTCCACCACCGGTGCCACCTTGCGGGCGGCCTTGCCCATGCCGCGGCGCAGGGTGACCTTGGTGTGGCCGGCCTTCCACTCCGCGCTGGCCGACTCGGCGTCCTTTTGCCGGCCGGCGGGGGCGCCGAGCTGCTTCACCAACTGGGCATCCACGCCGTCGCCGCATTCCTTGGACGCCTCCTGGCCGTAGAGGGTGACGCGGCGTAGCGCGTTCTTCTTCATCTCGAAGTCCACGGCATAGGCGCAGCCGCCCAGGCGCACGCTTTCCAGGCCGAACAGATAGCGGACCTGCCCCCCCTTGGGGCCTCCGTTGCCGATCTCGAACTCCCGCGCCTTGGGGTAGGCGGCCAGGATCTGCTTGTGGGTCATGCCCCAGGTGACCTGGCCCCAGCCGTTCAGGTCTTTTGCCTTGCCGGCCTTCGCCGCCTTGGCGGGTTCATGCTTGGGTTGGGCGGCCGCCAGCGCCGTGCCCGAGGCGGCGCTGAAAGCCAGGACCGCCAGCGCGATGGCGAGGCGGGCGGGGATGCGGTGCGTCATGATTGTTGTTCTTCGTACCAGAAGGATGCCCCAAGGCCAGGAAGGCCCGAATCGGAAATTGGTCGAACTGGCGGCGCTCAGCCCAGCGCCTCCAGCTCATCGATGAAGCCCTTCAGCATGCCCAGACCCTTGTGCCAGAAGGCCGGGTCGGTGGCGTCCAGGCCGAAGGGCGCCAGCAGTTCCTTATGCCGCTTGGTGCCGCCGGCCGCCAGCATCTCCAGATAGCGGCGCGCGAAGGCCTCGGAGCCGTTGTGGGCGGACGCCTCCTCGAACGCGGCATAGAGGCTGTTCACCAGGCAATCGCCGAAGGCGTAGGCGTAGACGTAGAAGGGCGAATGGATGAAGTGGGGGATGTAGGACCAGTAGGTGGCATAACCCGTGTCGAATTGCAGCGCCGGGCCCAGGCTCTCGGTCTGCACCGCCAGCCAGATTGCGCCCAGCCGCTCCTCTGACAGCTCACCCTGCCGCCGCTCGGCATGGACGCGGCGCTCAAAGTCATAGAACGCCGTCTGGCGCACCACGGTGTTCAGCATGTCCTCCACCTTGCCGGCCAGCAGGGCGCGGCGGCGGGCCGGGTCGGTCTCGGCGGCCAGCAGCCCGCGGAAGGTCAGCATCTCCCCGAACACGCTGGCCGTTTCCGCCAGGGTCAGGGGCGTGTCGGATTGGAGATGGCCTTGGCCGCCGGCCAGCACCTGATGCACGCCGTGGCCCAGCTCATGGGCCAGCGTCATGACATCGCGCGTCTTGCCCATGTAGTTGACCAGCAGGTAGGGGTGGGCGCTCGGCACGGTGGGGTGGGCGAAGGCGCCGGGGTTCTTGCCCAGCCGGACGGCCGCGTCGATCCAGGCGTTATCGAAGAATTGCCGTCCCACCCCGGCCAGGTCGGGGCTGAAGCGGGCGTAGGAGGACAGCACGATCTCCCGCGCCTCGTCCCAAGGGATGGTGCGCTCCGCCACGTCGGGCAGGGGGGCGTTGCGGTCCCAATACTCCAGCGTGTCGCCGCCGAACCATTTGGCCTTCAGTTTGTAGTAGCGGTGCGACAGGCTGGGGTAACTGTCCTTGACGGCGCCCACCAGCGCCTCCACCACCGCGTCCTCGACCCGGTTGGACAGGTTGCGCGCCGACCAGGGCTGGTCATAGCGGCGCCACTTGTCCTCGATCTCCTTGTCCTTGGCCAGGGTGTTGGTGATCAGGGTGAACAGCTTGATGTTGCGGCCCAGGACCGCGCCGATCTCCACCGCCGCCGCCCGCCGAACCTCGGCCTCCGGCGCGGACAGCAGGTTCAAGGCCTCCGCCGATGTGAGGTCCCGGCCATCGATTCGGAAGCGTAACGAGGCCATGGTCTCGTCGAACAGGCGGGTCCAGGCGTTGCGGCCCACCACCGCCTTCTCGTGCAGGAAGCGCTCCAGCTCATCCGATAGCTGGTGGGGGCGGAAGATACGGACATCGCGTAGCCAGGCGGCGTAGCGCTGCGCCTCCGGCGCCTTCAGCTTGGCGTCGATGGCCTTGTCGCTGAGCTGGTTCAGTTCCAGGGTGAAGAACAGCAGGTGGACGGAGACGGCGGTCACCTTCTCCTGCATGGACTGATAGAAGCGGGCGATGGCGCCATCGCTTTGGTCGCCGGCGTACAGCAGGCCGGCGTAGCTCATGATCCGCGTCAGCGTCTCATCCAGCGCCTCGTACGTGGCGATCGCCTGGCCCAGCTCCTTGCCCGACAGGCCGGGCAGCTTGCCCGCATGGCGGTGGTAAAAGGCCTGGGCCTCGCGCTCCACCCGCTCCAGGTCCGCCCGCAGCCGTGGGCACTCGGGCCCGGTGTACAGGTCGGACAGGTCCCAGGTGGGCAAGGTGCCCAGGGCGGCGGTGGATTCGGCGGCGGTCGCGGTCATGCCCGTCCCTCTTCAGCAAGCGGTCTGGGCATGACTATAGCGTGCCAGGGCGTTAACTGCGCCAGCGCAGGACGGTATCGCGCACGGGATTTTCGAAGGGGCGCTTCTCCTCCCGGGCGCGCCGGAACTCGTTCTTCAGCTGGTAATACCAACGCGCCTGGGTATCGGCGTCCTTGATCAGCATCAGGGTCGGGTTGTGGCGCAGGCCCTGCTGCTGCATCACCACCGCGTCGCGGTCCTGCCCCAGGAAGCGCTGGGCGATGGGGCGGAACACCGGCTTCAGCAGGCTGGCCCAGGGCATGGTCCAGTAGAACATGTTGGTGATGCGGGTGTTGTTCTCATCCAGCGGCGTCACCGCCGTCAGGTTCCACACCCGGTTCCGGCCGGCCTCGATGGTTTCCGTGCGCACGCCGGGCAGCCGGAAGGAGATTTCCGTCTCCGGCACGCCGCCCAGGATGGCATAGGCGCGGGAGTTGCTGGACGGCCGATGCTTCTTCATGACGAAGCCGAAGGGCGCCGGGCCGAAGGCCTTCTCCTTGGCATGGATGGATTTGGGCGTGCGCCAGAACCAGGACTGGTGGACGAAGGGGCCATGCGCCGGGTCCATGAGGCCCACCACCGCATGATCCAGGTGGCAGGGGAAGTCCATGGTCATCAGCATGTCGGGCTGCTTGTCGGTGGGCAGGCCCGGCGGCTGCGGCGGCTCCTGGTCGGGCTCATCCGTGCCCATCCAGATCCAGATGTTGCCGCTGATCTCCCGCACCGGGTAATCGCGCACGCGGATGCGGTTCAGGTCGAAGTCCTGCCCCTCGACCAGCGAGGGGATGTCGGTGCACTTGCCCTGCCGGTCGAAGCGCCAGCCGTGATAGCAGCACTCCACCTCCTTGCCGTCGAACCGGCCGCAGGACAGCGGGATGCCGCGATGGGGGCAGATATCCCGCAGGGCGAAGACGCCGCCATCCGTGGCGCGACCCAGCAGCACCGGCTGGCCCAGCAGGGTCACGGCCTGCATGGCGCCCTTCGCCAGGGCGCTGCCGGGCATGGCGAAATACCAGATGTCGGTCAGGAAGAAGTTCGGCTCGGCCAAGGCGTCGTCACCAGTCAGGAGGGGGCGAATCAGGGTCCGCACTCTACATCGGCGGGGCCACCGGGCCAATGAGACAGGTCAACCGGGGAGCTGTGTCATGCAGGGCCCAGAATTGGCGGCAGCGCCCGCGCCACTTCCGCCACCCGGCGGCGCAGCCAGGCATGGGCGGGATGACTGTCGAGGCGGCGGTGCCAGACCATGGACAGGCGCATGCTGCTGGCCGGCAGTTCCGCCGGCAGGGGCCGCACCGCCAGGCCGAAGGCCGCCGCCAGCGGATGCGCCACCCGTGCCGCCATCGTGCACAGCAGGTCACTATCGCGCAGCATGGGGGCCGCCACCAGCAGATGGGAGGCCACCACCGCCAGGGTGCGCTGCCGCCCCAGGCTTTCCAGCATACGGTCCACCGCTCCCACCTTGGACGCCGTGGCCGAAACCAGCAGGTGGGAATAGGCGAGATAGGTGTCCAGCACCCACGGCGTGTCCAGCGCCGGGTGGTCCGGCCGCATCAGCACCACCAGGCCATCACGCACCAGCATCTGCCGTGTCATGTGCGCCGGCGGCTCAGGCAGCATGCCCAGGGCCAGGTCCAGAAGGCCCGATTCCAGGCCGGGCAGGGCGTTGTCCTTGTCGGCGTGGCGCAGGACCAGCGACAGGCCGGGCGCCTCCTTCCTCAGGGCCGTAACCAGGGGCGGTCCCAGCACGAATTCCGCATGGTCGGACAGGCCCACGGTGATTTCATCCCGCGCCTCGCAGGGCTTGAACGGGCGGCTGGCGGCCAGGGCGGCGCGCACCTGGTCGAGCGCGCCCTGCAGGGGCACGGCCATGGCGTCGGCCACGGCGGTGGGCACCATGCCGGCGGGGGTGCGGACGAACAGTTCGTCGCCGGCCTGCTGGCGCAGGCGGGCCAGCGCGTTGCTGACCGCTGACTGCGACAGGCCCAGCGCCCGTCCCGCCCGCGTCACCTGCCGCTCACGATAGAGGGCGTCGAAGACGTGCAGGAGGTTCAGGTCGATGCGGCTGATATCCATGCGGGGGGCCTCCTGCAACACCATCATCACTATGGTGAATGATGATGTTGATCACCAGTGATTTGGCAAATGACGAGGCCGGGGCCATGTTGGAACCTAACGAAGCCTGCTCTCCACCCTTTTGGCCCCAAGGTCCCCGCCATGTCGTCCGCCTCCTTCGACGCCGCTTCTGCCGTCTCCGCCCCTGCCGCCCCTGCTTCCGTCCCGGTACGGCGGCAGCCCGCCTATTTTATCTCCCACGGGTCCCCCATGCTGGCGTTGGAGGATAGCGAGGCGCGGCGTTTCCTGCAGGATCTGGGGCGCGACATCCGCGCGGCGGGCGTACCGCGCGCCATCCTGGTGCTGTCGGCGCATTGGGAGACGGCGGCCCCCACCGCCTCGCTGGCGCAGCAGCCTGAAACCATCCATGACTTCGGCGGCTTTCCCCGCGCCCTGTTCGAGATGCAATATCCCGCGCCCGGCGCGCCGGAGGTGGCGCGCGCCGCCCTGGCGGCCCTGGCCACCGCCGGCATCCCGGTGACGGCCGGCGAGGCGCGCGGCCTGGACCACGGCGCCTGGGTGCCCCTGATCCTGATGTTTCCGGAGGCGGACATCCCCGTGGCGCAACTGTCCATCCAGCCGCACCTGGGCCCCGCCCATCACCGCCGGCTGGGGGAGGCGCTGCGGCCCTTGCGCGACCAGGGTGTGTTGATCATGGCGTCAGGCTCCCTGACCCATAATTTGCGCAACCTGGTCTGGGAGGGAACGGATGAGGTGGCCCCGTGGGCGGCCGCGTTCCAGTCCTGGATCCATGACAAGGTCAGCGGCGCCGACATCGCGGCGCTTGACGACTACCGGGCCCGTGCCCCCTTCGCCCGCCAGAACCATCCGCGCGATGAGCACCTGCTGCCCCTGTTCGCCGCCGTGGGCGCGGCGACACCGGGTCAGCCCGGCCGCCGCCTGCACGACAGCGTGCAACTGGGCGCCCTGGCCATGGACGCGTACCGCTTCGATTGAGGGCGAGCTTCTCCAAGAAGTTAAGGATAAGGGGGAATGCCTCTCTCTACATTCATCGGGTGCCGTGACATTTGAACTCACGTTGGGGAGATTGCGCTGGGTATTAGCCGTTCTAACGCAATACCAAGGGCTCGGTCATCAAACAGCCTGCTTTTACGCGCAGCTGCATCGTGGCCGCCGCACCAGCGACGCAGGCCCTCGCGCACGGCAGTCACCGTTGGTTGCACACCGTCCTTGACCAGCAGCCAGTCCACGGTGGCCAGCAGCTCCATGCCAAAGGGCGATTCAAAGCCATCGATTAGGTCCGCTGTGATTTCGAGCGCTGGGATGTATTCTTTGGCTGCACTCTTGAGATAGGCCTGGACGATGTTTTTGCGACCGTCGTCGAACCAGATCACGTCCAGCGGGTCCGCGTCGCTGATGCGCTTGTCGCAGTGGAGATAGCTGCCGTCCAACCCCTCCAAAAGATGGCGCAGGCGATCAGCGTAGGGGCCGTATTTATGCGGAGCAAAGCGTAAGTCCAGCGGTGGCAATCCTGCATGCTCAATGGAGCGCTCAAGGAACCACGCCAGCTTCTGGATTTCCAGCAGGCTACACTCCATACCGAGCACCCAGTAGCGACGTACAAGTTCAGCAATCAACGCACGGGCGGGGGTGAGCTTTTCGACGCCGGTGCGTTTAGCGACGTTCTGATATTTTTCGGTCGGCTCAAACACCAGGATTTCGGTGTCTAGCCCAGCCAACGCTTCTTCGATTTGCGGACGTACCTCGGCCCAATCCAGCCCACCATTGCCCGCGCCTAATGGCGGAATAGCAATGGACTCGACCTTGTTCTCAATTAGGAAGCGGCGCAGGTCTTGCAGCCCTCCGATGATCCATTCGATCTTCGAATCACCTCGCCAATGTTGCTTGGTTGGGAAGTTAACGATCCAGCGTGGGCCATCTAGCTCATTTGTCTCAGTCACGAACATTTTACCTGTACGCACTTCCTTGGCTTTGCAGGCTGCGGCGTAGCGGCGAAAATTTTCGGCAAAACGCTCCTTGAACATCAAAGCTATGCCCTTACCCATCACACCCACGGTGTTGACGGTATTGACCAGCGCTTCAGTGCGGGCCTCTAGCAGATTGCCTTGAGTGAACTTGATCATGAGAAATACCAGCCAGGGCGGACATAGACCGGTAAGTTCAAGCTTCGAGCCTGAATCTGCTGCTCAATGCCCCGTTTCAAGTTATCCGTATAACACACAATGCCGAGCAACCCATTGATCGGCAAGTGCCGATAAACCAGGGCTTCCGCCTGGTACCGTTCGAATTTGGCAGGATCTTCCGGATCACGCCGGAAATCTCGGGCTTGAAGCAGTGGCCAGTCGATTTTATCGAGATTGGCCAAGTCGGAATAGAAATTCGCCCACTGATAGTAAGCATGGCTATCGGTGAACAGGAAAGGCAGCTTCTGCCTTGCAACCTGATGCAAGCTGGATACGAGGATCACTATTTCTTCATTGGGCCTCCGCCGAATGCCGCCCCAGCCGGTATGGATGTTGCGAAGCATTGGTGAAAACGGGGTGAAGTAAAATGGCACATAGTCGTTTAAGAAACCGCCAGGAGGGATCGGCACGGGATGGTTCGCGCGTTTGCCAATTAGTTCTGGGCTTCCAATGCTTACCCAGTTGGTGGCCTGCACGCCGCCATTGCCACAATGCAGGCCATTATCCAAAATCCAAGATAGGTTGCTATGGTGGACTATGCGCCAGATCAGCGCTTTTGTCGGGTTGAGATCCGAGTAGTGATTTGCCATTCGCCACCTTCGTTCTCATGATTAGGCGATTTAAGAACCTGATGCATGAATCGTCATTTAAGGTTGGCGTTATGACCTTAAGAGGGCTGGCGAGGTGGTTTCCGGCCTTTTCCGTTCGGTAAAGAAGGAACGCCGATGCGCAACTCACTCCATGCCCAGCGCGGCCTTGTAGAGCTCCAGCAGGGCGTCCTGCTCCTGCCGGTCGTTCTTTTCCATCTTCCGCAGGCGGATGATCTGGCGGAGGATCTTGGTATCGAACCCCGTGCCCTTGGCTTCGGCGTAGATATCCTTGATATCGTCCGCGATGCCCTTCTTGTCCTCTTCCAGGCGCTCGATACGCTCAATGATGGAGCGCAGGCGTTCGCCGGCGATGCCGCCAACATCCGTTACCGGGGCGTCCGACATGGGGAATGCCTCTTATCTTAAGTGGGTGGTCTGAATGGTGAGGGCGCGACCTTACCTGCGCCGCCCCGGATGGGCAAGCGCCGGGAAAGCGGGCAGGGGCCGCGTCAGCCCCGTGTGCCGCGTCAGTCCTTGGGCTTGTTCTGCTCGAACGCGGCCTTCTGCTCCGCCGTCGCCTCGCGCTGGTGCAGGCGTTTGAAATCCTCATACGGCATGCCGTAGACGATTTCCCGCGCCGCCTCATAGTCCAGCGCCACGCCCCGCTCCTCGGCGGCGGCGCGATACCATTTGGACAGGCAGTTGCGGCAGAAGCCGGCCAGGTTCATCAGGTCGATGTTCTGGACGTCGGTGCGCTCACGCAGATGCGCCACCAGCCGGCGGAAGGCGGCGGCCTCAAGCTGCACCCGGGTGGCGTCGTCGATCTCGGGAACCATGGATATCCTCTGGGTGAAGGGATGCGGCCGGCTCAGGCGCCGGCCAGGACGTGATGTATATCGGCGCGGCCGATCAACTGTCCAAGGGCTTGGGCCAGCAGGGCGGACCAGCGCTCCACCCCATCGGCCTCGCCGATCAGATCCTGCCGCACCTCGATCAGCACCCCCGGCAGGCCCGGTTGGGTGGAATGGGTCTTGAGGGTGTAGCCGTGGCCGTCGCGCCCCGAATAGGGGACGTTGTCGCCCACCACCACGCCCGGCAGGGTCCGCAGCAGGTGCAGCAGCGGCAAGGGCAGGCGGCCGTCCTGGTCCCACAGCACGCCCAGGTGCCAGGGCCGCTGGAAGCCGTCCATGACCGGCGTGAAGCTGTGGATGGAAATGATGGCGGGCACCTGGCCCGCCGCGCGCTTGGCCGCCACGCAGGCCCGGGCCGCGGCGTGGAAGGGATGGAACAGGGCGTCCAGCCGCGCCTGGCGGTCGGCCTCCGTCACCGTCTGGTTGGCCAGGATGGGGGTGCCGTCGCTGACGGCCGGCATCAGCGTCGGGCTGTCCAGCGGGCGATTCAGGTCCACCACCAGGCGGGAATAGCCGGCGATGACCGCCGGCGCGTTCAACCGACGGGCCAGGGCCTGGGTGACCGCCTCCGCCCCGATGTCCCAGGCGATGTGCCGTTCCATATCCGCCGCCGAGACGCCCAGGCTGGCAAGGCGCGCCGGCACCCGGCGCGAGGCGTGCTCGCACAACAGCACCACGGGTGCCGCGCCGTTCGGGTTCACGACCGTCACGGCCGGCGGCTCGCCGGGGTCCAGCAGGGGGACTGCTGCCGGGGGCATGGTCCCAGGGGATGTGGTGTCAGGAAGCGGGGCCAAAGGGGAGGCGGCGGTCGGGGTCGGCGTCGGCGTGTCCAAAGGGGGCTGCCCGTGGTGGAGGTCATGCCGGGACAGGATAACGGTCCTGGCCCGGTATGGAAGCCCCAGCGCTTATTTCAGGAGGATGACGGACCGCTTGCACACAAAGGGAATTATCGTGAAAATAGCAAGAGGTGCATCCGCGTCGTCGCCTCGGGCGTCTTCCCCGTGCATAATTCTCATCGACACAGCTTTTCCGCGCTTGCGGCGGCTGGGCGCACTTCTATTTGAATGGCCGCGACCCCGGAAGCCTTGCGGCAGGTGGCCTCAGGGCCGGGCAGCCATCAGGGTGGGCGGCGAAGGGTGGGATGAGAATTGGGCGGCATGTATCGGTCTAGCATACGCACACCCCCGCCGGACGCCCCGGCCCCGATGATCCGGCCGGCTCAGGCCGATGATGCCGAGGGCATCCGTCAGGTCCATATCCGCTCCGTCCATGCCTTCTGCGCCGGGCATTATTCGCCCGAGCAGCTCATCGCCCTGTTGGGTGGGCGCGAGGCGGCGGATTACCGCGCCGCCATGACGGAATGGGGGGAGCATGTGCTGGTCGCGGAGCAGGCGGCCCGCATCGTGGGCTTCGCCGCCCTGTACAGCGCGGAGGTGCGTGCCGTTTATGTCGATCCCGTTGCCGCCAAAGGGACGGGCCGCCGCTTGCTGGAGGGGATTGAGGACTTGGCGCGGGGCCGGGGGGCCGGCGCCCTGCACCTCACTTCGTCCATGAACGCCGTGGGCTTCTATGAAGCGATGGGATACCAGCGCCAGGGCCCCCGCCTGATGACCATGGGCTGCGGTACCCAATTGGCCGCCTGGGGCATGCGCAAGGCGCTCAGCCGCCCCGTCACGGCCGGCTTTCAGGAATCGATTCCAAACGTCGAGGTCGGGCGATAGCTTTGGGGCCAGTCTCCTCAAAGCCGGATTCATGCCCGTGGCCCCGACCGATACCGCCGTCCAGTATTTCTTTGGCCATGACGGCCAGCGCCTGGCCTATCGGGAGGTGGGGCAGGGCCGGCCGCTGGTGCTGATCCACGGCTATTTCTCCACCGCCACCGTCAACTGGCTGAAATACGGCCACGCCGCCCGCATCGCCGAGCGCGGCTATCGCGTCATCATGCCGGACCTGCGGGCGCACGGCGATAGCGCCAAGCCGCATGAGGTGTCGGCCTACCCCCCCGATGTGCTGGCCGATGACGGCCTGGCCCTGGTGGAGCATCTGGGGCTGACCGACTATGACCTCGGGGGCTATTCCCTGGGTGGGCGCACCACCATGCGCATGCTGGCCCGTGGCGCCACCCCGGCCCGCGCCATCTGTGCCGGCATGGGACTGGCGGGGCTGACCCACACCGCCGGCCGGGGGGAGCATTTCCGCCGCATCCTGACCAACCTGGGCAGCTTTCAGCGCGGCACACCGGAATGGATGGCGGAGGCTTTCCTCAAGACGGTGGGCGGGGACCCGGTGGCCCTGCTGAACATCCTGGAAACCTTCGTCGACACGCCCGTGGGCGTGCTGGCGGGCCTGGACCTGCCCATCCTGGTCACTGCCGGGGCCCAGGACCAGGACAACGGCTCCGCCGCCGACCTGGTCGCCGCCCTGCCCAACGCCCGCTACACCGAAATCCCCGGCGACCACATGAGCGCCGTGACCAAGCCCGACCTGGGGCAGGCCATCGCGGACTTCCTGGCCGGCTGACGTTCACCCCGCCGCTTCATCCCGCCGCCGCCAAGTGCGCGCTGCCCCGGGGGCGGGCGTTGCGGCCGGCGGGGGAGGCGTCGGTGACCTGCCAGGGCCGCTGTGCGCCCAGCGACTCCGCCACCGCCAGGCCGGCCGACAGGCCATCCTCATGGAAGCCGTAGCCGCAATAGGCGCCGCAGAACCAGGTACGGCGCACGCCCTGGATCAGCCCCAGGTCCTGCTGCGCCGTCGCGGCGGCCAGGTCGAACATCGGGTGGTCGTAAATGAATTCCCGCACCTTCAGCGACGGGCGCGGCTCCACGATGGGGTTGAGGGTGACGAACAGTGGCACCCGCTTGTCCACCCCTTGCAGCAGGTTCATCCAGTAGGTGACGGACACCTTGGCGTCCCGGTCGCGGGTGCCGTTGGCGCTGTAGTTCCAGCTTGACCAGGCCTTGGGGCGGCGGGGCATCAGCAGCGGGTCGCGGTGCAGCACCGCCCGGTTCATCTGGTAACGGAAGGCGCCCAGGACGCGGCGCTCCTCCTCCGACGGGTCGACCAGCAGGGCCAGCGCCTGATCGGCGTGGGTGGCCACCACCACCTGCTCGAAACTGCCGCTCCACCCCTGGGCATCCTGGATGTGCACGGCGCCCGCCGTCCGCCGGATGGAGGAAATGGCGCGCCCCATGTGCACCCGCCCCTCCAGCGAGCGTGTCAGCCGGGTCACATAGGCGCGGCTGCCCCCCGTCACCGTCCGCCACTGCGGCCGGTCCTTCAGTTTCAGCAGGCCGTGGTTGCAGAAGAAGCGCACGAAGCTCTGCACCGGGAAGGACAGCATCTCCCCGATGGTGGAGGACCAGATGGCCGCCCCCATGGGCAGCAGGTGGTCGTAGATGAAGCGGTGGCCGTAGCGCTGCGCCACCAGGTATTCGCCCAGGGTCATGGCGGCGGCCGAGGGCTGGTCCAGCAGGGCCGGCGCCGTCTTGTAGAAGCGCAGGATGTCGCGCAGCATCAGGTGGTAGGTGGGCGACAGCAGGTTGCGCTTCTGGGCGAACATGCCGGCCAGGTTGGTGCCGGAATATTCCAGCTTGCCCCCGTCCAGCGTCACGGCGAAGGACATGTCGGAGGACTGGGTGGGCACGTCCAGATGCTCGAACAGGGCGACCAGGTTGGGGTAGGTGGCGGCGTTGTAGACGATGAAGCCCGTATCCACCGGCAGGGGATGGGCGCCGCGGCCGGGCACGTCCACGGTATTGGAATGGCCGCCCAGATAGCCGTTCTGTTCGAACAGGGTGACGTCGTGACCCTGGCGGGCCAGCAGCCAGGCGCAGCTCATGCCGGTGATGCCGGCGCCGATGATGGCGATCTTCATGCCCGCGCTCCTGCCGCCCGAAGGTCCGGTGTCCTGGTCATCCAATTGATCCCGCATCGGCATTTAATCCCAGCTGTCACTCGTTGTCGTCCTTGATCGCGGCGAACGTGTCCAGCGCCCGCTGGCGCGCCGCCTTATGGTCCACCACCGGGTGGGGATAGTCATGGCCCAGCCGCACGCCCGCCGCCCGCAGGGTGATCGGGTCCGCCGCCCACGGCTGGTGCAGCACGCTGTCGGGCAGGCCCGCCAGTTCCGGGACCCAGCGGCGGACATAGGCCCCCGCCGCGTCGAACTTCTCCCCCTGCAGCACGGGGTTGAACACCCGGAAATAGGGGGCGGCGTCGGCGCCGCAGCCAGCGATCCACTGCCAGCCGCCGGCGTTGTTGGCCAGGTCGGCATCCACCAGCGTGTCCCAGAACCACGCCTGGCCGGCGGTCCAGGGCAGCAGCAGGTGCTTCACCAGGAAGGAACCGACGATCATCCGCACCCGGTTGTGCATCCAGCCCGTGGCCCACAGCTCCCGCATGCCGGCGTCAACGATGGGATAGCCGGTGCGGCCCCGTTGCCAGGCTTCCAGGTGCTTGGCGTCCTCACGCCAGGCGAAGGCCTCGAACTTGGGGTTCAGCGGCCGCTCCGGCAGGTAGGGGAAGTGGTATAGCAGGTGGTGGCAGAACTCCCGCCAGCCCAGTTCGCGGAGGAAACCGGCCACGCCCTTGTCTTCATGGGTACTGTCGGCCCTGGCCATGGCCGCCGCCCAGATTTGACGGGGCGATATCTCGCCGTGGTGCAGGTGGGGCGACAGGCGCGATGTCCAGGGCTGGGCGGGATAATCGCGCCCCTCGGCATAGTTTCCCACGGCCGAATCCAGGAAGGCCGCCAGGCGTCGGGCGGCGCCCGCCTCACCGGGCGTCCAGGCGTCGCGCAGGCCGCCGGCCCAGTCGGGCTTGGTCGGCAGCAGGGCCCAGTCCGCCAGGCGGTCGCCATCGGGCGGGGTGGGCAGGGCTGCCAGCGCCGCCGGGGGCGGTAGGGGCGCGCCGGGGTTGAGCCCACCCTTCAACCCGTCCTTCACCGCCCTCCAGAACGGGGTGAACACCTTGTAGGGGCCGCCGCCCCCCGTCTTCACCGTCCAGGGCTCGGCCAGCAGGTTGGCCTGGAAGCTGTGGACCGTGACGTCCTCTGCCTTCAGGTCGGCCTTCAGCGCGCTGTCGCGGGCGGTGGCCTGGGGTTCGTAGCAGCGGTTCCAGACCACGGCGCCGGCGCCCACCTCGCGCACCAGGTCGCGCAAGACCACGTCCGGCCGGCCGCGCCGTAGCACCAGGGGGCAGCCCAGGCCCGCCAGCGCCGCGCCCAGGGACGACAGGCTGTGGTGCAGCCACCAGCGCGACGCGGCGCCGGGTGCCCAGGGGGCGGCGCCCTGGTCGTCCAGGATGTAGACGGGCACCACCGGCCGGCCGCTGTCGGCGGCATGGGTCAGCGCCGGATTGTCGGCCAGGCGGAGGTCCTGGCGGAACCAGACGACGATGGGGGCATGGGGGGCGGAGGCGGCGAACATCAGGCAAACCCTAGCAAATCTGCAACTGGCCGGCGGCAGGGGAGCGTTACAATAGCGGGCAAGAAAAACCTCTCCCTTCGAACCCGGCTATAGGCCTTTGAGTGGGTTTTCCAGGATGGCGGATCGATTGTCGCAGGACGATCCGCGTATGACAAAAGATACGTACCCGCCCGTCCGGTGGATCACCTCCATCGAGATCTACTCCCCACCCTATCCAGATGTATTGGCGTGCTTGTTTTTCCCCGGGGGGCTCCTATCTGTAACAGTGTCCGCTCGATAGTCCAGTTACCGGTTCCCCCATCCCGGCCTGGTTGCGCACCCCCCAAAGCGCGTTCAGCGGACGACCTAAGGGCGGCCCGGGTCCCCCCATCCCCGGGCCGCCCGTTTCCTTTTCTGGGGTCCCTATTTCTAAAGTCCCTGTCGATCAATCAGACCGTGCCGGTTCGCGGCCAGTCATCGCCCAGGATGTGGGCGGACTGGAAGGCGTAGCCGCGGTCCCGGTGCAGCAGCACGATGCTGAAGGCGCCGGGGAACAGCCGGCGCAACGCCGCGTCGCGCACATCCAGCCCGCCGGTGTAGGCGCCGAAGGCCGGCAGCACCAGGCGGTGGCCGTCGGTGATGAAGCAGCGCCCCCCCACCCGCCGTGCCCGGGTGGGTACGCTGGCCTTGGGGTGGTAGTGGCCGGAGATTTCGCCCGCGGTGGTGATGTCCTGCGCCTCATGCCGGAAAACCAGCGGGCCCTCCACCCAGTCGTCCACCACCTGTCCGCCCCAGTCCGGGGGTGGGGCCGGGTCGTGGTTGCCCACCACCCACAGCCAGTCATGGGCCTGGATCAGCCCGGCGAGGCGACGGCCGTCGTCGGCTGAGACGCGGGCGCCGGCGCGGGGGTCATGAAAGCTGTCACCCAGGCACAGCACGCGCCGGGGAGCCAGGCGGCGGCAGGTCGCCTCCAACCGCGCCAGCGTGGCCGCGGTGTCGTAGGGCGGCAGCAGGGTGCCGCGCGCCGCGAACGCCGATCCCTTTTCCAGGTGCAGGTCGGCCACCACCAGCAGGCCGCGGTCCGGCCAGAACAGGGCGCCGCTGGCGTCCGCCAGCACCGTGGCCCCGTTCACGGTCAGGGCGGTCTGGTCGCCGGCGCTGCCGGTGCCGAAACGGGCGTTCATGCGAAAAAGATCCCCATTCAGTCAGGCGCGCGCGGCGTCCCGGTAGTCCCCGGGGGCCGCATTGTAGTGGCGTTTGAAGGCGCGGCTGAACGCGCTTTCCGATTCATAGCCCACGCGGGCCGCCGTCTCCGCCAGCGACAGCCCCTCTGCCACCAGGTGGCGCACGGCCAGCGTCATGCGCACCTGGGCCAGGAAGGCCAGCGGGGCGGGGGCGCCGGCGGCGCGGAAGGCGCGCACCAGGGTGGCGCGGGAAAGATGGGCCTGCGCCGCCAACTCGTCCAGGGTCCAGGCCCGCGCCGGATCGCGCACCAGGGCCGCCACCACCCGCGCCGTGGCCGGGCGGGCCAGCAGGCCCGCCGCCTCCGCGCCCTCGCCATGGCCCGCCAGATGGCCGCGCAGGATCATGGTGAACAAGGCGCGGGCGAGATCGGTGGCGATGGCGCGGCCGCCGGGCCGGGGCAAGGCGACCTCATCCCGGATGGTTTCCACCAGCCGGGTCAGGCGCCGGCTTTCCTGGTGGTCGGCCGCCGTCAGGTGCACCGCCTCCGGCAGCAGGGCCAGCAGCGGGTTGTCCGCAACCCGCTCGAACGCGAATCGCCCGCAAATCAATTCCAGCGCGGGCGGGGCGACGGGACTGTCCGGCGGGACCGCCGACACCGCGTCGGGCAGGTCGCTGGTCCATTTGACCTCCACCACCCCGTTGTCGCGGCGGTTCAGCCTCGTTGTCGGGGTGGCAACGGCGCCGGCGGTGCGCACGGTGTGCCGCGCGCCATGCGGCAACAAAAGGACATCCCCAGCGGACAGGTGCAGAGTGCGCTCCAGGTCGGGCAGCAGCACCTGGGCGCTGCCGGCCGTCACGATGTGGAACGGCGCGAGCCCCAAGGGTTCGCGGGCATGGGGGGTGGACCAGCCGGGCCCGAACAGGCAGTGCTGCTCCACCAGGGGGCGCACCTGGATCAGGGGGGCCAGTGTGCTCAGCACGTCGTTGCGACCGTCGTCCATGGACTTTGCCTCACCCCGCCACCATTGATCCTGCCGGTCATGACCTCGATCCGCCCGGGCATTCAGCGCCGGCATCCCCGGCGCTACCTTTCAGACATCGAAACACACCGCGACCGGCGCCTCACCTGACGGCGCCTGCGGATTGAAAGGAAGCAGATCATGATGCTCGATTGGAACCAGTATCGTCAGCAGATCGGCGCCGGCGTCGGCGCCTATGCCAAGCTGAGCCCGGATACGGTCAAGGGCTATGTCACCATCAGCGGTGCCGGCCAGCACACCAACCACCTGGATGCCAAGACGCGGGAGCTGATCGCCCTGGCCGTGGCGGTGAGCGTGAAGTGCGACGGCTGTATCACCGTCCACACCGACGCCGCCATCAAGCACGGCGCCACCAAGGAGGAGATCGCCGAGGCCCTGGGCGTGGCCGTGGCCATCGGCGCCGGTGCCGCCCTGGTCTACACCACCCGGGTCATGGACGCCTACGACAGCCACCCGTCCAACGCCGGCTGACGGCGACGCTTCTCCAAACGGCGCGGGAGCGATCCTGCGCCGTTTTGGCGTTTGAGAGCCGCCTAAAACGGCAATAGCCCCTGGCCTTGCCGCATGGTCTTGGGCAGGGCCTCGGCCGCCAGTTCCTCGGCGGCCTCCTGCAACAGCACCTCGTCCGCCCGGCCCCCCACCATGACGCGGCCGATCTCCAGCAGCACGGGCACCGCCAGGGGGGAGATGCGGTCCAGCGCCATGTGGCGGATGTGCCCCTTCACGCGGGCCAGCATGTCGGCCAGCCGGCGCACGTCGGTCAGGCCGGCGGCGGCCTCGGCACGGGTGGCCTGCAGCAGCAGGTGGCCGGGGTCGTGGCGGCGCAGCACGTCGTAGATCAGGTCGGCGCTGACGGTCATCTGGCGCTTGGTCTTCTCTTCGCCCGGGTGGCGGCGCTCCAGCGTGCCGGCGATGGTGGCCACGGTCTGGAAGGTCCGGCGCAGCATGCTGGACTCGTCCATCCACTCCTCCAGGTCATCGCCCAGCATGTCCTCGGCGAACAGGGCGTCCATGTCCGTGACGGTGCTCAGCGACCAGATGGCCAGGACATAGTCGGTGGCGACGAACCCCAGCGGGTGGAGGCCCAGCCGTTCCATGCGGCGGGTCAGCAGCATGCCCAGGGTCTGGTGGGCGTTGCGGCCCTCGAAGGTGTAGGCCACCAGGAACTCCTTGCCGCCGCGCGGGAAGGTTTCCACCAGCAGGCCGGTGCGGTCGGGCAATGCTGAGACATAGCGCTGGATGCGCAGCCACTCCGCCACCTCCGGCGGCAGGTCGCGCCACTGGCCGGGATCGGCCAGCATGGCGCGCACCCGGTCGGCCAGATGGGTGGTCAGGGGCAGGCGGCCACCGGCGTAGACCGGCACCTTGGGCTGGCCCTGGCCGCCTTTGACCACGATGGCGGCGTTGTCGCGCATGCCGACGAAGCGCAGCAGCTGGCCGCCGAAGATGAAGGTGTCGCCCGGCACCAGGCCCTGGATGAAGTATTCCTCCACATCGCCGATGGAGCCGCCGTTGGACATTCGGACCTTGACCGTCGGCTCCTCCACGATGGTGCCGACGTTCAGGCGGTATTGCCGCGCCACCTGGTAGTTGGCCAGCTGCCACAAGCCATCCTCCCGCCGGCGCAGCCGCTGGAAGCGTTCATAGGCGCGCAGGGCGTAGCCGCCGGTGGCCACGAAATCCATCACCTGCTCGAACCGCTCCCGCGTCAGGCTGGCGTAGGGCGCGCAGCTGGCGACCTCGGCGAACAGGTGGTCGGCGTCGAAGGGCCCAGCGCAGGCGGTGCCCACGACATGCTGGGCCAGCACCTCCAGCCCGCCGGGGCGGGGTGGGTCGCCATCCAGGGTGCCGGCGCGCACGGCGTCGATGGCGGCCTTGCACTCCAGCACCTCGAACCGGTTGGCGGGAACGAGCAGGGCGCGGGAGGTCAGGTCGATGCGGTGGTTGGCGCGGCCGATGCGCTGCAGCAGGCGGCTGACGCCCTTGGGCGCGCCGATCTGCACCACCAGGTCCACGGCGGCCCAGTCGATGCCCAGGTCCAGCGAACTCGTGGCGACCACGGCGCGCAGTGATCCTCGCGCCATCGCCGCCTCCACCTTGCGGCGCTGCTCGGTCGACAGGCTGCCGTGGTGCAGGGCGATGGGCAGGGCGTCGGCGTTCACCCGCCACAGCTCCTGGAACACAAGTTCGGCCTGGGCACGGGTGTTCACGAAGATCAGGGTGGTGCCGCAGGCCTTCACCTGCTCATAGACGTCCGGCATGGTCTGCAGCGCCATGTGCCCGCCCCAGGGGATCTCCATGGTCAGCAGGATGCCCACCTCCGCCGGGGCGCCCGGGGCGCCGCGCACGATCTTGACCGGGGTCGCGGGGGCGATGGGATGGTGGGGCAGGGCCAGGTAATCGACCAGGGCCTGGGGATGGGCCACGGTGGCGGACAGGCCGACGCGGCGGGCGTTGGGCGCCAGGCTGGCCAGGCGTGCGAGGTGCAGGGCCAGCAGGTCGCCGCGCTTGCTGCCGGCCAGGGCGTGCAGTTCATCCACGATGATGGTGCGCAGGGTCCCGAACAGAGTCGCCGCCTCGGGATACGACAGCAGCAGCGCCAGGCTTTCCACCGTGGTCATCAGGATTTGCGGCGGGTGGGCGCGCTGGCGGCGGCGCTTGGCCTCCGGCGTGTCGCCGGTGCGCGTCTCCACCCGGATGGGCAGGCGCAGCTCCGCCACCGGCTGTTCCAGGTTGCGGGCGATGTCCACCGCCAGCGCCTTGAGGGGGGAGATGTAAAGGGTGTGCAGCCCCTCGCGCGGGCGTTCCGACAGGTCGATCAGGCTGGGCAGGAACCCCGCCAGCGTCTTGCCGCCGCCGGTGGGGGCGATCAGCAGCGTATGCTCCCCCCGCTGGGCGGCGCGCAGCATCTCCAGCTGGTGGGCGTGCGGCGTCCAGCCGCGATGGGCGAACCAGCCCGCGATGTTGGCGGGCAACAGCTCTGGATCTGGCCCTGGAACAGAGATTGGCGCGACAGGCGGCATGCCCTCAGGATATATGAGGTTCAGGCCCGGCGCCCGCCTTTGTGTGCACGGTGGGGATGCTGCCGGCCTCCTATGCGACTAAGGGGATCAAGTCCGACATGACCGAGCAGAAGGGTGGCCCGCTGGGGCTGATTTGCGCCATCCCGGAGGAAATCGCCCATTTCGGCGCGCATTTCCAGGCGGAGGAGACGCGCGTCATCGCCGGCTTCACCTTCCAGCAAGGCAGCATGGACGGCCGCCAAGTGGTGCTGGTGGAGGCGGGAATCGGCAAGGTCAACGCCGCCGTCGTCTCCACCCTGCTGCTGCAGGTGTTCGGTTGCCGCGCCCTGCTGTTCTCCGGCGTGGCCGGCGGGGTCGATCCGGCCCTGGCCATTGGCGACGTGGTGGTGGCGACCCGTCTGGTACAACACGATTACGGCGCCCTGGCGCAGGGCGAGCTGAAGGTCTATCAGCCCGGCGTCCCGCCCCTGCCGGGCTTCGATGAAACCCATGGTTATGACCTGGATCAGGGCCTGGAAGCCAAGGCGCGTGCAGCCTTGGACGGCCTGGTCCTGCCGGCCCTGTCGGCGGAAGCGACGGGCGGGGAGGCGCGGGTGCCCGGCATCCACTTCGGAACCGTGCTGACGGGCGACCAGTTCCTGAACTGCGAGACCTCGCGCGACCGGCTGTTCCGCACCTTCGCGGCGCAGGCGGTGGAGATGGAGGGCGCGTCCGTGGCCCAGGTGGCGACCCGCTGGGGTGTGCCCTACCTGGTGGTGCGCAGCCTCAGCGATCTGGCCGGGGCCGACAGCCACATGGACTTTCCCGCCTTCTGCCAGGCGGCGGCGGCCGGGGCGGCCGAGTTGATCCGGCGCCTGGCGGCGGTGCTGTAACGCCCGGCGGTTGAGGGCATGAACAAACGGGGGCGGGCATGCTGGAGTATTGCGTGATCAAGGGGGAGATCGCGGCCGCCATCAAGGCGGGCCGGGCGGTCGTCGCCCTGGAATCCACCGTGATCAGCCATGGGCTGCCCTATCCCGACAACATCGAGGCCGCCCGCGCCATGGAGGCGACGGTGCGGGCGCACGGTGCCGTGCCGGCCACCATCGCCATTCTGGACGGCCGCATTCGAATCGGCCTGGAGGCGGAGGATTTCGAGCGGCTGGCCGCTGGCGGCATCCGCAAGGTGAGCCGTCGCGACCTGCCCCTGGTGCTGGCGGCCGGTGGCGACGGCGCCACCACCGTGGCCGCCACCATGATCGCCGCCCGCCTGGCCGGCATTTCCGTTTTCGCCACCGGCGGCATCGGCGGCGTGCACCGGGGGGCGGAGACGACGCTGGACATCTCCGCCGACCTGGAGGAACTGGCCCGCACCGACGTGGCCGTGGTCTGCGCCGGTGCCAAGGCCATCCTGGACCTGCCCAAGACCCTGGAATACTTGGAGACACGGGGTGTGCCGGTGGTGGGCTACGGCACCGACAACTTCCCCGCCTTCTACACCGCCCAGTGCACCCTGCCGGTCGACAGCCGCTGTGACTCGGCGGACGACGTGGCCCGCATCCTGCGCGCCAAATGGCAGCTGGGCTTGAACGGCGGCGTCCTCATCGCCGTGCCCGTCCCGGAAGAGGCGGCGCTGGATGCCGAGGCCACGGAACAGGCCATCCGCCTGGCGGTGGCGGAGGCCGAAGGCCAGGGCGTGCGCGGCAAGGACTTGACCCCCTTCCTGCTGGCCCGCCTGGAGGAATTGACCGAGGGCGCCAGCCTGGTGGCCAACCGCGCCCTGTTGCTGAACAACGCCGCGGTGGCCGCCCAGATCGCCGTCGCCTATGCCACCCTGCGCCGGGAGACGACGTTGCCGCGCCGCCCGCCCGGCAAGCGGGCGCTGTACTGAGGGTGGCGGCTCAGTAGGCCGCCACCGGGCCCCGGCGGCGCAGGTGGCTGACCAGGCCGCCCAGGCCCATCATCAGCAGGCCGAACTTCACCAGCCCGCCCACGAAGGGGATGAGCTGCAGCACCGCCAGGATCAGCACCACCAGGGCGTAGCGGCGGATGCGGTCGCCCGGGCTGACTGGCGGGCCCCGGCGTTGGGTCACCATGTCGGCCAGGGCGAAGCCGGCCAGCGGCATGGCCACCATCAGCGCCAGGACATAGGCGAACCCCAGCACCAGGGCCACGGGGATGCCGATGATGGTGATCAGGCAGACCATGCTGAACAGCGGCACGCCCACCAGCAAAACCAGGCCCTTCACCGCGGCCGGGCCGGGGTCGCCGGCGATCCCGGCGGCGACGTTGGTGACGGCGCCGGGAAACAGGATGTAGAGCACGGCACCTACCAGCAGCATGCCGACGCCGAAGCTGATCATGCCGATGCCGCCGAACCAGGGCATCCAGATATGCCAGCCGCTGTGGTGGTTGCCCCGGGTGTCGGTGCCGCTTTCCTCATCGGCGTCCGCGTCGTGGTGGCGATGGCTTTTCACGCCGTCGCCTTTGTACTGCACCTTGCCCTCGATGTGGGCGCCGGCCGGCAGTTCCAGCGCCTGACCGCCGCTGAAGGTGACGTCGCCCATGATGTGGGCGCCGGGCTTCAGGATCAGCTTGCCGGAGGTGGCGTCGACATCGCCCATGATGGTGCCCGACACGGTGAGGTCGCCGCCCTTGACCGCCACGTCGCCCGTGACCGTGCCGTCCATCGTGACCTCGCCGCCCAGCAGCGTGGCGTCGCCGGACACGACGGAGCCCTTCACCATGTCGATGTTGCCGGCCACCAGCACCACGTCGCCACCCACCTGGCCGGACAGGGTGGTGCTGCCGGAGACGACGATGAGACTGTCGGCCACCGTGCCGTTGACGGTGGCGCTAGAACTGATCAGTACGGCGCTACCGGCCACGGTGCTGTTGAGCTGGACGCTGTCGCCCAGGGCGATGACCGAACCATCGGCCGCCTGGTCCACTACGATGTTGCGGCCCGTGTACCAGGCGGCATTGGCCGGGGCGGGCGCCATCGCCGCCAGCCCCGCCACCATGAGAGCGGCCAACGCCGCCCGAATTCCCCGCGCCATGATATCCCCGCGTTGACTCAGATGCCGCCGCGTGTGCGGCGGGTCTTCTCCCAGCACCAGTTTCCCTTGGAAGCGCGCCCAGGGGCAAGGGCCGCCCGCGTGCAGGGGCGGGGGACCATTATGAGGGACGGGACAGAAGGGCGAACTTAACGGGCCGTCAGCAGCCCGCTGCCTTCCTCGGCCAGGGGGCGATCGCCGGCGATGCTGGTGATGATGGCGCCGGCGGCGGTGTAGCGCTGCTCCGCCCGGGCCCAGACGATGCCGGGGGCGCGGGCGCGGGCGGGGTGGCGGATGCCGGTCACGGGGTCCACCACCTCCGCCACCGTCTGGCCCACGGCGACGGTGTCGCCCAGCGCCACGGTGTAGAGGACCACGCCGGCCACGGGGGCCCGCACCCGATCCACGCCGGCCAGGGGGGTGGCGTGGCAGGCGGGGGCGGGCGGGGCGGCCACGTCGCCCGCCAGCAGGCCGCGCCGGGTTAGGAACCGAATCAAGGCGTCGGCGTCGGTGGCGGCCTGGGCATCGTCCACGTCGCGGCGGCCGCGCAGCTCGATGGTGGCGGCCAGGCAGGCGGCGGGCAGGGGCGGTGCCCCGCCGGGCCGGCCGGTGGTCAGGCGGTTGCGCAGGCGCCACCACAGGCCGGAACAGGATTCGTCGAAGGGATTGCCGCCCGATTCCAGGGCCAGGAACACGGCGCGGCACCCCAGCTCCGCCATCAGGTCGCTGGCGTCCGGCCAGGATTCGGTGCCGGTATAGGCGTGCAGCAGGGCCTCGCTGTCGCAATGCAGGTCCAGCACGATGTCGGCGTCGATGGCCAGGCCCAGCAGGATTTTGCGCAGGCTGTCGGCTTCCGTCGCCGTCTCCCAGGCGGCGATGGCCTCCCGTGCGGCATGGCGGACCAGCGCGACGTTGGCGCCCGCGTCCGGGCCCAGGCGGTCCATCACCCGGTCGGCCACGGCGGCGGCCAGGTCGGGGAAATCGCGGTTGAAGTTGATGCCGTTGCTGAGCGCGAAGCGGCCGATGGCCGTGCCCAGCACGGCCTGCGACAGGCCGATGGGGTTGGCGTAGGGAACCAGGATGATGTCGCCCCGCACCCGGCCTTCCGCGTCCGCCGCGCGCAGGCGGGCCAGGATGTGCTGAGCCACCAGCAGGCCGGGGATCTCGTCGGCGTGCAAGGCCGCCTGGATATAGGCCTTGGGGCGGCCGGTTCCCGCATCGGCGGCGGCCGGGCCAAAGCGGTGGACCGTCACATTCCGCCGCGTTCCAGGGAAACCGTGGTCGAGGGCGATCTCTTCGGTGGTCAGCGGCATTTGGGCTTCGACGCGTGCGAGGGGGCCATAAGGCAACCGCCGGATGGGGAGGCCATCCGGCGGTCGGCAATATACCCTAAGACACGTGAAACTTTCAGGTCTTAGGCGTCTTCGTTTTCACGAGCGTCGCCACCCAGGGCCTTCAGCAGGTCGAAGGCGCGGCGGCGGACGGCGCCGTCCGGCACGCGGTAATAGGCGCGCACCAGCTCCAGCGTTTCCCGCCGGGCCATGGTCTCACCTTCCTCGCTGCCCAACGCGATGCGCGTGGCCTGCTCGGTCGCCGGCAGGTCTTCGAAGAAGTACCCGACGGGCACGCCCAGCACCTGCGAAAGGTTGAACAGCCGGCTGGCGCTGATGCGGTTCATGCCCCGCTCATACTTCTGTAGCTGCTGGAAGGTGATTCCAACGGCCTCGCCCAGGATCTCCTGGCTCAGGCCCAGCAAAGTACGGCGCAAGCGCAAGCGATTACCGACATGGATATCGATAGGATTGGGACCCTCGCCTCGCTTGGAAAGTGAGTACGCGGACGCAAGGGTACCGGTCACAGAGCTCTTTTGAGCACCCATTTGTATTGACCTCGATTTAACAACTGCCGCCCCTCGTTTATCGCAGAATCGCCTTTGGCAAAAGGATTTATCTGGGGATGCGGCAGTTGGGGCCAATGCGTGACGGCAATGTAATCGTTATTTGTTGGTTAATGCGCCATTTGCCCAATGAAATGGCAAGGATTTACCGTCAACCCCTGCGTGTGCGTCCATCCAGGGTCAACAGCGGCGCATACAGCTCTGGCCGACGGTCGCGGAACACCCCCCAGGACGACCGCATGGCCGCGATCTGGTCCAGATCGAAGGTGGCGGTCAGCACCGTCTCTTCCTCACGAGTCGCTTCCGCGACCTTCTCGCCCTTGGGGCCGGCGATGAAGGACGAGCCGTAGAAGGTGATGGCGCGGTCGTCATCCGGCTCGGTGCCCACCCGGTTGCTGGCCACCAGCGGCACCAGGTTGGCCCCGGCATGGCCCTGCATCACCCGCTGCCAGTGGTCGCGGCTGTCCAAAGTGGGG
Organism: Nitrospirillum goiasense; assembly: GCF_034427435.1. Classification (NCBI taxonomy): domain Bacteria; kingdom Pseudomonadati; phylum Pseudomonadota; class Alphaproteobacteria; order Rhodospirillales; family Azospirillaceae; genus Nitrospirillum; species Nitrospirillum goiasense. The sequence goes on along the minus strand of NZ_JAXQNP010000002.1, from coordinate 131,932 downwards.
TCCTGCGGCTCCGAGCCGATGGCGGTGGGATAGAACAGGATCTCCGCCCCCTGCAGCGCCATGACGCGCGCGGCCTCCGGGAACCACTGGTCCCAGCAGATGGCCGTGCCGATGGTGGCGTAGCGGGTCTTGTAGACCTGGAAGCCGGTGTCGCCGGGGCTGAAATAGAACTTCTCCTGATAGCCGGGGCCATCGGGGATGTGGCTCTTGCGGTAGATGCCCAGGATGCTGCCGTCGGCGTCGATCATGGCCAGGGAATTGAAATAGACGGTGCCCGCCCGCTCGAAAAAGCTGGTGGGCAGGACGACCTGCAGCTCACGCGCCAACGCCGTGAAGCGGTTCAGCACGGGATGGCCATCCGCCGGGGCGGCGTGGGCGAAGTGCGCGGCCTTCTGGTTGATGCAGAAGTAGGGCGTCTCGAACAGTTCCTGCGGCAGGATGATCTGCGCGCCCTCGGCCGCGGCGCGGCGCACCAGCGCCTCCACCCGGTCGATGTTGCCGTCCTTGTTCCAGTCGCACCACGTCTGGGTGGCCGCCACCGTCACCTGTCGCATCGCGCGCTCCTTTTTCCGCAACCTGAAACCGGTCCCATCATAGCCGTCTTCGTGACAGGCACTAGCGCGTCACGAACACCGGCCGTCCCTCGACGCTGCCCGGGATGATGTCAACGCCATAAATGGTGCGCAGCAGCCCCGGTTCCAGCACCGCCTGGGGCGGGCCGTCCCCCGCCACCCGTCCGTCCTGCAGCACCACGACGCGGTCGCACCACTGGGCCGCCGCGTTCAGGTCGTGCAGCACCGCCAGCACGGCGCTTCCGTTCCCGTGGGCCCGCCGCCGCAGCAGGGACATGACCTGCACCTGGTGCAGCGGGTCCAGGCTGGCCGCCGGCTCATCCGCCAGCAGGACATCCGGCGCCGTCGCCAGCGCGCGGGCTAGCAGCACCCGCGCCCGCTCCCCGCCCGACAGGGTGGTGGCGACACGGTCGCGCAGGTGGGCGCAGTCGGCGTCGGCCATGGCCCGCTCCACGGCGTCGCGGTCGGCGGCGCCATCGGCGCGGAAGGGCCCCTGGTGGGGCAGCCGGCCCAGGCCCACCACATGGGCCACCGTCAGCGGCCAATGGATGTCCCGCTCCTGCGCCAGATAGGCCATCCGGCGGGCGCTGGCGCGGTCGGGCGGGCAGGGCAGGGGGCGGCCGTCCAACGCCACGCCGCCCCTGTCCGGCCGGCGCAGGCCCGCCAGGATGCGCATCAGGCTGGACTTGCCGGCGCCGTTGGGGCCGATCAGGCCGCAGACCTCCCCCGCCCGCAGCGCCAGCGATACGCCGTCCAGGATGGTCCGGCCGTCCAGGGCCAGGTGGATGTCATGGGCCTGCAACAGGGTCATGTCCAACCTCTCAGGCCAGCCGGCGGCGGGTGGCCAGCACCAGCCCCAGGAAAAACGGCGCGCCCAGCAGGGCGGTGACCACGCCCAGCTTCAGCTCCGGCCCCGGCCCGCCCAAACGCACCGCCGTGTCGGCCGCCAGCACCAGGCAGGCGCCGCCGGCGAAGCTGGGCAGAAGCAGGCGGCGGGGCTGGTGCCCGACCAGGGGGCGCAGCAGGTGCGGCACCACCAGGCCGACAAAGCCGATGGCGCCCGTCACGGCGACCGCGGCGCCCACGGCCAGCGCCGTGCCCACCACCACCCGGGCCCCCACCCGGCGCAGGGGAAATCCCAGGGACTGCGCCGTATCCTCCCCCAGTGACAGCGCGTCCAGCGCCGGACCGGCACTCAGCAGCAGGGCGGCGCCGACGCCGATGAAGGGCGCGGCCAGGTAGACCTGGTCCAAGGTCCGGTCGGCCAGCGAGCCCATCATCCAGAAGACGATTTCCGCCAAGGCATAGGGGTTGGGTGACAGGGACAGGGCCAGCGAGGTGGCGGCGCCGGCGAAGCTGCTGAGCGCGATGCCGGCCAGGATCAGCGTGAGGACGCCGACGCTGCGCCCCGCCAGCGCGAACAGCAGCGCCACGGCGATGAGCGCGCCGGCGATGCCGCCCAGGGGCACGGCCAGCGCCAGGCTGGTGGCCCAGCCGCTGTAGAAGACGATGACGGCTCCCAGCGCGGCGCAGGGCGATACACCGATGACCGCCGGCTCCGCCAGCGGGTTGCGCAGCATGCCCTGCAAGGCGGCTCCGGCCATGCCCAGGGCGCCCCCCACCAACAGGCCCAGCAGGGCGCGGGGCAGCCTAATCTCGGTGAAGATCACCCAGGCCATGCCGCCGGCGCCGCCGCGCCAATCGGCCCACACCCCCGCCAGCGACACGCCGCTGGCCCCGACGGAGAGGGAGGCGATGAACAGCGCGGCCGTCAGGGGTAGCAGTGCCCCCAGAGGATGACGACGAATCCACGGGGGCGGGGTCATGGCGTCCCTGCCCGCTGGCGGTTCAGCCAGTCCGTCCGGGCGCGGGCCAGCGCCTCCACCGCCTCCACCGTGTAGGGGCCGCCGCAGCCCAGCAGCGTCTCATCCAGGTGCGGGCGGCGGCTGGGCGGTATCGCCCGCAGCAGGGCGGGGTGGGCGATGAGGGCGCCGGACAGCGAGGGGTGCCGGTCCTCCGCCGTATCGGGCGCGCCGGTTATCAGCAGGTCGGGCGGGTCGGCCACGATTCCCTCCACCGTCAGATAGCCATAGCCGGTCATGCCCTTGGTGGCGGGATAGTTGGCCAGGCCGGCGGCATTCATGACGGCGGCGGTCAGGGTGCCGGCGCCGGAGGTGAAGGCGCCCGGCGCCAGCGATAGGGCGGTGGGCCGCCGGTCATCGGTGGGTGCCGCCGCCGCCAGGCGCCGGTCCATGTCCGCCAGTAGCGATTCGCCCGTCGCTGATTCGCCCAGCGCGGCGGCCACGGCGCGCACCTGGTCGCGAATTCCATCGAAATCGGCGATCAGGCCGACCTGTACGACAGGGATATGGTGGGCCTTGGCCATGCGCACCGCGGCCTGCGCCGTGTACCGTCCGGCCAGCACCAGATCCGGCTTCAGCGCCAGCAGCTCCTCCGCCCCGCCCTGGGTCAGCGGGATGCCGCCGATGCGCCCCGCGACGTAGGACAGCGTTGGGTCGGCCGCCAAGTGCGACAGGGCGGCGATGCGTCCGGGCGGCAGCAGCAGCGCCGCAAGCTGGTCGGTGCATAGGTTGAGGGAGACGACCCGCCGGGGCTGGGTGCTGGGGGGTGGGGCGCCGGTTGTCGGACCGCCCCATGCTGGCACCCAGGCCGGCGCCACTGCCATCAGGGCCAACGCGGCCAATGCCGCCCGCCGGGCTATCCTGCTTCCTCTCACGACGTCCCCGCCTCCAGATCAGCGGCTATGCTTAATGGCGGCCACGGCGCCAGGGAAGCGGGACGCTCAATCGTCGTCGTCGTCGATCAAGGCGGGCATGGCGGCGCCATCGAGGAGCGCACCCTCCAGCAGGGCGCCGCGCAGGTTGGCGTCGATCAGGTTCGCGCCGCTGAGGTCGGCGCCGCGCAGGTCCGCGCCCGACAGGTTGGCGCTGCGCAGGTTGGCGCGTTGCAGGCTGGCCTTCATCAACTGGGCGTCCGCCAGGTTCGCGGGCCACAGTCGCCCGATGGGGCGGCCGTCCGGCCCCTTGATGTCGACTGAACCGATCTCCGCCCCATCCAGCTTGGCGCCGGTCAGGTCGGTGCCGCGCAGGCTGACGCCGTCCAGGGTGGCACCGGTCAGGTCGGCGCCGCGCAGGTCCGCGCCGGCCAGGTCGGACATGATGAACAAGGCGTCGCACAGCTTGGCGCCCACCAGCTTGGCGCCCTTCAGGTCGGCGCCGCTGAGGTTCACGCCTTTCAGGTCGATGTGGCTCAAATCCTCGCCCATCAGCTCCGCCCGGATGCCCTTGGCGCCATTGCTCAGGATCCAGGTGCGGTGGTGGCCCAGCGCCTTCTGGATCTTTTCCGAGAAATTCTCCGACCCCCGGGCCAGGTTGGCGCCGGTGGTGTCCACGCCGGTCAGGTCCACCCCCTCCAGGTTGGCGCCCGTCAGGTCGGCGTTCATTAGGTTGGCGCCGGCCAGGGTGGCACCCGCCAGACGGCAGTCCCGCAGCACCGCCCCCGTCAGGTTGCTGCCCGACAGGTTGACGCCGCGCATGTCGCAGCCGGTGAAGTTGGCGGACTTCAGCACCGATTTGGCCAGATTGCAGCCGGACAACTGGGCGCCGGAGCAGTCGGCGCCGACCATGCTGGTCTCGCTGAGATCGGCGCCCGCCAGGTTGGCGCTGGACAGCAGGGCGTCGTCCATGTCGGCGCCGCGCAGATCGGACTGTTGCATGCTGACCTGGCCGGGGCCCCGGCGGTCCAGCAGCGCGCCGCCGCGCAGGTCGGCTTCCCGCAGGATGGCGCCCTTCAAGCGGGCGCCGCGCATGTGGGCGCCGCGCAGGTCGGCGCGGTACAGGTTGGCGTTGATCAGCACGGCGCGGGTCAGCCTGGCGGCGAACAGGTCGGCCATGCTGAGGTTGGCGGAGGTGAAGTCGCAGCCGGTGAGGTTGGCGCCCGACAGCTTGGCGGACTGCAGGTTCATGCCGGAGAAGGTGGCGCCCTGCAAGTCGACCAGCGGCAGCATGGCGCGGGCGCCGCCCGTCTTCCGCTTCAGCCAGCGGTCGTGCTTTTCCAGGACGGCGATCAATTCGTGCGGTGTCATGCCCCGGTCGGGCCTCTCAGCGGCAATCGTGAATTTGCGGGCAGTCTGTATTTCTTTTGGACTGCTTACAACAAAACATCCTATCCCTTTGCTAAGAAACCATTGACGCTGGCACCGCTTGGGCCAAGCTAGGGCGTGAATCGGCGGCCCGCGTCGCCGGTAATGGGGGCCGGTAATAGGGGATGCTACCCCTGCGGGGTGGGGTCTTGGCCCCATGGGATTATCCGCGGCCCCCGACCGGAGTGTCGTCAATTATTCGGTTTAAGGAAGAACAGCGAATGTCGACCGGCCATATCGTGACGTCCTATGACGAAGAACTGGCCCAACTCCACCGCGCCATCACGGAGATGGGGCGGCTGGCCTCCTCCCAGCTCAGCCGCGCCCTGAAGGCGACGCTGGACAGGGATGGCGATCTGGCGGCAGCGGTCATGGCGGACGACGACAAGATCGACGCCCTGGAGAAGCGCATCGAAGAGCAGACGCTGAAGGTGCTGGCGCTGAGGGCGCCGGTGGGCAGCGACCTGCGCGAGGTGGTGGCGGCGCTGAAGATCTCCAACAATCTGGAACGCATCGGCGATTTCGCGGCCAATGTGGCCAAGCGCTCGCTGGCGCTGAACCAGATGCCGGAGGTGGAGTTGACCCGGTCGCTGCGCCGCATCGGCGACGCCGCCAACGACATGCTGACCCGGGTGGTGACGGCCTATGCCGACAGCGACGCGGCGGCGGCCCTGGCGGTGCGCGACGCCGACAGCGAGGTGGACCTGGCCTATACCGCCCTGTTCCGCGAGCTGCTGACCTACATGATGGAAGCGCCGCAGCGCATCACCGCCTGCACCCACCTGATGTTCGCGGCCAAGAATCTGGAGCGGATCGGCGACCACGCCACCAACATCGCCGAGACGCTGTGCTTCCAGGTGCTGGGGCAGGCGCCGGCGGGGGAGCGCGCCAAGGGCGACGACAGCGCGCTGACCATCCTGACGCCCGCTGGCGGTGCGCCGGCGGTGTGATCGCCTGGCGCGGCACGGCGTTTGCTTGATTGACGGCGTGGGCTCGCCCGGCGGCGGGCCCCATGGTCATAGCGGGCCCGCGTGATGGCGGGCCTCCAGGTCAGAATCGAGCCGCCAGAGATGAACCGCCCCATGTTCCGCGCCATCCCTCCCTTCCGGTCATGTCTTCGTGCGCGTGCCTTGCCGGCGGCGGCGCTCTGCGGTTTGGCGCTGGCGGGGGCGTTGCTGTCCGGCTGCTCGGAACGGCCGGTGGCCGCCAGTTTCGTCACGGCGCCGCAGTACAAGATGGAAACGGCGGCGCACTGGATCCTGGTGTCCAAGGACGTGGCCTCGGCAGTTTCCGCCTATCTTCAGGAACAGACGGGGCAAAAACCGCCGGTGCAGGTGTACCTCACCCGGCATGGCGATTCCCCGTTCGCGGACGCCTTCCAGCAGGCGGTCACCACCGCCTTTGTCCAGAACGGGCACGCCGTGGCCATGGAGCCCAAGCCCGACGTGACGCTGGTGTCCATCGATGTCAACGTCATCGCCCATCCCAGGTTCACCAACGCCAACCGTAGCGTCCCCGGGCCGCTGACCGCCCTGGGGGCGGGGGTGGCCGTGGGCAAGCTGATGCTGGATGCCATTCCCTGGGGAATCACGGCGGCGGCCGGCGGCCTGGCGCTGGACGCGGCCCTGGCCTCGGTGGACAGCACCTCCACCGAACTCATGCTGACCGTGTCGATCAGCCGGGATGGCTATTACATCTACCGGTCGCAGGCGGTCTATTACGTGAATGACGACGCGCTGGCCGACTATGTCGTGGGACCGGGTGGCGGCCGTTATCGCAGCTTCAACGAGGTGCCGGCCGGCAACATCGGGCTGGACCTGGGGCACAAGCCTTACGTGATTCGCTGAGTGCGTCCCCCGGGCGTCCCCTGCGCGTCCCTCGGCGCCCGGCGCGGGAGGGACGGGGAACTGGTGCCGGCTGCGAGACTTGAACTCGCGACCTACCGCTTACAAGGCGGTTGCTCTACCAACTGAGCTAAGCCGGCATCCAGGGCCGCCGGGTGGCCCGGCGGCGTGCGCGGGCAGACCTTAGCGTCGCCGCGCGACCTCGTAAAGCGCCACGGCGGCCGCGTTCGACACATTCAGGCTACCGATGGGCGGCTGCGTGGGCAGATGGGCCAGCGCATCGCAGCGTTCCATGGTCAGGCGCCGCAGGCCGTCGCCCTCGGACCCCATGACGACGGCGACGCGCCCCGGGAAGTCCAGCGCGTGCAGGGGCTTGGGCCCCGATTCGGCCAGGCCGACGCAGAAGAATCCGCCGTCCTGCAACTCCGTGAGCGCGCGGGACAGGTTGGTCACCCGCACCAGGGGCACCACCTCCAGCGCGCCCGAGGCGGTCTTGGCCAGCACCCCGGTCACCTCCGGCGCGTGCCGATCCTGGACGATGACGGCCTTGGCGCCGAAGGCGGCGGCGGACCGCAGGATGGCGCCGACGTTGTGGGGGTCGGTCACCTGGTCCAGGACCACCACCATGTCCGTCTCACCGCAGGCGCGGTCGACGTCGGCGATGTCCAGCTCGGGCAGGGGGCTGGCGTCCAGCACCAGGCCCTGGTGCACGGCGCCGGCCGGCAGCAGGCGGTCCAGCGCCTCGCGCTCCACCACCGTGGGCTCCGGCCGGGCGAGGCCGGCGGCCTTGGCCTGGGCGAAGGCCTCGGTCATCAGCTCCAGGCCGGCCGGCGTGGCCAGCAGGGCCTTGCAGCGCCGTTCGGGGTTGGTCCAGGCGGCCACCACCGGGTGCTGGCCATAGAGCATGCCCGGCTTGGGGGCCACCTTGCCGGGCGCGGGCTTCTTGGCCGCGCCGCGCGGTTCGCCACGGGGCTCGCCACGCGTTTCGGTGCGCGCCTCGTGCGCACGGGCGCGCTCGCCCGCCGGGACGTTGCCCTTGGGCGCGGCACCTTTGGGCGTGGCGGGCCGGCCGCCATCGCGGGGCGGGCGGGGGGAATTGGGGGCTGAGGGGCCGTTGCCGCCGGTGCGGGACGGGCCCTGGTTTGAAAATCCAGATCGCTTCATGGTGCCATCCTTAGCGCCAAGCGGTGCAGGCTTGCCACTGCTTTCCGCAGGCATGGCACCCTTGTGCAGCAGTCTTTTCATCCGACCAACATTTCCCCGTTGACAGGAGGGGGTCGAAACGCCTACCCACCTGTCCACCGTTTTCGACCCCGGTCGGACACGCGGCGACGGAAGGGTGGCCGAGTGGTTAAAGGCAGCAGACTGTAAATCTGCCCGCGTTAGCGTACGTAGGTTCGAATCCTACCCCTTCCACCATTTTGCCGGTAAAACCGCCCCCCAGGGATGAGGGGTGGGTTTACTGGTTCCCCGCGTGCGCGAAGCAGTTCCGGGGTATGGAGCGGCAGAGACTTAGGCGGGTGTAGCTCAATGGTAGAGCAGAAGCCTTCCAAGCTTACGACGGGGGTTCGATTCCCCTCACCCGCTCCAGTACAAAGCTCCACGCGAAATCCTAAAGCTTAACTTCAGACTGTCAGGCAAAGGCGGATAAGACCATGGCCAAGGCGAAATTTGAGCGCACCAAGCCGCACTGCAACATCGGCACGATCGGTCACGTTGACCATGGCAAGACGTCGCTGACGGCTGCGATCACGAAGGTGCTGGCTGAGACCGGTGGCGCGACGTTCACCGCGTACGACCAGATCGACAAGGCGCCGGAAGAGAAGGCGCGTGGCATCACGATCTCGACCGCCCACGTCGAGTACGAGACGTCCAACCGTCACTACGCCCACGTCGACTGCCCCGGCCACGCCGACTATGTGAAGAACATGATCACCGGCGCCGCGCAGATGGACGGCGCGATCCTGGTCGTGTCCGCCGCCGACGGCCCGATGCCGCAGACCCGCGAGCACATCCTGCTGGCCCGTCAGGTCGGTGTGCCGGCTCTGGTGGTGTTCATGAACAAGGTCGACATGGTCGACGACCCCGAGCTGCTGGAGCTGGTGGAGCTGGAAGTGCGCGAGCTGCTGAGCAGCTACGACTTCCCTGGCGACGACATTCCGATCGTGAAGGGCTCCGCCCTGTGCGCCCTGGAAGACCGCAGCCCCGAGATTGGCAAGGAAGCCATCCTGGAGCTGATGAAGCAGGTCGACGCCTACATCCCGCAGCCGGAGCGTCCGGTTGACAAGCCCTTCCTGATGCCGATCGAAGACGTGTTCTCGATCTCTGGCCGCGGCACCGTGGTGACCGGCCGTGTCGAGCGCGGCATCGTGAAGGTGGGCGAGGAAATCGAGATCGTAGGCCTGAAGACCACGGTCAAGACGACCGTGACCGGCGTTGAGATGTTCCGCAAGCTGCTGGACCAGGGCCAGGCTGGCGACAACATCGGCGCGCTGCTGCGCGGCACGAAGCGTGAAGACGTCGAGCGCGGCCAGGTCCTGGCCAAGCCCGGCTCGATCACCCCGCACACCAAGTTCGTGGCCGAAGCCTACATCCTGACGAAGGAAGAAGGCGGCCGTCACACCCCGTTCTTCACCAACTACCGTCCCCAGTTCTACTTCCGCACCACGGACGTGACGGGCATGGTCTCGCTGCCGGAAGGCACCGAGATGGTGATGCCGGGCGACAACGTGCAGGTGACCGTGGAGCTGATCGCCCCGATCGCCATGGACGAAGGCCTGCGCTTCGCCATCCGTGAAGGCGGCCGCACCGTCGGCGCCGGCGTGGTCGCGAAGATCATCGCCTAAGGTCCACTCTCGGGGTCCTGCGGGTTGTCGCGCGTGCGCGGCCATCCGTAGACGCTTGGGTGTACCCATGTGTTTTGGTGAGGGGTGCCCCCGGTCCGCCGGCGGCACCCCTTTCCTTTAAGTAGGGGAGGGTCGTCGGAGGCCCTGTGGCCGCCGTCCGGGGCAACGCGGAAAGGTTCGGCCAAACCCCTGTAAACACCGCTCTTTTTCGGCCCTGTGGGCTGTATCTCGAGGGTGTGGCCGGGTCACCGGCCGCTTGTTCTGACGCAGGTCAGCCCCGCATACGAGGGGCATGCTGTTTTATCTGGACAAGCGGTTCCGAATGGTGAATAAACCGGCGCTCCGAGACGCGGGAAACTGCGGCCGGCGACGTAGGAGTGTAGCTCAATTGGTAGAGCACCGGTCTCCAAAACCGGGGGTTGGGGGTTCGATCCCCTCCACTCCTGCCACGTCGCCCCGCTGAAGACCCTGTCCGGACGGCCCTTGGGGCCGGGCGACGGCAGCGATGCCGCAGCAGTATGACGAGTAGCTCTGAACGTGGTGGCGTAGCCCTTATGGCGAAGACCAGTCCTGCCCAGTTTGTGCGCGAGGTGCGCCGTGAAATCGCCAAGGTGACGTGGCCGACCCGCAAGGAAACGGTCATCTCCACCTGGATGGTGTTTCTCATGGTCATCGTCGCGTCTCTGTTCTTCCTGGCGGTCGATCAGATCATCGCGTTCGCTGTCCGCCTCGTTTTCGGTATCGGAGGCTAAGGTCATGGCCGCTCGTTGGTACGTCGTTCACGTTTATTCCGGATTCGAAAAGAAGGTCTCTCAGTCGATTCGTGAGAAGGCCGCCCAGAAGGGTCTGGAAGATCAGTTCGAGGAAATCCTCGTCCCGACCGAAGAGGTCGTCGAGGTGCGCCGCGGCGCCAAGGTGAACTCCGAACGGAAGTTCTTTCCCGGCTACGTGCTGGTGAAGATGGAGCTGACGGACGAGAGCTGGCACCTGGTGAAGAACGCGCCGAAGGTGACGGGTTTCCTGGGTGGCGGTGGCAAGCCGCAGCCCATCAGCGAGGCGGAAGCCTTGCGCATCATGAACCAGGTCCAGGAAGGGATCGAGCGGCCCAAGCCCTCCATCCACTTCGAAGTGGGCGAGAACGTGCGTGTCACGGACGGCCCCTTCACCTCGTTCACCGGCCTCATCGAAGAGGTCGACGAGGACAAGGCGCGGGTCAAGGTGGCGGTGTCCATCTTCGGCCGTGCGACCCCCGTCGAGCTCGAGTACGCGCAGGTCGAAAAGATTTAAGCGGGACGGCGCCCAACCCTCTTGGAAGGTTGGGCGTCTTCCCATTCCCCGCGTGGGAGGCGAGCCCGAACGCAAGTCCATGGGGCGGACCGAACCACGCATCCCGCAGATCCGGGTGGCGCCCCTTGGTTGGGGTTCCGTCCGGATTGTTGTTGAGGACGTATCATGGCGAAGAAGATCGTCGGTTATATCAAGTTGCAGGTGCCGGCCGGCAAGGCCAACCCGTCGCCGCCCATCGGCCCGGCGCTGGGTCAGCGCGGCCTGAACATCATGGAATTCGTGAAGGCCTTCAACGCGAAGACGGCCGACCTGGAGCAGGGCATGCCCATCCCGGTCGTGATCACCGCCTACGGTGACCGCACCTTCACGTTCGTCACCAAGACCCCGCCGAACACCTACTTCCTGAAGAAGGCCGCCGGCATCACCAAGGGCGCTGTCCAGGTGGGCAAGGGCGCCGCGGTGGGCAAGGTGAAGATGTCGCAGATCCGCGAAATCGCTAAGACGAAGATGCCGGACCTGAACGCGAACGACATCGAGGCGGCTGCCAGCATGCTGGTCGGCTCGGCCCGTTCCATGGGCCTGGAAGTGGTGGAGGATTGATCATGGCCGGCAAGCGTCTCAAGAAGGCTAACGCCACCGTCGACCGGAACAAGTTCTACGCCCTGGACGAGGCCGTCCAGTCGGTGAAGGGCAACGCCACCGCCAAGTTCGACGAGACCGTCGAAATCGCCATGAACCTGGGCATCGACCCGCGTCATGCCGACCAGATGGTCCGCGGCATGGTCCAGCTGCCCAACGGCACTGGCAAGACCGTTCGCGTCGCCGTGTTCGCCCGTGGCGCCAAGGCTGACGAAGCCCTGGCCGCCGGCGCGGAGCTGGTGGGTGCGGAAGACCTGGCCGACAAGATCCAGGCGGGCGAGATGAACTTCGACCGCTGCATCGCCACCCCGGACATGATGGCCCTGGTCGGCCGTCTGGGTAAGGTGCTGGGCCCGCGCGGCCTGATGCCGAACCCGAAGCTGGGCACCGTGACGATGAACGTCGGCGAGGCCGTGAAGTCCGCCAAGGGCGGCTCGGTCGAGTTCCGCGCCGAGAAGACCGGTATCGTCCACGCCGGCGTGGGCAAGGCCAGCTTCAGCCAGGAAGCCCTGGCCGAGAACATCAAGGCCTTCGTTGGCGCCATCAACCGCGCCAAGCCGACGGGCGCCAAGGGCACCTACATCGAGAAGGTCAGCCTGAGCTCCTCCATGGGCCCGGGTCTGAAGCTCGACGTCGCCGCCCTGGTCGCGTCGATCTCGGCCTAAGGCTGAAGAGAGTTTCCGTCCAAGCCGTCCGGTTCTCTCGGGAAGCGGACGGTGCGGTCGGCGGAGGGCCGGAGCGATCCGTCCTTCCAACCCTGTCCAAGACTGCGGGCGCCAAGCCGGTACCGATTGCCCCTCACGGGGGATGACGTTCGGGGCGGCTTAATGAATGCCGGCATAGACGGGAGTAGCAAGCGTATTGGCCAGGTGGTCGGACTTACCGCCCGCTTGGAATGGATGGCTTGTCGCTTCTGGGGCAGGTTCACCGGTTCCGGACGACCCCTCACGGGGAAGGACGGGGCTACATTTGGACCGGGAAGAAAGGCGCGTGCGCCTATCTGTCCCAGTTGTTAGGAGGCGAACCGTGGATCGCACAGAAAAGCAAGCGACCATCGCGGCTCTGCATCAGGCGCTCTCCGCCACCTCCCTGGTCGTCGTGACCCGCCAGTCGGGCATGACGGTTGCCGAGGTGACGGATCTGCGCCGCAAGATGCGGGCCGCTGGCGCAAGCTTCAAGGTGACCAAGAACCGGCTCGCCCGTATCGCCCTGAAGGGCACCCAGTTCGAAAAGCTGGACGACCTGTTCGTCGGCGTGACCGCCATCGCTTACTCGAGCGATCCGGTTGCGGCGGCGAAGGTTGCGATCGCTTATGCCAAGGCCAATGACAAGTTCAAGATCATTGGCGGCGGCATGGGCGCTACCGTCCTGGACGACAAGGGCATCGAGGCTCTCTCGAAGCTCCCGTCCATCGAAGAACTGCGTGGTCGCCTGCTTGGCATGCTCCAGACGCCCGCCACCCGCATCGCCGGTGTGCTGCAGGCTCCTGGCGGCCAGGTGGCGCGCGTGCTGTCGGCTTACGCCAAGAAGGGCGAGGCGGCCTGAGCCTCGCGTACTTTTCGTAATTCTCAAGACAAGACCTGATTTAGGAGAACATCCATGTCCAAGCTGGAAAAGCTGGTTGAAGAGCTGTCCGCTCTGACCGTCATCGAGGCCGCCGAGCTGTCGAAGCTGCTGGAAGAGAAGTGGGGCGTTTCCGCCGCTGCTCCCGTTGCCGTTGCCGCCGTTGCCGGCCCGGCCGCTGAAGCCGCCGCTCCCGCCGAAGAGCAGACCGAATTCACCGTGATCCTCGCCGACGCCGGCGACAAGAAGATCAACGTGATTAAGGAAATCCGCGCCATCACCAACCTGGGCCTGAAGGAAGCCAAGGACCTGGTCGAGGGTGCGCCGAAGACCGTGAAGGAAGGCGCCACGAAGGACGAAGCTGCTAAGATTAAGAAGCAGCTGGAAGACGCCGGCGCGAAGGTTGAGGTGAAGTAAGAAACGCCCCCCTGTGGACGTTTCTGAAAAAAAGATGGCGCTGGACGACGGCATTCCCCATATGGGGGAGCGTCGCCCGGCGCTGTCGCCTTTTTTTGGAGGATGTCGTATGCTGACCCTCCAGTATCTTCCCGAAGAAGGTTCCGCGATGGAATTTGGGGCGGGAAGGGCAGTGTAAGTGGTTTGGCGCCGGACGGCGGCCGCCTCTGATGGGGCGGGGCCGGACGCGCCTATTTGTGCTTGTTCGCTTGCCGTCGCATCCATCGGCCGGCGCAGTTGACCCGGGCCTAGTTCACGAGAGGCGCATTTCATGGCCAAGTCGTTCACGGGACGTAAGCGTATTCGCAAGAGCTTCGGACGTATCCCCGAAGTGACCCGCATGCCGAACCTCATCGAGGTTCAACGGAGTTCCTACGACCACTTCCTTCAGATGGACACGGCGCCCGAGAAGCGCGCCAACCTGGGCCTTCAGGAAGTGTTCAAGTCGGTTTTCCCGATTAAGGACTTTTCCGACCGTGCCGTGCTCGACTTCGTTAAGTACGAGCTTGAACAGCCGAAGTATGACGTCGAGGAATGCCAGCAGCGCGGCATGACCTTCGCCGCGCCCCTGAAGGTGACCCTGCGCCTGACCGTCTTCGACATCGACGAGGACACCGGCCTGAAGTCGATCCGCGACATCAAGGAGCAGGACGTCTACATGGGCGACATGCCCCTGATGACGGCCAACGGCACCTTCGTGATCAACGGCACCGAGCGCGTCATCGTCAGCCAGATGCACCGGTCGCCGGGCGTGTTCTTCGACCACGACAAGGGCAAGACCCATTCGTCGGGCAAGTACCTGTTCGCCGCCCGCGTGATCCCCTACCGCGGCTCCTGGCTGGACTTCGAGTTCGACGCCAAGGACCTCGTCTACGTCCGCATCGACCGTCGCCGCAAGCTGCCCGCCACCACCCTGCTGTTCGCGCTGGACGGCGCTGAGACGCAGAAGCTGCGGGCGGAGCGTGCGAAGGCCGGTCATGGCCTGGCCCCGTACGAGGCCCAGGGCATGTCCAAGGAGGAGATGCTCGCGGCCTTCTACGACACCATCACCTACTCCCGCGCCGGTGACGGCTGGAAGACCCCCTTCGTCGCCGAGCGCATGAAGGGTGTGAAGCTGGCCTCCGACCTCATCGACGCCCGCACGGGCGAGGTGCTGCTGCAGCGCGAGACCAAGATGACCCCCCGCGTGCTGAAGAAGCTGCAGGAGGGTGGCCTGGAAGAGGTGAAGGTGCCGACCGAGGAGCTGGCTGGCCGCTACCTCGCCATCGACATCATCAACGAGCTGACCGGCGAAGTGATCTTCGAGGCGGGTGACGAGATCACCACCGCCGCCCTGGAGAAGCTGGAGAAGTTCGGCGTGGACGAGGTGCCGGTCCTGGCCATCGACCACCTGAACGTCGGCGCCTACATCCGCAACACCATGGCGGCGGACCGTAACGCCAGCCGTGAAGACGCGCTGATCGACATCTACCGCGTCATGCGTCCGGGCGAGCCGCCGACGCTGGAAAGCGCCGAGGCGCTGTTCAGCGGCCTGTTCTTCGACAGCGAGCGCTACGACCTGTCGGCCGTGGGCCGCGTGAAGATGAACGCGCGCCTGGGCTTCCAGACCGACGACCAGATGCGCGTCCTGCGCAAGGACGACATCCTGGCCATCCTGAAGCTCCTGGTCGAGCTGAAGGACGGTCGCGGCGAGATCGACGACATCGACCACCTGGGCAACCGTCGCGTCCGTTCCGTCGGCGAGCTGATGGAGAACCAGTACCGCGTCGGCCTGCTGCGCATGGAACGTGCGATCCGCGAGCGCATGAGCTCGGTCGAGATCGACACGGTCATGCCGCATGACTTGATCAACGCCAAGCCTGCGGCGGCGGCGGTGCGTGAGTTCTTCGGCTCCTCGCAGCTGTCGCAGTTCATGGACCAGACCAACCCGCTGTCGGAAATCACCCACAAGCGCCGCCTGTCGGCGCTGGGGCCGGGCGGTCTGACCCGTGAGCGCGCGGGCTTCGAAGTCCGCGACGTGCACCCCACCCACTATGGTCGCATCTGCCCGATTGAGACCCCCGAAGGTCCGAACATCGGTCTGATCAACTCGCTGGCGACGTACGCCCGCGTGAACCAGTACGGCTTCATCGAGAGCCCCTACCGCAAGGTGGTGGACAAGCGCGTCACCAACGAGGTGGTCTATCTCTCCGCCATGGAGGAAGGCCGCTACATGGTGGCGCAGGCCAACGCCACGCTGGACGCCGACAACCGCTTCACCGACGAGCTCATCAGCTGCCGTAAGGGCGGCGAGTACATGATGACCCGCTCGGACATGATCGACCTGATCGACGTGTCGCCGAAGCAGCTGGTGTCCGTCGCCGCGGCGCTGATCCCGTTCCTGGAGAACGACGACGCCAACCGCGCGCTGATGGGCTCGAACATGCAGCGTCAGGCCGTGCCGCTGATCAAGGCGGACTCGCCGCTGGTCGGCACCGGCATGGAAGCGACGGTCGCCCGTGACTCGGGTGTGGCCATCGCCGCCCGCCGCGCCGGCATCATCGACCAGATCGACGCCACCCGCATCGTCGTGCGCGCCACCGGCGACACAGACGCGGGCGCCCCCGGCGTCGACATTTACAACCTGCTGAAGTTCCAGCGCTCCAACCAGAACACCTGCATCAACCAGCGTCCGCTGGTGAGGGTGGGCGACCGGGTGGAGAAGGGCGACATCATCGCCGACGGTCCCTCGACCGACCTGGGCGAGCTGGCCCTGGGCCGTAACGTGCTGGTCGCGTTCATGCCCTGGAACGGCTACAACTTCGAAGACTCGATCCTGATCTCCGAGCGCATCGTGCGCGATGACGTCTTCACCTCGATCCACATCGAGGAGTTCGAGGTCATGGCCCGCGACACCAAGCTGGGCCAGGAAGAAATCACCCGCGACATCCCCAACGTCGGCGAAGAGGCTCTGAAGAACCTCGACGAGGCGGGCATCGTCTACATCGGTGCCGAGGTGAAGCCGGGCGACATCCTGGTCGGCAAGGTGACGCCGAAGGGCGAAAGCCCGATGACCCCGGAAGAGAAGCTGCTGCGCGCCATCTTCGGTGAAAAGGCCAGCGACGTGCGCGACACGTCCATGCGTCTGCCGCCGGGCGTCACCGGCACGGTGGTCGAGGTCCGCGTCTTCTCCCGCCGCGGCGTCGACAAGGACGAACGCGCGCTGGCGATCGAGCGGGCCGAGATCGAGAAGCTGGCCAAGGACCGCGACGACGAGAAGGGGATCCTGGAGCGCAGCTTCTACACCCGCCTGAAGGAAACGCTGGTCGGCCAGACCGTGCTGTCCGCCCCGCGCGGCATCAAGTCGGGCGAGGTCATCACCGAGGAGCTGCTGTCCGGCCTGTCGCGCGGCCAGTGGCGCCAGATCGCGGTCGGCAACGACCAGATCATGGAGAACGTGGAGGCCTACGGCCGGGTGTTCGACGAGAGCATCCAGAAGCTGCAGGAGCGGTTCGAGAACAAAGTCGAGAAGCTGCAGCGCGGCGATGAGCTGCCGCCCGGCGTCATGAAGATGGTCAAGGTCTTCGTGGCGGTGAAGCGCAAGCTGCAGCCCGGCGACAAGATGGCCGGTCGTCACGGCAACAAGGGTGTGATCAGCCGCATCCTGCCCATCGAGGACATGCCCTACCTGGCCGACGGCCAGGCGGTCGACATCGTTCTGAACCCGCTGGGCGTGCCCTCGCGCATGAACGTCGGTCAGATCCTGGAGACCCACCTGGGCTGGGCCTCGGCCAACCTCGGCAAGCAGATCGGCCAGATGCTGGACCAGATGCGCCATGCCGAGCCGGAGGCCAAGGCCCCCGTCCTGGATGCCATCAAGGGCCGCATGAAGCACATCTACGGCGAGGCCGCCTACACCGAGGAGGTGAGCGACCTGACCGATGGTGAGGTGCTGGAACTGGCTGGCAACCTGCGTCGCGGCATTCCGTTCGCCACGCCCGTCTTCGACGGCGCGCGGGAGGACGACATCGTCCGCATGCTGACGGAAGCCGGCATCGACAGCTCGGGCCAGATGGTGCTGACCGACGGCCGTACCGGCGAGGCGTTCGATCGCAAGGTCACCGTCGGCTACATCTACATGCTGAAGCTGCATCACCTGGTGGACGACAAGATCCACGCGCGCTCCATCGGCCCGTACAGCTTGGTCACCCAGCAGCCGCTGGGCGGTAAGGCGCAGTTCGGTGGCCAGCGCTTCGGTGAAATGGAGGTCTGGGCGCTGGAAGCCTACGGCGCCGCCTACACGCTGCAGGAAATGCTGACGGTGAAGTCGGACGACGTGTCCGGCCGCACCAAGGTCTACGAAGCCATCGTCCGTGGCGACGACAACTTCGAAGCCGGCATTCCCGAAAGCTTCAACGTGCTGGTCAAGGAACTGCGGTCCCTGGGCCTGAACGTCGAGCTGAACGAGCGGACCTACTGATCGCCGGTCGAGTTGGGACGGCGCCCTCGGGGAACTCCCCGGGGGCGCTTGCCCGTCCCGGTTCGCAGCTTCCCGGTTCGCAGCCCCCAGGTCTGCGACATACAGAATTCCCAGCCCTTCCCAGGGGAGACGGCTTATGAATGAGTTGATGAACATTATCGGCCAGGTGCAGGGGCCGCAGAGCTTCGATCAGATCCGCATCTCGATCGCCAGCCCCGAGCGCATCCGGTCCTGGTCGTTCGGCGAGATCAAGAAGCCCGAGACCATCAACTACCGTACCTTCAAGCCGGAGCGCGACGGCCTGTTCTGCGCCCGCATCTTCGGCCCGATCAAGGACTACGAGTGCTTGTGCGGCAAGTACAAGCGCATGAAGTACCGCGGCATCATCTGCGAGAAGTGCGGCGTCGAAGTGACGCTGGCCAAGGTCCGGCGTGAGCGCATGGGCCATATCGAGCTGGCCTCGCCCGTCGCGCACATCTGGTTCCTGAAGAGCCTGCCGAGCCGTATCGGCCTGCTCATGGACATGACGCTGAAGGATCTGGAACGGGTCCTGTACTTCGAGAACTACGTCGTCACCGAGCCCGGCCTGACCCCGCTGAAGCTGCACCAGCTTCTGTCGGAGGAGGAGTACATCCAGGCCCAGGACGAGTACGGCGAGGACGCCTTCACCGCGTCCATCGGCGCCGAGGCCATCAAGGTCCTTCTCTCCGCCATCGACATGGAAGAGGAGATGAAGACCGTCCGCGAGGAGCTCAAGGAGACCTCCAGCGAGGCCAAGCGCAAGAAGCTGGTGAAGCGCCTGAAGCTGATCGAGGCGTTCCTGGAGTCCGGTTCGCGTCCGGAATGGATGATCCTGGACGTCGTCCCGGTCATTCCGCCGGAACTGCGCCCGCTGGTCCCCCTGGACGGCGGCCGTTTCGCCACGTCCGACCTGAACGACCTGTACCGCCGCGTCATCAACCGTAACAACCGCCTGAAGCGGCTGATCGAGCTGCGCGCGCCCGACATCATCGTGCGCAACGAGAAGCGCATGCTGCAGGAGGCTGTCGACGCCCTGTTCGACAACGGCCGCCGCGGCCGCGTCATCACCGGCGCCAACAAGCGTCCGCTGAAGTCCATCAGCGACATGCTGAAGGGCAAGCAGGGCCGCTTCCGTCAGAACCTGCTGGGTAAGCGCGTCGACTATTCCGGCCGTTCGGTCATCGTCGTGGGCCCGGAACTGAAGCTGCACCAGTGCGGCCTGCCGAAGAAGATGGCGCTTGAGCTGTTCAAGCCCTTCATCTACGCCAAGCTGGAACTGTACGGCATGGCCTCCACCATCAAGGCGGCCAAGCGCATGGTGGAAAAGGAGCGTCCCGAAGTCTGGGACATCCTGGAAGAGGTCATCCGCGAGCATCCGGTCATGCTGAACCGGGCGCCCACGCTGCACCGTCTGGGCATCCAGGCCTTCGAGCCGACCCTGATCGAAGGCAAGGCCATCCAGCTGCACCCGCTGGTCTGCACCGCCTTCAACGCCGACTTCGACGGCGACCAGATGGCCGTGCACGTCCCGCTGAGCCTTGAGGCCCAGCTGGAAGCGCGCGTCCTGATGATGTCGACCAACAACATCCTGTCGCCCGCCAACGGCAAGCCCATCATCGTCCCCAGCCAGGACATCGTCCTGGGTCTGTACTACATCACGATGGAACTGCCGGGCGCCGTGGGCGAGGGCATGGCCTTCACCGACATCGGCGAGATCGAACAGGCCCTCGCGGCCAAGGTCGTCACCCTGCATTCCAAGGTGAAGGCCCGCTATCACACCGTGGACCAGGATGGTAACCCCATCGTGACCCGCGTGGAGAGCACGCCCGGCCGCATGCTGCTGTCGGAGATCCTGCCGCGCCACCCGGCGATCGGCTTCCAGATGATCAATCGGCTGCTGACCAAGAAGGACGTGGGCAACATCATCGACGCCGTCTACCGCCATTGCGGTCAGAAGGAGACGGTGATTTTCGCCGACCGCCTGATGAAGCTGGGCTTCAGCCACGCCTGCCGCGCCGGCATCTCCTTCGGCAAGGATGACATGGTCATCCCGGCCGAGAAGGAGACGCTGATCCACGAGGCGCAGGAGCGCGTCAAGGAATACGAGCAGCAGTACCTGGACGGCCTGATCACCCAGGGCGAAAAGTACAACAAGGTGGTCGACGTCTGGTCGGAAACGACCGAAAAGGTCGCCGGCGCCATGATGAAGGTCATCGAGCAGCCCCGCCCCGGCGTCGGCGTCAACTCGGTGTACATGATGGCGCACTCCGGTGCCCGTGGCTCCGCCGCCCAGATCAAGCAGCTGGCCGGCATGCGCGGCCTGATGGCCAAGCCCTCGGGCGAGATCATCGAGACGCCCATCATCTCGAACTTCAAGGAAGGCCTGACCGTGTTGGAGTACTTCAACTCCACCCACGGCGCCCGTAAGGGTCTGGCCGACACCGCCTTGAAGACGGCGAACTCCGGGTACCTGACGCGTCGTCTGGTCGACGTCGCCCAGGACGCCATCGTCGTCGAGCATGATTGCGGCACCACCAAGGGCCTGACCATGCGCGCCGTCATCGACGGCGGCGAGGTCATCTCCCCCTTGTCCGAGCGTATCCTGGGCCGTTGCGCCTCGGTCGACGTGGTTGATCCGCTGAGCGGCAAGGTTCTCGTTCCGGCCGCCGGCCTGATCGACGAGCAGGCCGTGGAGCTGATCGAGCGCGCCGGCATCGACACCGTGCTGATCCGCTCGGTGCTGACCTGCGAGACCCGCGAGGGTGTCTGCGGTTGCTGCTACGGCCGCGACCTGGCCCGCGGCACCACCGTGAACATCGGTGAGGCCGTCGGCGTCATCGCCGCTCAGTCGATCGGTGAGCCCGGCACGCAGCTGACGATGCGTACCTTCCACATCGGCGGTGCGGCGCAGCGTGGTGCCGAGCAGTCGTCCGTGGACAGCAGCCTGGATGCCAAGGTCGTCGTGAAGAACCGCAACATGGTTCTGAACGGCGAGGGCGTTCCCGTCATCATGGGCCGTAACGTGGAACTGGCGCTGTTCGACCTGCAGGGTCGTGAGCGCGCCCGTCACCGCATCCCCTACGGCGCCAAGCTGAACAAGCTGCTGGTCGAGGACGGCGTGCTGGTGAAGAAGGGCGATCGCCTGGCGGAGTGGGACCCCTACACCCTGCCGATCATCACCGAGCGCGAGGGTACCGCCAACTATGTCGACCTGGTCGAGGGCGTGTCCATCCGCGAGGTGGTCGACGAGGCCACGGGCATTTCGTCCAAGGTCGTGGTGGACTGGCGTCAGCAGCCGCGCGGCGCGGATCTCCGCCCCCGCGTGACCCTGCGCGACGCCAACGGCGATATCATCAAGCTGCCGAACGGCGTGGAGGCCCGCTACTACCTGAGCGTGGACGCCATCCTGTCGGTGGAGAATGGCGCGCATGTGAAGGCCGGTGACGTGCTGGCCCGTATCCCGCGTGAAAGCTCCAAGACGCGTGACATCACCGGCGGTCTGCCGCGCGTGGCCGAGCTGTTCGAAGCCCGTCGTCCCAAGGACTTCGCCATCATCTCGGACATCGATGGCCGGGTTGAGTTCGGCAAGGACTACAAGACGAAGCGCCGCATCGTGGTCGTCCCCAACGACGAGAACGAGACGCCGCGTGAGTACCTGATCCCGAAGGGCAAGCACATCTCCGTGCAGGAGGGTGACTATGTCCAGAAGGGCGACCTGCTGATGGACGGCAACCCCGTTCCGCACGACATCCTGGCCGTCATGGGCGTGGAGGCCTTGGCCTCCTACCTCACCAACGAAATCCAGGACGTCTATCGTCTGCAGGGCGTGAAGATCAACGACAAGCACATCGAGGTGATCGTTCGCCAGATGCTGCAGAAGGTCGAGATCGACGAGCCGGGTGACACCACCCTGCTGATCGCCGAGCAGGTCGACCGCGCCGAGTTCGAGGCCGAGAACCGCAAGGTCCAGGCCCGCATGGACGAGGGCGAGGGTGGTCTGCGGTTCGCCCGCGGCCGTCCGGTGCTGCAGGGCATCACCAAGGCCAGCCTGCAGACGCGTTCCTTCATCTCGGCCGCGTCGTTCCAGGAAACGACCCGCGTCCTGACGGAAGCCGCCGTCCAGGGCAAGTCGGACAACCTGGAAGGTCTGAAGGAAAACGTCATTGTCGGCCGTCTGATCCCGGCCGGTACCGGCAGTGTCGTGAACCGTCTGAAGCAGATCGCCGCCGAGCGCGACCGGGAACTCTCCGCCCTGCAGGCGGGCGAGGCCCCGGCCCTGCCGCCGGACACCCCGACGGAGCAGCCGGCCGCCTGAGGCGGGTGGATGCTTGAGTAAAGCGAAGGGCCGCATCCCTGCCGGGGTGCGGCCCTTTCCTCATTCCGGCGCCATGCCCATCACGGCGGGCTTGGCGCGTGCGGGGGTCAGTGCGCTGCCGGCTGCACCGTAAGCGTCAGCGGGTGGACGATCGATTCAGCGGTTGACGGCTTTCTTCATTCTTGAAGCACTGGCGATCCGTTTGAATGCGAGGTGGATCTGCTCTTCGCTGATGTTGTCCGGGTCGTAGGGGCCGCCGTACCAGTCGAGGGCCTCCTTCTTCTTTTTGCTGCCTCTGCCCTTGTCGGGCCCGGCGATGTCTTCGAGGAACTCGTAGTAGCCGGGCAAACCGCCGCAATCCTCGGGCGGGCAGCGCCGCTCTCCGCCGAGGAACTGAGGGTATGGCTGGTCCGGCTGGGCGGCCTCGACGCGCTCAATGATGAGCCGGTGTTCCCAGTTGTCGCCCATGTCGTAGACGTAGCCGACGGTCTCGACGTCGGCGTCGAGCAGCTTCTGCAGCTTGACCGTGCTGGCGCGCTTGATGGTGCGGCCCCAGTCCATGCCATCGGGGTCGGGCAGGCCGTAGGTTGTCCCTTCCACCTCGAACTCCCAGAGATGGTAGTCGAGCCAGCCCATGGCGGCTTGGATGATCTTGTGGAGCGCCGCGAGGCTGGTGGTGCCGCGCACGGCGACACGCCGCCAGACCAGGGGCTCGGTATGAAGCAGTTCGATGCGCAGGATGGCGAGGGTGTCGGCGGTCATGCCGCGAGTTTGTCAGCCTGGCGCGTCCAGTTCCAGGGGAGAAGCTCGGCCAGCCGGTTGATGGGGTGGCCCTTGGCCATGCGGTCCAGGACGTCGGCCAGATAGGCTTCGGGATCAAGCCCATTCAGCTTCGCCGTCTCCAGGACGGAGTAGAGGAGTGCGGCCCTGTCGCCGCCCGCCTCGGAGCCCAGGAACAGGAAGTTCTTCCGGGTGAGGGCGATGCCGCGCAGGGAGCGTTCGGCGGGGTTGTTGTCGATGGCGATGCGGCCGTCGGCGGCATAGAGGGTGAGCTGGTCCCAGCGGGTCAGTGCATACCCGATGGCCTTGCCGAGTGTGTTCTTCGCCGACAGGCGCTGCCGCTGCGCCTCGAGCCATGGCTTGAGGTCGTCCAGGATGGGAACGGCCAATTGCCGTCGGGCGTTCCGGCGCTGGTCGGCCGACAGGCCGGTGATCGCGGCCTCGACCTCATAGAGGCGCCCGATCCGGCGCAAGGCCTCCTCGGCGATCGGTGACTTGGTCTTCTCGTACTGGTCGTAGAGGTGCCGCCGCGCATGCGCCCAGCACGCCGCGTGGACGATGGTTGGTGGTGCGATGCTGGACGGTCGCGTCAGGGCCTTATAGCCGGTGTAGGCGTCGGCCTGGATCACCCCGCTGAACCCGGCGAGATGGTCGCGGGGCCGCTCGCCCTTGCGGTCCGGGCTGAAGCGATAGAACGCCGCTGGCGCACGCTCGCCGCACCAGGGCCGTTCATCGACCAGATAGGTCCAAAGGCGACCAAGCCTGGTCTGGCCGTTGCCGGGGGCCAGCACCTTGATCGGCGTGTCGTCGGTGTGGATGATCGGCGCCGCCATCACATGGGCGCCGATCAGACCGGCCAGGGGCGCCACCCACCAGGCGGCATGGCCGACCCAATCAGCCAAGGTCGCGCGCTCGATCGCGACGCCCTCGCGCGCCAGGATCGCCGATTGCCGGTAGAGCGGCAGCCCGTCCAGATACTTCGACACCACGACATTGGCCAACAGGCCGGGCCCGGGGCGCCCCTTCTCCACCGGCAGGTCCGGTGCCGCTGCCTGGATGATCGCCTCGCACGCCCGGCAGGAGAGCTTCGGCCGGATGTGGCGGATCACCTTGAGCCGGGCCGGGACCTTCTCCAGCACCTCGGTCACGTCCTCGCCCAGCTTGGAGAAATGCGTGCCGCCACAACCGGGGCAGACATCACCGGGCGAGTGGATGACCTCCTCGCGCACCAGATGCTCTGGCAAAGGCCGACGCACCGGATGGCGCTGGTCCCGTGGGCGCCGTTCCGGGGCCGCGCTCCCCGCATCCAGCGACGGCGCCGTCCGGGCCGCTTCGCCTTCCTCCAGGTCTTCCAGCATTAGTTCCAGTTGCGCGATCTGCCGGTCCAGCTTCTCCGACGAGCGGCCGAACTGCATCCGGCGCAACTTGGCGAGTTGGGCCTTGTACTGTTCGATCAGGATGCGCGCGCCGGTCAGTTCCGCCCGCGCCGCGGCCAGTTCAGCCTCGCGTTCGGCAAGCCGGGCACGAAGCTCGGCGATCTCTCCGGCGGCATCGATCATGGGACCGGATTATACCCGAAACCGCCACCATCGGCAGGGTGGTGGACAGCATCCGAGTCACTTTGCCGCGTGGGGGCCGCGCGGGCTTCAGCACGCCGCCTCCGGCCGCCAGGTCCGCACCGGCGTCCGCCAATCGATCCCCTCCAGCAGCATGGAAACCTGGGCGGCGGTGAGCGCGACAGAGCCCTCCTTGGCCTGCGGCCAGACAAACCGGCCGCGCTCCAGCCGCTTGGCGAACAGGCAGAGGCCCTGGCCGTCCCACCATAAAATCTTGATCAGGTCACCGCGACGGCCCCGGAAGGCGTAAAGCGCGCCGTCATGGGGATCGAGCTTCAGCATCGTCTGCACCTGGGCGGCCAGGCTGTCGAACCCACGGCGCATGTCCGTGGCGCCGCACGCCAGATAAAGGCGAACATTGCCGGGAATGCCGATCACGACAGCGCCGCCAAAACCCGGCGCAAGGCGCCCTCGCTGACATCACCGGTGATCCGCAACCTCACACCGGTCGGCAGTTCGACCTCAATCACGCCTACGGCCATGGGCGCGCCCTCCGGCACCTCGGGCACGAGGGCCGGTTCGGGCAAAGCCCCGCCGTCAATGACCGAGACCGGCACGAACCCCGTCAACTCGCCTGACCGGAATTGCTTGCGCCAAGTCGATAGTTGGCCAGTGCTGATACCGTGCATCCGGCACGTCAGGCTTGGCGACGACCCCGGCGCCACACTCTGCGCCAGAACCCGCAGCTTCTCCTCGATGCTCCAACGCCGCCGCCGCTCCGGCCCGCTCAGAACCTCGCCCTGCAACTCCGCAGCGCTCGTATGAGCACTTCGAAGCGCCTCCTTGCTAATCACCGATACCGCGTCCATGCCCCCACCGCTCAAGCTGAGCAGCCAGCATGCCCATCAATAACGCCATGAGAAGGCGACCCTGCGCTGACGCTTACGCTGCACCAGTCCTTGGGCCTGCATCGGCAGGGGCAGCGGCGTGCCGGCATGCCAGTCCGCCGCCAGGGCATGGGCCGATTGCCGTTCGTCGGCGGACAGCCGCTGTTCCAGCCGCGCGCGCAGGGCGTCGGCCTCAGGGCCGGCTTTATGGCTGAGGTTCAGCAGGATGTAGGCGGCGACCGGGTCCTTCGGCACGCCCTCGCCGGCCTCATACACGGTGCTGAGGGAGTACAGCGCGTCCTGATCCCCCTGTTGCGCGGCTTCCGTTCCCCATTTCGCCGATTCTTTCGGGTCCTTCGGGGTGCCGATGCCCAGGCTGTAGATTCCGGCCAGGTTCTTTTGCGCCTGGAGATCGCCGTTGGTCGCCGCCCGTTTGAACAGGGCGAGGCCCTTGGCCGGGTCCTGAGGCACGCCCCGTCCCAGGAAATAGAGGGAGCCCAGGTTGTTCATGGCATGGGCCTCGCCTTGGGCGGCGGCCTTCTCGTACCAGGCGCGGGCCTGGGCGTTGTCATGGACGAACGGGGGCGGCGCGCGCCGGCCCGAGGCGGGCTCAATCGCCATCGGCGGCTCCTCATAAATCCATCCGAGATAGGTTTGCGCCTCGGCGTCACCCTTTTCCGCCAGCGGCGTCAGCAGGGCCACCGCCTCGGTCTCTTTCCCCGCCTCGAAGGCCGCGATACCCTGGTCCAGCGCGGATGTCGCGGCGGGCACGCTGGACGCGGGTGGCGTGTCGGCCTGTGGCGTCGCGGCAGCGGCCGATCCCGCCGCCATGACCCAGGCTGCCATGACCAAGGGGCGCGACGCGCGCGGCCACCTTATCCTTCTGTTCCCCATGTGATATTTCCCTCCATCGGCACGCTTCCAGGCGTGCCAGCGCAGGTTGATCGACAACTAAGGCGGGATAATGGCAGGCGCTTACGTCCGTGTTGCTGTCGGCAAGGGCTGGCCCGGCTGCCAGGACTGGGCCAGAGTTTGCGCTTCCGCCTTCTGGGCGGTCGTCAGCTCGCCGTCCAGGCGGGTGCGCAGGGCCTGGGAGTCGGGGTTCTCACCCGACAGCATGGCCAGGGTGTAGGCCAGCACCGGGTTGCGCGGCAGGCCGGCGCCGGTGTCGTAGAGGCGGGCCAGCAGCGTCTGGGCATGGGGTTCCCCTTGGCGCGCGGCGGCGCGGGCCCAATGGGCAGCCTCCACATCGTCCTTGGGCGTGTCCTGGCCCAGGTAATAGATCATGGCCAGGTTCATCTGCGCCTGCGCGTCGCCTTTCTTGGCCGCCTTGCGGAACAGGCTGATGCCCTTGGGCGCGTCCTTGGACACGCCGTTGCCCAGATAGTAGAGCGAGCCCAGGTTGTTCAGGGCGTGGGCATGGCCCTTGGCGGCCGCCTTGGCGTACCAGGTCCGGGCGCGAGTGTAATCCACCGGCACGCCCAGGCCCTTTTCATACATCCAGCCCAGATAGGTCTGCGCCTCGGCATCGCCCTTGTCGGCGGCGGGTGTCAGGTCGGCCAGGGCCGTGGGATAATCCTTGCGCTTGAAGGCGTCCACGCCGTGCTGCGTGTCGGCCCGGGCGACGCCGCCGCCCAGGGCCACGCATAGGGACAAAAGCACCGCCGCCAGCAGGGCGGATTTGCGCCCGAAATAACAATGCATGCCCAAACCCTCCATCGCTGCGGCTGGCGGTCGCTCCGCCTGCTGTCTCGGCAGCGTGGGGGGCCATTGGGGCGGGAAAGGGGCGGGTGGGGGCCTGTCCTGTGACGAAGCTGTGACATCGCCGCTGGTTGGCGCTGTCGGTCTACTTGCCGGTCTTGCGGACGGCGTTCACCGCCTGGTCCAGCGCCTGCAGAAACTGCGACTTGTCGCGCTTGGCCATGGGGGCGTTGCCGCCCTGGACCACGCCCATGGCGCGCAGGTCGCTCATCAGGGCGCGGGTGGCGATGGCCGTGCCGATGGACTGCGGGGTGAAGGGACGGCCGGTGGGGCCTATGACCCGGCTGCCGGCCTTCAGGCTGCGGTCGGCCAGGGGGATGTCGGCGGTGATGACGATGTCGCCCACGCCGCAATGGGTTGCGATCCAATCGTCGGCGGCGTCGAATCCGTCGCTGACCACCACCAGCTGCACCAGGCCGCCGGGCGGCACCCGCAGCGGGGCGTTGGACACCAGATAGGTCTTGAGCTGATAGCGTTCCGCCACCTTGAACACCTCCTCCTTCACGGGGCAGGCGTCGGCGTCGACATAGATCTCCAGCATGGGATCTCCAGCAGGGGGTTAAGGCTTTCGGATGCGTGCGGCCCGCGTTGCGCGCGGGGGGGATGGTGGGGTAAAAGGCGTCGCCGGCTGGGTCGCGACCCTGCCCTTGTTGCCACCCTTTGTGAAGAGACAGCCCATGGCGTCGTACCAATATGTATACGTGATGAAGGGTGTGACCAAGGTCTACCCCGGCGGCCGCAAGGTTTTCGAGAACATCTGGCTGAGCTTCTATCCCGGCGCCAAGATCGGCGTGCTGGGCGTGAACGGCTCGGGTAAGTCCACCCTGCTGAAGATCATGGCCGGCCTGGACAAGGACTACAACGGCGAGGCCTGGGCCGCCGACGGCGTGTCCGTCGGTTACCTGCCGCAGGAGCCGCAGCTGGACCCCAACAAGAACGTCCAGGAAAACGTCATGGACGCCCTGGGCGCCACCAAGGGCCTGCTGGACCGGTTCAACGAGGTCAGCAACGCCATGGCGGACCCGGACGCCGACTTCGACGCGCTGATCGCCGAGCAGGCGGAGCTGCAGGAGAAGATCGACGCCGCCGACGCCTGGGACATCGAGCGCACCGTGGACATCGCCATGGACGCCCTGCGCTGCCCCCCGGGCGACGCCGACGTGACCAAGCTGTCGGGCGGTGAGAAGCGCCGCGTGGCGCTGTGCAAGCTGCTGCTGTCCAAGCCCGACATGCTGCTGCTGGACGAACCGACCAACCATCTGGACGCCGAAAGTGTGGCCTGGTTGCAGCGCTTCCTGGCCGACTACAAGGGCACGGTGGTGATGGTCACCCACGACCGTTACTTCCTGGACAACGTCACCGGCTGGATCCTGGAACTGGACCGCGGCTCGGGCATCCCCTACGAGGGCAACTACTCCAGCTGGCTGGAGCAGAAGGAAAAGCGCCTGGCCCAGGAAGGCCGCACCGAGGACGCCCGCCAGAAGCAGCTGGCCCAGGAACTGGAGTGGGTGCGGCAGAGCCCGCGTGCCCGCCAGGCCAAGTCCAAGGCCCGTATCCAGGCTTACGAGGAATTGCTGGCCCAGAGCACGAAGGAGGCGATCACCGACACCCAGATCGTCATCCCCGTGCCGCCCCGCCTGGGCAACGTGGTCATCGAGGCCGATCACCTGAAGAAGGGCTTCGGCGACCGCCTGCTGATCGACGACCTGTCCTTCCGTCTGCCGCCGGGTGGCATCGTGGGCATCATCGGCCCCAACGGCGCCGGCAAGACCACCCTGTTCCGCATGATCACCAACCAGGACACGCCCGACGCCGGCACCTTCAAGGTGGGTGAGACGGTGAAGTTGGGCTATGTCGACCAGAGCCGAGACGCCCTCAACCCCAACAAGACGGTGTGGGAAGAGATCTCCGGCGGCCTGGACATCATCGAGCTGGGCAAGAAGTCCATGCCCAGCCGCGCCTATGTCTCCGCCTTCAACTTCCGTGGTTCCGACCAGCAGAAGAAGGTGGGGCAGCTGTCGGGCGGTGAGCGCAACCGCGTCCACCTGGCCATGATGCTGAAGTCCGGCGCCAACGTCCTGCTGCTTGACGAACCGACCAACGACCTGGACGTGGAAACCCTGCGCGCCTTGGAAGAGGCGCTGGTCAGCTTCGCCGGCTGCGCCGTGGTCATCAGCCACGATCGCTGGTTCCTGGACCGCATCGCCACCCACATCCTGGCCTTCGAGGGCGAAAGCCAGGTGGTCTGGTTCGAGGGCAACTACCAGGACTACGAAGCCGACCGCAAGCGCCGCCTGGGCTCGGCCGCCGATCAGCCGCACCGCATCAAATACCGCCCGCTGGTGCGCAACTAAGCGCCTGCGGTCAGTGGAATGGGAAACGGGGAGCGGTGATGCCGCTCCCCGTTTTCATTGGGGGCTCAGTCGCCCCGCGTGGCGTCGTCCACCACTTGCCGGAACCGTTCCAGTGGGCAGTCCAACGCCGGGCCCGCCTGGCTGCACCCGGGGATGAAGACGGGTGCCGACAGGGGTGGCTGGGCCTCGGTCAGGGGCGCCAGGGTGCGCAATTGGTCCAGGCTTTGCGCCGTGAAGCGGGCGCGGATGACGGTTTGGCCGTCCGCCCGGCGCCAGCGTTCCAGCACCAGCGCCGATCCGGGGGGCACCTGGTCGGGCTGATATCCCGGCAGCACCCAATCCAGGCGCAGTAGGCCCGCCAGCAGCAGGATGGTGCCGTCATGGCCCACCAGCACGCTGACGGCGGGGCCGTCGCCGGCCAGCAGGTCCGCCAGGTGCCGGGCCAGCGGGCTGGCGCCCACGCGGGCGATGTAGGGCGTGCGCAGCCGCGCGTCCAGGTCGGCGGCATGGGCGGCCCCGGCGCGGTTCAGCGCGTCCGCGGTCGCCCGTCCGCCCAGCAGGCTGGCCAGCGGCGCCCCGTCGGCATAGGCCATGATCAGGCTTTCCGTCAGGCCGGACGCCGTGGCCAGCGGGCTTTGCAGGGCCAGCCAGTCATCGCCCTGGCCCCGACCCAGCGACGATGGCACGTCGGTCAGCAGCCGGCGGCCCGCCAGCCGGCCGCCCGGCTGGACCTGGGCCCGGCAGTCCGCCGGGGCGCAGTTCAGCAGCAGGCGCTGCAGGGCCTCCACCGTGTCGGCATGCGCTGCCGTCCAGGCCGTGGCGTCGCCGACGCGGCCGCGCACCGCCGCCAGGGCCAGGTCGGGATCGAGATGCGTGGTCCCCGCCGGCACCGGGTCGAACAGCGGGTCCGCCTTGGTCGTCACCGTGTCGATTTTGGCGGGGCAGCCGGGCAGCAACTGCTCGGCCAATGCCCGCCCCGTCTCCACCGTGCGCTGGGGCAGGTTGGCATGCACCCGGGCGGCGGCGCAGTCACCCGCCGGCAACAGCCCCAGTGCCCGGTAATGCTCCCGGTAATAGGCGCCGAACAGGACGGCGGCCTGGAAGCCGTGGGCCGTCAGGTGGCCGGGCGGCACGGCGAAGGCCGGCCAGGGCTCCGCCGTCCAGCGGCCCAGCTCCTCCGGCGTGGACATGGCGGCACGGATGCCGTGCCGCGTCAGGATGACCACCCGTTCCAGCTTGTCCGCCGGCGCCTCCGCCGCCTCTAGCTCGGCGGGGAGGACCAGCAGCAGCATCGCCGCCGCCAGCCCCCGCAGCAGGGCCTTGCCGCCCATCAGTATTTCACCCGGACGCCGAAGCGGAAGGTGCGGCCGAAGTCGGTGTAGGTGGCGAACAGGCCGTTGTTCACATACTGGCTCTGGGCCGAACCGGTCACGTTGATGGCCTCCGCCGTCAGGGTCATGTGGTCGTCCACCGCGTAGGTGGCGTTCAGGTCCAGGGTGCCGAAGGCCCGGTCGTTGACCGACGACAGCCCGTTGGTGCCCACCTGGTTCAGGATGTTGCCCGTCCAGCTATAGGCGGCGCGCACGCCGATGGGGCCCTTCTCGTAAAAGGCGGTCAGGTTATAGCTGTGGCGGGCCACACCGGCCAGATCGGCCTCGAAAAAGCGGCCGGTGGTGATGTCGTGGTAGGTCGCGCCGGAATTGGTGATGGTCAGGTTGGCCAGGAAGCCCAGGCCATCGAAGGGGGCGGGCAGGAAGGTGAATAGCTGCTGATAGGCCAGCTCGCCGCCGATGACATGGGCGCCGCCGCCGTTGACGGGGGCGGTCAGCAGATAGCTTTGTCCATCCACCACCAGCGGGGTCACCTGGTTGAAGGTGAAGGTGCTGATGTCCTTGTAGAAGAAGTCGGCGATCAGCGCGCTGCTGCGGGTGAAGTACCATTCGGCCGAGGCGTCGTACTGCCATGCCTCATAGGGGCGGAGCTGCGGGTTGCCCCCGCTGGCGGTGAAGATGGTGTTGGAGGAGTTCAGCGTGATCTGCGGGCCCAGGCTGGACAGCGACGGCCGGGTGATGACCTTGGACGCCGCCAGGTGCAGTTGCACGTCGGGCTGCAACTCCAGCACCAGGTTGGCCGACGGCAGGGCGTTGGTGTAGATGCGCTCGTACCGCACCGGGATGGCCTTGGTGCCGCTGGTGGCGCTGCCGCTGGACGTCTGGTCGGTGTTGGTGACGCGCACACCGGCATCGCCGCGCAAGGGCAGGCCGAACAAGGTGGTGGACAGGCTGGTCATGACGTAACCGGCGCTGATGGTTTCCGTCACCTTGTAGGAATTGCGCTGGTCGGCGGCCGTCAGCGGCTGGTTCACCAGGTTCGGATCCATGCGGCTGAAGAAGGCGCCGGTGTCCGGCACCAGCCAGGTGCGGGGCAGGGTGCCGGAGGCGTCGGCCAGGAAGCCGCTGACCGGGAAGCTGTCGTAATAGCTGGCGGGGAAATACTGGCCGGCGATGTTCTGGGTGATGGTCAGGTCGCGGCGGTCGTAATCGCGGCCCCGGTCACGGTACTTGGCGCCCATCTGGATCTTGGAAAAGGGCCCCCAATCCAGGTCATGTTCGGCATCGACCTGGATGGCGCCTTCCGTGTCCTTGGCGTTCTCGGTGCGCCACTCCAGCCGGCGGCCGGGCAGCAGGGTGATGGAGTTCAGGTCGGCGGTCAGATAGTTCAGGCTGGGCACGCCGTCGTCCGACGACGGCATGCTGAAGCTGACCTGGCCGGCGGAGCCCAGGATGCGGGACCGGCGGATGGGCGTGGGCGTGCCGCTGTCGGCGCGGTTATAGGCGCCGTCCGCCGACAGGGTCCAGCCGTCGATGCGGTACTTGCCGTTCAGCCCCACCTGGTAGTTGGTGTGCAGCAGGTCGGACTCCTCGCGCCCGATCTGCACGCTGACCGGGGCGGTCGCTGCCACGACGGCCCCGTCCCGGATGGACACGCTGCCCGGCACCGCCTTGGATATGGTCCAGTCGGCGGAGTAGGTCTTCTCGTCGTAATGCATGTTCAGCCGGGTGAACAGCACGTCCAGGCCGATCTCCAGGTTGTCGTTGGGCGCCCACTGGGCGGCGGCGTTCATGCCCACGCGGCGGCTGTGCTGCATCTCCAGGGTCGGGCGCTCGCCGCTGGCGTCGATGACGGGGCCGCTGTCGGCCTTGCCGTCACCATTGGTGTCGATCCCGTTGGGATAGAGGGTCCAGCTCCCTCCCAGCACGCGGTCCTGTCGCACCGTGCGCTCGTCATACACGGCGGCCAGCAGCACGCCGAAGGTCTTCGCATCGTTGTTCCAGCTGGTCAGGCCGGAGACGTGGGGGTCCGCGGCGTCGGCCAACTGGGCATAGCTGCCGCTGGCCGACCCGGTGAAGGTCAGGTCGCCCAGTTCCAGCGGGCGGAAGGTGCGGATGTTCACCAGGCCGCCGATGGCGCCCTCATCCTGGCTGGCCAGGGGGCTTTTGACCACCTCGATGCCCGACACCAGTTCGGACGGTAGGGTGTCGAAGCGGAAGTTGCGGCCCGACTGGCCGCTGTCGCGCACGTTCTCGTTCACCGCCATGCTGCGGCCGTTCAGGGTGGTGACCTCGAAATCCGGGCCCAGGCCGCGGATGCGGACGAACAGGCCCTCGCCCCGGTCGCGGGAGATGGTGACGCCCGGTATGTGCTGCATGGCCTCGGCCACGTTCTGGCTGGGGAACTTGCCGATATCCTCCGCCGAAATGGCGTCCACCACATTGTCCGCCAGACGCTTGGTGTCCAGGGCGCGGGTGACGCTGCCGGCGAAGCCGGTGACGATGATCTCTTCCAGCGGGCTGGCGTCGGCGGCCGCCAGACTGGTGGCGGGGGGCGTGGTCGCGGCCGGGGCGGCAGTCGCTGCCTTGGCGGCCGCCATTTTCAGCACGACGCTGTCGCCGTCCAGGGTGTAGTCCAGCCCGGTGCCGGCTAACAGGCGGCCCAGCGCGTCCGGGGTGCTGAAGGCGCCGCTGAGGCCGCCGGTGCGCTTGCCGTCCAGCAGCGCCGGGTCGGCAAGCACCTGCAGGCCGGTGGCGCGGGAAAAGGCGTTGAGCGCGGCGCGCAGGTCGCCGGCGGCGATGCTGAACTGCGTCACGCTCTGCGCCGCCAGGGCGGCCGGCGCCGTGGCCGTGATCGCCGCCGTGGCCAGGGCCAAGGCGGAGGCTGAGGCGCGCAGATGGCGCAGGGCGCGGCCGAGGGCCGTATCCAGGTTCTTCATTCTTGTCCCCAAATCCCGTGGCCGCGTCCCCCCGTGGGCGCGACCTCGGGCCGGAAGACGACCGGCGGTTGGGAAACCGGACATCGAATTTTATGAAGCTTGTGAGACGGGGCCTACGCCGTGGGTTGCAGCACCAGGCGATCGGCGTCCCGCTCCACGGTGAAGCCGTGGACCCGGCCTAGGGTGCCGAGCAGGCGGGCGGGGTCATCCAGCCGGAAGCGGCCGGAGATTTGTCGCGCGGCCAAGCGGCTGTCGGTCAGCACGATGGGCACGGCGCTGCGGCGGCTCAGCCGTTCGGCCAGACGGCCCAGGGTGATGCCCTCCGTTTCCAACCAACCCTGGCGCCAATCCTCGGCGGTGGGGTTGAAGTCGGCCATGGCCTGAAGCTGTCCGTTATGGACGTCGGCGCGCTGTCCCGCCGTCAGCTCGCGCCGGCCGCCGGTGGCGCTGAGGCGCACCCGGCCGCGATAGACGGACAGTTCCACTACGTCGCGGGTCAGGTCGATATCGAAGGCGGTGCCCAGGACGGTGATGGCGGCGCGGTCGCCGGCCTGAATCTCGAACGGCCGGTCGCTGTCGTGCGCCACGTCGAAGAAGGCTTCGCCCCGGATCAAGGTCAGCCACCGGTGGCCGTGGCCCAGGCGCGCTTCGACCACCGTGTCGCCGTTGAGGTTCAGCGCCGTGCCGTCGGGCAGTGTGACGGTGCGGCCTTGGCCGGCTGCGGTTTCATAGCGCAGCGGCGTGGCCATGTAGCGGTCGACGTTGGGCCAGACGACGACCAGCGCCAACGCGGCGCAAGCGGCCAGGGCCAGACCGGGCAGCAGGCGCCGCGCCCCAGGAATTGCGCGAGGCATGGGCGGGCGGCTCGGCCGCCGGGCCGCGTGCGGGGCCGTGCCCAGGCCGGCCAGCGCCTCGGCCAGGGCGGGGTCCCCCAGGGTGGCGTTCAGCGCGCGATAACTGTCCCTATGGTCTGGATCGGCCGCCAGCCAGGCTTGGAAGGCCGCTTCCTCCTCCGGTGTCAGGGGGGCGTCGGCGCGGCGCAGTGCCCAACGGGCCGCCTCTTCCACCGGGCTGGGGTTCCAGACATCGCGACGGTCGGCCCTCACGGCGCTTCCTCCTGCCGCGCGGCGCGGGGGCGGGCGCGTTCACTGCGGGACATTTCCTGGTGCAGCCATTCCAAGGCGCGCACCACATGCTTTTCCGCCGCCGCCTCGCTCATGTCCAGGGCCTGCGCGATGTCACGCAGGCTCTCCCCCTTGAGGCGCCGTCGCACGAACACCTCGCGGCGCAAGGGAGGCATGGCCTCCAGGGCCCGTTGGAAGGCGGCCACGCGCTGACGGTGCATGATCACCTCCTCCGCCCGGGGGGCGTCGCACGCCAGATCGTCACCCAGCTCTTCGGTCGCGGCCCGATGGCTGGCGCGGAAATGATCGCGCACCAGGTTCTGGGCGATGCGGAAGCACAGGGCGGCATTGTCCCCCACCGTGCTTTTCAGCCGATAGGTGAACAGGCGGATGAAGGTTTCCTGCACCAGGTCCTCGCTGACCCAAGGGTCGCCCACCCTGCGCATGATGAACCGGTAGAGGCTGGTGCGTTCAGGTAGTGAATCCTCGGTCATGGCGTGCGCCCCTGGCCTTCGATGGCGCGGCGTCTATCATCAACGACCATCGGTTGCGACCCTGGGCGCATGACATTCTCGTGACCGGTCCGCCCTATGACTGGTCGGGCGGCGGCAGCAGATGGGCGGCCACCGTGGTTTCAAAGGCGGTGTCGCGGGTGATTTCACCGGGCGGCGCCACGGCCCATGGCCATGCGGCCAGGCGCTTCCCCGGCAGTGCCTGGCCAAACAACGGGTCTTCGACCGATTGGACGCGCCCCTGGCCATCCCGCCATCGGCGCTCCACGTCCGCCAGGATCAGGCAGGGGGCGGCCAGGTGGGCCAGGTGATCGAGGTGCGCTTGCACGATGGCCGCCGCCAGCCGGTCGGCCACCGCTTCCCCCTCTTGCGCCGCCACCAGGCTCCGCGCCGCCAGGGGCAGTTGCGACGCCAGGTTCAGCGAGACGACCAAATCCAAGGCGGTGCCGACATAAGCGTCGCACCTGGGCGTCAGGGGCCGTCCGGCGGCGATGCGGTCCACCAGACCGGTCAGGTCCACGAGATCCAGGGTGATCCGGGGATCGCGCCAAGCCCGCCAGCGCGCCGCCGGCCCATGGGCGATATCGGCCAGGATGAGACGGCCGAAACGGGGCCGCAGCGCCGCCAGCGGCAGGTCCAGCAGCGGGCCGGAACCCAGGACCAGCAGGGTGCCACCCCGGCCGAACCGCTCCGCCGCCTCGGCCACCTGCCGCCGGCTGTTTTCCAAATGGGGCGCCCAGTCGCGGGCGCGGCGGCGGCCCCGCGCGGCAATGGCCGCCGCCTGGCGATGATATCCCAGTCGCCGCGCGGCGGGAGGGCAGGCCGTCAGGCCGCTGGTGATCCATTCCACGAGCATGGGGGAAGGCTACGGTGCCCAGCGCCAAAAAGAAATGGCGCCCCGAGGTCGTTGCCCCGGGGCGCCATTCCAACTGCCAATTCTCTCGATGGTGCCGGCGTTATTGGGCCACGCCGGCGTTGGCCTTCTGAATACGGTCGCGCAGGGCTTCCAGCAGGGCGTTGAAGTCGCCGCCGTGGCTTTCGATCACGGAGGCGAACTCCGACCGCTGCGTCAGGCTCATGCTGACGTTCTCCACCACCACGTCGATGATGCGGAAGCTGCCGTCCTTGGAACGCAGGCGCCAATCGACATTCACCGCCGGGCCGTTGGACCGGATGACCTGGCTGTTGACGATGGCGTCCTTTTCACCGTCCGGCTGGGCGTTGCCGACCTTGAACGTCTCACCGGCGTACTGGCTGAACCGCTCCGCGTAGACCGAGACGATCATGGTCTGGAACAGCTTCATGTATTCCTGGCGCTGGGCGTCGTTGGCGATGTTCCAGTACCGGCCCAGGACGAAGCGGCCAATGGTCTGCAGGTCGAAATTCTGTTCCAGGAGCTGGGTGAAGGTGGACTGGATTTCCGCCTTCGATGCGCCAGGCTTGGACAGGACGCCGATGGCCCGGTCGCCCAATCCCTGCACGAACTTCACGGCCGCGCCGGCATCGGCGGCGGCCAGCGCGGGGGTGGCGAAGGGCATGCCCAGGGAAAGGGCGAGGCCCATCGTGGCGGTGCCGAGCAAAAGGGTACGGCGCGTCAGCATGTTGGTCATGGCCTTGTTGATCTCTTCGTGTGTCAAGACTGTCCGCTGGGGACGGGGGCTGATGCAGTGATGGGGGTCACGGCGGGTCAGTACAGTTTCGGGCGTCCCACTTCCATCATGGCGACGGCATGGCCGACGCCCAGGCGCCGGGCGCCTTTCTATTACGGGTCGGGGTTCTGGGAGTAGTCGGGAATGGTGGGATATTGGCGCGGATCTGCCTTGCCGTTCAGGATGTAGCCGTCGCGTTGCTGCCGATAGGCGGCCCGGATGGCGGCGTAGTAATCGACGCTGTTCTTGCGCAGATCGTCCAGCGCCTCGAAGTACGTTGACCGCGCGTCGAGCACTGTCAAGCCGACGCGGGTATAGTTGGCCCAGTCGTTGTTGGTGTTGCTGGCGACGCGGGTGACGGGATCGCCCCATGCCTCCAGCCCGAAGCCGGCGGCGTCACGAACGGAGGAGGCGCCCAGGAAGGGCAGCACCAGATAGGGCCCCTCGTCGATGCCCCAGACGGCGAAGGTCTGGCTCAGGCTCTGATAATGATAGGGGATGCCGTTGGCGGCGGCCACGTCGACCAGGCCACCGATGCCCACCGTGGAATTGATGACGAACCGTTCCACCGTCACGCCAGCGCCCTCGAAGTCGCCTTGCAACAGGTTGTTGGCCAAGGTGAGGGGGGAGCGCACGTTGTTCAGCACGTTGGACACGGCATCGCGCAGGGCCGGCGGGATGGCCCAGCGATAGGCCTGGGCCA
This sequence comes from Nitrospirillum goiasense, assembly GCF_034427435.1. Classification (NCBI taxonomy): domain Bacteria; kingdom Pseudomonadati; phylum Pseudomonadota; class Alphaproteobacteria; order Rhodospirillales; family Azospirillaceae; genus Nitrospirillum; species Nitrospirillum goiasense. The sequence continues at coordinate 94,172 of NZ_JAXQNP010000002.1, read as the reverse complement.
CCGGGCGCAGGACGGCCTGGTCCACCTGGTCGTTGAACCAGAACACGCCCCGGTTCATCCCTTCCAGCGGGTCATTGGCCTCCGGACCCGCCAAGGCGGGCTGCGCAGGGGTGCTGTCGGGCTTGTGGGCGCAGGCCGATGTGCCGAGCAAGGCCATCAAGGCAAGTAATGGGGGGGCCAAACGCCGTCCCCAGCGGTCCGGAGGGGGCCGCTTCGGGCTGGAAGCCAAGGACCCATCCGGCACGGTCAGCGACATGAGGCGCATGCGTCAACCCACGGTTAAGTTGGTTACTGGGGGGAATGATTGGCATACTTTGTGGCCAAATCCAGGCACCACTATGAGGTGGGCCAGGCTGGGGCCATTTTCTATCCAACCTTCGATATAGGATTCAGCCATCCGGCGGGTGGGTGCCGGGACGGTGCCTGGTGCGCTCGGCATCCCGTCGTAGGCCTGCCGCAACACCCTCCCGGTGCGACCCCGACCGGGCCTCTCGCGAGAGAGCACAAAATCTCTCGCATAAAGACATCTTTATATGTACAAATGATCCGACGAAATGACGGCGTAGGATTCTGGTGGACCATGGACTTTCTGCTAGGGGCATTGAAGGCGGCGGCCGAACCGACGCGCCTGCGCTTGCTGGCCCTGTGTGCCCATGGTGAACTGACGGTCAGCGAATTGACCCAGATTCTGGGTCAGAGCCAGCCGCGTGTGTCCCGCCACCTGAAACTGTTGTGCGACGCGGGCCTGCTGGACCGCTTCCGCGAGGGCATCTGGGCCTATTACCGACTGGCGGAACGCGGGGCGGTGGCGGAATTGGCCCGCACCCTGGTGGACGCTATCCCGGCCGACGACCCAGGCCTGGCGCTGGATCTGGAACGGCTGGACCAGATCAAGCGCGCGCGCCAGGAGACGGCGGCCCAATATTTCCGCGACAACGCCGCCCGTTGGCACGAGGTGCGCAGCCTGCATGTGCCGGAGCGTGAGGTGGAGCAGGCGCTGCTGGCCCTGGTGCCCGCCGGCGGCATCGGCGACCTGCTGGACATCGGCACGGGCACTGGCCGCATGCTGGAGCTGTTCGCCCCCCACGTCACCCGGGCCCTGGGCATCGACGCCTCGCGCGAGATGCTGGCGGTGGCCCGGGCGAACCTCGAAAAGGCGGGATTGCGCCATGTCCAGGTCCGTCTGGCGGACATGTACCAGGTGCCGGTTCCCACCGGCAGCCAGGACATGGTGATCATCCACCAAGTGCTGCACTATGCCGAGGAACCGCAGGAGGTGCTGGCCGAGGCCGCGCGCGCGCTGCGCCCCGGCGGCAGGCTGGTGGTGGTCGACTTCGCCAGCCACGCCGTGGAGAACCTGCGGACCGACCATGCCCATCGCCGCCTGGGCTTCACCGATGCGGAGATGGCGCAGTGGTTCGCCAACGCCGGCCTGACGGCGGCGGCACCCGTGCATCTGCCTGGCACACCCCTGACCGTGACCCTGTGGTCCGGCCAGCGGCCCGCTTAACGACCTTCCGAAGACGCCGAGACTTGCCATGACCATCGTGAATGAGACCGCCGCCGACAGCCCTTTGGGGGGTGGTGAGCCGCTGGTGACCGTGCCGCGGGACCTGCGCGTCAGCTTCGAATTCTTTCCGCCCAAGACGGAAAAGATGGAACAGACGCTGTGGCAAGCCATCCACCGCCTGGCGCCGCTGTCCCCGGCCTTTGTGTCGGTCACCTATGGCGCCGGCGGGTCCACCCGGGAACGCACGCACGCCACCGTCACCGCCATCCAGCAGCGCACCGGCATCCCGGCCGCCGCCCATTTGACCTGCGTCGCGGCCACCAAGGAAGAGATCGACACCATCGCGCGCGCCTATTGGGACGCCGGCATCCGCCACATCGTGGCGCTGCGTGGCGACCCGCCCCAGGCGGCGGACGGCAGCGGCGGCCTGGGCGGCAGCGGTTACCAGCCCTATCCCGGCGGCTACGCCTACGCCACCGACCTGGTCGCGGGACTGAAGCGGGTGGCGGATTTCGAAATCTCCGTGGCCTGCTTCCCCGAAACCCATCCGGAGGCCGCCAGCGCCGCCGCCGACATCGACAATTTGCGGCGCAAGGTGGACGCCGGCGCGACGCGCGCCATCAGCCAGTTCTTCTTCGATACCGACAAGTTCCTGCGCTTCCGCGACAGGGTGGCGGCGGCCGGCATCGATATCCCCATCGTGCCGGGCATCCTGCCCATCACCAATTTCGGACGCGCTGTGGAGTTGGGCGCCAAGTGCAACTGCGCCGTGCCCGCCTGGATGGCGGACCTGTTCGGCGGCCTGGACGCGGAACCCGAAACCCGCCAGTTGGTGGCCGCCACCGTGGCCGTGCAGCAGTGCCTGCGGCTGGAGCGGGAAGGGGTGCGGGATTTCCATTTCTACACCCTCAACCGCGCCGACCTGACGGTTGCCATCTGCCACATGCTGGGGGTGCGGGCGCCCAAGGCCCCCTGACGGCACCTGAAATCCGGATGATGCCACCGCGCCGCCACGGGCTCGCCATTCTCGTCGGTTTAGGTTAAATCCGCCGGCAGGCATTCTTGCAAACGATGATTGCAAGGAATTGGGCCGGTACTTACTTGAGCCGGCGGGGCATCCCGCCGGGCCGGACGACAGGGTGGACCGTCATGACACGATTGATGCACCGAGTGATGGGGGCGGCCGTGCTGGCTGGCACCCTGATGACCGCTGGCGGTGCGCTGGCGGGGGAAATCACCCTGTATTCCGAGGCCTTTTTCCGGGGTGATGCGCTGACCGTCCGCGACGGCGTGGAAAACCTGGCCGACATGGGGCGCTGGAACGACCGCGCCAAGTCCATGATCGTGCGCTCAGGCGAGTGGGAGGTGTGCAAGGACTCCGGCTTCCGTAACTGCAAGCGCGTCGGCCGTGGCACCCGGATCGGCGATTTGGGCGAGATCGGGCTGTACAACGCCATCTCCTCCGCCCGGCAGATCGACGGCCGCTATTACCAGCCGGAACCGCCCCCGCCGCCGGTCTACGAGCCGCCGCCGCCCCCGCCCGCCTATGGCCCGCCGCCCGGCTATGGCGGCGGCATCACCTGGAACAATGGTCCCTCGGGCCCGCCGGCCTATGACCAGCCCCCGCCCCCGCCGCCCAATTATGGCGGCGGCATCACCTGGAATGACGACCGCCGGGACGGCCCCCCGCCCATGGGCGATTGCCGCCGCCGCATCTATGACGCCTTCGTCCAGCGCTTCGGCCCGCCGGGCGACGTCAATTTCCGGGGCGAGGAGTGGGAAGGCCGCATCTTCTGGAATGGGGATCGCTGGCACTACCGCTGCACGCCGGAGCAGATCAACATCTGGCAGTGATCCTGCCGGGGCAGGGGATGGGAATGGCCCGTTTCGTTGCGCGCCTGTTGATGTCCACGGGTCTGGTGTTGTCGACCGCCCCGTCCACGATGGCGCGGGCGGCCGACGCCACGGTCATCCTCTATTCGGAGCTGAACCGGGGAGGCAGGACCCTCGACATTGACGAGGATAACGAGAACCTTGCCGACACCACGTGGAACGACCGGGCGCGGTCCCTGACAGTCACGGGGGGGACGTGGGAGGTGTGCCGCCACGCCGGCTACCGTGACTGCGTGACGATCAGCGGGTGGGATGTCATTAACGACCTGTCCCGCATCGGCCTGGACCGGGCCATTTCCTCCGTCCGCCGCATCGACCGGCCGGCGCCGGAACCGTAACCCGCCGCGACCACCGGCATCGGTTCGGCCATCGTCTGGAACACCAGGAGGCCGGCGACAGTATTAGCTTACGCCGCCACGCCGTCCGTCGTGGCGGGCTCGTAGTTCAGGTTGGGGGCCAGCCAGCGTTCCATGGTGGCCATGTCCATGCCCTTGCGCGCGGCATAGTCCGCCACTTGGTCGCGTTCCACCTTGCCCAGGCCGAAGTACTTGGCGTCCGGATGGGCGAAGTACAGGCCGCTGACGGCGGCGGTGGGGGTCATGGCGTAGCTTTCGGTCAGCGTGACGCCAGCGTTCTTCTCCGCGTCCAGCAGCCGCCACAGGATGCCCTTCTCCGTATGGTCGGGACAGGCGGGGTAGCCGGGGGCTGGGCGGATGCCGCGGTACTTCTCCGCGATCAGATCCTCGTTGCTCAGGCTCTCGCCGGCGGCGTAGCCCCATAGCTCGGTGCGCACACGCTCATGCATGCGTTCCGACAGGGCCTCGGCCAGGCGGTCGCCCAGGGCCTTCAGCAGGATGGCGCTGTAGTCGTCGTGCGCCGCCTCGAAGGCCTTGGCGCGCTCCTCCAGCCCGATACCGGCGGTGACGGCGAAGCCGCCGATCCAATCGGCGACACCCGTTTCCTTGGGCGCCACGAAGTCGGCCAGGGCCAAGTGCGGCCGGTCGCGGCCCGCCTCGCGCGCCATCTGCTGGCGCAGGGTGTGCACCGTGGCCGTCACCGTCGTGCGGCCGGCATCGGCATAGACCTCGATGTCGTCGCCCACGGCGTTGGCGGGCCACAGGCCGACCACGGCGCGGGCCGTCAGCCACTTCTCCCCGATGATCCGCTGCAGCATGGATTGGGCGTCGGCGTAGAGGTTGCGCGCGGCCTCACCCACCACGGCGTCCTCCAGGATGGCGGGGAAGGTGCCGGCCAGTTCCCAGGCCTGGAAGAAGGGGCGCCAGTCGATGCGCGACACCAGCTCCGCCAGGTCGTAATCCTCGAACACCGTCAGGCCGGGCTTCAGCGGCTGCGGTGCCTCATATGCCGCCCAGTCCAGCTTGGCCCGGTTGGCGCGGGCGTCGGCGAGGGGCAGGCGGGCGCGGTTGGCCTGGGCGCGGGCGTGGGCCTCGCGCATGCGGGCGTAATCGCCCTTCACGTTCTGCATGTAGTCGGCCTTGGCCGCCAGGCTGACCAGGTTGCCGGCCACGCCCACGGCGCGGCTGGCGTCGATGACATGGACGACCGGGCCCTGGTAGACAGGGTCGATCTTGACGGCGGTGTGCACCTTGCTGGTGGTGGCGCCGCCGATCAGCAGCGGCAGGTCGAAGCCTTCGCGCTGCATCTCCTTGGCCACGAACACCATCTCGTCCAGCGATGGGGTGATCAGGCCGGACAGGCCGATGATGTCGGCCTTTTCCTTGCGCGCCGTCTCCAGGATCTGGGCGCAGGGCACCATGACGCCCAGATCCACGACCTCGTAGTTGTTGCACTGCAGGACGACGCCGACGATGTTTTTGCCGATGTCGTGCACGTCGCCCTTTACGGTGGCCAGCAGCACCTTGCCGTGGCTGCGGTTGGCGGCGCCGTCCTTCTCCGCCTCGATGAAGGGCAGCAGGTAGGCCACGGCCTTCTTCATGACGCGGGCGGACTTCACCACCTGGGGCAGAAACATCTTGCCGGCGCCGAACAGGTCGCCCACCACGTTCATGCCGTCCATCAGCGGGCCTTCGATGACCGACAGCGGACGGTCGGCGGCCTGGCGCGCCTCCTCCACATCCTCGTCGATCCAGTCGGTCATGCCGTGCACCAGGGCGTGGGTCAGGCGCTGGTTCACCGGCGCCTGGCGCCAGCTCAGATCCGCCTCTTTCCTGGCGCCGCCGCCCTTGTACTTCTCCGCCACCTCCAGCAGCCGGTCGGTGGCGTCCTCACGGCGGTTGAGGATGACATCCTCCACCCGCTCGCGCAGCTCGGCCGGTATGTTCTCGTACACCGGCAGCTCGCCAGCGTTGACGATGCCCATGTCCATGCCGGCGGCGATGGCGTGGTACAGGAACACGGCGTGCATCGCCTGGCGCACCGTCTCGTTGCCGCGGAAGCTGAACGAGACGTTGGACAGGCCGCCGGAGACGTGGGCGCCCGGCAGCTCTGTGCGGATGCGGCGCGTGGCGTTGATGAAGTCGACGGCGTAGTTGTTGTGTTCCTCGATGCCCGTGGCGACGGCGAAGATGTTGGGGTCGAAGATGATGTCTTCGGGCGGGAAGCCGACCTTGTTCACCAGCACGTCATAGCTGCGGCGGCAGATGGCCACCTTGCGCTCCTCCGTGTCGGCCTGGCCCTTCTCGTCGAAGGCCATGACCACCACGGCGGCGCCGTAGCGGCGCACCTTGCGGGCCTGCGCGATGAAGGCGTCCTCGCCTTCCTTCAGGCTGATAGAATTGACGATGGCCTTGCCCTGGACGTTCTTCAGCCCCGCCTCGATCACGCTCCACTTCGAACTGTCGATCATGACCGGCACGCGGGCGATGTCCGGCTCCGAGGCGATCAGGCGCAGGAAGCGGACCATGGCGGCCTCGCTGTCCAGCATGGCCTCGTCCATGTTCACGTCGATGATCTGGGCGCCGCCCTCCACCTGCTGGCGGGCGACGGCCAGGGCCGCCTCATAGTCGCCGTTCAGGATCAGCTTCTTGAACTTGGCCGATCCGGTGACGTTGGTGCGCTCACCCACATTGATGAAGACGGCGGTGCGGGGCTGGGTCATGGCGGCTGATTCCGGAAGCGAAACGAGGGGCGGGGCGCTGGGGGGCTGGGTGGGGTGGATCAGAACGCCGGCATCTCGAACGGCTCCAGCCCGGCCAGGCGCATGCGCGCCGGGCGGTCGGCCGGCGGCCGCGGGGTGATGCCCTTCACCGCCTCGGCGATGGCGCGGATGTGGACGGGGGAGGTGCCGCAGCAGCCGCCGACGATGTTCACCAGGCCGTCGCCGGCCCAGTGGCGTAGCGCGTCGGCCATCTGCTCCGGCGTCTCGTCATAGCCGCCGAACTCGTTGGGCAGGCCGGCGTTGGGGTGGGCGCTGACATAGGTGTCGGCGATGCGGCTCAGTTCCTGGACATAGGGGCGCATCAGGTCGGCGCCCAGCGCGCAGTTCAGGCCGATGCTCAGCGGCTTCACATGGCGCAGGCTGTTCCAAAAGGCCTCCGTCGTCTGGCCGGACAGGGTGCGGCCGGAGCGGTCGGTGATGGTGCCGGAGATCATGACCGGCAGTTCCAGCCCCCGTTCCTCCAGCACCTCCTCGGCGGCGAACAGGGCGGCCTTGGCGTTCAGGGTGTCGAAGATGGTTTCGACCAGCAGCATGTCGACGCCGCCGTCGATCAGGCCCTCCACCTGGGTGCGATAGGCGGCGCGCAGCTCATCGAAGTCCACATTGCGGAAGCCGGGATCGGTCACCACCGGGCTGATGGAGGCGGTGCGGTTGGTCGGGCCGATGGCGCCGGCGACGTAGCGCGGGCGCGACGGATCGGCATCCTCCAGCGCGTCGCCGGCGGCGCGGGCCAGGGCGGCGCCGGCCTTGTTGAACTCGTAGGCCAGATCCTCCATGCCGTAGTCGGCCAGGCTGATGCTGGTGGAATTGAAGGTGTTGGTCTCGACGATGTCGGCGCCGGCGTCGAAATACTGCTGGTGGATTTCCCGCACGATCTGCGGCTGCGTCAGGTTCAGCAGGTCGTTGTTGCCGCGCAGGTCGCGGTGCCAGTCCTTGAACCGCTCCCCGCGATAGCCGGCCTCATCCAGCTTATAGCCCTGGATCATGGTGCCCATGGCGCCGTCCAGCACCAGGATGCGCTGCTTCAGCAGGTCCGGCAGGCGGGCCAGGCGTTCGGAACGGGTCAGGGCCATGATCGCGTACTCCACCGGCATAAGGGACGCCGGGTATGTTCCAGGTAACAATGTTCGCCACCCTAGTCATCCGGGGATACAGATGCAAACATAAAGATGTCTTTATGTGATGCGCCGGACGCAGGCGTCACCCGCCTTCCAGAGGCCCGTGTTGGGGGCCATGGCGGGTCGCGCGCATTGACGGCGGCGCGTCGCCATGCCTAGAAGCGGCCAAGAGTGTTGAGAAAGGGTTGAGCGGTGCCTCACACGGCGGAAAAAGCGGGGCGCCCGACGGTCGCCATCATCGGTGCGGGCCCCGCCGGCCTGATGGCGGCCGAGGCGCTGGCCGGCAAGGGCATCGCCGTCACCGTCTATGACGCCATGCCGTCACCGGCGCGCAAGTTCCTGATGGCCGGGCGCGGCGGCCTGAACATCACCCATTCCGAACCGCTAGACCGCTTCCTCACCCGCTATGGCGCGGCGGCGCCGGTGGTGGCGCCGTGGATCAGGCGCTTCACGCCGGATGACCTGCGCGCCTGGGTGCACGGCCTGGGCATCGAGACCTTCGTCGGCAGCAGCGGCCGCGTGTTCCCCGTGGGCCTCAAGGCATCCCCCCTGCTGCGCGCCTGGCTGCGCCGGCTGGACGGCCTGGGCGTGACGCTGAAACCCCGCCACCGCTGGACCGGGTGGACCGACGATGGCGCGCTGGCCTTCGACACGCCGGACGGGCCCCGGACGGTGCGGGCCGACGCCACCCTGCTGGCCCTGGGCGGCGCCAGTTGGCCGCGCCTAGGCTCCGACGGCGGGTGGGCGGCCTTGCTGGCGGCGAGGGGCATTGACCTCGCCCCCTTCCGCGCCGCCAACGCCGGCTTCGACGTCGCCTGGTCCCCCGCCTTCATCGAGCGGGCGGAGGGCCAGCCCCTGAAGCGCATCGCCCTGTCCTTCGCCGGCCAGACCAGCCGGGGGGAGGCGGTGGTGACCCGCACCGGCCTGGAGGGCGGCGCCCTCTACGCCCTGGGCGCGCCGCTGCGCGAGGCCATCGCCCGCGACGGCCAGGCGGTGCTGCACATCGACCTCAAGCCCGACCTGGACCTGGCCGCCATCACGGCGCGTCTGGCCAAGGCGCCGCCGTCGGAAAGCCTGAAAAACCGCCTGCGCAAGGCCCTGGGCCTGGAGGGCGTCCTCCCCGCCCTGCTGCGCGAGGGCGTCCCGCCCGCCGATCTCGCCACCCCGGCGGCGCTGGCCGCCCGTCTCAAGGCCCTGCCCATCACCCTGACCGCCATCCGCCCCCTGGACCGCGCCATTTCCACCGCCGGCGGCATCACGCTGACCGAACTGGACGACCACCTGATGCTGCGCCGCCTGCCCGGCGTCTTCGCCGTGGGCGAGATGCTGGACTGGGAGGCGCCCACCGGCGGCTACCTGCTGCAGGCCTGCTTCAGCGGGGCGGTGGTGGCGGCGGAGGGAATGGCGGCGAGGCTTCGTTAAATTTGACCTTGTGCGTTTTCAATGCGTACAAATTGACATGTCGATCGTGCTGCGGGACACTATCGGTCGCTGTGGTGGAGGATGGTCGATGCCCAGGGCACTGCGTGAAGATACAGCGCGGATCGGTTTCCGGGTCGGCCCGGCGGACAAGGCCAAGCTGATGCGGGCCAGTGCGCTGGAAGATGCCGACCTCACGGACTTCATCCTGCGAACGGCTTTACGCGCGGCGGACGACGTGATCGCGAAGGCGGAGCAGGTTAAGCTGACTGAGCGAGACAGCCTGCGGGTATTGGATCTGCTGGAAAATCCGCCGGCGCCCAATGCTCGTTTGATGGCGGCGGCCCGGGCCCTGCCGGCCAAACGATGACGTTGCCGACTTGGCGGGAAGAAGCCATCGCCAAACACCATGACCGTAAGCGGTTCGATTGCGGTCAAGCTGATTTGAATGATTTTCTGCGGTTACATGCCCGGCAGAACCATGAGCGTGGCGCCGCGAAAACGTTCCTGGCCGTCGATGTTTCTGACGGTGTGACCGTCTTCGGCTATTACAGCCTTAGCCCCGCGTCCATCGAATATGCCCGTGTCCCGGACGTGGTTCGCCGCGGGCTCGGTCGCTATGACGTAGGAGGCTACCGCTTGGGACGGCTCGCGGTTTCCCGCAACTGCCAGGGGCGGGGCATGGGCGGGCAACTGCTTCTTGCCGCAGCCCATCGTTGCCTGCGGGTGGCGCAAGAAACGGGCGGCACCGTTTTGCTTATCGACGCCAAGAACCACACGGTGGCGGAATGGTACGCCAGTTATGGCGCGGTTCCGCTTCTTGATGCGCCGTTAAGCTTGGTGCTGCCGTTGGAAACGATGGCCCAAGTGCTGTTGGCTGTGGGGAAGCTCTAAATTTTCACCGCACCGGCACCGGAATGGCCGCCGTCGACTTCACCTCTTCCATCACCATATAGGTGTGGGTCTGGGCCACGCCCGGGATGCTGGACAGCTTGTCGCCCAGGAAGGCGCGGTAGGCGGCCATGTCGGCCACCCGTACCTTGATCAGATAGTCGAAGCCGCCGGCCACCATGTGGCATTCCTGGATCTCGTCCATGGGGGCGATGGCGTCGGCGAAGATTTTGAAGACGTCGGGGCTGGTGCGGTCCAGCCGCACCTCGATGAAGGCCATCAGGCTGCGCCCCAGCCGCTCCGGGTCCAGCCGCGCCGCGTAGCCCTGGATATAGCCGTCGCGTTCCAGGCGCCGCACCCGCTCCAGACAGGGGGTGGGGGACAGGTTCACGCGGCGGGACAACTCCACATTCGACAGGCGCCCATCCTCCTGCAGGATGCGCAGGATGTTCAGGTCGATACGGTCCAACTGGTCGGCGGTTTGGCGGGTCATATTTTCATCGTCCGAAAGGCCCCATGACCGGATGATATACTGAAAAAATCCCCAAATTGGCGGGAAATATGCCGGTGATCTCGCCATAATCCGCGACATCAACCACCTATTCCAGCCCCAGGCAGTGTCATGCACCAGGCGACCGCCCTCTCTCCCGCATCGTCCCCGGCCACGCCCGATCTTGATGGCCCCCGCGCGGCCCTGCGCCGGGCCAAGCATGTGAATGAGGAGACGGCGGTGCGCGCCCTGCTGGCGGCGCACGGCCTGACGACGCAGGAGCGCCGGACCATCGACGTCCAGGCGGTGGACGTGGTGAACGCCGCCCGCGCCCGCCGGTCGGAGCTGGGGCCGCTCGACGCCTTCATGCAGGAATTCGGCCTGTCCAACCAGGAGGGCATCGCCCTCATGTGCATCGCCGAGTGCCTGCTGCGCATCGCCGACCCGGCCACGGCCGACCGCCTGATCGCCGAGAAGATCACGAAGGGCCAGTGGGACCAGCACCTGGGCCAATCCGACAGCGCCTTCGTCAACGCCGCCGCCTGGGGCCTGATGCTGACCGGCCGGGTGGTGGAGGTCGACACCAAGAAGCAGGGGGACGCTCCGGGCCTGCTGCGCCGTTTGGTGCAGCGCTCGGGCGAGCCCGTCATCCGCGCCGCCATGATGAAGGCCATGCGCGTCATGGGCGAGCACTTCGTCATGGGCCGCACCATCGCCGAGGCGGTGGCCGAGGCGAAGAAGGCCAAGCCCGAGGGCACCGTCCATTCCTATGATATGCTGGGCGAGGGTGCCCGCACCTGGGAACAGGCGGACCGCTACCAGGCCTCCTACCTCAACGCCATCGACACGGTGGGCAAGGCGGCGGCGGGCCGTGGGCCCTACGCCGCCCCCGGCGTCTCCATCAAGCTGTCGGCCCTGCACCCGCGCTACGTCTTCGCCAAGCGCGCCGACGTCATGGCCCAGCTGCTGCCCCGCGTGAAGGACCTGTGCCTGGCCGCCAAGCGCTGGGACATCAACCTGACCATCGACGCGGAGGAGGCCGACCGCCTGGACATCTCGCTGGATCTGCTGGAGGCCCTGGCGCGCGATGGCGATCTCGCCGGCTGGAACGGCCTGGGCCTGGCCATCCAGGCCTATCAGAAGCGCACCGCCCATCTGGTCGATTGGCTGGCGGCGCTGGCCCGTTCCGCCGGGCGCCGGCTGATGGTGCGCCTGGTGAAGGGCGCCTATTGGGATACGGAGATCAAATTCTCCCAGACCCAGGGCCACGCCGACTATCCCGTCTACACCAAGAAGGCGGCCACGGACCTCAGCTATCTGGTGTGCGCGCGGCGGATGCTGGCGGCCAAGGACGCCATCTACCCGCAGTTCGCCACCCACAACGCTTACACCATCGCCGCCATCCTGCATCTGGCCGGCGACAACCGCGACCTGGAGTTCCAGCGCCTGCACGGCATGGGCGACCTGCTGTACGCCGCCGCGCGGGACCGTCTGAAGAACGTGCCGCGCGTGCGCATCTACGCGCCCGTCGGCACGCATGAGGACCTGCTGCCCTATCTCGTCCGCCGTCTCCTGGAGAACGGCGCCAACAGCAACTTCGTCAACGCCTACATGGACCCGGCCATTCCGGTGAGCCAGGTGGTTGCCGACCCGATCGCCCTTTTGGAGGCTTTGCCCGTGCTGCGCCATGCCGGTATCCCCACCCCCGACAAGCTCTATGGTGACGACCGCGCCAACTCCCGCGGTGTCGACCTGACGGACGAGGCCACGGTGCGGACCCTGCGCGCCGGCATCGACGCCGCCCTGGCCCAGACTTGGACGGCCGGCCCCATCGTCGGTGGCCAGGACTTGGCCGGCCAGAAGGCCCGTCCGGTGCTGGACCCCGCCGACCGCACCCGTACCGTGGGCACCACCGCCGACGCCACGGCGGAGCACATCGACCGCGCCCTGGCGCTGGCCGCCCAGGCCCAGCCCGCCTGGGACAGGCTGGGCGGGGAGGGGCGCGCCCGCGTCCTGGACGCCATGGGCGACGCGCTGGAGGCCGACACCCCGGCCCTTCTGGGCATCCTGATCCGCGAGGCGGGCAAGACCTGGGGCGACGCCGTGGCCGAGGTGCGCGAGGCGGTGGACTTCTGCCGCTATTACGCCGACCTCGCCCGCAAGCAGTTCGGCGCGCCCACCCGCCTGCCGGGCCCGACGGGCGAAAGCAACGAGCTGTCGCTGCATGGCCGCGGCACCTTCGTCTGCATCAGCCCGTGGAACTTCCCCCTGGCCATCTTCACTGGCCAAGTCGCGGCCGCCCTGGCCGCCGGCAACGCCGTGGCGGCCAAGCCGGCGGAGCAGACCACCCTGGTCGGCGCCCGCGCCGTGCGCCTGTTCCACAAGGCCGGCGTGCCGGGCGACATCCTGCATCTGCTGCCGGGTGATGGCGAGACCGTGGGCGCCGCCCTGGTGGCTGACGCCCGCATCGGCGGCGTGGCCTTCACCGGGTCCACCGAGACGGCGCGCCTGATCAACCGGGCGCTGGCTGCCCGCGACGGCGCCATCGTTCCGCTGATCGCCGAGACCGGCGGCCAGAACGCCATGATCGTCGACAGCACCGCCCTGCTGGAGCAGGTGGTGGACGATTGCATCACCTCCGCCTTCCAGTCGGCGGGGCAGCGCTGCTCCGCCATGCGCGTCCTGTTCGTGCAGGATGACGTGGCCGATCAGATGGCGCACCTGCTGAAGGGCGCCATGCAGTTGGTCACCCTGGGCGACCCGATGGATCTGGCCACCGACGTCGGCCCCATCATCGATGAGGACGCGCGCAAGATCCTGGTGGCCCATGCCGCGCGCATGGACCGCGAGGCCAAGCTGATCCACGCCTGCGACCCGGGCGCGGCCCTGGCCAACGGCACCTTCTTTGGTCCCCGGCTCTATGAGATCGACAGCCTGAAGCGCCTGCCGCGCGAGGTGTTCGGCCCCATCCTGCACCTGGTGCGCTGGAAGGCCGACAGCCTGGACCAGGTGCTGGCCGACATCGACGCCACCGGCTACGGCCTGACCCTGGGCGTGCACAGCCGCCTGGAGGGCCGGGCGCAGGAGATCTTCCAGCGCCTGAACTGCGGCAACACCTACATCAACCGCAACATGGTGGGCGCCGTGGTGGGGGTGCAGCCCTTCGGCGGGCATGGCCTGTCCGGCACGGGCCCCAAGGCCGGCGGCCCGCACTATCTGCTGCGCTTCGCCACGGAAAAGACCTTGACCGTCAACATCACCGCCTTCGGCGGCAATGCCGACCTGTTGGGGCTGGGCGGCTGATCCACCCATTTCTTCTTTCTCAAGACTCGGGCGCAGACTCGGGCTTGAGTCCCCTTCGGCAGGAGGGTCCGGCATAGGGCGGGTGCTCGCGGTGATTGTCCGTGGTGCCCGCCCTATGCTTTTTTGGATAGGTTTTCCGGCTCCACCCCAGCCTTTTTACCTAGGAAAAGGCCATACAGCCTTGGTTCGCCAGGGACTTGCGTTAACAGGCCGCGAGAGACATTCTGTCGCCAACGTCCGGCGGTGCGTTTGGGGCAATGGCCGGCAGGGGGGTTGGAAGAGTCATGACGGAGAGTGTGGAAGCGCCGCTGGTCCTGATCGTTGAGGACGAGCCGGCGACCAGGGCCTTGTTGGCAGGGTACTTTCATCAGGCCGGTTTCATGATCGCCGAAGCCGCCAATGGCAAGCAGACGCGGGAAGCCATCATCCGGCAGCCCCCTGATCTGGTGTTGTTGGATATCGAGCTGCCGGACGAGGATGGGTTTTCGATCGCCCGCGACATCCGCGAGATCTCCAACGTCGGCATCATCATCGTGACCCGTCGGGCCAATGAGGACGACCGCGTCTTCGGTTTGGAAACCGGTGGCGATGACTATGTGACCAAGCCGCCCAACCCGCGGGAGCTGCTGGCCCGCGCGCGCAACCTGCTGCGCCGCACCCATCCCAGCAAGATGCGCCGGGCCGAGGGCACGGTGCGCCGCTTCGGTGGCTGGACCATCGACCTGGCGCGTCGCCGCTTGATCGATCCGCAGGGCATGGAAGTGCGCGTGACGCGCGGCGAATTCGAACTGCTGGCGCTGCTGGTCCGTTCGGGTGGCCGGGTGGTCACCCGCGACCAGTTGATCGACGCCGTCAGCGGCACGGACCGCAATCCCAGCGACCGCACCATCGATGTGCTGGTCAGCCGCTTGCGCCGCAAGATGAACGACGGCGGCGCCCAGCCGCGTCTGATCCTGACGGAGAAGGGCTTGGGCTACCGCCTGGGCGCCGACGTCACCGGCCCGGTGTAAGTCACCGCGTCCTCTCCGCATTCCCTGGGTTTGAGCGCCATCGGGCCCGATCCAATCCGGGTCGGGCCCGATCCGCGACAGCCGTCAGCCCTTGAGACTGGCGCGGAATTCCTCCAGCGCCTTCAGGTCGCTGCTGACGCGCGCCAGCAGGCGGGTCGCCTCGCGCAGGCCCTCCTCACTCTGCCCTTGGCGCAAGGCGTGTTCCGCCTTTTTGGCCTGCGCCGACAGGGCGGCCAGGCCCACGGTCTGGGCGCCGCCACCCAGCCGATGGATCAGCCGCTGCAGCAGCGG
Organism: Nitrospirillum goiasense; assembly: GCF_034427435.1. Classification (NCBI taxonomy): domain Bacteria; kingdom Pseudomonadati; phylum Pseudomonadota; class Alphaproteobacteria; order Rhodospirillales; family Azospirillaceae; genus Nitrospirillum; species Nitrospirillum goiasense. Next base: position 79,108 of record NZ_JAXQNP010000002.1, on the reverse strand, counting down.
CAGATCCTGCGCCTCCAGCGCCGCCTGCACGGCGGCCACGCTGCTCGGCGCGTCCTCCAGGTATTTCTCCGCGATCTGGCGGACCAAGTCGACGCCCAGGTCGGTCATGTGGGCGGTCAGGACGCCACGGTCCAGAACGGGCGTGTCTTCAAGTTGCCAGTTTTCGGTCTCGGGATGCGCGGTCATAGGCCTTTTCCGTTAGTTCGCTTGGTTTATTATGTTATTTGGCATGCTTCATGGGGGTCTTGGGCCCGCCCGTGCCATTATTTACCCACAATCCGGGGTGATTTTGGCAACGCTTATGGTCGCATGGTCATCATGTCGCCGTCAGGCATACCCATTTGGTCTCGATGCTCCTGCGGTTCCGGGCCCCTGCGGCTCCGGCGCCGCCCTCATTCCGGTGCAATGCAGCATGCACGGGGGTCGGCGGCTAAAATGCGCATGGCAAAGCGGGATGAATTGTAACACGCTTGGCATGGCGGCGGCCTGTTGATTTGCCCGGTGCTTGTCTCTCATCAGGCCGCTTTGCATGACCTGGAAAAAGGATCGTTTCACGATGTTCAACGCCCGTCGGCCCCTGTTCGCCTCTGCCATCCTGGCGGTGATGCTGACCACGGCGGGCGCCGGCCAGGCGTGGGCCGCCCCGGGAGACGCCAATGGGGGGGAGCCCAACAGCGCCACCATCCAGTGGGCCCAGAACATCCTGAAGGAAAAAGAGCTGTATGAGGGCCGCGCCACCTCGCGCATGGACCCGCCCACCATCGCCGCCTTGCGCCAGTACCAGAAGGCCGAAGGCCTGAAGGTGACGGGCAAGCTGGACCAGGACACCATCGCCCGCATGATGGAAGGCCGCCCGGTGGACAAGACCGTGGGGAATTTGGCCGACCCCACCAGCCGCGCCAAGGCTTCGCAGCCGCGCCTGAAGGAGGAGGATGTGCAGCCCAAGGCCGCCCGCTCCGCCGTCGGTGTCGAGCGTGGTCCCCAGGGCCAGGAAAGCACGGTGCTGAGCGTGTCGCGCACGCCGACCGCCACGCCCTCCGCCCCCGCCGATCTGTCGCCCCCCTCCGTGACCCAGCGACCCGGCGACGCCCCGGCCACCTCACAGGCCGGGAGCCAGGACGCGTCCAGCCCCACCGGTGCCGGGCGCATCGCGGTGGAGACGCAGTCGACCGGTGACACGCCGGAACAGGCGGCGACCGAGATCACCGCCCCGGATTGGGCGCGCAACGCGCTGTTGGGCTTCGTCGGCGCCTTGTTCGCGCTGATGGCCGGCATCTGGTGGTGGAGCGGGCGGCGTCCCAGCCGCAAGGCGCCCAAGCGCGGTCGCCCCGCCGACGTGCGGCGTGAGCCGTCGCTGGGCGGGGAGGACAGCCGCCTGCCTGATGGCCGGGTCATGCCCCGCCTGGGGGAAGGGGCGGCCCGCCCCAGCCGTCCCCCGGCTTGCGCGTCGGCCACTGACGCGCCTTTTCCCGCCAAGGCGCCTGCCCTCGGGCGGGCGCGACAGGACATTACCCGGCGGGCGCCTGTGGGTTCGCCAAAGCTGCGCCGCGCAATAAAACAACGAAATCGACCCGGCCTGTCCCGCCCCCTAAGCTTCGTCGCGCAGACAGTTCCGCCCCCGCCCCATGTGACGGGGGCCGGATCACCGGCCCGGCGCCCTTGGTTCCGGGCACCAGGCAGGAGAGTGCCCCCATGCTGTTCGACGCTCCGGATTTCGACAATCACGAGCTGGTCCTGTTCGGCCGTGACCCGGAGAGTGGCCTCAAAGCCATCATCGCCGTCCATGACACCACCATGGGGCCCGCCTGCGGCGGCTGCCGCATGTGGCCGTACGCGACCGAGGCCGACGCCGTGAAGGACGTCCTGCGCCTGTCGCGCGGCATGAGCTACAAGAACGTCATGGCGGGGCTGCCCCTGGGCGGCGGCAAGTCGGTGCTGATCGGCGATCCCAAGACCGCCAAGTCAGACGCCCTGTTCCGCGCCTTCGGCCGCATGGTGGAAAGCCTGGGCGGTCGCTACATCGCGGCGGAGGACGTGGGCATCACCGTTGCCGACGTGCAGGTCATGGGCCGGGAAACCAAGCATGTGGCCGGCCTGAACCATGGCGCCGCCGCCAGCGGCGACCCCTCGCCCTTCACCGCCTATGGCGTCTATCTGGGCATCAAGGCGGCGGTGCAGCACCGCCTGGGCACGGACAGCCTGAAGGGCGTGCGCGTGGCCGTGCAGGGCCTGGGCAATGTCGGCAGCCACCTGTGCCAGCGCCTGGCTGACGACGGCGCCGTCCTGGTGGTCAGCGACATCTTCGCCGACCAGGTGAAGCGTGTGGTCGACCGCCATGGCGCCACGGCCGTGGACCCGTCCGTCATCCATGCCCAGGACGTCGACGTCTTCGCCCCCTGCGCCCTGGGTGGCGTGCTGAACGAGCAATCGCTGCCCCAGTTGAAGGCCAAGGTGGTTGCCGGCGGCGCCAACAACCAGCTGTCGGTGGACGCCATCGGTCGCCAACTGCGCGGCCTGGGCATCCTGTACGCCCCCGACTACGTCATCAACGGCGGCGGCATCATCAACGTGGCCGGCGAAGTCGGCGGCGCCTACAGCAAGGAGGCCATCCTGGCCAAGGTGGAGGCCATCCACGGCACGCTGGCGGACATCTTCCGCCGAGCCGACGCCGAGGATCGCCCCACCAACGAGGTCGCCGACCAGATGGCGCGGGAGCGCCTGGCCGCCGGCCGCGCCCGGGGCATGGCCAAGGTCGCCTGATCCCCGTGATCTCCATGGCGCCGAAGACCGGCGCCCTGCCAGGTCCATGACGCCGAAGGCCGGCGCCCCGCCAGGACGATCTGGTGGCGCGCCGGCCTTTTTCGTTATGGGCCAGGATGATTATGATCCTTGCGATGGCGTGACTTGGCGGACGCGCCGCCTATATGATGCCGCGGCCCCACCTCAGGGGCGGCCCCACCGAGGGGTGGACGTATCCAAGGGGACGGTGCATGCAGGAATTGCGGGCGATCAGCTTCACGGATCGTGAGCTGGCGACGGCGATCGTGGAATTCACGGCCCGTCTCAACCGCCCGCTGCCCGTAGGCATGGTCAAGGACCCCGTCATCGTCGAGGGGCCCCCGGTGGCCGTGCACCTGCCGATTGAGGATGACTACGGCACGGTGTCCCAAACCAGCTACGCCGAGATGGAAGTGGCGGCGGCCCTGGTGAATTACTGCATGACGCGGAAGATTCGCATCCCCGCCAAGGCGGAGAAGGTGCTGCAGGTCATTTCCGGCTCCGCCACGCTGGTCATCTGGCTGGGTGAGCAGGAGGTGGGGGCCAAGCGCGTCAAAACGATGCTGCGCAACCGATAAATCGCCCGGTGCGTGTTCCAGGGGGCCGCGCCGCCCCGCGGTGGTGTCACAACTTGTCACGCGCTGAAGTCATGGCTGGGTCGCGGCGCTGTTGACTTGCGCATACAATTCCGGCACTTCAAAGCCCATCCTGTCGGGGGAGAGGGCGCGCGTGTCAGGGTCCAATTCCCGGTCAGTGGGATTTAACCGGTAAATCAGGACTTTTGCCATGACCGACGCCGCCGCCGCCAACGATGCCGGCCAGATGCCCCCGTTCTATCGGGAGCCCGTTCCCGTCGACATCAGCCGTCACCGTGACTGGAAGCTGAAGCAGCAGCGTACGTTCTCCTATGCCGCCGGCGCCAACGCCATTCCGATCGTGGGTGAGGAGTTCATCTCCCTCAACGGCCACTACCCCATCGTCTTCACCCTGGGTGACAACCCGGCCGCCGTGGTGCTGACCGGGGTGCGCCCGGACGAGAACCTGTTCGTGGACGCCGAGGGCAACTGGCGCAAGAACACGCCGATCCCGGCCTATGTCCGCCGCTACCCCTTCCTGATGATGGAAACGCCGGACCGTGAACGCCTGGTGCTGTGCCTGGAAGAGGACGCCAACCTAGTGGGTCCGGACGGCGACGTTCCCCTGTTCGAGGGTGACAAGGCCGGCCCGGCGGGCAACGACGCCCTGAACTTCTGCGCCACCTTCAACCAGTCCGCCGTTGCCACCAGCGCCTTCTGCAAGGAACTGCACGATCGCGGCCTGCTGGTGGAACAGCGCCTGGACCTGACGCTGTCGCACGACAACAGCCGCATGACGCTGACCGGCTTCACCATCATCGATGAGAAGAAGTTCAACGAACTGCCGGACGACGTGTTCCTGGAGTGGCGCAAGCGCGGCTACCTGGGCCTGGTCTACTCCCACTTCATCTCGCTGTCCCGCTGGAGCATCCTGGCGGAACTGGCGTCCGAGCGGGTGCTGGCCTCCAAGTAAAACCCCGCCGGCCATTGAGCCGGCTCGGTGAAAAGCGAAGGGCGCGGCACCTGTCCCAAGGTCCGCGCCCTTCGTTTTTTGGCGATGCCGCCCGCTTCAGCGGCGGGGCAGCAGGGTTACGCGCAGGCCGTCCAACTCCGCCCGGAAATCGATCTGGCAGGACAGGCGCGACCGGCCGGGCTGATAGCTCGCCTCTTCCTCCAGCAGCGCCTGCTCATCCAGGCTGGGGGCCGACAGCCGGGCGGCCCAGTCCGGGTCCACCAGGACGTGGCAGGTGGCGCAGGCGCAGGAGCCGCCGCAATCGGCGTCCAGCGGCAGGTCGTGATCGCACAGGTTCTCCATGAGGGAGGCCTTCAGGTCCCCCTCGATGACGTGCTCCGCGCCATCGGCGTCGATAACGTGGATCGTGGGCATGGTCGTTTTTCCTTTAGCGGCGGGCGGCGGCACCCGTGTTGCGTCGGCTGATGAACGATCTGGCTGCTATTAGTGAAATACGTCGGGGCGCGCGAGGCGAAAAACCGCAAACCCAACCCGAAAAACCAACGCGACGGGACCTCAGCCCCCTGTAAAGCGGCCCAGCCTCGGTTATATTGCCACCTATCCTCGGAAGCGGCCCGCCGGCCTCGGCGCCGGGCGGACCATCCGGGCTACTCTGACCGGGACTGGGCATGACCTTGGAAATCCGCACCTTCTCCATCCGTGACGCCGTGCATGACGAGGACGAGACCCGCCTGGCCTCGTTCCTGCGCACGGTGGAGGTCTCGCGTATCGATACCGCCTACGCCGATGGCGCCTGGCGGGTGCTGGTCCAATACCGGGACCTGCGCCGCAAGGAGGAAACCGCGCAGATCGAGTCGGCCATCATATCGGCCATCAACAGCTGGCGCACCGACGTCGCCAAGGCGCTGGGCGTGGACAAGGAGGAGATCCTGTCCAACAGCGTGGTGGCGGAGATCGCCCGTTACGCCCCCACGACGGAAATCGAGCTATCGGTCATCAGCAACGCCGCCGGGTTCGACGTGGCCGGCCGTGGCGGCCAGATCGTCCAGATCGTCCGCCAGACCATGGAAGAGTTGACCAATTGAGGCGCCTGCTGGCGGCGGCGGCCATCGCGGCCGTGGCGATGGTCGGCCTGTCGCTCGCCCCGGCGGCGGCGCGGGCCGATGAGGTGGGGTCGTTCAGCAACGATTGGACCGGCAACGAACTGACGGTGGAGGCCGTGCCCGACCCCGACATCCAGGGTGTCACCTGCCACATCGTCAGCTTCTCCCGCAGCGTCATCGACCGGCTGCGCAAGGGCAACTGGTTCGAGGATCCCTCCAACACCTCGATCTCGTGCCGGCAGACCGGGCCCATCGTGATCGGCAAGATCGACACCTCCAAGCATGGGGAAGAGGTGTTCTCCGAGCGCAAAAGCCTGATCTTCAAGTCCATCGCCGTCCGGCGAATCTATGACCGGGCCAACGACACCCTGATCTATGTCGTCTACAGCCGCCAGGTGAAGGATGCGTCGGCCAAGATGGCCATCTCCACAGTACCTTTGTTCAGCGCCAACCCCACCTGGACCAAAGGCAAGCCGGACCGTTAACCTCCTGTTCAATCGGGATAAAAAAACCAGCCTGTCCCACCGGTAGGCATACATCATTCGGTTGACTACCCGCTTGTGCGACGTCACCTTTAAGCCAGCATCCATATATCGGTGGTGCGTTCGGCTTAGCGGCGGGGCTGCCAATGGGCCGAGGGTTGGCCTGGTGAGGGCGGGGAAGGGGCTTCCCCGTCCCCCGGGTTTTATTGCCGGTCGGGGCGGGCGATGGTCTTGGGGCTGCTACAGGATAAGGCGAAACGGCCGCCGCCGCTGAGCGAGCCGCGGGGTATTTCCTTCGAGGTGCAATACCTGAAGGATGACCATTGGCTCACCGAGCAGATTTGCCGCAAGGAAGAGGATGCCCGTGCGCTGGCCGCCCGCATCCTGCCCACCCGCACCGGCGTGCGCATCATCCGCGAATTCGTCCGCCCCGGCCGGGGCGGGGAAACCGTGGACACCATCATCCATACCGAATACCGGCAGGAGCCCAAGCGCCCCATCGCGCCGGTCCCGGTGGATGAGGCCCATTACTGCCGCGTGCCGCAGGAGTATTTGGCGTTCGACAGCCGGGTGCTGATCTCCCGCGTGCTGCGCCAGTACCTGGATGAGAAAGGCGTCACGGCGTCGGAATTGCTGCACAACGCCAACGAGGCGAAGCGCGTCCTGAATTTTGAGGCCCTGGTCCCCAACGCCGTCAGCCGCATCGCGACCTTGCAGGTCAAGGAGACGGGGGAGGACAGTCGCGCCCGCCGGGACGTCATCCTGGGGGTGCTGGAACAATTGCGCCAGCGGGCGGAAAAGGCGGTGGCCAACCGCACGCTGCCTTATCCCAAGGAAATCGGCTTCGCCGCCACCATGCGCCGGGTGGATGAGATCCTGGGCGGCACGCCCGCCGCTACGCCTGAAGAGGCGGCGGAAGAGGCGGCGTACCTGGGGAAGGTGATCGTCTGCCGTGATCTGGTGAACATCCGCGGCCTGCTGGGCAAGGCGGAATTGCTGATCGAACTCGCCGCCGACGACAGCCTGCCCGCTGACCATGCCGCGCTTTTGGATCAGTTGCTGGCCGATGTCCTGACCGCGCCCGATATGGTGCGCGACATGCTGGGCCGGCAGCCGGATCTGGTCACCGCCTTGAATTGCCTGGTCGACCTGATCAGCGGCACGTTCGAGCCGCAGCCGGCGGAAATGTCGCCGGAATGCACCGCGGCCATCAGCCGTTGGGTGGCGGGCCCGCATGGCAAGGAAACCCGGGCGGTCCTGCTGGACTTCCTGCGGCGCCAGGTCCGCGGGACGCAGCGCCTGTCCCATGGCGAGCCGTTCCAGCAAATCGCCAAATACCGCGCCTTGGTCGGCCGCCTGACCCAACTGGATGGGCTGCTGGGCGGTCCCGCCATGGCCGAGGCGGTGCTGATGGGCTATCAGCGCTTCATTGAGCAGGGCGGTGCGGAGGGGCGGCGCCTGGCTCTCGAGTCCGTGTTGCAACTGCTGCCCACCGGGGCGGAGCGGCTGGTTTACCTGACCTGCCTCGCCCGCTCCGACCTGGCCGCCACCGATGGCGCGGCGATCGCCGCCCAGGCGTTGGAAGTCGCCAACCGCGCGGCCGGCCTGAATGACCTGGTGGACCGCGCCCTGCCGCTGAAGCCGAAGATGGAGGCCAGCGCCGCCCTCTACCGCCTGGTGATGGAGGGTGGGGATCTGCCGGGTGAGATGGCGGAAAAGCTGGGGGGCCGCCTGGATGACATGGTGGCGGCCTACATTGTCGATGGCCGGGTGATCGAGCGGCTGGACGACCCGGCGGCCAGCCTGCGCGTCCGCGCGACCCGCCTGGTGCAGTTCGCCGCCGCCGAGGTGCTGGCCAGCCCCAAGGCGCGGCGCATCGTGCGCGACCAGATCATCAGCCATTTGCGCCAGCCCAACTTCGACGCCAAGTTCGTCGAGGGCCTGACCACCGAGGCCGAGAAGGCCGCCGTGCTGCGCAACTTCTACGATCTGCTGAACCGCGCCCAGTTCATGTGACCCCAGTTCATATAACCGGGCCCCTGGTGGGGTGATCAGAGGATCCGCCCCAGCCGGACGGTGGTCTGCCCCCGCCGGGCGCTGCGCGTGGGCATGACCAGCACGCAGTCGTCGTACGGGGTATGGATGGCCTGCTTGCCGTCCAGGGCCAGCAGGGTGCCGGCGGCGGCGATGCGCTCCAACCCCTGGAAGGGACGCACGAAGGCGAATTCATCCGTTTGCGCCTGGATGGCGTGGGTGACATCCACCACCGTGGGCCGGGGCGGGATGGCCGGGGCGTTGATCTCCCCCAGCAGGGTGCGGACCGTGGCCGCGTCCAGGGTTTCCGACAGCGCCAGGAAGCGGATGAGCCCGCGCCACGCTTGGGCGCCGGCGGCGGGCGAGGCGTGCTGCCCGCATTCCATCAGGATGGCGGTGGCCTCGGCGCCAGGGCCGGTAAAGCGGGGATGGTCGATCAGGCGCCGGCCATCGGCATGGCCGTCATCCGCCACCACCCAGCCCGGGTCGGCCAGCCGCACCGCCAGGGCCCGCCCCCGGGGGGATCGCCCGCATAGGGTCAGCGCGGGCGAGGGCACCTGCATGGAATGCAGGTCCAGCAGCAGGTCCGCCGTCAGGATCAGGGGCGCCAACGCCGCCACCCGCGCCTGTTCCCGGCCGTGGGTGTGACCCGGCGGCGGCCCCGATGCCCGGGCGCCGGCCCACAGGCGGTTCATGTCCTGGTCCAGATAGCGGGCGGGCGTACCCGCCGGGCCGAACAGGCGGCCGCCCGCCGCCGCATCGGTGTTGGCGAAGGCCAGGGTCCAGGTGCCGCGCGTCGGCCGCAGGCCCCGCCGCAGCAACCGGTCCAGCGCCACGGCGCCGCAGGGCTCGTTGCCATGCATCAGCGCCACGATGGCCACGTGCGGCCCCTCGGCCTTGCCCTCGAAGCGCCAGACATAGGGCACGCCGATGTTGCCAGCCCGGTGCGCGCGCAGGTCGGGCATGGCCAAGGGGGGCTGGGGCGTGGCCGGCCCCAGGGGTGGGCCCAGACGGTCCCACATCATGCGCCCCCATCCCTGACGATCGCGTCCGAACCCATTGGAACCATGGCCGCCTTTCTCCATTGGGCTGGTTAGGCAATAGTGCCGGGTCCTTTCGATCATGGAAAGGGCCATGGGGGACGACGTCATGGAAAGGGACGGGATGCCCCGGTCTGCGGTATGGTGTCGGGGCCATGATAAGGCAGTCCGGCGGTTGTTTGTTCCGTCGCCATTGGCGGTTGTGAGGTGGGTATGAAATACGTCATCGACGATGTGCTGGTGCGCCACGATCCGGAAGGCACGCCCGTTCCTGTCGTCTATGACTCGCCCCATAGCGGCTCCGCCTATCCCCTGGGCTTCACCCCCCGCTGTCCGCTGATGCTGCTGCGCCAGTCGGAGGACGCGCATGTGGATGAACTGTTCGCCCGTGCCCCCGCGCTGGGCGCGACGTTGCTGCAGGCCCTGTTTCCGCGCAGCTACATCGACGTGAACCGGGCGGAGGATGACATCGACCCCGCCTGTCTGGCGGACCCCTGGCCAGGCCCCTTGAATCCCTCGGAAAAAAGCCGGCATGGCATGGGCCTGGTGCGCACGGTCAGCCGCCCGGGCGAGGCGCTCTACGCCGCGAAGCTGACGGTGAAGGAGGTCCAGACCCGCATCGAGCGCTATTGGCGCCCCTACCACGCCCAGCTCAAGGCGTCGCTGGATGGCCTGCATGCCCGTTTCGGCCAGGTCTGGCACCTGAACTGCCATTCCATGCCCACCCTGGGCACGGGCGATGCCGGTGCCGACTTCGTGCTGGGGGACCGTGACGGCGCCTGCTGCGACCCGTCCTTCAGCCGCTTCGTGGCCGCCACGCTGCGCGGCATGGGCTACCGCGTGCGCCACAACGACCCCTACAAGGGCGTGGAACTGGTCCGCCGCTACGGCGTGCCGACGCGCGGCCGCCACAGCCTGCAGCTGGAGATCGACCGGCGCCTGTACATGGATGAGGAAACGCTGGAGCGCCACGACGGCTATTGGCGCCTGTCCCGCGACCTGGAGGATCTGATGCGCGCCATCCACGCCTTCGCCCTGGCTCGGGTGGGCGACCGCCGCCTGGCGGCGGAGTAGGGCTATCCAACCCAAGCCCAGCCGGCGGCGTCTCCCGGCGCTTGAGGGCCGGAACTAAGGCGTGAACTGCTCCTTCAGGATGCGCTCTTCCAAATTCATTTCCGGGTCGAACAGCAGGATGGAGGCCACGCTGCGGTCCTCGCACACTTCCACCCGGGCGACGTCGCGGATTTCGGTGAAGTCGGCCACGGCGCTGACCGGGCGCTTGGCGCCTTCCAGGATGTCGAACTGCAGTTTGGCGGTATGGGGCAGCAGGGCGCCGCGCCAGCGGCGGGGACGGAAGGCGCTGATGGGGGTCAGGGCCAGGATGCCGGCGCCCAGGGGCACGATGGGGCCGTGGGCCGACAGGTTGTAGGCCGTGCTGCCGGCGGGCGTGGACACCAGCGCGCCGTCGCAGGCCAGTTCGGCCAGGCGTTCCACCCCATCCACGCTGATGCGCAGCTTGGCGGCCTGGCGCGTCTCACGCAGCAGCGACACCTCGTTGAACGCCAGCGCCTCATGCCGGCCCTGGGCGTTCACGGCCACCATGCGCAGCGGGTTCAGCGCCACCCGCTGCGCCCGGCGCACGCGGTCCGTCAGCCCCCGGGGGCTGAAGTTGTTCAGCAGGAAGCCGACGGAGCCGCGGTTCATGCCGTAGACCGGCTTGCACAGGGGCAGGTGGCGATGCAGCGTTTCCAGCAGGAAGCCGTCACCGCCCAGCGCCACGATGACGTCCGCGTCCTCCGCCCGCACGGTGCGATAGCGTTCCGACAAGGTGACGCGCGCGGCCTCCGCCTCCGGTGTTTCGGCGGCGACGATGCAGAAGGCGGGCTTGGCCGGCAGCGGAACCGGGGTGCCGTGCACGGCCGACACCTCCGCCGCGGTGCCGGGGGCTTGGCCCGGAACAGGGGCGGCGGCGCGTGTGGGTTCGTCAAGCATGGCGTGTTCGCCTGGGTCCAGGTCACGGGGGAAGGGGAGGGACGCGGCCCGTTGCCGGAAACGCCCCATTGGCTGGAAGGGACGCCCACCTTAACGGATCGGGCCCGGCAAAGAAATGCCGGGGAGGGGAAACCGGTGTCGTCAGGAATGGGAGCGTGGGGGGGGGGGCGCCGGCGGATCAGCCGCCGGTGACGCTCATGTGCCGGGGCACGGCCGGGGTCTTTTGACGGCGGTCGATGATGAAGTCATGGCCCTTGGGCTTGCGGGCGATGGCCTCCTTGATGGCGGCCAGCAGGGCCGCGTCATCGTCGGGGGCGGCCCGCATGACGGCGCGCAGGTCGGCGGCGTCCTCCTGCCCCAGGCACATGTACAGCATCCCGGTGCAGGTCAGGCGCACGCGGTTGCAGCTCTCGCAGAAATTATGCGTCATGGGCGTGATGAATCCGATGCGCCCGCCCGTCTCGGCCACCTGGGCGTAGCGGGCGGGACCGCCGGTGCTGATGGGCAGGTCGGTCAGGGTCCAGCGCTTGGCCAGTTCCGCCCGCAGCAGGGACAGGGGCCAATACTGGTCCGCCCGGACGCTGCCGCCCTGGCCGCCGGCCCCGCCCGTGTCGCCGCCGTCCATGTCGCCCAGGGGCATGACCTCGATGAAGGTGAGGTCATGCCCTTCGCGGCCGCACCAGTCCACCAGGTCGTGCACCTCACCATCGTTCACGCCGCGCAAGGCCACGCAGTTGATCTTGACGTGCAGTCCCGCCTCCTTGGCGGCGCGGATGCCGTCCAGAACGGGGCCCAGCTTGCCCCAGCGGGTGATGGCCTGGAAGCGGTCAGGGTCCAGGGTGTCCAGGCTGACGTTCACGCGGCGCACGCCGGCCGCGCGCAACTCGTCCGCATACTTGGCCAACTGGCTGCCGTTGGTCGTCAGGGTCAGTTCATCCAGGGCGCCGGTATCCAGGTGGCGACCCAGGCGGCGGACCAGGTCCATGATGCCCCGGCGCACCAGCGGTTCCCCGCCCGTCAGGCGCAGCTTGCGCACGCCGGTCTGGATAAAGGCGGCGCACAGTCGTTCCAGCTCCTCCAGCGACAGCACCTGGGCCTTGGGCAGGAAGGTCATCTCCTCCGCCATGCAATAGACACAGCGGAAGTCGCAGCGGTCGGTCACGGAAACGCGCAGGTAGCGGATGGACCGACCGTACGGATCCACCAGCGGAAGACGGTCGCGCGCCGGTCCGGTTTGCCCAGGTGTGGTATTCAGGGCTGCGGTATTCAGGGCGCCATCCGCCATCGTCTCAGCCATCCTCAAATCAAGCACGAACCAACATCCCGGGCGCGCGGTCACCGTCGCCCGGCTCACCCGTTATCGCCAATATGGTACAGCGACCATAGCAATTCAGCCCCCGTCGCGCTGTGATGGCGGCAACGGTGCCCCTCCGACGCTGGCCCGCCTTTATGGCGCCCAATCCTCCGGCTCCGCCAACCGCAAGGCGATGACGGCGGCGTCCATGGTCACCTTTCCGGCGTGGGTGAAGTTGACCGTCACCCGGGTGCCGACCGCGGACTGCACCTGCCCCAGGCCCCAATCGGGTTGATCGGGATGCATGACATACGCCCCGGGAGTCAGCAGTGCCGTGACCGCGCCTGATTCGGGGGTGAAAGGGGGCATGGGGTATATATCCTTGGGCTAGAGGGCTGGGGCGGGAGGGGGACGGTGGGCGGGAGCGGCACAAAAAGCGTCACCTATCCTTTTGCCCTTATCCGTTTTTCTCGGGTCCGGGGGGTCTAAATCCCTGCCTGGGGGGCGCCAATCGTTAATATACTGGCACCCCCACCACTATGGACCGCCCCGCCCCCCGCGCAAGGCCTCCTGCGCCCGCATCGAAGACAAGGCCCCCTACGAATGACGGTTTCCCTGGAACTTCACGTCGTGGAGCTGCTGTGCTCCCGCCTGTGCCATGACCTGATAAGCCCGGTGGGCGCCATCGCCAATGGCGTGGAACTCATTGAGGAAATGGGACAATCCATGGCTGATGAGGCCATGTCCCTGATCGCCGACAGCGCCGACCAGGCGGCCCGGCGGCTGCGGCTGTTCCGGTTGGCCTATGGGGCGGCGGGCAACAGCGGTTCCTTCACCGCGGCCGAGGCGCGGACCGTGCTGGGCGCCTGGTTCCGGGGTGGGCGGGTGAGGCTGGATTGGCCGGCCGACGTCATGCCCAAGCCGGACGATGGCCTGCTGAAATTGGCGCTGAACCTGGGCCTTCTGGCGGAAGAGGCCATGCCCCATGGCGGGGTTGTGACCATCGCCGCCGCCGGCGGTGGCGGGGAGGCCGACGGGGGCGGAAAGCCGGCGCTTTCTGTGACGGCGGAGGGGCCTGTGCTCAACCTGCGCGATGAGGTGCGCCTGGCCCTGGACGGGGCTTTGGCCCAGGCCGACCTTACGCCACGCAGCGTGCAGGCCTATGTCACCGGCCGCTTTGCCGAACAGTGCGGCTGGCGCATCGCCATCGACGCCAAGGCCCCGGAAGCATTGCGTTTCCTGCTGCTGCGCCAGGCGTCCTGACCCGCCCGCCCGGTTCTTTCGCGCCGATCGAGAACCTTAATACGTTTATCGCTTGTCTTGTCGCCCGGGGCGCGCCATCAATCTGGCAGGAGTAACGTGTTCTTAATCGTCTTTCTGGAAAAGATGGGTGTAGGGAGTGGCGCCACCCCGTCGCGATTAAGGACGGGGGCCGGGGCTGACACCTCAATTCCAAACGGGACCGCCCGCTCGGGACGGCCCTGATACGCGCATGGCAACGGGACGTGGACCATGGATGATCTGCTTAGCGAATTTCTGACCGAGACCAACGAAAACATAGCGGTCTTGGACGTTGAGTTGGTGCGGCTTGAGCAGAACCCGAATGACCCCAGCCTGCTGAGCAATATCTTCCGGCTGGTTCACACCATCAAGGGCACCTGCGGTTTCCTTGGTCTGCCCCGGCTGGAAGCGGTGGCGCACGCGTCTGAGAACGTGCTGGGCCGCTTCCGTGATGGGGAGCTGAACGTCAGCCCCTACGCGGTGACGTTGATCCTGGAATCCCTGGACGCCATCAAGTCGATCCTGTTGGTCCTGGAAAAGACGGAAGCTGAGCCGGCCGGTACCGACGAAGATCTGATCAACCGTCTGAACGCCCTGGCCGAAGGCCGCGAGGCTCCGGCCGCCGCCGCTCCCGCGGCCCCGGTCGTCGCGGCACCGCCTCCTCCCCCGGCGCCGGAGCCTGTGCCCGAGCCGGTGGCCCCGCCGCCGCCCGCCCCCGTGGCCGCCGCTCCGTCGGTGCCGGCCGCCACCACGACCCGCGAGGTCGCGCCCGTCGCCGAGGCCGCCCCGCCTGCCCCCGCCGCCGCCGCTCCCCAGGCCGCCCCGCCGCCGCATGCCGGTGGTGGTGACGGTGGTGAGTCGTCGCTGGCCAACCAGACCATCCGCGTCAACGTCGACCTGCTCGAAAACCTGATGACCATGGTTTCCGAGCTGGTGCTGACCCGCAACCAGCTGCTGCAGATCCTGCGCAGCCAGAAGGAAAGCGAATTCGCGGTTCCGCTGCAGCGCCTGAACCATGTGACGTCGGAGCTGCAGGAAGGCGTCATGAAGACGCGCATGCAGCCCATCGGCAACGCCTGGGCCAAGCTGCCGCGTCTGGTGCGCGATCTGGCGCACGAACTGCACAAGAAGATCGACCTGCAGATGCTGGGCGCCGAGACGGAACTGGACCGTCAGGTGCTGGAACTGATCAAGGACCCGCTGACCCACATGGTCCGCAACTCCGCCGACCATGGCTTGGAGCTGCCGGGCGAGCGTGTGGCCAAGGGCAAGTCCGAGACCGGCCGCATCACGCTGAACGCCTTCCATGAAGGCGGCCACATCATCATCGAGATCGCCGACGACGGTAAGGGCCTGGCGATCGAGGCGATCAAGCGCAAGATCCTGCAGAACGGCCTGGCCACCGAAACCGAGCTGGCCGGCATGTCCGACCAGCAGATCCAGCAGTTCATCTTCAAGGCCGGCTTCTCCACCGCCGCCAAGGTCACCAGCGTCTCCGGGCGTGGTGTCGGCATGGACGTGGTGAAGACCAACATCGAGAAGATCGGCGGCACGATCGAGCTGAAGTCCATCGAGGGCCGTGGCACCACCTTCACCATCAAGATCCCGCTGACCCTGGCCATCGTTTCGGCCCTGGTCGTCGAATGCGGTGGCGAACGCTTCGCCATCCCGCAGATCAGCGTGATCGAGCTGGTGCGCGCCGCCAACGACAGCGAGCACAAGATCGAGCGCATCAACGGCACTCCGGTCCTGCGCCTGCGCAATCGCCTGCTGCCGCTGGTCAGCCTGGAACGGCTGCTGAAGCTGGGTGACGGCGACCAGTACAACCGCGAGACCTTCATCGTGGTCGCCCAGGTCGGCAACTACACCTTCGGCATCATCGTCGACCGCGTCTTCGACACGGAAGAAATCGTGGTGAAGCCGGTGGCCCCCATCCTGCGCCACATCGAGCTGTTCTCGGGGAACACCATCCTGGGCGACGGCTCCGTCATCATGATCCTGGACCCGAACGGCATCGCCAGCTTCTCCGGCGAGATTTCGGGCGGCATGCACGACACGGCCGCCGCCGCCGCCGAGGCCAAGCAAGCCACCCGCCAGGACGACCGCATGGCCCTGCTGCTGTTCCGCGCCGGCGAGGGCGCCCCCAAGGCCGTGCCGCTGTCGCTGGTGGCCCGCCTGGAAGACATCGACCTCAACCAGGTCGAGGCGTCCAACGGCCAGCCGGTTGTGCAGTACCGTGGCAAGCTCATGCCGCTGGTGCCCATCGATCCGTCCTGGCAGATCCAGCGCGACAAGCGCCAGCCGGTCCTGGTGTTCGCCGATGGCGACCGCTCCATGGGCCTGGTGGTGGACGAGATCATCGACATCGTCGAGGATCGCCTGCAGGTGGAGCTGGGCACGGAACGTGCCGGCTTCATGGGCAGCGCCATCATCGCCGACAAGGCGACGGACGTCATCGATGCCGGTTTCTACCTGACCCAGGCCTTCCGCGATTGGTTCGGCAACGCCACCGATCGCTTCGAGGATGAGCGCCTGCACAAGGTGCTGCTGGTCGACGACAGCCCCTTCTTCCGCAACCTGCTGACCCCGCTGCTGACCGTGTCCGGTTACGCCGTCACGGCGGTGCAGAGCGCGGATGAAGCCCTGGGCCTCTGCGAATCCGGCGAGGACTTCGATGTCATCGTCAGCGATATCGAGATGCCCGGCATGAGTGGGCTGGAATTCGCCCAGGCCGTCCGCGGCAACAGCCGCTGGCAGAACGTGCCCCTGGTGGCGCTGTCCAGCCACGCCACCCCGCGCGACCTCGATCGCGGCCGTCAGGCCGGCTTCACCGACTACGTGGCGAAGTTCGACCGTGACGCGCTGCTCTTCACGCTGCAGCAGACCATCTCCGAGACCAAGGGTGCCGCATGAGTACCAACCTGCCCGCCAAGCGCACCGCCAGCACTGAAGTCGCGGTCGTCAAGAACGAAGACTTCGTCACCATGACCATCGCCGACCAGGTGTTCGGCATCCCCGTCCTCCAGGTCCAGGACGTGTTGGGTCCCCAGCGCATCACCCGCATTCCCCTGGCTCCGCCCGAGGTTGCCGGTTCGCTGAACCTGCGTGGCCGTATCGTCACCGCCATCGATGTCCGCCTGCGCCTGGGCCTGCCGCCGCGCGCGGCCGACAAGCCCGGCATGAGCATCGTCGTGGACCATAAGGGGGAACTCTACTCCCTCATGGTCGACAGCGTGGGCGAAGTGCTGAGCCTGACGTCGGACGATTTCGAGCGTCAGCCGGCCACCATGGACGCGCGTTGGCGCGAAGTGTCCACGGGTATTTATCGTCTTCGCGAAAATCTTCTCGTTGTACTTGACGTGTCGCGGTTGTTGAATTTCGCTAATACCGAAGCTGCCTAAGCCTGGGCTTCAACCACCGGTGCTTTCGAGCGCTTAGCAACCCGAGGTTCTTTGCATGAAGTCCTGCCTGGTCGTCGATGACAGCCGCGTCGTCCGCAAGGTCGCGCGCAAGATCCTGGAAGAACTGAACTTCACCTGTTCAGAGGCCGAGGATGGCAAGCAGGCCATGGATGCGTGTGCGGTTTCCATGCCGGACGCCATCCTGCTGGACTGGAACATGCCGGTCATGACCGGTATCGAGTTCCTGCGACGTCTGCGTAAGATGTCGGGGGGCCAGGCGCCCAAGGTGGTGTTCTGCACCACCGAGAACGATCTGGCCCACATCCAGGAGGCGCTGTCCGCCGGGGCGAACGAGTACATCATGAAGCCCTTCGACAGCGAGATCATCCAAACCAAGTTCGAGCAGGTCGGGCTTCTCTGACGCCCGGGAATCATAAGATCATGAACGATATCCCCGGACGACCCCAGGCCGCTTCACCGGCGGCCGCAACCACCGAGCCGTACCGGGTCATGGTTGTGGACGATTCGGCGGTCATCCGTGGCTTGCTGACCCGTACGCTGGAGAGTGACGGCACCATCCGTGTCGTCGCCTCCGTCGCCAATGGCCAGATGGCCATCAACACCCTGCAGCGCCAGTCCCTGGATGTCATCGTCCTGGACATTGAGATGCCGGTGATGGACGGCCTGACCGCCTTGCCGCAACTCATCGCCGCCGATCCCGCGGTCAAGGTCATCATGGCCTCGACCCTGACGGCCAAGAACGCCGATATCTCCCTGCGGGCCCTGCGCGCCGGCGCCTCCGACTATGTCACGAAGCCGTCGTCGACGCGTGAGCTGACGGGGGCCGAAAGCTTCAAGGCGGAGCTGCTGAGCAAGGTCCAGGCGCTGGGCGAGGCCGCGCGCCGGGCCGATCCATCCAAGGGGGCGCCGTCGCGTCCGTTGGCGCCGCGCCCGATTATCGCACCGGCGCCAGGGGGTGTCCCGGCGTCGGCCGGCACCGCGTCAGCCGCGGCGCCGTCGCCCATCCGCAGCCGCCTGTATGACCAGGGACCGGTCACCTTGCGGCCCGCGCCGGACATCCGCCCCGACATCATCGCCATCGGCAGTTCGACCGGCGGACCGCAGGCGCTGTTCGAGGTGATGGCCAATTTCCGCGGTGGGCTGCAGCAGCCCATCGTCATCACCCAGCACATGCCGGCGACTTTCACCACCATCCTGGCCGAGCACATCACCCGCCAGTGCGGGATCGAGTGCGCGGAGGCCAAGGATGGGGAACCCATCGTCGGCGGACGCGCCTATGTGGCGCCGGGCGACAATCATTTCCTGCTGGTGTCGCGTAACGGCGTCACCACCGCGCAACTCACCAAGGACCCGCCGGAAAATTTCTGCCGGCCGGCGGTCGATCCCATGTTGCGCAGTATTGTTAAGATTTATGGGCGTAAGGTGTTGGCGGTCATCCTCACCGGCATGGGGCATGACGGTCGTGGTGGCTGCGACCACGTGGTCCAGGCCGGGGGAATGGTTGTTGGTCAGGACGAGGCCAGCAGCGTGGTATGGGGTATGCCGGGTGCCGTGGCGACGGCGGGCTTGTGCAGCTCCATCCTACCCTTGAAGGAGATCGGTCCGTTTATCCGCAAGATCGCACTGAGGACGGCGGCATGAAGGTCGAAGACTTCGACATGTTCTGCACGATGCTGAAGCAGCGTTCGGGCTTGGTCCTAACCAAGGACAAGGCCTACCTGCTGGAATCGCGCCTCATGCCCGTGGCGCGGAAATGGAACCTGAAGACGCTGGATGAACTGGCGGCCACGGTTCGCGCCCGCAAGGACGAAACCCTGCTGAAGGACATCACGGAGGCGATGACGACCAACGAGTCGTCCTTCTTCCGCGATCAAAAGCCCTTCGACCAGTTCAAGCAGGTCGTTCTGCCGGCGCTGCTGGAATCGCGTGCGGCCAAGAAATCCATCCGCATCTGGTCGGCCGCCTGCTCCAGCGGGCAGGAGGCCTACTCCCTGGCCATGATGCTGTCGGAAGACAATGTCCGCCTGGCCGGCTGGCGCATCGAGATCGTGGGCACCGACCTGTCCTCCGAGATGGTGGAGAAGTCGCGGGCCGGCATCTACACCCAGTTCGAGGTGCAGCGCGGCCTGGCCATCACCATGCTGGTCAAGTATTTCAAGCAGATGGGCGACAAATGGCAATTGTCGCCGCAGATACGGCAGATGGCCACGTTCCGGGAATACAACCTGCTGACCGACCTGTCGCCCTTGGGCCAGTTCGACGTGGTGTTCTGCCGTAACGTCCTGATCTATTTCGACCAGCCGACCAAGACCAAGGTGCTGGAGGCTATCGCCAAGCAGATGCCGCCGGACGGCGTGCTGTACCTGGGCGGGGCCGAGACGGTGCTGGGCATCACGGACAAGTTCAAGCCCATGGATGGCCAGCGCGGGCTGTACATCCTGGCTTAAGACCGAACCGGAGACGGTTTACGCACAGGGCCGGCCCGGCGACGGGACCGGCCCTGTCGATTCCGGGCGTCCGTGTGAGGCTTTCCGCCCCGGCGGCCAGGGACCCTACATCGTGTGGGTAGTGACCCCGCCGGGCGATGGGCGTCATAGTATGGCGATCAACCCATGAACCGCCCCAGCCAAACGGGGGCCTCAACACAAGACGGGGGACGAGCCATGTGGGAAGAGTTCAAGTCGTTCATCAGCCGGGGCAACGTGATCGATCTCGCGGTCGGTATCATCGTCGGCGCCGCCTTCACCGGCATTGTCAATTCGCTGGTCAATGACCTGATCATGCCGCCCATCGGCTACCTCATGGGCGGCATTGATTTCTCCAGCTATTTCGTCGCCCTGAACGGGGAGCATTACGCCAGCCTGAAGGCCGCGCAGGACGCGGGCGCCGCCACCGTCAACTATGGCGTCTTCATCAACGTCGTCATCCGCTTCTTCATCGTCGCCGGCGCTGTGTTCCTGCTGGTGAAGCAGGTCAACCGCTTCCGCACCAAGGCCGCGTCCGCCCCGCCCCGGCAGGAAGTGCTGCTGGAAGAGATCCGCGACCTGCTCAAGGCGAAAGCCGAGGGGTAAGCGCCGGTTGGCGGTGGCCGGCCGTTACCGGTCGCAGCGGGCCGCCGCCCCCCCTTCCGCCGTCGCGCTTTCCGCCGTCTCGAACACCCCGTTCCAGGCATCGCGCAGCGCCGCGTCCACTTCGTGCAGGCTGGCCAGGTGACCCAGCGCGTGCATGGAGGTGACCCCGTACTGGGTGATGCCGCAGGGCACGATGCCGCCGAAGTGGCTCAGGTCCGGATCCACGTTCAGCGAGATGCCGTGGAAGGTGACCCCCCGGCGCACGCGCACGCCGATGGCGCCGATTTTGTCCTCCTGGCCCGGTAGGCCGCCATAGGGTTGCTTGTCCACCCAGATGCCCACCCGGCCGCACCGCCGTTCCCCCTTGATGTTGAACAGGGCCAGGGTGCGGATGATCCATTCCTCCAGGTTGGTCACGTAGCGGTGCACGTCCGGTCCGCGCTTCATCAGGTCCAGCATGACATAGGCCACGCGCTGGCCGGGGCCGTGATAGGTGTACTGCCCGCCCCGTCCGGTCTGGAACACCGGGAAACGGCCATGGTCCAGCAGATCCTCCGCCTTGGCGCTGGTGCCGGCGGTGTACAGCGGCGGGTGTTCCAGCAGCCACACCAATTCCGGTGCCGTGCCGGCGCGGATGGCGGCCACCCGCTCCTCCATGGCGGCGACCGCCTCGGGGTAGGCCACCGGCTGGTCGCTGATGCGCCACTCCGGTCCCTCCTTGGAGGATGCCAGGGACGGGACAGGTGGCGTGGTCGGGGCTGGGGAGGGGCTGGCGGACATGGTGATGCGCTTACCTGTCGTGTGAAGGCGTTTTTCCGTGAACACCGCGGGCGGGGCGGTGCCGGGGACCCCCCGTGTGGCCCTGATGGGTGGGGATCACACCTTTATATAGTGGTTCCCATCCGATAAGGGCCACACGGGGGCTTGCTATGGGTTCGGCGATTTGCTATTCCCCCGTTCACCCGTTGGCAAGCCCTTGCCGGCGAGGTTCTGACATGATGCGGTCATGGCGGAATTGGTAGACGCGCAGCGTTGAGGTCGCTGTGGGGCAACCCGTGGAAGTTCGAGTCTTCTTGACCGCACCATAGACCTGAAAGGCCGGACCGTTTGGTTCGGCCTTTCGCGTATCCGGGCGCCTTTTCCAGGCCGATCAAACGCATGGCAGCCGGTCGCGCCGGGCCTGAATGGCACCTTGCCGCCCATCGCCTCTGGACAATGGCGGGCCCTGGGGCCTAAGCAGGAAGGGCGCCGAACGCTTCGCGGCGCCGGTGGGGCCGCCGCGACGGTGGCGCCACGGGCGCCGGTGATGCCGTTCGGGACCCAGTCCCCCGCAGAAGAGACCGGCCCCATGTCCGACGAGTTTCGCGAAGCCGCCCTAGACTATCACCGGCTGCCGACGCCGGGTAAGATCGCCGTTCAACCGACCAAGCCCCTGGCGACTCAGCGCGACCTGGCCCTGGCCTATTCGCCCGGCGTGGCCTTCGCCTGCGAGGCGATCGTCGCCGATCCGGCCGAGGCCAGCCAGATGACCTCGCGCGGCAACCTGGTGGCCGTTATCACCAACGGCACCGCCGTCCTGGGCCTGGGCGACATCGGCCCCCTGGCCGCCAAGCCGGTGATGGAGGGCAAGGGCGTCCTGTTCAAGAAGTTCGCCGGCATCGACGTCTTCGATATCGAGATCGATGAGAAGGACCCCGACAAGCTCGTCGACATCATCGCGGCGCTGGAACCGACCTTCGGCGGCATCAACCTTGAGGACATCAAGGCGCCGGAATGCTTCTACGTGGAAAGCAAGCTGCGCGAGCGCATGAAGATCCCGGTCTTCCATGACGACCAGCACGGCACCGCCATCATCGTCGCCGCCGCCATCACCAACGCGCTGAAGCTGCGCGGCCGCAAGATCGACGAGGTCAAGCTGGTGGCCAGCGGCGCCGGCGCCGCGGCGCTGGCCTGCCTGGATCTGCTGGTGGACATGGGCATGCCCGTGGACAACATCTGGGTCAGCGACATCAAGGGCGTGGTCTATGACGGCCGCACCGAGCTGATGGACCCGCGCAAGGCCCGCTACGCCAAGAAGACCAACGCCCGCACCCTGGATGACATCATCGACGGCGCGGACATCTTCCTGGGCTTGTCGGCGCCGCGTGTGCTGACCAAGCCCATGGTGTCCAAGATGGCGGGCCAGCCGGTCATCCTGGCGCTGGCCAACCCCACCCCGGAAATCATGCCGGAGGAGGCGCGCGCGGCGCAGCCGGACGCTATCATCGCCACTGGCCGGTCCGACTATCCCAACCAGGTCAACAACGTCCTGTGCTTCCCCTTCATCTTCCGCGGCGCCTTGGACGTGGGCGCCACGCAGATCAACGAGGCGATGAAGATCGCCGCGGTGGAGGCCATCGCCCGCCTGGCCATGGCGGAGCAGCATGACGTGGTGGCCGCCGCCTACGGCGACCAGTCCACCGGCTTCGGCCCGGACAACATCATTCCCAAGCCCTTCGACCCGCGCCTGATCCTGGAGATCGCGCCGGCGGTGGCCAAGGCCGCCATGGACAGCGGCGTCGCCACCCGGCCCATCACCGATTTCGACGCCTACCGCGAGCGGCTGTCACAGTTCGTCTTCCGCTCCGGCCTGCTGATGAAGCCGGTGTTCTCCCGCGCCAAGCAGGCGCCCAAGCGCCTGGTCTATTGCGAGGGCGAGGAGGAGCGGGTGCTGCGCGCCGTGCAGTTCGTGGTGGACGACGGCCTGGCCAAGCCCATCCTCATCGGCCGCCGCGACGTGGTGGCGCGTCGCATCGAGAAGCTGGGCCTGCGCATCGCGCTGGACCGCGATGTCGAGCTGGTCGACCCGCAGAACGATCCGCGTTACGCCGACTACTGGCAGAGCTACCATGCCGTCATGGAGCGGCGGGGCGTCAGCCCGGACCGCGCCCGCCAGCTGGTGCGCAACAACACCACCGTCATCGGCTCGCTGATGGTGCGCAAGGGTGATGCCGACGCCATGATCGCCGGCACCGTCGGCCTCTACGACTGGCACCTCAAGCATGTGCTGGACGTCATCGGCCTGAAGCCGGGCACGACCATCCCGGCCGCCCTGTCGGTCCTGATCCTGCCCAAGGGCACCTTCTTCCTGGCCGACGCCTATGTGACGCCGGAGCCGACGGCCGACCAGATCGCGGCCATGACCGCGCTGGCGGCGGAAGAGGTCCGGCGCTTCGGCGTGGTGCCCAAGGTGGCCCTGCTGTCGCATTCCAACTTCGGCAGCCATGGCGACGCTTCGTCGGTGAAGATGCGCGAGGCCCTGGCCAAGATCGAGCAGCATTGCCCGACCCTGGAGGTCGAGGGTGAGATGCATGCCGACAGCGCCATCTCCGAGGACATCCGCAACCGCGTGTTCCCGAACAGCCGCCTGAAGGGCACGGCCAACCTGCTGATCATGCCCAGCCGCGACGCCGCCAACATCGCCTTCAACCTGTTGAAGACCCTGGGTGAGGGGCAGCCGGTGGGTCCGGTGCTGCTGGGGGCCGCCCAGCCGGCCCACATCCTGACCCCGTCCGTCACCGTGCGCGGCATCGTCAACATGTCCGCCCTGGCCGTGGTCGACGCCCAGATGCACGAGGCGGGTGAGGGGAACTGATCCGATCCGGTGCCCACTGCGCTGGAGGCGTGATCTGAAAAGGGCCGTCCCGGAGTGATCCGGGCGGCCTTTTCCGTTCCGGCGCCAGTCCTCACCTTGACAAAAGCACGATCGTTCGTTTATTTTCTCGCCCATGAGCAAGGGTGTCCGCACACGCGCCGCCATCCTGGAGGAGGCATTGAGCCTCACCAGCACGGACGGGTTGTCAGGCTTGACCATCGGCCTGCTGGCGGAGCGTACCGGCCTGTCGAAAAGCGGCCTGTTCGCTCATTTCGGGTCCAAGGAGCAGTTGCAGGTGGCCGTGCTGCGGCAGGCCCAGGAATGCTTCACCACCCATGTCATCCGGCCGGTGCTGCCCCTGCCGCGCGGCCTGCCCCGGCTGGAGGCCTTCGCCGAGGGCTGGTGGGCCTGGAACCAGTCGCCGCCCTTCCCGGGCGGCTGCCCCATCCAGGCGGCCAGCCTGGAGCTGGACGACCGCCCCGGCCCTTTGCGCGATGAGATCGCGGGGGCGCAACGCCGTCTGCGCACCTTCATCCAGCAGGGGGCCGCCATGGCGGTGACGGCGGGCCATTTTCGCCCCGACCTCGATTGCACCCTGTTCGCGTTCCAGATGGTGGGGATCGCCTTCGCCCAGACCATGACCTGCCGCCTGCTGGGCGAGCCGGAGGGCCTGGATTTCGTACGCCGCGCCTGGCGCGCCCAGGTTACGGACGCGGCTGCCGCCGCACACAATCAAACGGGAGAGATAAGCCATGTCGACTGATCCGATTGTCATTGTCAGCGCCGCCCGCACCGCCATGGGCGGCATGATGGGCGACCTGTCCAGCCTGCCGGCGGCCCAGCTGGGGGCGGCGGCCGTGAAGGCGGCGGTGGAGCGCGCGGGCTTGGCGCCCGACACCATTGACGAGGTGGTGATGGGCTGCGTGCTGCAGGCCGGCCAGGGCCAGGCGCCCGGCCGCCAGGCGGCGCTGGCGGCGGGCCTGCCGCAGTCCGTGCCCTGCAGCACCCTGAACAAGATGTGCGGCAGCGGCATGAAGGCGGCCATGGTCGCCCATGACCTGCTGGTGGCGGGCAGCGTCGACATCGCGCTAGCTGGTGGCATGGAAAGCATGTCCAACGCCCCCTACCTGCTGGACCGGGCGCGGGGCGGCTACCGCTATGGCCACGCCACCATCTATGACCACATGGCGCTGGACGGGCTGGAGGACGCCTACGACCGGGGCCGCGCCATGGGCACCTTTGCCGAGGACACGGCCGCCCATTACCAGTTCACCCGGGAGATGCAGGACGCCTACGCCATCGAAAGCCTGCGCCGGGCCAAGGCCGCGGTGGAAGGCGGCTGGTTCGATGGCGAGACGGTGGGCGTCACGGTCAAGGGCAAGGGGGGCGATGTCGTCATCAGCCGGGATGAGCAGCCGCTGAAGGGCAAGCCCGAGAAGATCCCCACGCTGAAGACCCCGTTCCGCAAGGACGGCACGGTCACGGCGGCCAGCAGCGCCAGCATCAGCGACGGCGCCGCCGCCCTGGTGCTGACCCGCGCCAGCGTGGCGGAGAAGCGCGGTCTCAAGCCGCTGGCCCGCATCGTCGGCCACGCCAGCCACGCCCGTGCGCCCAACTGGTTCACCACCGCCCCCATCGGGGCCATCGAGACCCTGTTCGCCAAGACCGGCTGGTCCGCCCGGGATGTCGACCTGTTCGAGATCAACGAGGCCTTCGCCGTGGTGCCCATGGCGGCGATGCGGGAGTTCGATATCCCGCACGACAAGGTCAACGTCCATGGCGGCGCCTGCGCCCTCGGCCACCCCATCGGCGCGTCCGGCGCCCGCATCCTGGTGACCTTGCTGGCGGCCCTGCAGCGCTACGACCTGGCACGGGGCGTGGCCAGCCTGTGCATCGGCGGGGGTGAGGCCACGGCCGTGGCCATCGAACGCCTGCACTGACACGCTGGATCTCATCCATCGGGTGGGCATACTGGAGACGGCCGCGCCGGGAGGCGCGGCCGTCCTCTTATCAGGAGGGGCCACCCCGTGATGGCTACGCAGCCCTTGGATTTTTATTTCGACTTCGCCTCGCCCTACGGCTATTTCGCCGCCATGGCCATCGATGAGTTGGCCGCCCGTCATGGCCGGACCGTCAATTGGCATCCCATCCTGCTGGGGGCGGTGTTCAAGAGCACGGGTGTGGCGGCCACCGTTCAACGCCCCTTGCAGGGCGATTACCTGCGCCATGACGTGGTGCGCTGTGCCCGCTATTACGACCTGCCCCTGACTTGGCCCGCGGTGATGCCGATCAATGCGGTCACACCCTCGCGCGCCTATTACTGGACGGCCGCCTGTGATGCCGAGTTGGCGCGGGGCTTGGCGAAGGCGCTGTATCGCGCCCATTGGCAGGAGGGGCGGGACATTTCCGGAATAGACGCGGTGGCCGATGTCGCCGCCGGCATCGGCATGGATGGCGACGCGGTGCGCAACGGCGTGCAGGAACCGGCGGTGAAGGACGCGCTGCGCGCCGCCACCGACGCGGCCATGGCCCGGGGCGTCTTCGGCTCGCCCTTCCTTTTCGTGGATGGGGAGGGGTTCTGGGGCGCCGACCGCCTGGTGCAGGTGGAACGCTGGCTGGCCCAGGGCGGTTGGTGATGAACGCCAGCGCCACGCCCCGTCGCCGCCGCAAGCGCTCGCTGGTCACGCCCATCGCCCTGACGGTGGGCCTGTTGGCCCTGATCTCCCTCACCATCCAGGGGGCCGATCCGGGCCTGACGCTGGCGCTGCTGGGTGCCGTGGTGGTGGTGGTGGGCTCCTGCCACCTGCTGTTCCCAGGCAGCCGCTTCTTCACCATCGGTCTGGCCAACTTCGTCGGCATCTACGCCATCATCTTCGAGTTCTTTGTCGAGGCGCACTTCGCCAAGCTGCCGGCCTATCTGCTGGGGTTGGGCTTCGTCTTGCCCCTGGCGGCCTTCCTGGCGGGCGTGGTCATCCGGCGCGCCGGCATCCGCGCCATCGTCCATGGCCGTCCGCAGGGGCCGACCCGGCGCGATCTGCGGCGCTTCGGCCGGGCCTTCGGCTGGGTGCTGCCGCTGGGCCTGGTGGGGGCCGCCACTTTCCTGCTGACGCCGGAGACGCCCCAGCCTGTGGTCCGCGACGCCTTCGTCGCCGCCATGGGGTTCATCTCCTTCATCGTGCTGCTGGTCAGCTACGACGTGGTGGTCCTGCTGCTGGAGACGGGGCTGCTGTTCGAGGAGTTCTTCGAGCAGGTGGCCGGCCTGGCGGAGCCGGCCTTCGCCTTCTTCACCTTCTACTCCCTGCTGGTGATCATCTTCGCCGCCCTTTACACGGTGGTCGACCGTTTCGCGCCCCTCAACCAATTCATGATCGGTGGCGTGCCGCAGCGCATCGGATTCGCCGAAAGCCTTTATTTCTCCGTCGTCACCCTGTCGACGGTGGGCTATGGCGACATCGTGCCGGTGGGCAGCTTCATCCG
The DNA here is from genome assembly GCF_034427435.1 of Nitrospirillum goiasense. Lineage (NCBI taxonomy): Bacteria > Pseudomonadati > Pseudomonadota > Alphaproteobacteria > Rhodospirillales > Azospirillaceae > Nitrospirillum > Nitrospirillum goiasense. Next base: position 51,952 of record NZ_JAXQNP010000002.1, on the reverse strand, counting down.
GCTGGTGGTGGCGGCCGAGGTCATCGTCGGCATGCTGCTGCTGCTGTTCGGCTTCAACGCCATTTTCAGCTATTCCAGCAGCCGTCGGCCCCCCGAACGATAAATCATCGCCAATCATCTCTGGTGCCCGTGTCAAAAAAGTCTTAACGCTTCTCTGATAGGGGTTGAGGCCGAAAGCCGCGTTGGGGCAGGGGTGACCGCCCCGGCGCGGGGCCTGAAACTTGAGGGGCGGGATGCCGTGAGCCGGTCGATCGAAGGCGTCAGCAACTGGATGCACTTGTTTCGTTGGATCGTGAAACTGATCCGCGACGACTACGGCGTCGACGAGAAAATCCTGACCCGCACCGCGGTGCTGGAGACCGACTGCGGCCTCACCATTGAGCAGGTGGAAGAGGTGCTGGACATCGTCGCCGACAGCTTCTCGATCCGCTTCCCCCAGGGCACCTTGGATGAGGTGCTGAAGCTGGAGGAACTGTGCCTGTTGGCCGCGTGGCTGAAGGGCATGTTCAAACGGCCGGAATTCATTTCCGAAGGGTTCGAGGCCAAGTGCCGGTCCCTGAACGCCTCCGCCACCGCCTGATTCCCACCGCCTGATCCCCACCGGCTGATCTCGGGACCCTTTCGCCCCCTGTAGCGGCGCTCCTGTGACGGGGCGCCTTGACCCCGGGGCTTAAGCTCGTAGTCTCACGGACCCTGAGTGATATCGGCTTTGTGAGACCATGCCCCTTCATATGCTGCGCCTCGCCGTGGGCGCCCCCGACCTTGCCGACATGCGCGATTGGCGCAATCGCAACCAGATGGATTGGAACGGTCACCGCGTGGTGCCGACCTATACCCGGCGCATGCCCACCCGCACGGCGGAGCTGCTGGACGGCGGTTCCCTCTATTGGGTGGTGAAGGGGATCTTGTGCTGCCGGGCGCGCTTCGTCGGTTTCGACCTGCTGCGTTCGCCCGAGGGGGACGAGGTCTGCCGCATGCTGTTGGATACCGAACTGGTGGAAACCGTGCCGCAGCCCAAGCGGCCGTTCCAGGGCTGGCGCTACCTGAAGCCCGAGGACGCGCCGCCCGACCTGGACCAGGCCGGTGGCGGGCAGGACCTGCCGCCCCATATCCTGGCGGAACTACGCCAGTTGGGCCTGGCCTAAGCCCTTGCGGCCCATGGGGTTTGCCGCCTGCGGCGCGGTGTTGGGATTGGGGCTACGCCGCGTTTCGAAAAAAATGAAGGCGGACCGAAAAAAGCTATAGACAGGCCCCGGCGCCATCTCTATAACCCCGTTCACCGACGCGGCGGGCGACAACGAACGGCGCGACGGCGAAGCGATCCCTGAGTTCTGGCGGTTGACGCTGGTGATGACGGGGTAGCGATCCTGGCGGCAACGCCGCTGGACGAAACGGAATTTGCCCTTACTGTCCGGGTTTGGGTTGGTCCTTCAGGGGATCGGCTAGGGACGGGGTTGTGGTTTGAGCGCGTATTCGCGTTTGGGTCACGGGTTCTTGAACAAGTGAACGTCTTGAGAAGGGATGCGCAGACGGCGGTTCCGATGATGGGCCCGGTACGGGCAGCAACATGGAAACGACCAGAACGCATCTTGAATACATGCTCTGAAATGATCCCCGAGCGATTGGGGATACAGGAACGGACTTGGGTTTAGGTGCCGACTACGGTTGGTTTCCGCCGAGGTTCTTGATTGCCGGCGACGGTGATCGGGATACCGCATTGAACCTGAGAGTTTGATCCTGGCTCAGAACGAACGCTGGCGGCATGCCTAACACATGCAAGTCGAACGAAGGCTTCGGCCTTAGTGGCGCACGGGTGAGTAACGCGTGGGAACCTGCCCTTTGGTTCGGAATAACTCCGGGAAACTGGAGCTAATACCGGATGAGCCGGTTGGCCGTGGAGGCTGATCGGGAAAGATTTATCGCCGAAGGAGGGGCCCGCGTCCGATTAGGTAGTTGGTGAGGTAACGGCTCACCAAGCCGACGATCGGTAGCTGGTCTGAGAGGATGATCAGCCACACTGGGACTGAGACACGGCCCAGACTCCTACGGGAGGCAGCAGTGGGGAATATTGGACAATGGGGGCAACCCTGATCCAGCAATGCCGCGTGAGTGATGAAGGCCTTAGGGTTGTAAAGCTCTTTCGCACGTGACGATGATGACGGTAACGTGAGAAGAAGCCCCGGCTAACTTCGTGCCAGCAGCCGCGGTAATACGAAGGGGGCTAGCGTTGTTCGGAATTACTGGGCGTAAAGGGCGCGTAGGCGGCTGCGCAAGTCAGGCGTGAAATCCCCGGGCTTAACCTGGGAATTGCGCTTGAGACTGTGCGGCTTGAGTTCGGGAGAGGTGAGTGGAATTCCCAGTGTAGAGGTGAAATTCGTAGATATTGGGAAGAACACCGGTGGCGAAGGCGGCTCACTGGACCGATACTGACGCTGAGGCGCGAAAGCGTGGGGAGCAAACAGGATTAGATACCCTGGTAGTCCACGCCGTAAACGATGAGTGCTAGACGTTGGGGTTCTTAGAACTTCGGTGTCGCAGCTAACGCATTAAGCACTCCGCCTGGGGAGTACGGCCGCAAGGTTGAAACTCAAAGGAATTGACGGGGGCCCGCACAAGCGGTGGAGCATGTGGTTTAATTCGAAGCAACGCGCAGAACCTTACCAGCTCTTGACATCTACTGACCGGTACGGAGACGTACTTTTCCTTTCGGGGACGGTAAGACAGGTGCTGCATGGCTGTCGTCAGCTCGTGTCGTGAGATGTTGGGTTAAGTCCCGCAACGAGCGCAACCCCCATCTTCAGTTGCCATCATTTGGTTGGGCACTCTGGAGAAACTGCCGGTGACAAGCCGGAGGAAGGCGGGGATGACGTCAAGTCCTCATGGCCCTTATGGGCTGGGCTACACACGTGCTACAATGGTGGTGACAGTGGGCAGCGACCTCGTGAGGGGTAGCTAATCTCCAAAAGCCATCTCAGTTCGGATTGTACTCTGCAACTCGAGTGCATGAAGTTGGAATCGCTAGTAATCGCGGATCAGCACGCCGCGGTGAATACGTTCCCGGGCCTTGTACACACCGCCCGTCACACCATGGGAGTTGGCTTTACCCGAAGCCGGTGCGCTAACCGCAAGGAGGCAGCCGACCACGGTACGGTCAGCGACTGGGGTGAAGTCGTAACAAGGTAGCCGTAGGGGAACCTGCGGCTGGATCACCTCCTTTCTAAGGATTGCCTGCGCTGGGTTCACGGCTTGCCCGTTTTGGGTGAGCGTGGTTTTAACCGGCCCGTAGGTTCCGCCGTCGGCGCATCCCTTCTCCAGACCCTTTAGAACGGCGCGAGGCTTGAGGCTTCGTGATCCCGTGGGCTAGTAGCTCAGCTGGTTAGAGCGCGCGCTTGATAAGCGTGAGGTCGCAAGTTCAAATCTTGCCTGGCCCACCACTCTATCCCCAGCGTCCGGAATTGGTTCCGGGGGCGTAGCTCAGTTGGGAGAGCGCGTGCTTTGCAAGCATGAGGTCGTCGGTTCGATCCCGATCGCCTCCACCATTCAGCGTTAAGCGGGCTGGTGTTGAGGCTTGGGAGAGAGCAACAAGGGTTTGTCAAAAAGACGTTGTGCAAAGATTACAGGCGAGACGCTATCGCGATCGCCTGTTGATCGTCTCCGAGGAGAGGATCAGGGGTCTTGGACATTGTGAAGAGGGTCTAGTGTAACCGAGGACCATTCCCGGTTCCGTGGACGCCGTACGACGTACGGGAGTTGCGGGATTGGTGAATGACCTTCTGAAGTTTTGTCGGTCGTGACCTGGCGATGGGCTTGTCCCTGCGCGAGGGAGCGCTGACGGTGTATCAAGTGAAATAAGGGCATCTGGTGGATGCCTTGGCACTGAGAGGCGATGAAGGACGTAGCACGCTGCGATAAGCCATGGGGAGCCGCGAGCAGGCATTGATCCGTGGATTTCCGAATGGGGAAACCCACCCAGCGATGGGTATCTTCAACTGAATTCATAGGTTGGAGAAGCGAACCCGGGGAACTGAAACATCTAAGTACCCGGAGGAAAGGACATCAACCGAGACTCCGCTAGTAGTGGCGAGCGAACGCGGACCAGGCCAGTGATTGATGCTACATAACCGGAAATGCCTGGAAAGGCATGCCAGAGTGGGTGAAAGCCCCGTACGGGTAAACCGGCATTGATCCTCGAGTAGGGCGGGACACGTGAAATCCTGTCTGAACGTGGGGGGACCACCCTCCAAGCCTAAGTACTCCTCAGTGACCGATAGTGAACCAGTACCGTGAGGGAAAGGTGAAAAGCACCCCGACGAGGGGAGTGAAACAGTTCCTGAAACCGGATGCCTACAAGCAGTCGGAGCGGCAACGGCCGTGACGGCGTACCTTTTGTATAATGGGTCAGCGACTTACAGTATGCAGCGAGCTTAAGGCGATAGCTGGAGGCGTAGCGAA
>NZ_JAXQNP010000002.1:0-45000 GCF_034427435.1 Nitrospirillum goiasense | reverse complement strand
GTCAGGCTCATAACCTGAAGGCCGCAGGTTCAAATCCTGCCCCCGCAACCATCTTAACTTGTTCGACCAAGTCAACCGAACAGCCCGCCTCGCAAGAGCGCGGGCTGTTTGCCGTTCCGGGCTTGGCGGTGCCGCTCACGGCGACGGCGAGGATGCCGGCGAGATCGCCGTGTGTGAATCGGCATGGAATAAGGACCCCGTATGAGGGGTGATCGGCGTCCAATCGGGACCCCTTTTGTACGGGTGTAATTCGGCGCGACCCGGTGACCCCGTTGATCTCAATAGAATCAAATGGATACCGTGCCGATCGGCACTCAAGCTACGCGCCGATTAACACCGGGCGCTGGGCGGGGCCATCCTCCCCTCGTCCATCAACTGCATCACCGACCTGCTGCCCTGGAAGATCATCCAGAGGCCCTGAGCCACGCGCGGATCAGCCGGCGCTGGCCGCAGCCATCAGACGACGCTTACTGGTCTTCCGCTGAGGGCGGTGTTGCGGTCCGATGTTGACCAGTAGCCGGTGACCGGGGCGGGCCATCGCCATAAAATGATCAGCGACCGCTCAGGGAAGCGGCTCCCAAGGTTTATTCGACAAGAAGCAATCCAATAACCGGATCTGGCTGGGCGACAGGCTGCGCGTGATGGGCATGCACAGGGTCGTGTTGCGATAGGCCGGTGACAGGCGGGCCAGGAACTGCTCTGCCGTGGCGACCACCGTCCCCATGTCATTGAGCGGAATACGCAACGACATGGCCGGGAAGACGATGTAGTGGAAGCGCAGGGCGATGTCGTAGGCCTGCTGCCATGTGATCGTAGCCCCCTTGGGAATACCAAAATCCGACTTGGGATATTTGCGGAAATTGACGAAATAGGAGCTGGTGCCGTTCTTGATGGTCAGGCATTCAAAGCCGAAATTCGCGCTGCCATAGTCGCCGACGGTGAAGCTGAGGAGGCTCTGCCCCTTCTGCACCACCACATTGGGCGGGAATGTCAGATAATACGGATCGGCGATGGTTCCGGGGGTTGAACTGATGATGGCGAACGTCATGTCGACCGGCAGCGGCCCGCCCAGATAGGCCACCGTGAAAGAGCACACAACCTCACGGTTGACCGTATCATCCAGATAGATGTTACGGGGGTCGCCGTAAATGCGCAACGGCTGTTCGGTGATCTTGACGCTGTTGCCGCCGTTGCTGCCCGAGAGGACCAAAGGCATCGACTGCGCCAGTTGAACCTGCTGCGGACTCAGCGGCACATCGACGATGCCGCCGAACTTGTAATAGTCGGCTGGCCGCGCATCGAACGTGACACCGAGGGGAGTGTCATGGCTTCCCGCCCCCACGGCGATGGGGCCATAGTCGACATTCGGTGTGAGTGGGCTGGTGATGTCCGTGCGGTCGGCCCGGAAGGACGGCTTGGGGAACAGGTTCAGCGTGTCGATGCTCAGGCGCGCCGCCGCCGCATCCACCAAGGCGTAGCCCTCGGCGAACGTACCGGGGACCAGTGCCGGCAGCGCGGGGTTGGACAGCAGGCGGCCCGGCGGGCAGGTGTCGGGCTCGCCCTCATAATGGGGGCCCAGCGTGCCTACGACGCGCCCGGAACTGGGATTGGATGGATTGGTATTGGCGTTATACGCCGCCACCAGTTCATCCGTGGTCAGCGGTGGTGCCATCTCGAACATGGAAAAGCGCAATACGATGCCCGTGGCCTTCGCATCGTTCATGAGGGCCGTGATGATGGGGCTGCTGGCATCGTACTGAGTCACCGCCGACTTCGGGAAAGTCACCTGGAAGGTCCCGTTGAAGCCGGAGGAGCCGGGGGCGTCCGTCTCGAAGGTCAGAACGCGCCTGCTCAGGCTCTGGCTGGAACAGACCGTGTCATGGCGGATCAGCAGCTTGGGCGCCGTGCTGTCACCGATCTGCAAGCCGCCCACGTAAATCTGGGTGGCCTGCGAACTGGTGGGGTCGAGATCGACCATGACGGGTCCGAAGAACGGCCCCTGACCGGTCACGGGGTCGATGGACCCCAGCAGGTACACCGGCAGCCCCACCAGGTCGCCGCTGTCGACCACGCCCCCCGCAGGGCCCTGGCTGCTGACGGTGGCGCTGACGAAATTGACCTGGTGATCACCGTAATAATTCCAGCCGCCATTGGTGTAATAGGGCACGCCGTTATTGGTGGTGGGGGTACGCATCAGGTCGATCGCCTGCTCGTCGGTGTACCCCGGCCGGACCATGGAATTGGCCAGGTCCAAAAGTTTGACGTCGCCCACCTGGTCGCTGTTATTGGCGGTGCACACGTTGGCGCGGATGCCGCCCCAGAAGTTGATCCGGGGGCCGTTCAAAATACCCATGTTGGTGCTCCCTTTGCCCGTGATGATGTCGCCTCAGTGTCCGCTCTTGGGGGCCTGGGCATGGATGAACAGGAAGGAGAAGTCGGACTTGTAGCGACTGGGGCCGGATACGGCCGTGGAATGGCACGCCATGCAGCTGCTGGTCGGCTGCAGGTAGCTTTCCATGGTCACGTTGGCCAACAGGTTGGGGGTCGGCGTGCCCAGCGGGTTACCGGGGTCGCCAGGATCAGCGGGATGCTGGGTGGCGACCAGCTCATAATATTTCACGAACGTGGAGCCATACTGCGCCTGGATCTGCTGGTTGATGGCCGCCACCGCCGATGGGATGGCGGTTACGCGGGTCAGGGGGTCCGGCGTCTGAAAGGTCTTGCCCGGCTTGGGCGTGCACGGCAGCACTCCGACCTGGCACGGCGACTGGTTCACGTCACTGGGCTTCGCGTTGGGGTCGGAATAGGACGCCTTGCCGTTCGGGGCCGGCGTCACGTTGTCCACCTGCTCAAAGGTGGACCAGATCCACTGCGGATACCCCTTGGCCTTGACGATGATGTGCAAGCCCACCAAGCCCAAAGTCGCCGCCTTGGTGCCATTGGGCTTGCCGTTGGCGTCGAAGGTCTCCACCGTCGCCGCCAGGGTCAGGTAGCGGGACGTGTCGTCCAGGGCGGTCAGGATGCGCCAGCTGGCCTTTATCTCGGTCGCCCCCTCGGGAAAGGCGATGTTACGAGCCGCGTTCACCGTATTGGCGTTATAGAAGCCGTTGGCGACGATATAGTCATAAGATACGCGGTTGGCCGCGATCTCGTAGTAGGTGGGGTTGCCCGCCTGGTCGATCAGCCAGCCGCCCACCGGCTGCATCACGGTGCCCATCGCGCTTGTCTGGACGGCGGTGGACGCCTTGGCCGTCTGCTTGAACAGCGTCGCCGTCAGGGAGGAATTCCACGGCCCCGGGTTCTGGGCGTTGGGCAGGAAGATTTCGTCCACCGTCTTGTAGGTCTGCCAAACGGTGCCCGATGTGCTGCCTCCCAAGGGTTTGGTGCAGTCCGGCACGCCGCGGTCGCCTACCTGCGGCGTCCAGTTCAAGGCGATGAACATCTGCCAGGCGTAGGTGGCGAATGCCCCGGCGTCGCCGCTGGGCGGCGGCGGCGTGGTGGGGAATTGGCAGGCGTTGCCGCCCGCCGGTTGCGCCTGGGCCGGAAGGGCGCCCAGCCCCAATCCCAAGGCCGCAACTGCCGCGATTGCTATCCGTTTCATGAAAGCCCCCTGTATTGTAGGCAGGATGTTGCGCCGCGATCGCCGGCGGGTTTGTCAGGACTGGGCCGCCACGGTCTCCGCCGTCACAATGGGCGCGGCCGCGAAATCGGCGGTTGCGGCGGCAGGCGCGAACTGGAAGGCCGGGGCCGCGTAGAGCGTATCGCCGGTTGGCGCAGAACCATCCGCCGGTTGGTTGACCACCTTTTCCAGCACCACCAGGCGCAACTCGAACATCAGGCCCAGGGAGGCGCGCAGCTTGTTCGGCTCGCCATTGAAGGTGGTGTGCAGGGCGTTCAGCAGGCTGGTGTAGGTGTAATTGGCCTGGGCCACCCCGCTATAGGCCAGCGTGTCCGGCGCGTAGTCGGACAGGTAGCTGTTTTCCACGAACTGGATAATGCCCTCAGGCTCGAAGGGCACCGGCGCGCCGGTGAAGGAATAACCCTGCGGCGCCATCGGATCCCGCACCAGGCGATGGCCGGCCACGATCTCCTCGAAGCGGTAGTAGTGGGCCGGCTGACCGTCGCCATCGAAGGGATTGCGGGATGTTCCCTCGCCTTGGCGCTTGATCACTTCCAGCGCCCGCACCGCGGACGTCACGTCGGTCACGGGGAAAAGCTGATCAGGCGGGAACCAGGCGTTGTCCACCACCTGGCGCGCCGGATCGCCGGTGAAGATGCCTTGGCCCAGAGCCACGATGCGGGCAATGATGGCGTCGTAGAATTCGCCGATGGTGGCGTATCCGCGTTCGCCCGGCGCCTTCAGCAGGTGGGGGAAATGCTGCGGCGTCTCCGGCAACTCGATGCGCATGAACACGTTCTGGACCAGATCCAGGCTCAGCGGCGCCAGCCCCACGATCAGGCCGTCATCCACGTTCATGGGCAGGGGCCCGGGATATGTGGGGATGAACTTGGGATGGTTGATCACCGGCCTGCCGCCGATGGCGTTCAGCACGTTGGCGGCGATGGTCATGTGCAGCATCTCCTCCACCACGATGGAGTGGATGATCTGCGCAGCCGCGACGTTGTGGCCCTTCTTGATGGAGTAGAGGGCCGAGAGGTAGGGCGGGATGGTGGAGTGCTCCAGTTCCACCGCCGACTGCAGAAAGGGCCAGAGGTCGGCGGCGGAGGCTGCCCCCTTCAGACGCTGAAGGATGTCGGGGCGGAGGCTGAGGTGGCGGGCGGCGTTGGTCGACATGGGCGGGCATCTCCGATCGGGGGGCAGGCGCGCCAAAGAGCGTGTTCGTGGCGCGCACCAGCGGGGTATGGCCAGCGGGGAACAGGTGCCGGCGCCGGTCAGGCGCCGGCCTTCGAGCCCGCCTTGGATTTGGCATAGGCGCGGGCGAAGGTGGTCTTGCCACCAGCGGGCGCCACGCCCTCGGCCAGGGCGGATGCGGTTTTCAGGTCCGTCGCCGGCGCCGGGGCCGCCGGTGTCGTCGCGTGGGCCAGCGCGGACTGGAAGTCCGCGTCCTGGTCCAGGACGCCCAGCCACTTGACGATGGTTTGCCGCTTCCCTTCCGACAGGTCACGGGTGACCGGCATGTAGTTGGGGTCGGTGATATCCAGCGAGAACGCCAGCGACAGGATCTCCCGGTTGTGGAAAACCGACAGCGGGTTGTTCAGGTTGACCAGCCGCCGGCTCATGATGGGGTAAAGGTTGGCGTACTGCTGGAAGATGGGCTCGATGTTGGCGGCCCAGGTCGGGGTTTGCGGCACCGGGTAGGCGTCGCGCAGGTGCAGGGCGATGACCTCGAAGGGGCCGAAATTCTGCCGGCTCTGGCCAGCGATCTGATAGGTGATGTTGTAGAGCTGACCATCGATGTAGCCGCGCGGATTGTTCGGTGGCGAGCCCTGGACGGTGATGGTCACTGTGCCGTCGGCGCCAGTGGCTACGGTGCTGGGGAAATTAAGGGCGGACATGGGGATGCCCGCCGCCGGAATGGGGGCCGCGGGCTGATCGATGCCATAGCCGCCGCCCAGGCCGTCCATCTCGCCGGTTTGGGCCAACACCAGGCTGGTGAAGGGCGCTGGCTGGCCGTAGCTGGCGGCGTAGAGGGTGGTGGTGACACCAACAGGGCCGTCCTCGCTGCTGTCGATGCGCAGCACGAAGGGCTCCGCACCCACGAATTGGCCGCCAGCGGTCTCACGGATGGCGACCAGGGGCACGGGCGCGTTCTGGGGCTGGGTGGCCAGGGCGAGGGGGGTGTAGGCGCCGGGTGACTGGTTGTTCAACTGGGCGGTGTTCAGCGCCAACTCGGCGATGCCGCCGGCCTTCAGCAGCCAGTCGGGGTCCCGGTAGGGGACGGTGCCGATGGGCTGGAAGTTGCCGACGCCGGCCGGTCCGCCCTCCGCCGTATTGGGCCCCACCAGCGACCCTACGGTCATGGTGCCCAGATCCAGCGGCTGATAGTTCTTGTCGATCGGCAGGGCGTTGCACAGGTCGAGCAACAGCCGATTGTCTTCGCCCAGCGCGCCGGTGAAGAAATTGATGTTGTTCCAGGAGGTGGAGCCGCTCTGCGGCGCGAAGCGGCGTCCGGCCACGAAGGATTCCGGCTCCCCCACGAAATAGGGGCCGATGACGCCGGAAACGGTGCCGAAGGTGAAGCCGGGCTGGGTGTGGTCATCGCGGTAGGCGTAGGTGACCAGGCGGATCGATAGCTGATCGTCCTGGGTCTTGCCGCGCAGTTCCTTGAGGAAGGCGCTCTCGGGTAGATCGTCCGCCCATTCCACCCCTGTCAGCACCGACTGGAACAGGGCCGAGGCCGCGGCATCCCCGCCCATGCCGGAAACCCGGGTGAACCACAGGTCACGGAAGGGGTTGGGGGCGTATTTGCCGCCGACCAGGGTCGTGGCCCCCGTGGCATCGACCTTGGCCAATCGCACCACCAGTCCCCACAACTGGGAGGCGAGCTGCCATTGCGGGTCGATGTCGACGATCTTGCCGCTGGTGCGAGTGTTGGAATCCAATACCGCCATGCCCACGATGGGGTCGACGCTGGGGTCGTCCGTGCTGCTGCCGTCGGCGTAATGCACGCCGCGCACCACGCAGTCGATCAGACGGAACGCCCCCGATCCCGAGGGATTCCACCAGCCCTCCGCCTTGCCGTCGTGCCCGTATTCCTGATACTCGGGTAAGAAGCTGGCGCTATCGTAGTGGCGGACGTCGTTGTTGACCGTCGACGGATCCGCCTGGAATCGGCCGGAAAACACCAATCGGGTCGCGTTCAAATAACTCATGGCGTTGGCCCCTGTCGTGAAGGTGCGCCAATGCGGGTGAACCGCTACGGCAAGAAGATTGCGGCACGGAAGACGACCGGCGGCGGAGCCATCGGCGACCACCATCCCGGCGCTTCAGAAAATTGCAATTAAAGCGTATGGGGCCGCGCTATGCGTCACATACGACTAGATCTGTGCGGAAACGGCATACGCCATTGATTGATTGTCTTTGCGGCTATACCATTTTATCGAGCACTAGAAAAGGTATTTGCACGCATGAACCTTCAATCAAGAGGTGTGGCTGTCCCAGCGCACACCAACGGCGACGGCGACATCGTTCGCCAGCGCTTTGCCGTGACCTACGATTACGCCGTCGCCTTCACCCGGGACTGCTTCCATCCGCAGAACGGGACCCTGGCCGCCGTGATGGCCGCCGGGGCGTGCCCGGGGGGGCGCTGTCTGGTCTTCCTGGACATGGGGGTGATGGAGGGACGCCCCGGCCTGTCTGACGCCGTCAGCGCCTATTTCCATACCCGCGCCGATGTGCCGGCCCTGACGCGGGCGCCCATCCCACTGCCGGGGGGTGAGGGGGTGAAGAATGAGGCGCACTATATCGGCCGCATGCACGACGCTATTTTCGACGCCGGCATCGATCGCCACTCTTATGTGTTGGCCGTGGGGGGCGGCGCCTTTCTGGACGCGGTCGGCCTGGCGGCGTCGACCGCCCATCGCGGCGTGCGCCTGATCCGGATCCCCACCACCGTCCTGGCCCAAAACGACAGCGGTGTGGGCGTGAAGACAGCCATCAACCGCAATGGCGCCAAAAACCAGATCGGTACGTTCGCCCCACCCTGGGCGGTGGTGAACGACTCCGCGTTCCTGGACACCTTGCCGGCCCGCGACCGTGTTGCCGGCATGGCGGAGGCGGTGAAGGTGGCGCTGATCCGCGACGGCGCCTTCTTCCAGTGGCTGGAGCGCAACGCCGACGCCCTGGCCCTGTTCGAACCGGCGGCCACGGACTGGATGATCCGGCGCTGTGCCGAACTGCACATGGCCCAGATCGCCGGGGGCGGCGACCCGTTCGAGCAAGGCAGCGCCCGGCCCCTGGATTACGGGCACTGGATCGCCCATAAGCTGGAAAGCCTGACCCGCCACCATCTGCGCCATGGCGAGGCGGTGGCCATCGGCCTGGCGCTGGACACCCGCTATTCCGTCCTGGCGGGCATGCTGCCCCCCGGAGCGGAGACCCGCGTCGCCGTTTTGCTGGAGCATCTGGGCTTTCGCCTGTGGCACCCCATCCTGGCGCGGCCGGCGGCGGAGGTACGGGCCCTTGCCCTGGCGGCGCTGGAGGAGTTCCGCGAACATCTGGGCGGGGAACTGACCATCACCTTGCTGGCCGGGATCGGCCACGGGGTGGAGGTGCATGAGATGGACACGGCGCTGATCACGCAGGCGCTGGACTGGCTGGCCGAACGGGAGGCCCCCTGATGCGCCTGCCCGGAGGACAAGGCTGGTTGGGCTACTGCCTGAACGTCCACCCCACACAAACCATAGCCGACGTCAAAGCGGCGCTGCTGGGCCCGGTGCGCGAGATCAAGCGGCGGCTGTGTCCTGACGCGCCCTTCGCCGTGGGGCTGCGCCTGTCGGCGGAGGCGGCCGCCGATCCGTATGCGGCGGCTGCGGAACTGGCCGACCTGTTCGCTGCCGAGGGGTACGTCGCCTACACCATGAACGGCTTCCCCTACGGTCCCTTCCACGGCGTCAGCGTTAAGACCGACGTATATCAACCGGATTGGACCACGCCGGAGCGGCGACACTACACGGCCAATCTGGCCCGCATCATGGCGGCCCTGATACCGGCCGGCGGCACCGCCACCATCAGCACCGTGCCCGGCGGCTTCGCCGGCAGCACCCGCGACCGGCAGGACCGCGTGGCCGATGGCCTGCTGCGCAGCGTCGCCGACCTCGTGACCCTGTGGCGCCAGACCGGCCGCACGGTGGCGCTGGCCCTGGAGCCGGAGCCCTGGTGCCTGCTGGAAACCACGCAGGATGCCGTGAGCTTCTTCAAGGACTGGTTGTTCACCCAGACGGCGGCGCGGAAATTGGCGGCGCTGACGGGCCTCACGCCTGACGAAGCCGCGGCCGCCCTGCCCAGGCATCTGGGGCTGTGCCTGGACGTGTGCCACATGGCGGTGGCGTTCGAGACACCGGAGGAAACCTTCGCGTCCCTGGCCCAGGCCGGCATTCCCATCCACAAGGTGCAATTGAGCGCCGCATTGCGGATTGACCGCATGTATGCGGAAGCGCGGCATCAAGTGGCCGCCTTCAGGGACGCCGTCTATCTGCACCAGGTGGTGACCCGGGCGCCGGACGGGGCCACCCGCCGTTTCCTGGACCTGCCGGAGGCGCTCGCCTCCGCTGGTGATGGTGAGGAATGGCGCATCCATTTCCATGTGCCCGTCTTCACGGAGCCGCGCCCGCCGCTGGGCTCCACCCGGCCGGTACTGGAGCGGGTACTGGCGCTGCACCGGGCGCGACCGATCTCCGCTCATCTGGAGATAGAGACCTATACCTGGGACGTGCTGCCCGCCGGCACCGGCCTCATGGAGGATTTCGGCGGGGTCGCGGACGTCACCGGGGGCATTGAGAGGGAATTGGAATGGGTACTGCGCCAGCTATCCTGATCCGGCCGCGCGCCGTGTTGATCCTGGGCCGGGTCTCCAATCTGCCGACCGTGCTGTCCAACGCCCTGGCCGGCATCATCCTGTCCGGAGGGGGCCAGGGAATTGGCTCCGCCGATGCCGTCCGCGCCCTGCTGGCGGCCCTGCTGGCGCTGGTCCTGTTCTACATCGGCGGCATGTACCTGAACGACGCCATGGATGTGGAGATCGACACGCGCGAACGGCCCGGCCGCCCCATTCCCAAGGGCGACGCCTCACGCGCGGCGGTGTTCACCACCGGCTTCGCCCTGCTGGGCTTGGGCCTGGCCCTGGCGGCGGCGGCTGGCCCGCGCGCCGGTGTCGCGGCGGGGGCCCTGGTGGGCGCCATCCTGCTCTATGATTGGATACACAAGCGGACGGCAGCGGCCCCCCTGGTCATGGGGCTCTGCCGCCTGCTGTGCTACGGCACGGCGGCGGCCATGGCCGGTGGACGCCTGGACGCCCCCGGCCTGTGGATCGGCGGCACGGGGCTGTTCTGCCTAGTCGTGGGCCTGACCTACGCCGCCCGGCAGGAGGCTTACGACCGCTTGGGCGCCGCCTGGCCGCTGGCCGTGCTGGCCATGCCGTTGATCATCGCCATCGGCGCCGCGCTGACGGGGCAGGGAGCCGTCCCGCTGGCCCTGGCCTCCAGCCTGGCGTTGGGTCTGGCCTGCGCTGCCGGCCTGCGTCGCTTTTTCCGCCGAGCGCCCGGCGATGTGCCTCGGGCGGTGGCGCTGCTGATCGCGGCGATCGCCCTGTATGACGCTGCGTTGATCGCCGCCGCGGGGGGCGACGTCGCGGCGGTGGCCGTGGCGGTCCTATGCTTCCCCCTTACCTTGATCCTGCAGCGTGTGATCCCAGGCACCTGACGGCGTGGCCGTCGGGCGGTCAGTCGAACACATGCGCCAGCACCAGCGCCTTGAAATCCGTGGCGGCCACGGCCCCCTCCGGCAGCAGATGGGGCGCCGAACTGATGACCAGCGGCCCCTGTGCCGGATCGTCGGTGAGGCGGCCATGTGACCCGCGCACCAGCGCCGTGTCGCCGGCGGAGATGACATCCATGAGGCGGCGCTGGCCAAGCTTGCGCAAGGCCAGGCGCCAGGCCGAAGCCAGCTTGGGCCACCGCAGGGCCGGATCGAAGAACAACTCCACCGGGTCGTAGCCCGGCTTGCGGTGAATATCGACGGTGCGGGCGTAATCGGGCGCGCGGGCGGGATCCGTCCAGTAATGGTAGGCGAACCAGCGATCGGCCCGGCTGACCGCCACCAGTTCGCCAGCGCGCGGATGATCCAGCCCCTGGACGCGCTTTTCCGCCCGCCCCCACACCGCCTCGACCCCATCGAGGCCGGCGACCAGATCCCTGACCCGGTCGATATCCTGGGGGTCGCGGACATAGATGTGCGCCACCTGGTGGTCGGCCAGGGCGAACGCGGCGGACGCGCCGGCGTCGAAAACGTCACGTCCCAGTTCGGACCGGACGGCGATCAGCCCCGCCTCGCGCAGCGCGCGGTTGATGAAGATGGCCTCTGTGACGGGTGTGATGCCATATTCCGACACGACGACCACGCGGGCACCGGCGGCCTCCGCGTCGGCGATTAAATCACCGGCCAGGGCGTCTACATCGCGCAGGGCCTGGCGTACCGCCGGGTGGGAAGGGTCGGGCCCGAAGCGCTGCAGATCATAATCCAAGTGGGGCAAATAGGTCAGGGTCAGCGTCGGCTGATGCGCCGTCATGACATGGCGTGTGGCCTCCGCGATCCAGCGGCTGGCGGTGATGTCGGCCATCGGCCCCCAGAAACGGAACAGGGGGAAGGTGCCCAGCCGTTCGGTCAGGGTGTCGCGCAATTCCGGTGGATGGCTGTAGCAGTCCGGTATCTTGCGGCCATCCGCCGGATATAGGGGCCGGGGTGTCACGCTCCAATCCGCCGACGCATACATGTTGTACCACCAGAAAAGCTTGGCGCAGGTGAAGCTCGGATCGCGCGCCTTGCCGGCCTCCCACAGCTTTTCCCCCTGGACCAGACGGTTGGACTGACGCCACAGCATCACCTCCGCCTGGTCGCGAAAATACCAGCCGTTGGCCACGGCGCCATGCCCGGAAGGCGGCAGGCCCGTCACCAGCGTAGACTGGACCGTGCAGGTCACCGCCGGCGTCACCGTCGCCAGGGGCCGTAGCCCGCCACGCGACGCCAGAGCCGCGAGATGCGGCGTGTCGGCCCCCACCAGATCGGGGGTGAGCCCC
Source organism: Nitrospirillum goiasense (assembly GCF_034427435.1). Classification (NCBI taxonomy): domain Bacteria; kingdom Pseudomonadati; phylum Pseudomonadota; class Alphaproteobacteria; order Rhodospirillales; family Azospirillaceae; genus Nitrospirillum; species Nitrospirillum goiasense. Next base: position 33,246 of record NZ_JAXQNP010000002.1, on the reverse strand, counting down.
ACCACAAGAAGAACAACGGTACGATGCATATTTTTAGGGTACCTCGCCGCGTCGGATCGTTTTTCGCGTGCTATCAGCCGGCAACATGTATCATCATGATATGAATAAGAAACAGATTAAAACCTTAAGTACGTGGTTGTGCGCATGAACGATGCTGCTCAGGAGTTGTTGCGGGACTGGATCGCCCGGCAGGCGCCGGCTGCGGGGCGGGAATGGCTGGACGCGCGGCTGGGCCAGATCGGCGCCATGACCCTGGGCGACCCGGCCGCCGAGAGGGCCCTGGCCATCGCCTTTGGCCAGGTTCCGCGCCGACTGGGGCGCGGTCCCCTGGCCCTGGCGGCCGACGACATCGCCGCGGCGGAAGCGGTGCGGCCCGGCTGGCGGCCCCAGTCATGGAGCCTGGAAGGGGCGGCCCGCATCCTGCTGCTGCTGCGCTGCCCGTCCGCCACGCCTGATACCTTCCACGCGCGCTTTCAACGGCTGCGGCGGGCGGCGGACCCGGCGGAACAGGTCGCCCTTTTCCAGGGGCTTCCACTCTATCCCGACGCCCACGCGTTGGTGGATGAGGTGGGGGAGGGACTGCGCACCAACATCCGCCCCGTCTTCGAGGCCATCGCCCATCACAGCCCCTATCCGCGCGAGCATATGGATGAGCATCGCTGGAACCACATGGTGCTGAAGGCGCTGTTCGTCGACAGCACGCTGGCCCCCATCCAGGGGCTGGACGCGCGGGTGAACCCTGATCTGGCCCGCAAACTGCGCGACTATGCCCGGGAACGGCGGGCGGCGGGCCGCCGCATATCGGTGGAGTTGTGGCGGTGCCTCGGCCCCTTCGCCGCCGAGATCGGGGCGGTTGACGACCTGGCCTTGGCGGCGCGCAGCAACGATCCGGAGGAGCGCGCCGCGGCCGGCGCGTGGATGGAAAGGGAACACTTCTGATGCAGTATATCGATCCGCATGCCCACATGATCTCGCGGACCACCGATGATTACCAGGCGATGGCGGCCGCCGGCGTGGTCGCGGTCATCGAGCCCGCCTTTTGGCTGGGCCAGCCCCGCACCCATGTCGCCAGCTATGCCGACTATTTGTCCGCCATTCTGGGTTTCGAGCGGTTCCGCGCCAGCCAGTTCGGCGTCCACCATTACTGCACCATCGGCCTCAATTCCAAGGAGGCGAACGACGAGGCGTTGGCTGAGGCGGTGATGGAAATCCTGCCCCTGTTCGCGCAAAAGGACGGTGTCGTCGCCATTGGCGAGATTGGCTATGACGAACAGACGGCGCTGGAGGACCGTTATTTCCGCCTGCAACTGGATCTGGCGCGGGAGTTGTCGCTGCCGGTCATGATCCACACCCCACACCGCGACAAGAAGCAGGGCACGCTGCGCTCCATGGCTGTTTGCCTGGAACACGGCCTGTCGCCGGCCCAGGTGGTGGTGGATCATAACAATGAAGAGACGGTGCGCGACGTCCTGGAGCAGGGCTTCTGGGCCGCTTTCTCCATCTATCCTAGCACCAAGATGGGCGACGCCCGCATGGTGGAGATACTGAAGCGCTACGGTGCCGATCGGATCATTGTCAACTCAGCCTGCGACTGGGGCATTTCCGATCCCCTGGCGGTGCCCAAAACCGCGCGCCTGGCGCTGGAGCAGGGGGTTCCGGCCGAACAGGTGAATCTGGCCTGCTATGCCAACGCCCTGACGGCCTTCGCCCCGAGTGGCCAAATTTCCGAAACCGACTGGGCGGGCCCGGCCGTCATTGATCAGCGGATCTCCTTCGCCGGCAACTCCATCCTGAGAGGGGGCCGTGAGGCCGTGGTCACGGGACCTGACTCTGCCTTTTAAGCGATGGCCGGCGCCGCTCAGGAAGGGCCGAACCGGGCTGCGCTGATAGGCCACCTGACGGTACCCGCCACACCGGCCGCCGCGAGGGCCGGTGTGGCCATGCCGCCTCCGATGGGGTTTTGAGGGAGTTGCCGGCAACATATCGGCATCCCAATCTCGGCATTACCGTCCATCCGGCCTGCCCTCACCGTTTCATTTGCAAAACGCTTATACCAAGTCTCAGTGATTAGGACCCATGGGCCCACTGCCGGAGCCCAATGGACATGATGGACCAAGGTTGTTCAATGAGCTTGTTCCAGGCGAAGCAACAGTGGTCGACGATGTCATCGTAGGATTGGAAGACGCGGTTGGACAGCTAGGGCTTGTTGAGATTTATCTTCCATCCGTTGCTTGGTCGTGATTCAAGCTTCGGATGGAACGCTTTGTACTGACCGATGCCCAATGGGCGAAGATGGAACCGCATTGCCTTGGGAAGCCGAGTGATCCAGGGCGGAGCGGTAGCGACAATCGCCTTTTCATTGAGGCGGTGCTTTGGATAGCGCGGACGAGCAGCCCCTGGCGAGACCTTCCCGCCTCGTTCGGCAAGTGGAACACGATCTTCAAACGTTACCGTGACTGGGTCAAAGCTGATGTTTTCATTCGGCTTTTCGAGGCGTGCTCGGACGAGCCCGACATGGAATACGCCATGGTTGACGCCACCATCGTCAAAGTCCACCGGCATGGTCAGGGCGCAAAAGGGGGACTCAGAGCCAGGCCATAGGTCGCTCCAAGGGCGGCATGACCACCAAGATCCTGGCTCTTACGGATGCGCTCGGAAACCTGGTTTGAACCGCTCCGGGATTGTCGGAGGCTTCCACTCCTGAGAGATTGAAGCCACGATGAGCAAGACGACGAACAAGTTCTCCCCCGAGGTCCGAGCCCGCGCGGTTCGATTGGTGCTGGATCATGAGAAGGACCATCCGTCGCGATGGGCGACGGTGATGTCGATCGCGGCGAAGATCGGCTGTTCCGGCCAGACGCTGAACGAATGGGTGAAGAAGGCCGAAGTTGAAGCTGGCACGCGGGCCGGTGTTCCAAGCGAGACGGCGGAACGGCTGAAGGCGTTGGAACGGGAGAACCGGGAACTGCGGCAGGCGAATGACCCATAGGGCAGCGCGGAGCAGCAAGATCCTGCGCAAGGCCAGCGCGTATTTTGCGATGGCGGAGCTCGACCGCCGGTTCAAGCCATGATCGCCTTCATCGACGAGCATCGGGGTACGCACGGGGTCGAGCCGATCTGCCAGGTCCTGCCGATCGCCCCGTCCACCTATCATCGGCATGCATCCCGGCGAACCGATCCAGACCGTCTGCCGGAACGGGCCAGGCGGGACACGGCGCTGAAGATCGCGATCCGGCGGGTATTCGACGAAAACTTCGCTGTCTATGGCGTGCGCAAGGTCTGGCACCAGCTCAGGCGAGAGGGCCGAACTGTTGCTCGCTGCACGGTCGCCCGGCTGATGCGGGACATGGGCCTGCGGGGCGTGATCCGGGGCAAGCCGGTGAAGACCACGGTGAGCGACAAGGCGGCGCCTTGTCCTCTGGACCACGTCAACCGCCAGTTCCATGCACCCCGGCCGAACATGCTGTGGCTGTCGGACTTCACCTACGTCGCCACCTGGCAGGGGTTCGTCTATGTGGCCTTCGTCATCGACGCCTTCGCTCGGCGCATCGTCGGTTGGCGGGTGTCACGGACGGCCCATGCCGCCTTCGTGCTTGATGCCTTGGAGCAGGCCTTGCATGAGCGGCGACCGGTCAAGCACGGCGGGTTGATCCACCATTCGGACAGGGGCGTCCAATACGTCTCGATCAAGTACACCGAACGCTTGGCCGACGCGGGGATCGAACCCTCGGTCGGCAGCGTTGGTGACAGCTATGACAATGCCCTGGCGGAAACCATCAACGGCCTTTACAAGGCCGAGGTGATCCACCGGCGTGGGCCATGGCGTTCCTTCGAGGCCGTCGAGTATGCCACCCTGGAATGGGTCGACTGGTTCAACCACCGGCGGATCCTGGGGCCTATCGGCAACATCCCGCCAGCCGAAGCCGAGGCACGCTTCCACGCCATGCTGGACCAATCGGCAATGGCCGCGTGACTCAAACCAAACTGCCTCCGACAATCCCGGCGCGGTTCACTCGCATGCCTTGGTCATGGCATTGTGGCGGCGGGTAAAATCTAAGGTGGTGCTGCATCATGCTGATCAGGGAAGCCAATACACCAGTCAGCAGTTCCAGCGCCTGCTCACCTACAACGGCATCACCTGTTCCATGAGCAGGGCGGGCGATGTCTAGGCCAGCGCTGCCATGGAGAGCTTCTTCTCGTCGCTCAAAAACAGAGCGCGTGGCCATGGCCATCTATCAGTCAAGGAACAGGCCAGGGCCGACGTCTTCGACTACAACGAATGCTTCTACACCCCAACACGTCGCCATTCGACGCTGGGGTACCTCAACCCCGTCGACTTCAAACGAAACATCGATTTAGCGTCATTGTCCTTACACCGGTGTCATCCAATCCGAGTCTTGTTAGGCGGCTGCGCGGAACAGCAAGTTAAGATGGTTGCGGGCCCCCGCAACCAAATCAGTAAAACACCCGTCAGCACATTGCTGACGGGTGTTTTGCGTTTGGGCGGATTGAAAAACGCTGGCAAGTGCTCCCGTATACCCTATGGCATGATCGTGACCCCGGCTGCGCCCGGTTTGGCCCGGACAGCGGTAGCGGGATGGTCCCATCCGTCCCGCGTTCGCTGATGATGTCATGGGGCTGTGTCCTGGATGGTGGCCCATTTGTAAGCGTTCGGCCTGGGCCGTTATGAGGGTAGCGCTGAGGCAGTACCCCACGGCATCACTCGCCTTGGATTGGGGATAATTGAAGCTGCAAATTAAACTCGACCTGGCAAGTTGTCGGCCAATTCTTTGATGTTGTCGAGCAGCCAGCGGACGCCGGGATCCTTGTCGCGGACCTCATGCCACAGCGCCAATTCCACAATCTGGGGGAATTCTACCCATGTGGGGTGCAGTGTGATGGGGTAAAATTGGGCGAAATGTTCCGCATAGCGCCGGTGCATGGTGGCAAGTCGCTTTGTGCCCACGATCGCCGGGCAGAGATCGGCGAAATTGGGTAACAGGATTTCCACCCGACGCTCAAAACCCAGTTTGGCGATATGCTCATCGGTCACCGACGGCCTGCGGTCCGGGCCGAAGGTGGCGACCGCGTGGCCGGCGGAGAAGAAGGTTTCGGCGTCGATGCTGTCGTAGCCGGCGCCACTCCAACTGATGATGACATCCTCGTCAGTCCATAACTGCATCGAGGGGTATCGGGGGTTGGCGTACGGGATGACCGTGAACATAAGGTCGACTTCGGCCCGGTCCAATCTTTCGCCGGCCTGGCTGCTGGGCAGAATCAGTTCAAAACTGACGGATGGCGCCTCGCTGGCCACCTTGGCGAAAAGGTCGGCCAGGACGATGGCATAGGCGTAATCCGACGCGACGATCAGGAAATGGCGGACGGCCGTCGCGGGGTCGAAGTTTCCGGCGCGGGTGATCTCACCACGTATTTGCAGAAGAGCGCGACGAACGGGGCCGGCTAGGGATTCCGCCTTGGGCGTGGGCAGCATGCGCCGCCCGTGCAACACCAGCAGGTCGTCCTGGAAATACTCGCGCAGGCGGTTCAGCGCGCCCGTGACGGCGGGCTGGGTCAAGTTAAGGCGCCGCGCCGCCGCGGAGACATTGCACTCCTGGATCAGGGCCTCAAGGGCAACCAGCAGATTAAGGTCGAGACCATCGAAGCGCATACCTCAATGTATCAGTATTGCCCATGGACGCAAACCCGAAATTCGATTGGACGCTAATAGGTGTCGTGGGGAAATTGAGGGACGAACAAACGCCGGCCGGCAAATCGCCGCCAAAGGCGATCAGGGAGACTGGGAAAACACGAATGAAAAGCCGTACGGGGCGCCGTTTCATCGACCTCTCCATCACCTTGTGCAATGACCTGGTGACGGATCCGCCCTTCATGCGGCCGAAAATCGAGTATGTCGGCCACAAGGAGACGGTGGCCGAGGCCGGCCATTTTTTCCCCGGCATCACCGCCGAGGCCTTGCCGGGGGGAGAGGGCTTCGCCGCGGCGGAGGCCGTGACGCTGTCGACCCATAACGGGACGCATCTCGACGCGCCCTGGCATTTCCATCCGACGCAGGACGGCGGGAAGCCCGCGCTGACCATCGACCAGGTCCCCCTCGATTGGTGCTTTGGCCCCGGCGTGAAGCTCGACTTCAGGCATTTCGCCGACGGCTATGTCGTGACGGCCATGGATGTGGAGCGGGAACTGCGACGCATCGGGTACGAGTTGCAGCCCCTCGACATCGTCTTGGTCAACACGGCGGCCGGTGGCGCCCTGGGCCGCCCGGACTACATCAACACGGGCTGCGGCATGGGGTATGAGGCGACGATGTATCTCATCTCCCGCGGGGTCCGGGTGACTGGCACCGACGCGTGGAGTTGGGATGCGCCGTTTACCCACACGGCGCGCCGGGTGGCGGAGATGGGCGATACCTCCCTTATCTGGGAGGGGCACAAGGCCGGTCGCGAGATCGGCTATTGCCATCTGGAGAAGCTGCACAATCTCGAGGTCCTGCCCGCCCACGGGTTCACCGTCTCCTGCTTTCCCCACAAAATCCAAGGCGCCTCCGCCGGGTGGACACGCGCCGTGGCGATCCTGGAGGACTAGGCCATGAAGCTGTCGACCGTGGCAAACGGCTCCCGTGATGGACGCCTGGTCGTCGTATCGAGCGATCACGCGCGGGCGGCTCTCGCGGATGGGATCGCGGCAACGCTTCAAGAAGCGCTTGAGTGCTGGACGGAGGTGGAGGGCGCGTTACGGGATCTGGCGATTGCCGTCGAGGCGGGAACCGCCCCGGGCCTCGCGCCACATTCGGCTTGGCAGTTCCTGGCGCCGTTACCGCGCGCCTGGCAGTGGCTGGACGGTTCAGCCTTTGAAAGCCACGGCGCGCTGATGGCCAAGGTCTTCAAGATGGACCCGGCGCCGCGCGATCGCCCGCTGATGTACCAGGGCCTGTCGGACCGATTTTATGCGGCGACAGAGGACATCCCCTTCGTGACCGAGGCGGACGGGATCGACTTCGAAGGCGAGTTCGGGGTGGTCGTTGACGAGGTGCCCCTGGGCTGTGGACCGGATGAGGCGGCGGCGCATATCCGGCTTGTGGTGCAGATCAACGACTGGTCGTTGCGCCACCTTGCCCCAATCGAAATGAAGACGGGCTTCGGTTGGGTCCAGGCGAAGCCGGCCTGCAGCATGGCGCCGGTCGCGGTGACGCCGGATGAACTCGGCGCCGCATGGCGCGACGGCCGTGTCGACCTGTCCCTCGAGGTTCATTGGAACAGTGCGCTCTTCGGGCGTGCCAATGGCCATGCCATGAGTTTCTCGTTTCCCGAACTGGTGGCGCACGCCGCCCGAACCCGCAGCTTGTGTGCGGGAACCGTCATCGGGTCGGGCACCGTGTCCAACGCGAACCATCGCGATGTCGGGTCGTCCTGCATCGCGGAGCGGCGGGGCATCGAACTGTTGGACGACGGGAAGGTGCGGACGGCCTTCATGTCCTTCGGTGACCGCGTCCGTATGGAAGCCAGATCGGACAAGGGCGAACCCCTATTCGGCGCCATTGATCAGCGGGTCGTCCGGGCGCACGTCTGATCATCAAGTAAAGAAGAACAGGAGGAAGAGGCCATGTATCCGTTCAAGGAAGGTCAGTCGTTCGTTCGAAACAGATGGTACCTCGCGGCGTTCGCCCACGAAATCACGCGAACGCCGATGGAAAGGACCATCCTCGGCAAGCCCGTCGTGTTTTACCGGACGATGGCCGGGGCGCCTGTGGCTATGCATGGTATTTGCCCCCATCGCTACTTCCCCTTGGCCCGGGGGAAGCTGCAGGGGGACTCCATCGTCTGCGGCTATCATGGCTTCGTATTCGATGCCGATGGGAAGTGCAGCGAAATCCCATCGCAGGGGACGGGTGCCGGCTTTTGCCAGCCGACCTATCCGCTGGAGCAGCGGGGCCCTCTGTGCTGGATTTGGATGGGGGACAGGGATCGTTGCGACACCACCCTGTTGCCCCCTCATGAGGATTTCGGCATCGGCGTCGAGGGGTGGCACGCCAGCTCGTACAATCACTTCCTGATGAAGGGGCGGTATCAGCTGCTGATCGACAACCTGATGGACCTGACCCACCTGCCATACCTGCATTTTCATATTCCGGGGGGCGAGGCCATGAAGAAAATGGCTATGAGGGAGGAGGAGCGCCCGGCCAGCTACCGGCTGGTGCGCACGGGCAAGCTTCCCTGGAATGACTTCGCCGATATCGTTTGGGGGGCGGAGAACCGGTACGAGGGCATCGCCGATTGGGAGTCGATCACGGACTTTTACGGCCCTGAACTGATCCGGACCAACTTTCCCTTGTTCACCCGCGTTCCGGGCCACGACGTCGTCCCACCGGCGCTGGGCCATCTTCACATCCTGCATGGCATCACCCCGGAAACGGAAACGACGACCCACTACTTTGGCTTTTCCATCCGGAATTTCCGCCTGGGTGACGAAACGCTGGATGAATTCCAACTGGAATCGGACGAGAAGGTCCGCGGGCAGGATGTCGTGGCGATCGAGGCGATCGAACCGCGGTTGGACCGGGCGGCCACCTTCCAGCGGGAATTGTTGGTCCGGTCCGATGGGCCGGCGGTGAAGGTGCGTAAGATCGTCCAATCCATGCTGGATGCGGAACGATGAGTTGCGATCATCATCTTTCCACCTGCGGCCCCTGTCGTGAGCCGATACCGGTCGCTCAGCGTGGGCGGCACGTCGTGGTGGACCTGCACTGCCACCTCAACGTTCCGGCGGCGGATGCTCTGATCCGGCGGGAGGTCGCGGACCCGCCCAACCCTTTCGCCTTCCTGTCGGAGGCGTCCAAGGCGACGAACGCCAAGCTTTTCGGTGACATCGGGCGGAAGCTGAACGGTGTCGAGGAGCGCTTGGCCGACATGGATCGACTGGGCGTGGATGTGCAGGCGATCAGCCCCTCACCGGGGCAATATTACTATTTCGCCCCGCCCGAGGTCGGGCGCGCCGCCGCGCAACGGGTCAATGACCGGGTGGCGGAGGTGGTGGGCGGCCATCCCGACCGGCTGGTCGGCATGGGGACGGTGCCCCTTCAAAACACCGAGATGGCGATCGCCGAGATGCGGCGGTGTGTCCAGGAGCTGGGCTTGCGGGGCATCGAGATCGGATCGAACGTGGCCGGGAAGGAACTGGCCGAACCTGTATTCCGCCCCTTCTTCGCCGCGGCGGAGGAGTTGGGGGTCCTGCTGTTCCTGCATCCGCTGGGCTTCACCCACGGGCACCGCCTGGCGGCGCACTACCTCGACAACATTATCGGCAATCCGCTGGAATCGACCCTCGCCCTCAGCCACCTGATCTTTGGCGGGGTGTTGGACCAGCATCCGGGGCTCAAGCTCTGCGTGGCGCATGGCGGGGGCTTCCTGCCCGCGTACTGGGGCCGGATGGACCACGCGTTCCGGGCCCGGGAAGATTGCCGCGCGCACATCACCCGGGCACCGTCGTCTTATTTGCGGCAGGTCTGGCTGGACACGCTGGTGTTCGATCGGGACCAGCTTGACGCCCTGATCCGCAGCCATGGGCCGGACAGGCTGTGCCTAGGGACGGATTATCCTTTCGACATGGGGGAACCGGATCCCTTGGGGTTCCATGCCCACCTGCCGGAGGACATCCAGGCCAGGATATTGGGCCTTAACGCGGTGGATCTGCTGGGATTGCGGCCGATGCCGGGCGAATAGGCGGCGGGGCCGCTTAAGGTATTTGAAACGCTGAATGGTGCTGACCGGCCTCGTGCCGGTCAGCACCATTTTCATTTTCGCCCGGCGTTGCGGGGCGCCCGTTTCGCGCAGACATATCAGTATGCCCTATATGTGAACGCCCGATATTCGATTGGACGGTAATAGGTCTGTGAGCGAAAAGCTTACAACAGCCGGTGACCGAAGAATTTGGCGCCGGAAAAAATAGGGAGGGCGAAGACCAGTGGCGGTGCCGCGGTCTTCCAATATTCATCCGAAATTGAAAATGCTGGGGAGGTATCCTTGATGCGCCTGAAAAGTCTGCATCATGTGAAATTCCAAGTGAATGATCTTGCCGCCACGGAGACATTCGCCCGTGACTTCGGGCTGATCACCGTTGAAAGCGGCCCGGAGCGGCTGGTCATGCGCACCAACGGCGGTGACAGCTACGCCTATGTCGCGGAGCGGGGGGACGCCGCAGTGTTCACCGGCTTCGCCTTTGAGGTGGAGGGTGAGGCCGACCTGGAAGAGGCGGTCCGGGTGCATAAGGCCAGCCCGATCCGCGCGCTGGATACGCCGGGCGGCGGCAAGGCCGTGACCCTCACGGATCCCAACGGCATCGCGGTGGACCTTATCCACGGTGTGGCGCGTATCCCGCCGGGAGACGCTTATGCCCCGCTGATGTTGAATTCGCCCCTCAATTACATCCGCGAGGGGCGGTTCGAACCCAAGCGGCCCCTGGGCCCCGCCAAGTTGTTCCGCATTGGTCATGTCGGCCTGTTCATCCCCAGCTTCATGGCGACGCTACCTTGGTACGTCGATGTGCTGGGGCTCATTCCCAGCGACGTCTATCACCTGCCGGGTCAGCCCGGGATTCGGATCGTCGGCTTCCTCCGCCTCAATCGCGGTGAGGAGCTGGTGGACCATCACTGCGTGGCCTTGATGCAGAGCCGGGTCGGGGAGACGGCCTGCCATCACATCAGTTTCGAGGCGCAGGACTTCGAGGCGCAGTTCATGTCTCACCGCTACCTGGAATCCAAAGGCTACGAACTTGTTTGGGGGGTGGGACGGCATCCCCACGGCAGCCATGTCTTCGACGTTTGGCGCGACCCCGATCGCAACCGCTTCGAAACCTTCACCGATACCGATCGCCTCAGGGCGTCCGATGGCACCCGGGTGCACGGCATCCATGAGGTCGAAATGGATGTCTGGAGCTCCGATCCGCCCGACCGCTATTTCGCCTGACACGGCCCCTATACAAAACGATGGAACCCAACCATGCCTGACCATGATTTCCTGAAACAGCTTCCCGCTGCGCCCCAGCCCGATGGTATCGACCCCGCCACCGGCTTGGTATCGGGCAGCTTCGGGATCGGCACGTTCCGGTCCGGCGCCGATGCGGCCTTTCCCGGCGTCGTCGTTCCCGGTGGCGCCGTTTTCAGCCTTTCCGACCGCTATCGCGACACCCACGCGGTGTTTGACGATTGGGACCGTGCCGTCGACTGGGCGAACGAGGTTGCCCACCGGCAGGACCAGCAGTCGTTTACCTACGACGCGCTGGAGATCCTGCCTGTCCTTTCCCATCCGAACATCCTGGCCGCCGGTTCCAACTACCGTCAGCATGTCGCGGAAATGATGACCTTCAACACGTTCAACCAAAATGCCCGGAAGGAAGGGGAGGGCGACGAGGCCTTTTTCCACCGCAACCTGGCCGAGATCGACCGGCGTGGGCGCGAGGGCATGCCCTTCTTCTGGACAGGCCTGCATTCGTCACTCTGTGGCCCCAATGACGATGTGCCGCTGCCCTTGGTGGGGAAACACCCCGATTGGGAACTGGAGTTTGGTGTCATCGTCGGGAAGACCGGACGCTATATCCGCCCCGATGAGGCCAACGACCTGATCGCCGCCTATGTCATGGTCAATGATCTGGGCACGGTGGACGAGTTCCGGCGCGTCGACGTTCGCTTCCAATATGATTGGATCAGCAAGAGCCAGCCGAACTTCAAGCCGTTTGGCCCCTTCGCCGTGCCCAAGCAGTTCGTCGACAGGTCGAAGGTGCAAATCCGCCTATCGGTGAACGGTGCCATCCGTCAGGATTGGCCCATCAGCGACATGATCTTCCAGCCGGAGCAAATCCTGTCCTACGCGACGGAGCGCATCCGGCTGCTGCCCGGTGACCTGCTGATCACCGGCTCGCCGCCGGGCAACGGGGCGATGCACGGCAACGCCTGGCTCAAACCCGGCGACATCATCGAAAGCGAAATCACCTATCTCGGCCGCCAGCGGAACCATGTCGTGGCGGAGGACGCGGGCGGAAGGGCGCCGACCTACGGGCCATTTATAACGGAATGGTAAGGGTTGCGATGAGAAACTGGTCCCTCAAAGAGCGCTATTCCACCTTTGCGTTGGCCCCCTTCGCACTGGGAGGGCTGCGCATCGTGTCAGGGCTTCTGTTCCTTCAACACGGCATGCAGAAGCTTTTCCTTTGGCCCGTCAGTGAGCACCATCCCGGCCCCGTCCCGTTGCTCAGTGTCGTCGGTGTGGCGGGGATACTCGAGTTCTTTGGGGGCATGGCTGTGGCCCTGGGCTTGCGCACCCGTGCCGTGGCGTTCGTCCTGTCCGGGGAAATGGCGGTGGCCTACTGGGGGATTCATTTCCCGGCGGGGCTGCACATGAAGGACGGGATCTTGCCCGTCGTGAACCAGGGAGACCTGGCGATCCTGTTCTGTTTCGTTTTTCTGTACATTTTCTTTGCAGGCCCCGGGGCTTGGAGCATCGAGAAGAGCATCCGCAAGATATTCTAACGGTTGAAGCAAGGGAGGATAATAATGGGCTTCCTGCGGAACGCGTGGTACCCGGCCGCCTGGGACAAGGACGTGACGGACGGGACCGTCGCCATTCGGGTCATCGACCACCCCATCGTCCTGTTTCGTGACGCCCAAGGGCAGGTGAAGGCCCTGTTCGATGCCTGTCCGCACCGCTTCGCGCCCCTCAGTCGTGGCAAGGTCCGCGACGGTCGCCTGGTCTGCGGCTATCACGGGCTGGAGTTCGGTGGTTCCGGCGCCTGCCTGCGCAATCCCCATGGCAAGGGCGCCGTCTCCTCCGCCTTGTCGGTACGGTCTTATCCGGTGGCCGAGCGGTATGGAATGCTGTGGGTCTGGATGGGGGAGCCGTCCCAGGCGGACGAGTCCAAGCTGCCGGTCCTGCCGCTGTTCGATGAGCCGGACCAGACCTGGGTCCATGGCCAGTTGGACGTCAACGCCAACTATGAACTGGTGGTCGACAACCTGCTGGATCTCACGCATGTCGAGTTCCTGCACCCCTTCCTGGCATCCCCGGGGAATTCGGAGAGAACGACGTTCCGGGCGCGGCAGGATGGCGACCAGGTCAATGCCTTCTATGACGTGGTGAACGAGCCCATCACGGGCCTGTTCCGGCTGCTTTGGGACGGGGCGGAGGATTTCGCCAACCTCAAGGCCTATATGCATTGGCAGGCCCCCGCCAATCTCAGCCTGCAGACCGGCATGAGCATCCAGGAAACGGTCCAGGCCGACGACCCCCGCATCAACGTCATGCATCTGCTGGTGCCGCAGTCCGAGGATGCGACGCGGTATTTCTGGGCGGCGGGGCGCAACAAAGCGCGCGACAGCCAGGAAGTCTCCGGCATGTTGCACTACGGAACCCAGAACGCGTTCGTCAATGAGGACGAACCGATGATCGCCGCGGTGCGCAGCCGGATGCGATCCAATGACCTGTTGGCGCATAAGCCGGCATTGCTTCCCATCGATGAGGCGGCCATCCGGGCCCGGCGCATCCTGAAGGGTATGATCGACAGGGAACAGCACCCGCTGGCGGATTGACCGGGAGGCCGCTTGGCCACGTTCCAAGCGGTCATCAAGCAATAAACAAAACATCGCCTGGAGGGGCGGTGAGTGGCAAGGCGTTCAGGGGGCATCCGCTGCCCTCACGGTATTCGCGTGCCCGAATTTCCAGTGGATCCAAGCTGATCCGCACCGGCATCGCATTAAAACCGCCGCCAAGACGGCGCAATAAACGGGAGGGATGAAATGAAATCGACGTTGCTGCTGTCATCAGTCTGCCTTGGTGCCTTGATCACCAGTCCTGCCGCCTGGGCCCAGTTGTCGGGGGCACAATCATCGGAGCCCCAAGTCAACGGGGCGACGAATGCCCAGCAGGATGACGGGCTGGCGGATATTGTCATCACCGCCCAGCGGCGGTCCGAGAATCTGCAGCACGCAGCGATCGCCGTATCGGCGGTGACGGGCGACAGCCTTCGGGACTCCGGTGTCACCCGGCCGGCGGATTTGACGAGCGTGGTGCCGGCGCTGCAGGTCAGTTCGTCCTCCGGGTCGAGCAGCGTTTTTTATCTGCGTGGTGTTGGCAACTTCAACGCCAATGCTTTGAGCGATCCGGCCGTCGCTTTCAATTTCAACGGAGTTTACATCGGTCGTACCACCGGAACGACGGGATATTTCTATGACCTCGAACGTGTCGAGGTGCTGAAAGGTCCGCAAGGAACCTTGTACGGCCGAAACGCCACGGGTGGCGCGGTCAATGTCATCCCACATAGGGCGGAACTGGGGGAAACCAGCGGTGAATTGACGGTGGAGTACGGCAATTATGACGCCGTTCGTGTGGACGGCGATTTGAACATGCCGCTGGGTAAGGACGCCGCCGTGCGCGCGGCCGGCATTTACGTTCGCCACAATGGTTATATGAACGACGGCACCGATGACCAGAACGACATGGGCGGCCGCGTATCGCTCCGGGTTGAGCCAATGGACTCGCTTACTATCAACCTGACGGGTGACGTCTTCCGGCAGCGGGGCAACGGGACTGGCGCGACCCCCATGAACCTGAACGTCGATGATCGTATCGGCCTTCTGTCGCCGCAGGGGCAGGCCTTCTATGCCAGCCAACCCAACGTCCTGTTGGGGCGGACCTTCGCGCCGATTACGGCCGACCCCTATATGCACAATAATTCCTGGGGCGTTTCCTCCAACATTGAATGGCAGTCTGATTGGGGAAAGCTCACGCTCATTCCCGCGTATCGCGAGAACCATGTCGACTTCGTGTCTGACAATCCCGGGTTCGTGATCACCCAAAAGGAGAAGGACAAGCAGACAAGTGTTGAGGCTCGCTTCGCGACCGACGATACGCAGCCGCTGCGATTTCTTATCGGTGGGTTTTATTATGATGAAACCAACGACGCTCCACTGAACCAATATAACTCGCAGTCCCAGCTTTCGAACCAAACATTCTCACAAAGCTCTGAGAGCCTGGCGGCTTTTGGGCGCGTGACCTATGCGCCGGTCCCGGACGTGCGGCTCACGGTTGGCGGCCGTTATACGACGGAGGATAAGACCTTCACCGGCACGAACAATAGCGTCTTGCGCCCTTGCGTCATTCCGACAACGTATAATCCAACCTATGTTCCGGGATGCCCGACGGCGAGTACCATCCCCTACAACACCTTGACCCTGCCTGCCGCGGACTTCGATCCCCGCCAAGATGGCACCCTCACCGTCCCCAGCGTCATCGACGATACGGGGGTTACAGCGAAAAAGGCGACTTTCAACAAGTTCACCTATCGCCTGGGCGCCGACTGGGACGTCACCGACAGCAACCTTTTGTTCGCCAGCTATGAAACTGGCTTCAAATCCGGTGGCTTCTTCTTCTCCGCGGATGCCGGCACCTACCGCCCGGAGACCATCGAAGCCTACACGCTGGGCAGTAAGAACCGCTTTTTCGACAATCGCCTACAGATCAATATCGAGGCTTTTTATTGGCAATATAAAAACCAGCAGATCAGTCACGTTGGCTACGACTCCAAAGGGACGATTATTTTTGCAACGGAGAACGTCGGCCAGTCGACGATCAAGGGTTTCGAGACGGAGATTCAGTACCTGCCCATCAAGGATACGCTACTATCCGCTGATGTGCAGTACCTGGATGGACGCTACGATAACTTTATCTATACGACCCCGAATTCCAACGGGGGCGTTTATAATGGGACTGGCTGTCCAAGCGCCAGCATCACCGGGAATTCCTATGTGGTGAACTGCTCTGGTTCCCGTCCGCCCAATTCGCCGCTGTGGACGTTGAACCTGGCCGCCCAACAGACCTTCCCGCTGGACAATGGCGCCAGGATCATCGCCAACGCGCGCGCGCATTTCCAGACGCAGACGCTCACGGGGCTGGAGTTCACGGCCGTCGAAAAGCAGGACGCTTACTGGATGGCGGACGCTTCGCTGACCTACAACGCGTCCGATGACAGGTTCTTTGTCACCGCGTTCGTGAACAACATCTTCGATAAAACCGTGGTCAGCGCGACGTTCCCCACGAGCTTCGCGCTTTTCACCGTCGGCACTTTGCGGCCGCCGCGGACCTATGGCTTGCGCACCGGCGTTCGCTTCTAAGTCGTGAGGACTGGAAGTCTTTATGGCTTCCAGTCCAAGACATCGGATGATGGGAAGCCTGCGCATTCTCATCATCTTCTTTGGCT
This sequence comes from Nitrospirillum goiasense, assembly GCF_034427435.1. Lineage (NCBI taxonomy): Bacteria > Pseudomonadati > Pseudomonadota > Alphaproteobacteria > Rhodospirillales > Azospirillaceae > Nitrospirillum > Nitrospirillum goiasense. Next base: position 16,986 of record NZ_JAXQNP010000002.1, on the reverse strand, counting down.
TCAATTCCGTTCATTATCTGCTGGTGGGAAATGCCAACACTGATCGTTACTTCCCGTGATGGGAATAACCATAATGTTGTCGTCGAGGCGGGCCTTTCCGTCATGGAAGTGATCCGCAACGCCGGCTTTGATGACTTGCTGGCGTTGTGCGGAGGGAGCTGTTCATGCGCCACCTGCCATATCCATGTGGACGAGGGCTGGTTGGGCCGGTTGCCGCCCATGACCAGCGACGAAGATGAGTTGCTGAACAGTTCCAGCGGCAGGAACGGGACATCCCGGTTGGCCTGCCAAGTCATCGTCACCGATGAGCTGGATGGACTGCCGGTCCGCATCGCGGAGGCGGAGTGACCGATGGCGCGCTATGACGTGCTGATCGTCGGTGCCGGTCATGGTGGCGCGCAGGCCGCGATCGCCCTGCGTCAGAATAAATTCGCCGGCACCATCGCTCTCCTCGGTGACGAACCGGACCCGCCTTACGAGCGCCCCCCATTATCGAAGGATTATCTGGCCGGGGAAAAGGCCTATGCCCGCCTTCTGATCCGTCCGCCGGCGTTTTGGGTCGAGCGGGACGTGACCTTGTTGCCGGGTCGGCGTGTCGTCGCGGTCGATCCCATCCAGCGGACGGTGGCGACGGCGGACGGTGAGACGATCGGTTATGGCGAGATGGTGTGGGCTGCGGGCGGAACGCCCCGCCGCCTATCCTGTGCCGGCGCTGACCTGCCCGGGATCCATATGGTGCGCACCCGCGCCGATGCCGACCGGATGCGGGAGCGCTTGGCCGGTGTTGAAACCGCCGTGGTCGTCGGCGGTGGCTATATCGGCCTGGAAACGGCGGCCGCGCTAACCAAGCTGGGCAAGAGGGTCGTGGTGCTGGAGGCGCAGCCCCGCGTTCTGGCCCGTGTCGCGGGGGAGGCCTTGTCGCGCTTCTTCGAGGCGGAGCACCGTGACCACGGCGTTGACATCCGCCTGGAAACACACATCGGCGCCATTCTGGGAAGCGGTGGGGTGACCGGGGTCCAACTGATGGGTGGGGTGGTCATCCCTTGCCAAATGGTGGTCGTCGGTATTGGCATCCTTCCCGCCGTGGGGCCTTTGTTGGCAGCGGGTGCCGACGGGGACAACGGCGTGGCGGTGGATGACCGCTGCCGCACATCGCTGCCGGGTGTGTATGCCATCGGCGACTGCGCCCTGCATGCCAACCGCTATGCGGAGGGGCGACGCATCCGCCTTGAATCGGTCCAGAACGCCAATGACCAGGCGACGGTGGCCGCGCGGGCGATCACGGGGCAGGCCATTTCCTACGATGCGGTGCCCTGGTTCTGGTCCCAGCAGTATGACCTGAAACTCCAGACGGTGGGACTTTCCCTCAGTCATGACCAGGCGGTCGTCCGTGGCGACCCGGCAACCCGCAGCTTCTCGGTCGTCTACCTGAAGAACGGCCGCGTCGTTTCTTTGGACTGCGTGAACATGGCCCGGGATTACATCCACGGGCGCAGCCTGGTCGCGGACCGAATGATCATCGATCCGGAACGCCTGGCCGATCCCGCCATTCCCCTGAAAGAACTTGCGGAGGGGCTCTGATGACGAATGATCAAAGGCGCTATATTGCCATCGAAACCGCGATTGGGGTTATTATTAGCGCGGCATTATCAATACTCTTTGTTTTTATCGTGTTTGGCGGTCAGAAGGTGGTGCCACTCGCCGGTCATGTCGGGGTGGTGTTCGAACTCCCTGCCGCAGAGTTTCATGATCGTGCTGATGAGCATCCTGATGCCGACGATTCTAACCCGTCGACGGATGCGCTCTCGCACGTATCTGCGCATCAATAAACGAATAAGGCTCAATTTACCTCGAAATGCCTTTATACGGGCGCTGGTCCTCGCCGTACTGGCTGCAATTGTCGGTTGGCTGTTTCATATCGCTATTCTGCCTACTATTTCGGCGACAGAATGGCAGTTTTTGCCCTTGCTAATTTACAAGACAATATACGGAGCGCTGCTTTCCCTTATTTTTGCCCCGGCGGCCATTTACATGGTTCTATGTGAGCCGGCCGCCACGCCTTCGTATCAGCAGGTGTAAAAGACGCCGAAGGCGAAACTGGGCTGCTGATCGCTCGCCGGGCTCGGCTCCGGTCAGGCCCTGGACCTCCAGTTCCATCAGCCGCTGGGCAGCAAAGCCGATAATCTCTCTGAGCACATCGGCATCAGCCCCCTTCTCAAGCATCGAACGCAGCGTCATCATCGGCCGCGGGTGATCCGCCCGTCGCCAAGTCGGCGTCAGGGCTTAATTTCAGTGTCGGCACTGGGCAACACGATTGTCGCTACTGCACCGCCGTTGGTCGCGTTGGCGAAGGTCACAAGACCGCTGTGCTTGTTGACGATGGTCTTCACGATGGCGAGGCCTAGACCAGTGCCTTGCACTGCCCTGGCGTTATCGGCGCGGAAGAAGCGCTGTCCGACCTGGGGGAGTTGATGTGGCGGGAAACCGATGCCCCTGTCCTCGACGGTTATGGTGATAGAACCGCCTTGCTGAACGGTGATGTGGACCGGCTCATCGGCAGGGGAGTATTTCAGTGCGTTGTCCAGAATATTGCCGATCGCGGTCGCCAGCATCTCTCGGTTCCCGCGAACATGGGTAGGTGTTTCCGGCAGCGCCGCGGTGATCCGCCCATCCTCATATTTTTGTGCCAGGAGGCGCATGAGGTCGCGCACGATGCGGGCAACGTCGACGCGCTCCGCGTCCGACACCTCCAACTCGGCGCGTTCCGCCATCAGCAGGTTGTCCATCATGCCCCGCAGGCGGTCGACCGTGGCCCGGATCGTGTCCAAACGGCGTATGATCAGCGGCTGCGCCGGATCCAGCAAGTCCAGGCTAACCTCCGCCGACCGATCGATGATGGCCAGCGGTGTCCGCAGTTCATGTCCCAGCGTGCCCAGGAACTGGCGCAATTGGGTGTGCATGCGGCGCTCCGCCGCCAGGCTGAGCGTGCGCTGCTTGAGTGTGGCGCTGAGTTGCGCGCCCACCATGAACATGATGCAGAAAAAGGTCAGCATCATCACCACCGCCCCCTCCAACTGGAACCAGGGTAGGAAGCGGGGTGAAAAGACGAAGAATGGGTCTGGATCGACCAACGCCACCGCCATGCGTCCAACCAGGACGGCCATATGGCCGACCAGTGTCAGGATCAGGCATATCCGTGCGCCCCTGATCTGAGCGCTACTGCGAATGACCTCGACCAGCAAGCGGGCATAGAAGCCGATATATACCACTGTCGCGACCGCTACCCGAACCAGTGTGCTGTCAGGGGCACCCCACTGCACCAGTTCCCAGAACAGCACGGTGAAGACCGTGGCGCCGAGAACCCAGTCGCGCCGGGGGCGTCCGCCCAGCAACGCCACCATGCCGTCCGTCACCAGCCCGATGGCCAAGGTCATCGCGGCATTGCCGGCGGTGATGAGGTGGGGGTCCCTGACCACCATCAAGGCGAAGGCGGTGGTGAGCGCCAGGCAACCGGCCGACACCGACGCCAGCCCATGGAGTTGCCGGTAGGCCCGCCACATCAAAAAGGCCGCGATGCAATTGCTCGCCGTCAGCACCCCGACAAAAACCATCGACGTGGCGATGTCCAGCATGGCGTCCCTTCCGTCAGCGGGCGGCGCGCGCGGCCGTCATCGCACGCTCAGCGGCGCGGCGAAACCATAGCCCTTGCCGTAGATGGCGCGGATGGGGGGCTCTTCGCCCGTCTGCTCCTCGACCTTGTGCCGCAAGCGGCGCACCAGGGTGGTCAGGCTGCTGGAATTGAAGTCGCCGCCATCCCCCAGCCCTGCGGCCAGCCGGTCATGGTCGCAGACATCGGTTCCCACCAGCAGAGCCATGAAGGTCAGTTCCTTCGGCGTCAACGGCACCCTTTGCCCGCCGGGGGCGATCAGCACCCGCCCACGCTGGTCCAGCGTCCACCCCGGCGCCACCTGTGGGACTGAGACGGGGACCCGTTTGAGCACATTGCGGATGGTGTATTCGATTTCCCGAAGGCTCGCATGCTTCACCAGATAGGCGTCGCTGCCGGCCTCCAACGCTTGCAGCTTGTCTTCCATGTCTTGGTGCGATGTCAGCACCACAACGCCGCAGTGCAGGCCCCGTTGGGCGCGGATTTCCGTCAGAAGCTGCACGCCATGCCCATCCGGCAGGCCCAAATCAAGGACAACCAACTCAAACGCGGTTCTCGCCAAGTGCTGCCTGGCTTCGGCCAAGGTGCCCGCGCCGGTCAGGGAATATCCTTTCGCTTCAAGGAAGGCGATCAAGTCATCCCGCAGGGATGCCTCATCCTCAATGATCAATAGACGCGACATATCCTGTTTTCTTCCAGACGATGGGGCAATGGCCGGCTCCATCCAACCAAGCGAGACCGGCGGGCGGGTATCGACCGCTCCTCCTGTCTTCCCGAAGGGGCGGCATGGATGTGGCTGTACTTCGTGTCCATCATCGCCGCCAACCCGACTCACCCCTATCACACCCGCAGACCGTGATCCAGTTCGCGCGGCGGCACCAGGGGATGGAATGGCGCTTTAAGGGATATTTTCCGGGGGTCCGACAAAGTTGAGCAAGTTGCTCTGTCAGGAATGACGGATTCTGAATTTCATTTTGTGACTTTCCGACTTAATCGTCATTATTGACGTAATATACTGAGATATAATCGCAAATATATTCGTCAATTATTGACAGTTAACTGAGTCGCAGGCAAAACGCACGCCATTGTAATCCGGGGCAAAGGCGAGCGAACACGATGTTTTTGCCCCGGAAGTATTCGGTTGATTTGAAGCGGCGGGACTGGGCAGTGGGCCGGCGCGGAACGCGCCCTGGCGAACACGGACGCTTACCCCGGCCGAGGGTGGCTTCATTCTGGATGGGGAGTTGGGTGGCATGACGCTGGGAATGACGGGTCGCGACCAAGGGGCCGTGAAGACGCGGCGCACGCTGCTGTTGGGCGCGTCCGCCCTGGCCATCGGCATGGGGCTGGCGGCGCCCCGTCCGGCGGCGGCGGCGTCTTGCGGCTACATAAACTCCCTCCCCCAACTCCACGTGGAGCCAGGCTGTCGGCGCCCAATGTTCGGGCCTTTTCTGGAGCGCTCCCGGCGGCACGGTGACCAACGCCGGCACAATTAGCGGCGCTTGGACGGCGCTGTCCAACGTTGGTATCATCAATACTCTCGTTAACAGTGGCACAATCTTAGGAACCGGCCTTGGTCTCAAGCTTGACACCACCAGCACTTCCCAGCCAAATGGTGTCGGCGTTCTTTCAAATAGTGGCACCATCTCTGGTGGATATACCGGCGTCTTAAATCGATTCCGGACCATAGGAATACTGACAAACGACGGCACGATTGTCGGTGGCACCACATATGGCATTCAAAACGCTGGTGTCATCACCTCAATAATAAACCGTTCCGTTATAAATGGCGGTTTTGCCGGCATTTACAACTCAAACGGATCTATCCGCACCATAAATAATGCTGGCACGATCAGTGGTCATTATATTGGCGTTGTTAACGGTGGCGATTATGTCGGCAGTATCGGCACCATAACAAACACCGGCGTGATCAGTGGAAACAACTACGGCATTGAAAATATTTATGGCGCAATCGACACCATAGCGAACAGCGGTACCATAAATGGTATTCTGAACCAATGTACCGCCTGTGGTATCGGTGTGTTGGTCAACAGCGGCATGATCGCTGGCAATGTGGCGAACTTTAGCGCCAACGCTTTGACCATCGTCGGGGGCGCTGGCGCCACTCTGGGTACCTTGACCGGGCGGAACGGCAGCATCGGCACGATCAGCAGCTCCAACGCCAACATCGTATTCTCCGGCGGCAACCTGCTGTTGAACGACCAGGTCACGGTCGGCGGTGACACGGTGGTCAACAACGGCGCCTCCCTGACGCTGGCCAGCCCCCTGACCATCACCGGCAACTACAGCCAGGGTGCCGGCACGCTGGTCTTGGGCACGGGCGCTTTGGTGGTTAGCGGCGCGGCCAGACTCACCGGCGGAACCGTGGCAACCAGCCTGTCATCCAGCGGCAATTACCTGGCGGGACAGAGCACCCTGGTCCAGGGTGGGGCGGGCTCCAACTACACCGGCGTCGTGCTCCAAACCAGCCCGATCAGCGGTCTGGTTGTCTCCGATCCTACCAGCGGCACAAACTTGCTGCTGAACATCGGCAACGATTACATCGGTGGCACCCTGGCCAGTGCGGCGAATACGTCCACCATCGCGGGGGTCAACACCGCTCTGTATGTCGCCAACGGCGGCAGCCTGGGCAGCTTCAGCAACAGCGGTGTATTGAGCGGCAATACTATCGGCATTTATAATTATGCCGGCACTATTGGCACCATCACGAACGCCCGCGTGATCAACGGCGCGCAGACCGGCATTCAAGCCATTGGTGCGATTGGCGCCCTGGTGAACAGCGGCACGATTAGCGGCACCCTAGGCATTTCAACCTACAGATTGATCGCCACGATCGCCAACAGTGGTTCGATTGCTGGCAGCCGTGTCGGTGTTCTTAATTTCGGCACCATTGGCGCCATAACGAATGGAAGCGTGATCAGCGGCATAGGGGGGGCACTTCCGGTGTCGGTATCGATAACGCCATCGCCATCGGGACCATCACCAACAGCGGCACGATCTTCAGTGGCGGCGCGGCCATACATAACCGGGCCGGCGCCACCCTTGGCACGGTGGTCAATCAGACGTCCGGCACGCTCTCCAGTGGGGCGATGAGCGGATTCGCCTTCTACAACCAGGGCTCTGTCGGCGTCCTGGCCAACAACGGCATGATTTCGGGCGGCTATGGCGGCGTCTTGAACAAGGGCGTCATCGGCACGGTCACCAACGGCGGCTCGATCAACGCGTCGAACGGCATCGGTTTCAACAACAGCGGCGGCAGCGTCGGCACGCTGGTCAACAGCGGCACACTATCCGGCTGGCTGAGCGCCCTGGCGAACGGCAACGGTGGCAGCATCGGCACGCTGATCAACAGCGGCGTGATCGCCGGCAACGTGACCAACGCCACCGCCAACGCCCTGACCATTGCCGGCGGTACCGGGACCACCGTGGGCACCCTGACCGGCCGGAATGGCGGCGTCGGCACGATCAGCAGCGCCGGCGCCAATGTGGTGTTCGCCAGCGGTAATCTTCTGCTGAACGACCAAATCGCGGTCGGCGGCGGCAACGCGGTGGTGAATGGCGGCGCCAGCCTGACGGTGGGCAGTCCCCTGACCATCACGGGCAACTACACCCAGACCAATGGCGCGCTGGCCTTTGCCAACGGTGGCCTGGTGGTCACAGGGGCGGCCAGCATCACCGGTGGCACGCTGATCGCCAGCCTGTCGTCCACCGGCAATTACCTGACGGGGCAGGGGGGACAGACCCTGCTCCAAGGGGGGGCGGGCTCCAGCTATACCAGCGTCAGCATACAGACCAACGGGGTTTCCGGTCTGGCCGCCTCGGGTGCTGTCAGCAGTACCAGCCTAGTGCTGAATATCGCCAATGATTATATCGGCGGCAACCTGGCCAGCGCCAGCAATTCCACTACGATCGCCGGGGTCGCCACCGCCCTCTACGTCGCCAGCGGCGGCACCTTGGGCAGCTTCACCAATACCGGCCTGTTGAGCGGCACCAACACCGGTGTCGCCAACCACGGGACCATCGGCCTGGTCACCAACGGTACCGCCGGCACCATCGCCGGTGGCGTGAACGCCGTCTATAACGACACCAACGGCGTCATCGGCACGCTGGCCAACAGCGGCACGATCACCGCCAACTCCATCGGCGTCTACAATGACGGCAGCATCGCCTTCGTGACGAACAGCGGCATGATCCACCTGGCGACGGGCCGTGCCCTTTATAACGGCGGCACCATCACCGCCTTGGCCAACAGTGGCGGTATCGTCAGCGACAACAACGACGCCATTCAAAACTATGGTGTCCTTCGCGCGCTTTCCAACAGCGGCACCGTCGCATCCTCGTCCAGCCGCGCCGTGGCCAACTTCGGCAGCATCGGCACCGTCACGAACGCGGGACTGGTCACGGGCAAGAGCGGCTTGGTGAACTTCAGCAGCGTCGGTGCCGTGGTCAACAGCGGTACGATTGGCGGCAGTGCGAACGCCCTTGCCAACTATGGCGGCATCGGCACCATCGCCAACAGCGGCGTGATCGCCGGTAACGTGACGAATTACGGCACCGCCCTGGTCCTCACCGGCGGCGTCGGCACCACAGTGGGGACGCTGACCGGGTGGAACGGCGCCATTGGTACGATCAACAGTCCGACCGCCAACGTGGTGCTGGCCGGCGGCAACCTGCTGCTGAACGACCAGGTCATGGGCACGCTCGTGAACAGCGGCGCTACACTGACGCTGGCCAGCCCCCTGACCATCGCCGGCAACTACGTCCAGAGTGCCGGCACGGTGATCGCGGGTACGGGCGGGCTGGTGGTCAACGGCGCCGCCGTCGTGGGCGCGGGCGCGGTCTCCGCCAACTTGTCGTCCACTGGCAATTACCTGGTGGGTGCTGCCGCGAACACGCTGATCCAAGGCGGGAGCGGGTCCAGCTACGACGGCGCCACCGTCGTCAGCGGCGTAACGGGCCTACAGGCCATTAGTGTCACGGCCAATAACGCCCTGCTGGGACTTGTGGGGAACGACTATATTGGCGGCACCCTGGGTTCATTGAACAATACCATCGCCATCGCCGGTGTGAACACCGCCCTTTTCGTCGCCGCCTCTGGGAGCCTGGGCGGCGTCAGCAATAGCGGCCTATTGAGCGGCCAGACGTACGGTGCGACTAACCAAGGCGTCATCGGTACCCTTGCCAATGATGGCACCATTTCCGGCAGCATCGCCGGCGTCGACAATACGGGCACCCTCGGTCAGTTCATAAACACCAGTTTCGTGAGGGGCACCAATCAGGGTGTCCTCAACGCCGTCGGCGCCACCATCACCACCATCATGAATGGTGGCACGATCCTGGGAAGCTCCATCGGCGTGCACAACAGCGGCGTCGTCGGCGTCATCACCAACAGCGGCACCATCACCACGACGGAGGGGGACCTTGCCCTCGCCGGGATCGTCAATGACGATGGCGCCGTCGTTGGCACCATCCTTAACACCAGCACGATATCCAGTGGCCGCCAAGGTATTCGCAACCAGGGCAGCATCGGTGTTGTCGTCAACAGCGGTACCCTGACCGGTGTCATCGCCCTGTACAACATCGGCAGCATCGGCAGCATCGGCACCATCGCCAACAGCGGCGTGATCGCCGGCAACGTGGTCAACACCAGCGCCAACGCCCTGGTCTTCACTGGCGGTAGCGGCACGGTGGTCGGCACCCTGACCGGCCAGACCGGCATCGGCACCCTCACCAGCACCGGCGCCAACGTCACGCTGGCCAGCGGCAACTTGGCCCTCAACGACCAAGTCAATGTCGGCGGCGGCACCCTGGTCAACAGCGGCGCCACCGTGCTGCTGGCCAACGTCCTCAGCGTGACGGGCAACTACAGCCAGTCGGCGGGCCTCCTAGAGTTGGGCACGGGCAGCCTGGCGGTCAGCGGGGCGGCCAGCATCACCGGCGGCACGGTCGTGGCCACGCTGTCCGGCACCGCCAACTACCTGGCGGGGCAGCCCAGTTCCACAACCCTGGTGGCGGGTGGCGCCGGCTCCACCTACACCGGCGCCAGTGTGGGGGCCGGTGGGGTGAGCGGCCTGGCCGCGGCCGGCATGACCAGCGGCACCAACCTGGTCGTCACCGGGCTGAACGATTATATCGGCGCCACGCTGGGCACCCTCAACAACACCGGGACCATCAGCGCCAGCAACGCCGTCTACGTGGCGGCGACGGGCAGCCTGGGCAGCCTCAGCAACAGCGGCGCCCTGCTGGGCACCAGCGCCGGCCTGTATAACCGGGGCACCATCGGCGGCTTCCAGAACACCGGCCTGCTGTCGGGGGCCACGGCCCTGTACAACGGCGTCGGCGCCAGCCTGGGTACCCTGGTCAACAGCGGCACCATCAGCGGCACCATCGTCAACCTGTCCTCCGGTGACCTGGTCATCGCCGGCTCGGCCGGCACCCTGACGGGTGGCGGCATCACCAACACCGCCAGCAACGTCGTGTTCTCCGGCGGCAGCCAGGTGCTGGCCGACGCGATCACTGTCGGCAGCCACACGGTGGTGAACAGCGGCGCCACCCTGAGCCTGGCCAACACTCTGCTCATCACCGGCAACTACAGCCAGGCCAGCGGCACGCTGGCCCTGGGCACCCACTCAGCCACGGTCAGCGGCATCGCCAGCATCAGCGGCGGCCTGGTCAGCACCACCCTCGACACCCTGACCAGCTATGTCGTGGGTACTTCCACCGGCGTCATCCTGGTGCAGGCGGGGGCGGGGTCCAGCTACACTGGTGTCACCGTCGCTTCCGGCATCACCGGCCTGACCATCGGCACCGGCGTCACCACTATCGGGTCCACCGTCGACCTGGTGCTGGCGGCGGTGAACGATTATATCGCCGGTACCCTGGGCACCCTGAACAACACGGGCACCATCGCCGGCGTGGCGACGGCGGCCTACGTCGCCGGCACCGGCACCCTGGGCATCCTGGCCAACAGCGGCCTGTTGAGTGGCCAGATGTTCGGTGTGAATAACAAGGGCGTCATCGGCACCCTCGCCAACGGCGGCACTATTGCCGGCGGTTCCTACGCGATCAGGAACAGCGGCAGTATTGGGATGCTGACCAACACCGCCGTCCTTGCTGGTGCCTTCAACGGGGTGCTCAACACCGCTGGTGGTTCCATCGGATCGTTCGCCAACACCGGCACCGTTTCGGGCTCGCTTGTCGCCCTTTACAACAATGGCACGGTCGCCGCCATCGCCAACGCCGGCTTGATATCGGCCAAAACCGCCCTCATTAATTGGGGCGGCGGTATTGGCACCATCGCCAACAGCGGCACCCTCCTCGGTCACTCCGGCTCCGCGCTGTATAACTATGGCAGCATCGGAAGCATCGCAAATTCCGGTCTCATTTCCGGCCCCACGGCCATTAACGATATCCGCAGTATCGGGACCATCGCGAACAGCGGAACGATCGCCGGTGTCACGGCGCTGTATATCGCCGATACCGGTACCCTCGGCGTCCTCGCCAACAGTGGCGTGATCGCCGGCGATATCCTGAATGACGGCGCCGCCCCCCTGACCATCACCGGCGGCACCGGTACGGTGGTGGGCACGCTGACGGGCGGCAATGGCGCGATCGGCACGATCCGGAGCACGCTGGCCAACGTGGTGCTGGCGGGCGGCAACGTGGCCCTGAACGACCAGGTCACCGTCGGCGGCGGCACCCTGGTGAACAGCGGCGCCACCGTGCTGCTGGCCAACCCGATCAGCGTTACCGGCAATTATAGCCAGTCGGCGGGCGTCCTGGATGTCGGCGCTGGATCCCTGGCGGTCAGCGGGGCGGCCAGCATCACCGGCGGCACGGTCGTGGCCACGCTGTCCAGTACGGCCAACTATGTCGTGGGTCAGACGGAGGCCACCCTGGTGACGGGTGGCGTCGGGTCCAGCTACACCGGCGCCAGCGTGGCGGTCGGTGTAAGCGGCTTGGCCGTGACCGGCGCCACCAGCGGCACCAACCTGGTCGTCGCGGGTCTGAACGACTACATCGGCGCCACGCTGGGCACGCTCAACAACACCGGGACCATCAGCGCCAGCAACGCCGTCTACGTGGCGGCCACGGGCAGCCTGGGCAGCCTCACCAACAGTGGCACGCTGCAGGGCGTCAACGCCGCCCTGAACAACCTGGGCACCATCGGCGGTTTCCAGAACGCCGGCCTGCTGTCGGGGGTCACGGCCCTGTACAATGGCGCTGGCGCCACTCTGGGCGTTCTGGCCAACAGCGGCACCATCAGCGGCAACATCGTCAACCTGTCGACGACTGACCTGGTCATCGGCGGTGCCGGCGGCACCCTGACCGGCGGCACCATCACCAACACCGCCAGCAACGTCGTGTTCTCCGGCGGCAGCCAGGTTCTGGCCGACGCGATGAATGTCGGCAGCCACACGGTGGTCAACAGCGGCGCCACCCTGAGCCTGGCCAGCACGATCAGCATCACTGGCAACTACGTGCAGTCGACGGGCACGCTGGCGCTGGGCAGCAACCACCTGGCGGTCAGCGGGGTGGCCAGCATCAGCGGCGGCGTGGTCAGCACGACCTTCGACACGACCACCAACTACATCGTGGGCGCGTCCACCGGCGTCATCCTGGTGCAGGCGGGGGCGGGGTCCAGCTACACCGGGGTCGACGTGCTGTCCGGCATCACTGGCCTGACGGTGGGCGCCGGCACCCAGACCATCGGGTCCACCGTCGACCTGGTGCTGGCGGCGGTGAACGACTATGTCGGCGGCAGCCTGGGCACCCTGAACAACACCGGCACCGTCGCCGGCGTGGTGACGGCTGCCTACATCGCCACTGGTGGCAGCCTGGGCACCCTGGCCAACAGCGGTTTGCTGAATGGCGCCCAGTACGGCATCCGCAACCGCGGCACGGTGGGCTTGGTCAGCAACAGCGGCACGGCCACGGGCCTAATCGGTCTGTACAACCAGGGCACCATCGGCACGGTGGTCAACACCGGCGCCCTGGTGGACGCACCGGCGCCGGCGGCGGCCGGCCTGAACAACGCCGGCAGCATCGGCGCCGTGGCCAACAGCGGCACCATCAGCGGTGCGGCCTATGGTCTGTTCAACAGCGGCAGCATCGGGGCGGTCAGCAACAGCGGCACCATCGCCGGCGTCACCGCCCTGTACAACCAGGGCAGCATCGGCACCATCGCCAACAGCGGTGTCATCGCCGGCAACGTGGTCAACACCAGCGCCAACGCCCTGGTCTTCACCGGCGGCAGCGGCACGGTGGTGGGCACCCTGACGGGCAGCAACGGCGCCATCGGCACCCTCACCAGCACCGGTGCCAACGTCACGCTAGCCAGCGGCAATATGCTGTTGAACGACCAGGTCAATGTCGGCACCGGCACGCTGGTCAACAGCGGCGCCAACGTGCTGCTGACCAACGTTATCAGCGTGACGGGCAACTACAGCCAGTCGGCCGGCACCCTGGCCATGGGCATTGGCAGCGGCACGGCGGGTGAGCTGCTGGTCAGCGGCGACGCCGCCTTCACCGGCGGCACCGTGGCGGTCACGGCGCTGTCGGGCAGCAACCTCATCGCCGGCCAGAGCTACACCATCGCCGAGGTGGGCGGCGCCCTGAGCACCAGCGGCCTGACCGCCGCCGCCAGCGGCTTCAGCGCCACCCTGGGCTCAGGATCCAACGGTGCCGCCACCGACCTGCTGCTGACCCTGCTTAGCGACTATGTCGGCGGCACCCTGGGCACGCTCAGCAACACCGGCACCATCAACGCCGCCACGGCGGTGCTGATCACCAGCGCCGGCAGCCTGGGCACCCTGGCCAACAGCGGCGCGATCATCGGCAACGTGGTCAACGCCAGCGCCCATGACCTGGTGATCGTGGGCGGCAGCAACGGCACGGTGGGCAGCTTCTCGGGCGGCACCATCCGCAACAGCCTGAGCAACCTGGCCTTCGCGTCGGGGGCCGTCAGCCTGGCCGACGCCATCGACGCCACCGGCCACACCGTCAGCAACAGCGGCGCCAGCCTGACCCTGGCCAGCGACGTCGGCATCACCGGCGCCTACAGCCAGACGGCCGGCACCCTGGCCGTGGCCGGCCATGTCCTGAGCGTCAGCGACGCGGCGCAGGTGACGGGCGGCGTGGTCAACGCCGGCCTGGCGGGCACCGCCAACTACCTGGTGGGCGACGGCGTCACCCTGATCCGGGGCGGCAACGGCTCGACCTACACCGGCGCCACGGTGGTCAGCGGCCTGACCGGCCTGGACGCCACGGGTGCCACCAGCGGCAGCAACCTGCTGGCCGTGGCCGGTAACGACTACATCGGCGCCAGCCTGGCCAGCCTCGCCGTCACCGGCACGCTCGTTAACACGGCCGGCGGCGCCACGGCGCTGTACATCGCCAGCACCGGCACCCTGGGCAGCCTGGCCAACAGCGGCACCATCAGCGGCAACGTGGTCAACCAGTCGGCGCGGGATCTGACGATTACCGGTGGCAGCGGCACGGTGGTGGGCAGCTTCAGCGGCGGCACCATCCGCAACACCGGCGCCAACGTGGTGTTCGCCTCGGGTGCGGTCGCCCTGGGCGACCAGATCGACGTGGGCGGCACGCACACGGTCAGCAACATCGGGGCGGCCCTGGCCCTGACCACGGATGTGGGTGTCAACGGCACCTACGCCCAGAGCGCGGGCAGCCTGACCATGGGCGGCCATGTGCTGACGGTCAGCGGCCCGGCGCTGGTCAGCGGCGGCACGGTCAATGCCGGGATCGGCGGCGCCGGCAACTATTTCGTCGGCGACAGCGTGACCATGATCCAGGGTGGGGCGGGCTCGTCCTACACCGGGGCCGTGGTCACCAGCGGCCTGACCGGCCTGGACGCCACCGGGGCCACCAGCGGCACCAGCCTGCTGGCGGTCGCGGGCAACGACTACATCGGCGCCAGCCTGAACACGCTGAACGTCACCGGCACGCTGGCCAATACCGCCGGCGGCGCCACGGCGCTGTACATCGCCAGCACCGGCACCCTGGGCAGCCTGGCCAACAGCGGTGTCCTCATCGGCAACGTGGTCAACCAGTCGGCACGGGATCTGACGATTACCGGTGGCAACGGCACGGTAGGCCGCTTCACCGGCGGCACCATCACCAACACCGCCAGCAACGTGGTGTTCGCCAGCGGCGCCATCAGCCTGGGCGACGCCCTCAACGTGGCGACGCATACGGTCAGCAACGCCGGCGCCAGCCTGACCCTGGCCAGCAATGTCGGCATCACGGGCAACTTCGCCCAGAGCGGCGGCACGCTGGCCACGGGCGGCCATGTCCTGACCGTCAGCGGGACGGCCAATGTGACGGGCGGCGTGGTCAACGCCGGCCTGACGGGCACCGCCACCTATCTGGTGGGCGACAGCGTCACCCTAATCCAGGGCGGCACCGGTTCCACCTACGCCGGCGCCACGGTCACCAGTGGCGTCACCGGCCTGTCGGCCTCCGCGGTGACCAGCGGCGGCAACCTGCTGGCGGCGGCGGGCAACGACTACATCGGCGGCAGCCTGGCCAGCCTGGCGGTCACCGGCACGCTCGCCAATACCACCGGCGGCGCCACGGCGCTGTACATCGCCTCGACCGGCACGCTGGGCGCCTTGGCCAACAGCGGCACCATCAGCGGCAATGTGGTCAACCTCAGCGCCAACGACCTGGTGGTCACGGGCGCGGCCACGACCACGGCGCCGGGCGTGTTCACCGGCGGCACCATCGACAACCGCCTGTCCAACCTGCGCTTCACCAGCGGCGCGGTGCGGCTGGCCGACGCGGTCAACGTGAGCGGCCACAGCGTGGTCAACAGCGGGGCCACCCTGCTGGTGACCAGTGCCGTGAACATCACCGGCGGCTACAGCCAGACGGCCGGCGGCTTGGTGATCGGGGCCACGTCGCAGACCAGCTACGGCAACCTGGTGATCAGCGGCGGCGCCAGCCTGACGGGCGGGTCGGTGACGCTGCAGGGGGCGGGCGGCAACGCCCTGCAGGCCGGCACCTACACCATCGCGGCGGCGGGCAACGGGCTGAGCCTCAGCGGGGTCAGCTTCAGCGCCACCGGCTACACCGTGACCAGCGACGTGGTGACGGTGGGGAGCAACACGGACCTGGTGGTGAAGGTGGCGGGCACCGCCACCAACTACACGGCGGTGGGCACCGCCCAGGGTGGTGCCGCGGTGGGCACGGGCTCGGCCCTGGACCAGATCGCGGCGCTGGCCAGCAGCAGCATCACCACCAACGCCCAGGTGGCGGCCTTCCAGCAGCAGGTGCTGGCGCCCTTGGCCACCCTGACGCCGGCGGCCAAGCAGGTGGCGGTGGCGCAGCTGTCGCCCAGCCAGCTGACGCCGCAGCTGACGGCGACCTCGGTCACGCCCACCACCACGGCCATCAGCCAGCACCAGGAGACGGTGGCCAGCCTGATGGACGGCAGCGAGAAGGGTGCCGCCGCCGGCTCCAACGGGCGCGAGGGCGTGATCTGGGGCGAGGTCGTGGGCGCCGGCGTGCTGCGCGGCACGACGACGGAGGCCGCGGGCTACCGCGCCAGCAGCTCCGGCCTGGTGCTGGGCGCCGACTGGTTCGCCAGCGACGAGGTCATGGCCGGCCTGGCCTTCAGCTGGATCAACAGCGCCTCGGTCGGCCAGGGCGTCATGTCCGGCAGCACCACCCGCGTGGGCAGCTACCAGCTGACCGCCTACAGCGTCTGGCGTCCGGACTTCGCCGACCAGAAGCTGTCGGTCGAGGGCCAGGTGGGCTTCGGCTACAACCACTTCGACCAGCGCCGCGTCATCCAGTTCCTGGGCGCCCGCGCCAACGCCAACTACGGTGGGGAGCAGTACCTGGGCAAGGTGACGGTGGGCTATGACCTGCCGCAGCAGGGGGCGTTCACCTTCACGCCGCAGTACAGCCTGCGCTTCGTGCGCCTGGTGAACCATGCCTACCAGGAACACGACGCGGGTCCGGCCAACCTGAAGGTGGACACACTGGGCACCAACGCCGTGACGCAGGAGCTGGGCGTGAAGGTGGTCACGCAGTGGAACACGGGCTTCGGCACGCTGCTGCCCGACCTGCGGGTGGCCTGGGTGCACGACTTCCGCGATGCCCCCATCCCCACCACGGGCGTGCTGGCCGGCGTCGCCTTCGCCAGCACCACCGGCCGGGTCAACACCGACGGCCTGGCCGTCAACCTCGGCACCACCTTGCAGCAGAGCGACAACTTCAGCCTGCGCCTGGAATACAACGGCGAATACCGTCGCGATTACCAGAGCCACGGCGGC
>NZ_JAXQNP010000001.1:0-649314 GCF_034427435.1 Nitrospirillum goiasense | reverse complement strand
GCTGGACCGGGCTCTCACCACCATCGGCCATCCGGGCTGAAACCCTTGTTCTGACGTCAGAACAGCCGTTCCGCGCGTTCCGGCCCCACAGGGAAACCCTGGCGGGGCCGGTGCCGATTGGGGTATGGGCTTATCCCTGGTCCGATGGCTGTCGAGGAACGGAGCATGAGCGTGGTGCAGGATATGGTCGGCGCGTCCGCGTCCCCCAACTGGGGCCGCATCCCAGCGGTGACCGTGACCGGCAAGGCCCGCCTGGCGGGCGACACCGTCATCCTGGAAACCGACGCCGGGCCCCTTTGGCTGACCCTGCACGACTTCGGCGCCCGCCTGCGCACAGGCGAGCGCGCCATCGGCGGCTATGGCCTGCTGGCGGAGGAACCCGAGGCCCTGACGCCGACCCTGACAGCCGAGGAGGGCCGCACCGTGGTCGCGGCCGGCGACCTGACGTGCACGCTGGACCACGCGCCCCTGTCCTTCACCCTCACCCGCGCTGGCCGGGTGGTGCAGTCCTCCCCCACCGATGGGCATTTCGTCCGCCGTTTCCGCCTGCCGCCCTTCGCCAAACTGGACGGCGCCTGGTTCGTCAGCCTGGATCTGAAGTCGGGCGAGCCGGTCTACGGCCTGGGGGAGAAGTGGGGCCAGTTGGACCATCGGGGACAGCTGCTGCGGTCGCGCAATGAGGACGCGCTGGGCGTCAATGGGCAGTGGTCCTATAAGAACACGCCCTTCGCCTGGTCGCCCGAGGGCTGGGGCCTGCTGGCCCACACGCCCGCCCCCGTGACCCATGGCGTGGGCTACGCCCCCTGGTCGCAGCGCGCCTATGGCCTGGTGGTGGAGGATGACCACCTGGACCTGTTCCTGTTCACAGGCGCCGACGGTGCCGCCTTGCTGGAACAATACACCGGCCTGACCGGCCGGGCGCCGGTGCCGCCGTTGTGGAGCCTCGGCGTCATCCTGTCCAAAGCCTATTACCGCACGCCGGAGGAGGTCATCGCCGTGGCGACGGAGGTGCGGGCCAAGGGCATGCCCTGCGACACCATCACCTTCGACGGCCGCGCCTGGCAGGACACCGACACCCGGTTCGCCTTCCAATGGGACCCCAAGCGCTTCCACGACCCCGCCGCCACGCTGGCGACGCTGAAGGCCATGGACTTCAAGATCTGCGCCTGGGAATACCCGCTGGTGTCGGTCAACAACCCGCTGTTCGATGAGCTGGCCGCCAAGGGCTGGCTGCTCAAGGACCGGCGCACGGGCGAGGCCTATCGCTATCAATGGGACCTGGAGCCCTTCGGCCCCGTCCTGACCCCCCTGCCCGACAGCGGCCTGATCGATTTCACCCACCCCGACGCCTATGCCTACTGGCGCGAGTGCCACCAGCCGCTGTTCGCGGCCGGCGTCGACATGATCAAGGCGGACTTTGGCGAGCAGGTGGAACCCGACATGCTGGCCAGCAATGGCGAGACCGGGCACGCCCTGCACAATGTCTACGCCCACCTTTATAACCGCTGCGTCTATGAGGCGGCGGAAAGGTACTGCGCCAGCGGGCCCTTCCTGTTCTCCCGCGCCAGCTGGATCGGGGCGCAGCGCTATCCCGCCCAATGGGGCGGCGACCCGCAAGCGGATTGGGAAGGCATGGCCGGCAACCTGCGCGGCGGCCTGTCCTGGGGCCTGAGCGGCGCGCCCTATTACGCCACCGACGTCGGCGGCTTCTACCGCGACCAACGCGACCCCATCCTGTATGTCCGCTGGGCGCAGGCGGCCGTCTTCTCCGCCCACATGCGCCTGCACGGCATCGGCCCGCGCGAGCCTTGGTCCTATGGGCCGGAGGCGGAGGCCGCGACCCTGGCCGCCCTGAAGCTGCGCTATCGCCTGATCCCCTATTTGCATGCCGCGATGGAGACGGCGGCCGCTACCGGCCTGCCGGTGCAGCGCGCCATGGCCCTGGCCTGCCCGGACGACCGCGCCGCCTGGGCCTTCGAGGATCAGTTCTTCTGCGGCCCCGACCTGCTGGTCGCCCCCTGCCTGAACGCCGCCGGCACCGTCACCGTCTATCTGCCGGCCGGGCAATGGCGCCGCTTCCCGGATGGCGCGGTGCTGGAAGGGGGGCGGGTCCACACCCTGACCCTGGCGCTGGACGAGATGGCGGTGTTCGCCCGCGCCGGCAGCCGCATCCCCCTGGGGCCCGAGGTGGAACACACCGGCGCCCTGGGCGGCCGGCCGGTGGTGGCGGAGTACTGGACGGCGGACTGAGCTTACGGCAGCCAGCCGGGGATGGCGGCCATCTCCGGCCGGCGGGAAAGAGCGGCCCAGGATGCCGCCCAGCAGCAGCCATGGTCCTGGCCGGGAATGGTGATGATGCGGGCCGGGGCATCGGGCGGCTGATGGGCCACGAAGGATTGGGCGATGGCGCCGTCCACCACCTTGTCGTCGGCACCGACGAAATGAACCTGGGGCAGGTGTGATAGCCGCGCGGCATCCGTCACCGGATCGATGGACTGCGACAGCGGCGTCAGATCCAGGGTGCGGGTCCACAGGCCGAAATCCAGATTCCCCGACACGGTGACCAGGCCGGCCACGTCGGCGCGCCGCTCCGCCAGCACCGCCGCCAGGCCGCCGCCGCCGGAATAGCCCACCAGCACCAGGTGCTGGGCATGGGCGTCGGCCTTCAGCCGGTCCAGCGCCAGGCTGGCGCTGTCCACCACCTCCGGCGCCAGGCGCGCCTTGGTCCAATAGCCCACCTGGCAGTTGCGCGGGCGGGTTTCCATGACGTATTGGCAGGGACGGGCCAGGTAGGCCACGGGGCCGCCGCCGGGATGGGCCATGGCCAGGCGCAGGGCCAGGGGATCGGTGGGCGTCGGATCCATCGCCGGCTGGGACGGCGTCAGATAGGCCATACCGTCGCCCTCGATATAGACGGTCAGCACGTCGCCGCTGGGTCCGGGACCTGGGGAGTAGGGTTTAACGGCCGTCGCCAGGTCAAAACTGTCCGCCGACAGGTAATCCCAGCGCCAGCCACCGGCCTGGGCCAGCGTGGGCCCGCGGTCCTGGCGACCGTGGATGCCGGTGCAGGCGGCCAGGCCGCCCACCAGCACCAGCGCCGCCAGGACCCGCGCCAAGGCCCGCCGCCGCATGGCGCCTCAGGCCTTCTTGGCCTTGAGGTCGGCCAGCGCCTGGGCCACACGGCCGACGACCGGCCCCCACTGGCCCCATTCCGTCTGCCGGAACAGCCGGACGGAGGGATACCAGGGCGTGTCGTCGCGGTTCTGCAGCCAGCGCCAGTCAGGCAGCAGGGGCAGCATCACCCAGGCCGGGCGGCCCAGGGCGCCGGCCAGATGCACGGGCGAACTGTCGATGGAAACCAGCAGGTCGACCTCCATCAGGATGGCGGCCGTATCCTCGAAATCGCGGATCTCGGGGCTGAGGCTGACGACATGCTTGGCCATGGCGGCCGGCGGATTCAGCGCCTGTTCTTCCTTGGGGCCCTTTTGCACGGAGAACAGGGTGACCCCGTCCTGGGCCAGCGGCGCCAACATCTCCAGTTCCATGGAGCGGTTGGCGTCGTTGAAATGGGTGGGACGGCCGGCCCAGAGGAAGGCCACCTTCAGGCCCTTGTACGGCTCCAGACGTTTGCGCCAATGCTCCCGCCGGTCGGGCAGCGCCGACAGGTAGGGCATGGGCTCGCCCGGCAACTGGCTGAGCTGCAGGCCCATGATCATGGGCAGGCTCATCATCTCCGCATGGACATCGAAGTACGGCGGCAGCTCCCCCCGCAGGGTCAGGGCATCGAAGCCCTTCATCCGCCGCGCCAGGCTGGCCGTCTCATGATTGATTTCCAGGATGACGTTGGCCTGGCTTTTCTCCTTGGCCCAGGCGACCATGCGCATGAACTGGAAGGTGTCGCCGTAGCCCTGCTCGTCATGGATCAGCAGGGTCTTGCCGGGAATGGGGCGGCCGTCCCAGCGCGGGCGCTGCACCTTGCGCTCGATGCGGGTGGTGTGGGCCAGGCTGTAGCGGTAGGCGTATTCACGCCAGCCACGGTCGAATTCCCCCAGCAGCAACAGGGTTTCCGACAGGTCGAAGCGGGTGGACAGGTGCCCGGGCAGGGCGTCCACCAGCATTTCCTGGATGGGCTTGGCCTCCGCCACCCGGCCCTGCACGCGCAGGGCCTGGGCCAGCAGGGCCCACAGCGTGACCGGGCCGGTGCCGCTCGCCAGCAGGGGCCGGATCATGGCCTCGACCTCGACACCCCGCCCCGCGATCAGCATGGGACGGATCTGCTGCTCCAGTTCCTTCATGTCCATGGCGGCGGGCCCCGTCAGGTGGTGGCCGGCTTGCGGCGGCGGCTGGCCGGCTTGGCCGCCTCTACCGTCTCCGCCGCAGGTTCAGGCGCGGCGGCCTTAGGCGTGGCCTTCCGGGCGGCCGGCTTCTTGGCCGGCTCCGTCACCGTCGGGGCGGGCGCGTCCGGCGCGTTGGGATCGATGCCCAGCGCGGCCAACAGCGGCGTGAGCTGGGACGCGAAGGGACGCCAGCGGCCCACGCTGCTGCGGAAGATGGGCTGGCGCACCTGGTTCAGACTGGCGGTCCGGATGGTGCGCTGGGTCTTGTGGAAGTCCAGGCAGGCGGGGTCCCAGGCGAGGCCACAGAACTCGACCAGGCGGCGGGCCTGGCCTTCCAGGTCGTCCACCACCTCTTCATACCGCACCTCGATAAAGCGGTCGGCCGGCAGCACGGCGCGCCAATGGTCCATCAGCCGTTCATAGGCCCGATAGAACTGGCCCAGTTCCGCCAGGTCATAGGTGAACAACTGTTCACGCGTGAACAGCTTGGTGTAGCAGGACAGGCAGGTATCCACCGGATCGCGGCGCACATGGATGATCCGGGCGTCCGGCAGGGCAAGGTTGATCAGGCCGGCGAACAGGAAGTTGGACGGCATCTTGTCCACGACCCTGCGGCGGCCGGCGGCCAGCGGGCGGATGAAATCCAGGTAGCGCTGGCCCAGCCCGCCGCAGTTCTCCGGCGTCAGGTGGGGGGCGATCTGCGGATAGGGGCCCAGCTGGTTCACCAGGCTGTTGAAGGCCGACAGTTCACCGGCGGCGGCCACCTGCGGGTGGCTGGCCAGGATCTGTTCGATCAGGGTGGTGCCCGACCGGGGCATGCCCAGCACGAACACCGCCTGGTCGCTGCCCGCCAGGGTGGCCTTGGCCTTACCGAAGATGTCGGCGGGGAAGGCGGCGGCGATGTCGGCCATCCAGCGGTCGGTCGCGGCCGAGTCATAGCTGAAGGTGGCGCGCTTCTGGCGGTTGCCCTCATTGAGGTAGCCGAAGGCCCGGTCGGCGTCGCCGATGTCCATCCAGGCCTTGCCCAGGGCGAAGTTCAGGGCGGTGCGGTCCGTCTGCGACTGCAGGGGATCGGGCCCGTACAGCAGGGCCTCCATCTTGGTGACGGCGGGGTCGCCCGACTGGAAGCGGTGCAGGTCCGACAGGTTGAACCAGGCGGACGCGGACCGCGGATACTGCGCCAGCACCTGTTCGAAGGCGGCCTTGGCCTCCCCCTTGTCGCCGCGCTCCATCAGCACGACGCCCCGGTTGATCAGGGCCTTTTCCGGGGCGAAGCCCAGGGTCTTCGACGCCTTGTCGAAGGCGGCCAGCGCCTCTTCATGATGGCCGACGGCCTGCAGCACCTCACCCAGCACGTTCTGCGCCTCGCCGTTCTCCGCCTGGAGGGAGACGGCGCGGCGGGCATCGGCCAGCGCCTCCTCCAGCCGCTCCAGGTGGCGCAGCGCCGTGGCGCGCACGGTCAGGGCGCCGGCATGCAGCGGGGCGTAGCTCAGCAGCGCGTCGATCCAGCGCAGCGCATCCTCATTGCGGTTACGGCCCAGTTCCACCGCCGCCGCGTTGATGTAGGCGTCCGACAGGCGCGGGTTCAGATCGATGGCCTTGCGCGCGGCGGCCAGCGCCTCATCCGGGCGGCCCAGATCGTTCAGCAGGTTGGCCAGATTGCTCTGCGCCTCGGCATAGGCCGGCGCCAAGTTCAGGGCGTATTCATAGCGCTGGCGGGCCTGGTCCAGCCGGCCCATGCGCTTCAGCGTGTTGCCCAGGTTGTTGTGGGCTTCGGCGTAATTGGGCTGCAAGGCCACCACCCGCTCCAGGCACGACAGGCTGTCATCCAGCTTGCCCGCCTCCTGCAGGATGATGCCCAGGTTGTTCCAGCCCGCCACCAGGGCGTTGTCCATGGTGACGGCGCGACGGGCGGCGACCTCGGCCTCCGCCAGCAGGCCGCGCTGGCGCAGCATCTCACCCAGGTTGCTGAGGTAGACGGCGGGGACGCGGGGCGCCTGGCAGGCGCGGCGCAGATGGTCGATGGCCAGGTCCAGGTTGCCATAGGCGTGCGCCATCAGGCCCATGAGGTGCAGGGCGTCCGACTGCCCGGGCCACAACGCCAGGACGTGTTGGCACAGCCGTTCGGCCTGGTCGGCCTGGCCGGCGTTCCAATGGGCATGGGCCTGGCCCAACGCCTGCTCAACGGTCATGGTGGTCTGCTGTTGGGTGGTCATGGCTTCGCGCACTTCATCAGGAATGGGTCGGAACGGGATCGGTTCAGGGCGTGCGTTTGGCGGGCACCGGCAGGGCCTTCAACGCCGCCGCCAAGCCATTCAACTGCACCGGGATGTCCATGGCGGCCTTGTCACCATTGATGTAGCGGACGGCAAGAACCTTGCCGCCGGTGAAGTGGTCCAGAACCTTGCCGTCTTCAAGGTCCGCCGCGGCGACGCAACCACCCTGTTGGCAGGCGTCGAAGGGCAGGGCCAGCGGCTTGTCCTGGTCAACGGTCAGGGTGATGCCGGGTTGCAGCAGCACGCCCAGCGGCGTGGTCAGGATCAGCCGCGGCTTGCCCTCCGGCCCCAGGTAGCCGATCTGGACATGCAGCATCATGACGTTCTGCGGGGTGACGATGGCGAACTGCTCGACATAGCAGATCTCGGCCCCGGCATCGGTCTTGGCGCAGTTCTTGGACCAGAGCGGCCCCGGCGCCTGCTTGACCTCCGGCCCCTTGGCGGCGGAGGCGGGGGGCGCCTTGACCGGTTCGGTCGCCGCCCCCGCGGCCCCCATGTGCGCCATCACGGTGCCGGCCGCCACGACAACCGCCACTGCCCTCGCCATTATGCTCATCTCGATACTCCGGCCCCTGCAAGTATGCGGCACACCCGCTTATAGAATGAAATGGCGGTATCCCGCCATGCCCGAACACCGCCCCATGTCCTGCGGAACCCGAGGCCCCGCGGCCCCTTGCTCAGCGTGGACGGACGACAAAGGACTAACCAGCAGGGCGATAACACCGTCAAGTGCTCAAACGCTTTCCCACCAGCATTTACGGGATCGGGCGCATGGCGGGTGATGTACCCATCGAAATCACAATCCACATCTGATCAATTCTGATAATTATGGCAAGTATCAGCTAAAAGATGATGGTTCTTCATGCCGCGGGGAATGGCGGGCCGCCGTTTGATTCGCGCTGCACGGCGGTCAAAAAGCCCAGGTGGCGCGTAAGACGCCGGCATGGCTCTGGTAATCGCGGCGCAGGTCGCCGGTGTATTCCAGCCGCAGGCTGACGCCATCGCCCTGACGAAGGGTGGCACCGACACCGATGGCCAGCCCATCGGCATTGACCTGGGCGGTGGTGCTGGCGAAGGCGACACCGGCCAGGACGCCCGTGGTGGCGACCGGGCCGTTCAGATAGTCATGCACCCAAGCCAGCCGCAGCTCCGGCACCAGCGTGCCCAGCCCGGTGTCGATACGGGTGGCCAGGGCCGCGCCCACCTCCTGCGTGAGGTTGCTGGTGACAAGGGCATCGACGGACAGGCCGGCGATCCCGGCATCGTGTTCCTGATAGCCATGGTTGGTCAGCCGCACGGCCCGCAGGCTGTATTGCGGCGTCAGGATCAGGGTCCCCGCCAGGGGCAGGTCGTAGCCCACCGCCACCTTGCCCAGATATTGTTCCCCCCGTAGTCGGCATTGGCCCGCGCGCCCAGGAACCCGATCCAGCGGCGTTGGTCGAACTGGTTGTACCCGACGCTGGCCTGGCCCTGGATGGACAAACGCCCCCCAACGGCATCCGGCCGCCAGACACCGTACGCCGTCAGTTGGTAGCTGCCGACGCGCGTCAGGCTTTGGGCGGCCATCCCCTGACCGACGGCGGCGCTGTTCAGCCAACTGAAGGCCAGGCCCGCCATCACCTGGTCATCGGCGTAGCCGTCGACGCCGATGACCAGACCGGCGCTGGAGGCGCGATAGCCCGCCACGTCCGCGGTGGTGGCGCGCAAGGCGCCGCCACCCAGGATCTCCCCCCAAAGGGCCCCCCGCTGGCCATCGGACCCCGCCGCAGCACCGCTGCCCATCAACGCCGCCACGGTCTGCTGGCGCTGGCTGATGGCCGTGGTCGTGGGTGTGGTCATGGTCAGGGCCATCTGCGGCGTCGTCTGGTTGGGCGCCAGTTGCGCCACCGCCGTTTGCTGGGCAACACCCGACAGGCCGGACAGAGGCGTGAGCACCGCCGCCTGGAACGCCGTGGCCGCTGGGCCGCCGCCGGCCGCGATCATGTCCAAGGCGGCCCCGGTGCCCATGGCCGCCCCCCTTGCGCCCGCCCAACCGCGGCATAGCGGACGGTGGCCGGCGGGGTGGGGGTTGAGGGACCGCCGGGCGTCGTCACGCCACCCCCGGTGCCACCCCCATTGCCCGTACCGGTATCCGTCCCGCCCGTGCCATTGCCGCCGGAACCTGGGCCCGAACCAGAATCCGTGCCGCCGCCGCTGGTCCCGCCCCCTGGGGTCCCACCCCCTGGGGGGCCGCCGCCCGGGGGGCCGCCGGTCGTGCCCGTGCTGGCGGTGTTCAGCGTCAACACCAACTGGGTATGGCCGCCGCTGGCGATGGTGGAACTGGTCACCGTGTAGCCGGCCGCCGTCAGCACCAGGTTCGATGCCGTGAGGCCCGCACCGGCGGAGACGATGGTGTAGCTGCCGGCCGCCAGCGCGCCGCCACCCGTGGGCCGAAGCGTGACCGCCCCGCCCGTCAGGCTGGCGCTGCCGCTGATCACCAGGCTGCCGTAACCGCTGGCGGAAGCGACGCCGATCACCAGGCCACCCGCCGTCTGGCTGAAACTGCCGGTGATGGTGATGGCGGTGTTGACCAACAGGGTGGCGCCGCTGTTGACCACGCCATGGGTGCCGACATCCAGGTGGTCGTTCAGCAGCAGCGTGCCGGCGATGAAGCGCACGTCGGCCAAGCGGCTGGTGATGCTGCCCAGGCGGCCAGCGGCACCCGTGAGCGTACCAGGGGCATCGTCGGTGCCGCCGCTGATGGCCAGGATGGTGGCGGACTGGTTCACGATGTCACCGGCGATGACCCCGCTGTTGGCCAGGGTGCCCAGGGCGCCGCCGGCCGCGATGTACAGCGCCGTGGCGCCGCCGGCGGTGTTGGCCAGGGTGCCGGTGACATCCAGCCTGTCCAGGCCGCCGCCGACATAATCGTTGCCGGCCACGGCCAGCAGGTCGCCCCCCTGGGTGACGCCGGTGGCCGACAGCCCCTCGATCCCGCTGGTCACGGTGGCGCCCCCGTAGCGCGAGCCCGTCCCCGCGTGGATCAGGGTGACGCTATCGCCCACGCGGTAGGTGCCGCCGGCGCTCACACCCGCCGATACCACGCCACCGGAGACAGTGGCCGCGTCGCTGACGCTCAGCACGTGGCCGCCGGCCACCAGCGTCCCGGCCGTCTGGTTGAAGGCACCGGTAAGGACCACGTCCCGGGACAGGATGAGGGTGGCGCCCTTGTTGGCCACCGTGTGGCCGGTCACGTCGATGGCGTCGCCCAGGCTGAGGTCGCCGGCCATGAAAGCCAGGTTGCTGAGGCTGTTGCGGATGGTGCCGCCAGCAAGCGTGCCCACCGTGCCACCGCTGCCGCCCGTGATCGCCAGGTCGTTGCCGCTGGCGTTGACCACATCGCCGATGATGGTGCCGGTATTCGCCAACGTGCCCAGGCTGCCGGCGGCGGTGATCATCACCGCCGTCGCCGCGGAGAGCGTGCCGCTGTTGGTCAGCGTGCCGAGGGTGCCGCCGACATAGTCGCTGACCAGGGTCAGGATCAGGTCGGTCGCGGTGCCATTGGGCGCTGTGCCCAAGGTGGCCGTGAAACCGGTGGCCGAGGCTGTCAAGCCGCTGGCGGTCAAGGTCCCCGCCGCGATGAGGGTGTAACGGTCGCCCGCCAGCAGGTTGGTCCCCGCCAGCGCCGCCACCGCCATCGTGCCGCCGGTCAGGCTGGCGGCACCGCTGACCACCAATTGGCCGGCCGCCGCCCCGCCAACAGACGCCCCGCCAATGCCAGCCACCAGCGTGCCGTCCGTCTGGGCGTAGTTGCCGGTCACGCTGACGATACTGGACAGCAGCACCGACGCCCCGCTGTTGACCAGGGTGTGGCCGCTGACATCGACCCTGTCGTTCAGCACCAGTTGGCCACCGCCCAGCACCACATTGGCCAGGGTGCTGGAAATGGTCGCCTGCCCGCCGTTGGCGCCGGTGTAGGTGCCGAGACCGGCGCCGCCGGACAGGGTCAGCACATGCGCCGACAGGTTCAGGATGTTGCCGATGATGGTGCCCTGGTTGACCAGGCCGGCCAGGGTGGCGCCGCTGTTGAGGCGCAGGGCCGTGGGGCCGACGATGGTGCCGCTGTTGCTGACCGTGCCGGTGGTGCCCGACAGATCCAGCGCGAAGCCGGTGCCGCTGATCAGGCCGGCGTTGGTCACCCGGCCCAGGGTGGCGGCGTTGGCGATGGCCTTGTAACCGCTGATCGTGCCGGTGTTGTCCACCACCCCCAGGGTGCCCTGGCCGTTGTAAAGGGCCTCCCCCGGCTGGTCAGGGTGCCGCTGTTGCTGAGCGTGCCCACGGTGCCGGCATTCACCAGGCCATCGCTGCGGCCGCTGACGGCGCCGCTGTTGGCCAAGGTGTCGATGGTCCCGAAGTTGTCCACGCCGGTCAGTTGCGCGTTGATGGTCGCCAGGTTCCGCACCTGGCCGATCCATCCCCGGTTCAGCAGACCGGCCTGGGTGCCGCCGCTCAAGGTGCCGGTGTTGACCAGGGTGGCGATGCTGCCGTCGTTCCAGAGGCCGGCGCGGCCGGCGATCAGCCCGCTGTTGCTGAGGATGCCGACGCCGCCCAGCGTGTGGACGTACAGGGCGGTGCTGGCGGCGTTGACGATGCCGCCATTGTCCAGGCGCCCGATCGTGCCCTGGTTCAGCAGGGCGATGACCGGCCCCTCGATGGTGCCGGTGTTGGCGAGGCTGCCGATGGAGCCGATATTGACCACCCCGCCGGAGAAGCCAGTGATGAACCCGCCGTTGAGAAAGCTGCCGATGCCGCCGGCATTGAACAGGGCGTGCCGGCCGAAGCCGATGCCGTCGCCAATGCGCCCCTGGTTCACCAGCGTGCCGATGCTGCCGCCATTGTAAAAGGCGGTGGACCCGGCGCTGAGGCCGCCGGTGGCGGCGATGGCGAGACTGGCGATGGTGCCGTTGTTCCGCAGCGCGATGGACGTCCCCTGTATCGTGCCGCTGTCGACCAGGGCGCCAATGCTGCCCTGGTTCAGCACGCCGGCCGTGCCGGTGAGGGTGCCGGCGATGGTCACCAGGGCGATGGCGCCGGTGTTGGCCAGGCCAGCGACGGTGCCGCCCGCCACGGTGGCCGTGGCGGCGACGGACACGGCGCCCAGCGTGCCGGCGTTGGCGTAGCCCGGGGTAGCGCCGGTCAGGGTCACGTCCTGCGGCCGGGCCGGACCCGCCGCCAGCGCGATACCCAGCGCCAGCAAGGACGGCCCACCCCTCAACAACACCGCCGACGCAGCCAAATCCCGCCCCATATCGCCCCTCCCCGCCTGGATCGCGACACGCCCCTTCGCAGGGCGGCCGCCCCTTTCAAGCGCGCCGGGTAGGTCTTGGCCTGTGACCAAGCGGTGACCGCCGGGCGGGGATAGCTGGCATTTTCAACAAACTTGCGCCTTTTCCGCTACTTGCATCCCCGTAAGTATTTTGGGTAAGGCGGGCCGGCGGAACGGCCGCGACGTCATGGATCAGAACCCCACCGCCGCGGCCGGCATCACCTGGGCGAAAGGGCCGCCCAGCGTCAGGTTGTGGTGCTGGATGATGGCACCCGCCGCCAGTGCCGGCGTATCGATCGTGGTATGGGCATCGCCGGCCAGCACAGCCTCGAACCCCAGGTCGCGCGCGGCCCGGCAGGAGGCGTCAACGCAGTATTCCGTCTTCATGCCCGACAGCACCACCCGGCCGATGCCGTGGTCGCGCAGCAGGGCGGCCAGTTCCGTGCCGGCGAAGACGCTGGGCCGCGACTTGCGCACCACCAGGTCGCCGGCCTGGGGCGCCAGTTGTTCCACCAGTTGCCAGTCGGCCGAGCCCGGCGCCGCCCGCGACCCCTGGGGCCCGTCATGCTGGACCAGCACGACCATGCCGCCAGCCCGGCGGGCGCGATCAGCCATGTCCTGGATCCGCACCACGACGCCAGCGCCGCCATGCGGCGGCACAGGGCCGTGCAGCAAGCCCACCTGCATGTCGAGCACGATGAGGGCGGAAGACGAACGACGGGAAGGTTGGGGGCTCATGACGATCTCCGTTCAGGGTTGGAACGGAGGCGCCGCTGGCCATCTCCCCCGTCCCGTTAGGGCGGGGGTTGCGGAACGACCTGGCCTTACGCCGACAAGCCCGTCCCGCACCGCCCGCCGATGGCGGTGGTGGTGACGGTGGTTTTGACGGTCAGGGCGAAAATGGCGTTCATGGCCGACACCATGCGGGCAGCAGGGTAGGACGTCAAGTCCCCTTATCCCGGTCCCGCAACCGCGACGGACCACCAGGTGGCCAAAGGGCGATGGCGCCGGGGCGCGGGCCTGCCGATGCGGGATCATGTCGCGTGCCTGGATGGTCACCCCCCTCGCCCTGGTCATCGAGGGGGCCTATGGTGGCCGTCGTTGGGACCCGCGCCGATACGGGCGTGCATATCGAGGAGAGTTCCCATGGCCCCCGTCGGTCGCCCCCGGAGCGACGCCAGTCACGCCGCCATCCTGAAGGCGACCTATGAGCTGTTGCAGGAGGAGGGCCTGGCCCGGCTGACGCTGGACAAGGTGGCCTGCCGCTCCGGGACATCGCGCAGCACGCTGTACCGCTGGTGGCCCAGCCGCGGCGCCATCGCCATGGAGGCGACGCTGGACACCATCAACCGCGAAATGTCGCTGGAACCCAAGAGCGACAACGCCCTGGCGGAATATCGCCGGCTGTTGAAATCCGTGGCCAAGGCCATGCGCGGCAGCACCGGCCGCATCCTGGCCGGAATCCTGGCGGAATGCCAGCGCGACCCCGAAACCTTGCGCCTGTTCAAGGAAAAGCTGGTGGCCCCCCGCCGGGCGGAGGTGATTCCCCTGCTGGAGCGGGGCATCGCCGACGGGTCCATCCGCCCGGACGTGACCCCGCATACCATCCTGGACATGACCTTCGGCGCCATCTATCACCAGTTGCTGCTGCACATCCCAACCGACGACGCCTGGATGGACGGCGTCATCGACATCCTGGTGAACGGCATCGCGGCCGAGCCGGCCGCCTAGAGTTTTCCGATCTTCGTTGAAAGAGGGAAAAAGGACTGCCCGAAACCAATGTGACAACGTTGTCACAGCATGTCATGATGCCGCCCATAAAAATCATGGGGAGGACCGGAGCGTCATGAACAGAGCCACGACCATACCATCCGGCGCGCGGGGCGCGATCAGCGACGCTTCCAGCCGCCTGCTGTCGCTGGATGCGCTGCGTGGCTTGGCCGTCGCCGGCATGATCCTGGTGGTCAGCCCAGGGGACTGGAACAAGGCCTACGCCCCGCTGAAGCACGCGCCCTGGGACGGCTGGACCCTGGCGGACATGGTGTTTCCCACCTTCCTGTTCAGCGTGGGCCTGGCCATTGCCCTGTCCTTCGCCAAGCTGGCCCAGAACCGGCGGGCGGCGGGGATCAAGATCGTGCGGCGCTGCGCGGCGCTGATCGCGCTGGGGCTGGTGCTGAACGCCCTGCCCTATTTCGACCTGGCGCACCTGCGCCTGCCCGGCATCCTGCAGCGGATCGCCCTGTGCTACGCCCTGGCCGCCTCGCTGTGCCTGGCGACCGCCTCGACGGGGCCGGACGGCTGCGCGGCGGTGAACCGGCGGGCGCTGCTGATCGCCATGGCGATCGTTCTGCTGGGCTATTGGGCGCTGCTGGCCTGGGTGCCGGTGCCGGGTGTGGGGGCGGGGCATCTCGACCCCGACGGCAACCTCGCCTCATGGATCGACCGGGGCGTGTTCACGGTGCCCCACCTCTGGCCCTACGGCACCAATGCGGCCGGCACGGTGGTGTATGATTCCGAGGGATTGCTGTCCACCCTGCCCGCGACGGTCAACGTGCTGGTGGGGGTGCTGGCTGGCACGGTGCTGCGGGCCAACCCGGACGCATCCAAGGGCCGCCCGTTCCTGCTGGCGGCCGCCATCGGCCTGATGGGGATCGGCTTGGCGTTGGATCCGATCTTCGTGATCAACAAACGCATCTGGACCAGCAGCTTCGCCTTGTTCAGCAGCGGTTTCTCGCTGGGCGTGCTGGTCGTCCTGTCGGCCTTGCTGGACCGGGGACCGGCGCCCCTGCCCCACGCGCTGATGCTGCCCTTCCGCGTGCTGGGCGGCAACGCCATCCTGGCCTTCACCCTGTCGCAGATCCTGAGCGCCATCGGCGGTGTGCCCTTCATCGCCAGCCCCGAAGGCCCTATGACCCCGCAGGGCTGGGGCGATGGGTTGGCGGGGGCGGTGATCGCCGACCCCTACCTCGCCTCTTTCGCCTGCGCGCTGGGGATCCTGGGCCTGGTGGTGCTGGCGCTCTTGCCCCTGCATCACCGGGGCCTGCACGTCCGGCTTTAGGCGGCGAGGACGGCCTTCGCCTCAAGCAGCTTGACCAGGGCCAGCAGGGTGCGGTTGGCGGGCGTGGCGATGCCCAGGGCGGCGCCCTGGCGCACGACATGGCCGTTCAGATAATCGATCTCGCTGCGCTTGCCGCGCGCCAAGTCCTGCGCGGTGGAAGAGAATTGGGCGGGCATGGCCGAGGCCAGGGCCATGACCCGGTCCAGGATGTCGTCAGCCACGGCGATGCCCTGGCCACGCGCCACGGCCACAGCCTCCGCCACCACGTCGGCCATGACAGCGCGCACCTCGGGCACGGTCACCATGGTGCCGTAGGTCACCTGCGCCACCGCCGACATGGCATTGTAGGCGCAATTGATGATCAGCTTGTCCCACAAGGCGGCGGTGACGCCGGCTGACACCGTGGCCGGAATGTTGGCCCCCCGCAGCACCTCGGCCAACCGCTCGCTATCCGGGCCGGTGCCCAGGATCAGGTCGCCCCGGCCATGGTGGCGCACATGGGCGGGCCCCGCCATGTCGGTGGCGACATACACCACCACCGGCACCACCGGCCGGCCCAGCACCGCGGCCAGCCGTTCGGCGTTGTCGACGCCGTTCTGCATCGCCAGCACCACGGCGCCCGGCTTCAAATGGGGCAGCAGGGCGCGCCCCGTCGCCTCGGTATCCGCGGACTTCACGCAGAACAGCACCAAGTCGGCATCGGCCAGCGCCTCGGGGCCCGTGGCGGCGCCGACGGCGATCCGGCCGTCGAATCCATCCTTCATCTGCAGCCTTAGGCCCTGCGCGCGCACCGCGTCCACCAGGGCCGGCCGGCCCACCAGGGTGACGGCATGGCCGGCGCGGGCCAGCAGTCCGCCGAAGAAGCAGCCGACGGCGCCCGCCCCCATGACACCGATGTTCATCCTGAGTGTCTCCCTGTGCTGGCGCGTCTTTCGCTACGCGGCGTTGCGGCCAAGGTGCGGGCGGACCGGGGGCGGCGCAACGGCCCATCACTCATCCCTCCCCCGCCGAAAGCGCATCCGCCGGACCGGATCCCGCCCTTCACCGTCCCTGCCGGCCGGGCTATCCTGCCGCCCCATGCCGTCCGCCACCCCCCACGCCACCTCATCCCAAAGCGCCGCCTGGCCGCCCCAGGCGCTGGCGGGGATGGAGTTGTTCCGCGACCTGGACACCAGCGCCCTGGCGGAGGTGATGGCGGCGGCCCTGATCCGCACCGTGCCCCGCCACACCCCCCTGTTCCACCAGGGCGACCCGGCCCATCATTGCCACGCGCTGTTGAGCGGCGGCGTGCGCATCAGCCAGACCAACGCCGCCGGCGCCCAGGTGGCCCTGCGCTTCATCGGCGCCGGCGAGATGTTCGGCAGCGTGCCGCTGTTCACCGACCGCCTTTACCCCGCCGACGCCGAAACCGTGGCCGACAGTGTGGAGATCCGATGGACGGAGGCCGCCCTGCGCCAGCTGATCACCCGTCATCCGGCCATCGCCCTGAACCTGGTGACGGTCATTGGCCGCCGCCTGATGGAGGTGCAGGACCGCCTGCGCGAGGTCACCACCGGCCGGGTGGAGCAGCGCCTGGCCCGCGCCCTGCTGCGCCTGGCGGCCCGCAGCAAGGCGTCGGATGACGGCACGGCCCTGGCCTTCCCCCTGACCCGCAAGGATCTGGCCGAACTGTCCGGCACCACGCTACACACCGCCAGCCGCACGCTGGCCGCCTGGGAGAAGCGCGGCTGGCTGTCCAGCGGCCGCCCCCAGGGACGGCCCCGCATCACCCTGCATGACCTGGCGGCCCTCACGGCCATGGCGGAGGAGGGGGGGCAGTAGGGAAGGTTAGCCCGGGCTCCATTCCGTGGATGGCGACGCAGTTTTATTTGCCATGGATCATCTCCAGGATTTGACCGGTCTGCTTGTCGATCACCACATGCGCCGTACCACCTAGATTGACGCTTAACCAGCCCTGCCGCAGGTGGCCATCGACCACCCACCGGCCATCTTCCAGCTTAGCCGTCAATGGCTTCTCCAATTCTATCTTCGCCTTGCCATACACGGGGATGAGCACGGCTTCAGCGACGGCAATAGCGGTCTGCTCATTGGGGACGTAGCCCGCCTCCGGAAGATAGCTAGCCGCAAATGACACCGTGGCGAACGACCAAGCGGCAGCGAACGCGCACACCCAAACAGCTTTCGGCCGAGAAGCCAGCATTCAGTCCTCTGTCGGCTTGACCTAGTTGTTGCAGACTTTCAGGGGGCTGGAAAATACCACGAGCGCTGGCATCACCAAAATCCCTACCCGCCCGGCTGCGCCACCGCCTATAACGGTCCACCCTGCCCCGTTTGCTGGAGGTTCCCCGTGCCGCGTACCAGGAAAGTCGTCGCGCTGCGCCATGTGGCGTTCGAGGATTTGGGCCTGCTGGCGCCGGTGCTGGCCACGGGCGGATGGATGGTGGAATACCGGGAGGCGCCGGTGGACGACCTGGCCGACCCGGCCCTCGCCGACGCCGACCTGCTGGTGGTGCTGGGCGGGCCCATCGGGGTGTACGAGGAGGAGGCCCACCCCTTCCTCTCCCGGGAAATCGCCCTGCTGGAACGACGGCTGGCGGCCGGACGGCCGGTGCTGGGCATCTGCCTGGGTGCGCAGTTGATGGCCCGGGCCTTGGGCGCCAAGGTCTATGCGGGTCCCGTGAAAGAAATCGGCTGGGGGGCGCTGAACCTGACGGAGGCCGGCCGGGCCTCCTGCCTGGCGCCACTGGGCGAGGTGGGCGCGCAGGTGTTGCATTGGCATGGCGACACCTTCGACCTGCCGGCCGGCGCCGTGCGCCTGGCCAGCAACGACCATTATACCAACCAAGCGTACGGCCATGGCACAAACGCCTTGGCCCTGCAGTTCCATATCGAGGCCGATCCCGCGCGCCTGGACCTGTGGTATGTCGGCCACGCGGCGGAACTGTCGGCCACCGGCCTGTCCATCCCGGACCTGCGGGCCGCAGGCCGTGTGATGGCCGCCCGCGCCGCCGACCAAGCGGAGCGTATCATCACCCCCTGGCTGGCGGGGCTGGGCTGACACCGCCGCCCATTCCGTTTGCGCCTTTTCTTCGTCAGCGCTTTTCAAGGACGCCTGCCCATGTTCCAAGCCCGCACCTGCGACACCCCGCGCGACAAGGCCACGCTGTACAGCGACCTGGCGCTGGACCTGACCGGCCTGCTGACCGATGAGCGCGATGCCATCGCCAACGCCGCCAACCTGTCCGCCCTGCTGTTCACCACCTTGCCGGACCTGAACTGGGCCGGTTTCTACTTCATGCGCAACGCGGCGCCCAAGACCCTGGATGGGGACAACATGGGGGGCACGCGGGAACTGGTACTGGGCCCGTTCCAGGGCAAGCCGGCCTGTGTGCGCATCGCCGTGGGCCGGGGCGTCTGTGGCACCGCGGTGGAAAAGCGCCAGTCCGTGCTGGTGGAGGATGTGCACGCCTTCCCCGGCCACATCGCCTGCGACGCGGCCTCACGTTCGGAACTGGTGGTGCCGCTGATGCTGGACGGCCAGGTTCTCGGCGTCATCGACCTGGACAGCCCCAACCCGGCGCGTTTCGACGCGGAAGACCAGGCCGGTGTCGAGGCCCTGGCGGCGCTGTTCGTTGCCGGCAGCGACTGGCCTTTGTAAGTTGCCCTGCGGGCGGCCCCATCCGGGGCCTTGCCATCCTCGCTCCGCCCTTCGGTGCTCGCTGCGGCGGACGCCGTCGCGTCCTAGCCGGCGGGGCCGGCGCGTCCGTTGCCCTGCGGGCGGCCCCATCCGGGGCCTTGCCATCCTCGCTCCGCCCTTCGGTGCTCGCTGCGGCGGACGCCGTCGCGTCCTAGCCGGCGGGGCCGGCGCGTCCGTTGCCCTGCGGGCGGCCCCATCCGGGGCCTTGCCATCCTCGCTCCGCCCTTCGGTGCTCGCTGCGGCGGACGCCGTCGCGTCCTAGCCGGCGGGGCCGGCGCGTCCGTTGCCCTGCGGGCGGCCCCATCCGGGGCCTTGCCATCCTCGCTCCGCCCTTCGGTGCTCGCTGCGGCGGACGCCGTCGCGTCCTAGCCGGCGGGGCCGGCGCGTCCGTTGCCCTGCGGGCGGCCCCATCCGGGGCCTTGCCATCCTCGCTCCGCCCTTCGGTGGGCCATAGCCATGGCCCGGGAGTTTGCGCCAGCACAACGATGGCCATCGGGGAAAGGGCCACCCTGGACAGGATCGCGCCGGTTGCGGCGCGCCTGTCTGGAGGGTTTTCCCATGGTCCCCGCGTCACGCCCCTATGCCGGCCCCCCGCTGCTGGCCGAGGGCTTCCGTCCCTTCTTCCTGGCGTCGGCGGCGTGGGCCGCCATCGCCTTGCCGATTTGGGTGGCGCTGCTGAGTAGCGGCATCGCGGGGCCGCGGGGGCTGGATCCGCTGGCCTGGCATATCCATGAGATGCTGTTCGGCTTTGTCATGGCGGGGGTGGCGGGTTTCATCCTGACCGCCATACCCAACTGGACCGGCCGGCCGCCTTTGCGCGGCACACCCTTGGGGGCCTTGGTCGCCCTATGGCTGGCGGGCCGGCTGCTGGCACTTACCGCCCTGGTTTCCACACCGCCGGCCATGCTGGTGGGCGCCGTCGACGCCGGGCTGCCCCTGGCGCTGGCCGCCTATGCCGCACGCCAGGTGGTGGCGGCGCGCAACTGGCGCAACCTGATGATGGCCGTGCCGCTGCTGGTGCTGACGGCGGCCGACCTGCTGATGGTGGCGGAGGGGGCCGGCGCCGCCGTGCCCGCTGGGCTGGGCTGGCGCCTGGGGCTGGCCGCCATCGTCATCCTGATTTCCGCCATCGGTGGGCGCATCATTCCGGCCTTCACCCGCAACTGGCTGGTCAAGCGCGGGGCCACGGCCCTGCCCCCGGCCAAGCCCGGCGTGATCGACCGGCTGGCGCTGGCCAGCCTGCATATCGGCCTGCTGGCCTGGGCCTTCCTGGCGAACGGCCACGGCATGGGCCCCCTGGCGGCCGGCGGCCTGCTGCTGACGGCCAGCGCCATCAACCTGGCGCGGCTGGGCCGCTGGCGGGGATGGGCCACCCTGGCCGAGCCGCTGCTGAGCGTCCTGCACCTGGGATATCTGTGGCTGGTGGCGGGTGCCGCCCTGCTGGGCGCCAGCCTGCTCACCAGCGCCGTCCCCACCGCCGCCGCCATCCACGCCCTGACCGCCGGGTCCATCGGCACCATGATGCTGGCGGTCATGAGCCGGGCGTCGCTGGGCCATACCGGCCGCGCCCTCACGGCCGACCGGGTGACGGTCTGGGTCTATGTCCTGGTCAACGGCGCGGCGCTGTCCCGCATCGTCGCCAGCGTGATGGGCGGCCTGCCCCTGTCGCTGCTGGCCCTGTCGGCGCTGGCGTGGATCGCCGCCTTCGTGCTGTTCGCCGGCCGCTACGCCCCGTACTGGTGCCGCCCCCGGCTGACGGCGTGAGGCGGTGCGGGGCCGGCGCGAACCGGCCCCGCACCACGCCATCAATGATACCCGGCGTCGGCCTTCACCTTGCCGCGGAAGACCCAGTAGGACCAGCCGCTGTACAGCAGGATGATGGGCAACAGGAACAGCGTGCCCACCAGCAGGAAGGCCTGGGTGCTTTGCGAGCTGGCGGCCTCCCACAATGAATATTTGTGGGGCACGATGTTGGGCCACAGGCTGATGGCCAGGCCCAGATAGGCGGTGAGGAACAGGCCGATTCCATAAACGAAGGGCCAGGCGTCATGGTTGCGGCCCAGGCTGCGCCATGTCGCCCAGGCCAGTAGCGCGCTGGCGATGGGCACGGGCGCCAGGAAGGCGGTGTTGGGCCAGGTGAACCAGCGCTGGGCGATGTCGGGCTCGGCATACGGCGTCCACAGGCTGACGATGCCGATGCCGGTCAGCACCAGCAGCAGGGCGCGCCGCCCCTGCATCCGCGCCCAGTCCTGCAAGCCGCCCTCGGTCTTCAGGATCAGCCAGCCGGCGCCCAGCAGGGTGTAGCCCGCCATCAAGGCCACGCCCGTCATGACGGAAAAGGGCGTCAGCCAGTCGAAGGAGCCGCCGGTGAACTGGCGGCCTTCGACCTGGAAGCCCTGGATGAAGGCGCCCAGCACCGTTCCCTGCGCGAAGGTGGCGACGGCGGAGCCATAGGCGAAGGCGTTGTCCCAAAAGCCCCGGTGCTCCTTGTCCTTGAAGCGGAACTCGAAGGCCACGCCCCGGAAGATGAGGGCCAGCAGCATGAGCAGGACGGGGAAGTACAGGGCCGGAATGATGATGGCGAAGGCCAGGGGGAAGGCCGCCAGCAGGGCGACGCCCCCCAGGATCAGCCAGGTCTCGTTACCATCCCAGATGGGGGCGATGGAATTCATGATGATGGCGCGCGAGGTGCTGTCCGGGTTCAGGCCGTAGAGCATGCCCACGCCCAGATCGAACCCGTCCAGCAGCACGTAGAAGAAGACACCGGCGCCCAGGATCACCGTCCAGACGCCGACAAGGTCGAGAATGGGGCCGTTCATGGCGCGTGTCCTTCAAGGGAGGGGGAAGCGTCGGGAAGCTGGGCCAGCGGCAGGGCCACCACCGGCTGGGCGGGGCGCCCGCTTTCCACCGGCGTGTCGTTCTGCGCGTCATGGTCCAGCGGGCCGTTGCGCACGATGCGCCGCAGGAACAGCAGGCCGGTGGGATAGATCAGCAGATAGACGGCCAGGTACATCAGCAGGGACAGCAGCACGTCACCGCCGGTCAGCGATGGCGTCACCGAGTCCGCCGTGCGCATCAGGCCATAAACGGTCCAGGGCTGGCGCCCCACCTCCGTCGTCGTCCAGCCGGCCAGGACGGCGACGAAGCCCAGGGGGCCGGCCCATTGCACGCCGCGCAGATACCAACCCGTGCTGTACAATCGGCCGCCCCAGCGCAGCAGCCACCCCACGCCGACGATGGCCAACATCAGCAGACCGGCACCGACCATGACACGGAAGGCCCAATAGACCACCAGCACCGGCGGCCGCTGATCCGCGGGGAAATCCTTCAGCCCCTTCACGGCCCCATCCCAGTGATGGGTGAGGTAAAGGCTGCCCAGCTTGGGCACGGTGATTTCCCAATGGTTGGTTTCCGCCTTCTGGTCGGGAAAGCCGAAGAGGGAGGCGGGAACGCCCTGCCCGCCCTCCCACAACCCTTCCATGGCGGCCAGCTTGGCCGGCTGGTGTTCCAGGGTGTTCAGGCCGTGCATGTCGCCCAGCACGATCTGCAACGGCACGAACAGGGTGAGGAAGCCCAGCGCCATGCGCATCATCACCCGCCCTTCCTCCGGGAAGCGGCCCTGGCGCAGGGTGTAGGCGCCCACCGCCAGGACGACGAACGCGGTGGTGACATAGAAGCCGCTGACCACATGGGCCAGGCGATAGGGGAAGCTGGGGCTGAAAATGATGTCCACCCAGCTGGCCGGGAAGAAGCGCCCGTCGATGACGGTGTAGCCTTGGGGGGTCTGCATCCAGCTGTTCACCGCCAGGATCCAGAAGGTGGAGAGCAGGGTGCCCAGGGCCACCATGCTGGCGGCCACGAAATGGGCCCAGGGCGGCACCAGCTTGCGCCCGAACAGCAGCACGCCCAGGAAGGCGGCCTCCAGGAAGAAGGCCGTCAGCCCTTCATAGGCGAACAGCGGCCCCACCACGTTGGACACGGCATCGGTGAAACGGCTCCAGTTCGTGCCGAACTGGAAGGGCATGACGATGCCGCTGACCACGCCCATGCCGAAGGTGACGGCGAAGACGCGGATCCAGAATTTGGAAATCCGCAGGTAAACGGGCTTGGCGGTCCAGGCGTGCAAGCCTTCCAGCATGGCGATGTAGGAAGCGATGCCCACGGTGAAGGCCGGCAGCAGGATATGCCAGGCCACCACCCAGACGAATTGCACGCGGGACAGAATCAACGGATCCAGCAAACTGTCGGTAGACATGGGACTGGTCTCCTTCTCGGATGCCGCCGGGCTCCGGTGCCGCTGGAGACGGCCATCCGGTTGCAAAGACCCCCGACGCTCACAGGCGGACAGGATCCGCTTAGGCGGGCGAACCGTCCATCGGTCGAATTGTCTAAGGCCTGCGGGGCTTTGAAGGATTGAAGGATTGAATGGAAAAATGACGGCGGCGGTCAGAATATGGACCATTCCCATAAAGCGGCGTCGCCTGTGAACACCAGCCGGAGATAGCGGGCCCGTACCGGATGCGAAACGATGACGGGGGAGCCTTGGCCCGTCTGATCGGGGGTGATCCGTTTCCAGGTCCGTCCATCATCCGATGCCTCGACATGGAAATGATAAACGTGGGTCGGATACTCCGGCAGGAGGCGGCTTTCCTTGATGGATCGCACCGCCCCCAAATCCGCCGTCAACACCGGGGCTTCACCCGGGGCGGGCTTCCACAAGGTGGCGTAATTGTCGTCACCGGCCCGGGCCGGGCCGTGCAGACCATCGCCACCGCCCACCGCTCGCCACCTCAATCCAATGGTGCGATGGGGCGCGAACCCGGCCACCGGCGCGCCATGGCTGGGGATGACCCGCCGCAACAGGCCGTCGGCACCGAAGTCCAAACGGTCCACCACGACCTGACGCAACACCGCGGCATCGGCCGGGGGAAAGGGCAGCGCCTGACGGTGATACAGGATGTAGGTCTGCCCGCCGGAGCGGAAAACGGCGTGATGTCCCGGGCTGATGATCTGCTTGTCGGCATCGGTCGCCAGCAAGGGATTACCGGGCGCCTCGGTGAACGGACCCAGCGGGGATTCCCCCACGGCGTACCGGACCTGATAGGTGCCGGCGATGGTGTTGCCATCGCTGTACATCAGGAAATAGCGGTCGCCGGCCTTCACCATGAACGGCGCCTCGAAGTAATGCCCCGGCGTGACATCCCGCGGCTGCCCGTCGAAGGAAACCATGTCGGGGTTCAGCCGGACCACGAAGCAGTGCCCATTGACCCAGTTCAGTCCCGAGCCCCAATAGAGATACGCTTGGCCGTCATCGTCGATGAAGGCCTCGGCGTCGATCATATGGTATCCGGGGATGAAGTTGCCCGGGATCAAGGGCTTGCCGCCGTTGGCGTCCCGCCAGGGGCCGGCAGGCGTGGGGGCGGTGCCGACCCATACCTCGCTGCCCACCGAGACATACATCCACCACCGCCCATCCCGGCCCTGGACCACCGAGGGCGCCCAGACCTTGGCGTCGCCGGAGGTTGGGCTGGTCGCCGCGGCCTTGGCGGGCCAGTCCGGCGTGGAAAAGGTCCAGTCCCGGCCATTGTCGGACTGCCACAATCCCAGGCGGTCGTCCCCCCAGGGGTCCAGGGTGGTGAAGACATACCATCGCCCCTGCCAGTGCACGATGGACGGGTCGGCGGCATAACCGGGCAGCAAGGGATTGCCTTGCCCAGGCGCGTCCCACCCAGGCGCGGCCAATGGGGGTTCCGCACCGTGCGCCGCCTGGGTGAAGGTCGCGGCCAACAGGAGAAGCGCCATCAGCGCCCGGCGGGCCACAGCCCTTGGCCCCGTGGGGCGGTTGCCGCCCGTCGATGTCCATCCCCTCATAAGGACTCTCCCCAAGGCTGAAAACCAGCGTCCACGCGGGTGCGGATGAACTCCCCATGGCTGGGCAGCCGCTGAACCGCAGCGGCGGTCACCGCGGCGATTCTGTCCAGCCTGGCCCGGGCCTCCGTCTCCGGCATGCCGTCGGCCAGGGGATCGTAACCCTGTGCCATCAGGCCCTGGCCCTGCATGACCGCCAGCCAACTGGTCTTGGTGAACAGGTCGTCCGCCTCGCGGAAGACACGGCCGGTGGCGCGGTAGATGCGCAGGCGTTCGGCCAGGGTTTCCGGCACGTCCATGGTCCGGACTTGGGTCCAATACGGGGTATCGGCCCGCTCCGTGGCATGGAAATGCAGGATCACGAAGTCGCGCACGCCATCGAATTCGGCGGCCATCAAGCGGTTGTAGCGGCGGATGTCCGCCGGCTCGAACGCGCGGGTGGGCAACATTTCCAAAAACCGGGCGATGCCGGCCTGGATCAGGTGGATGCTGGTGGATTCCAGGGGCTCCAGGAAGCCGGCGGCCAATCCCAGAGCGACGCAGTTCTTGACCCAGAAGGCGTCCCGCCGGCCGGTGCGGAAGCGCAGCAGGCGCGGCTCCGCCAAGGCCACGCCATCAAGATTGGCCATCAGCGTCGCCACGGCCCCGTCATCGGACAGATGGGCGCTGGAGTAGACATAGCCATTGCCGATGCGGTTGCGCAGGGGAATGCGCCATTGCCAGCCGGCGTCGCGGGCCGTCGACCGGGTGTAGGGCGTGAACGACCCGCCCGGCGCGCACGGAACGGCCACCGCCCGGTCGTTGGGCAGCCAGTGCCCCCAGTCCTGGAACCCCGCCCCCAGGGCATCGGCGATCAACAATCCCCGGAAACCGGAACAGTCGATGAAAAAGTCGGCGGTCACGCGCGTGCCACAGGACAGCGTCACCGCCTCGATGAACCCATCGGGCCGCAGGTCCACCGCCGTCACGCGCCCCTCGCGCCGGGTGACGCCGGCGGCCTCGGCATGGGTGCGCAACAGCTGGGCGTAAAGCGCCGCGTCGAAATGGAAGGCGTAGCTGATGCGGGACAGCGGGGTGTTGTCGCCCTGCGTCGGCCGCGCGAAGCGGCCAGCCGCCGCGGCGGCGGCGCAAATGGAATAAGCGTCCAGCGGCGCCGCCATCCCCCGCGGCCATAGCTTGTGCCACAGGCCATCAAAGGGAACGGGGCCGAAATCGACCCCATGGTCCCCGAAGGGATGGAAGTAGCGGTGCCCCGGCCTTAGCCAATCAATGAAGTCGATGCCCAGCTTGAAGGTGCCCTGGGTGGCGCGCAGGAAGTCATCCTCATTGATGCCCAGCATGGCGTTGAAGGCCTGGATGGGCGGAATGGTCGCCTCCCCCACCCCGACGGTGCCGATCTCCTCCGACTCCACCAGGGTTATGGCCGGGCCGTGGCGGCCCAGAACCCGGGCCAGCGCGGCGGCCGCCATCCAGCCGGCGGTGCCGCCGCCGATGATCGCGATATGTCCAAGCGGTCCGTTCAGGCTCACGATGCCACACTCTTCCAGGAAAAGGCGCCGGTGTGGTCGGGGTGACCACACCGGCAAGGAAGGGACTCAGTAGGTCGCGCGGACGGAAACGCCAAACCGGCGGTCATTCAGCGTGTATTGCAACGGCTGGCTTGGGGTGTCGATGTAGGTGACGCTCATGCTGTTGGTGAGATTGACGGCGTCGAACGTCACAGCGACATGGCTCGACAGGTTCAGG
This sequence comes from Nitrospirillum goiasense, assembly GCF_034427435.1. Taxonomy (NCBI): domain Bacteria; kingdom Pseudomonadati; phylum Pseudomonadota; class Alphaproteobacteria; order Rhodospirillales; family Azospirillaceae; genus Nitrospirillum; species Nitrospirillum goiasense. The sequence goes on along the minus strand of NZ_JAXQNP010000001.1, from coordinate 623,027 downwards.
CTGACCGAGGCGTCGAGGGTGGAATAGGCTTTCTGGTACTGCATCGTGCCGTTGGCGCCGCTGCCGGTCGTGGTATCGAAGTAAGGACCACGCCAGTTCCAGGCGAGCCGGGCCGAAACCGGCCCCTTTTCATAAAGCCCGACCAGATTGTAGCTGTGCCTGGACAGCTTCTCCAACGGCCGCAGCGTCGTGATCGGGTTGCCCGACGCATCGTGGGTGGTGAAATCCACGGCGCTGTACGCATAGGTGTAGTTCGCCTGGAAGCCGAGGCCGCTGAGCAAACCGGGCAGGAAATCGAAGAACTGCTGGTAGGCCACCTCGAAGCCTTTGATTGAACCGCCACCCGCGTTGGCGGACGTGGCCGTGTCATAGGCCCGGCCGTCATAGGTCCTGACGACGTTGTCCCCGAAGATGAAGCCGTTCGTCTCCTTATAGAACAAGCCGGCCGTCAACGACCCGGTGGAGGAAAAATACCACTCCGCCGTCAGATCATAATTATCTGATTTAATCGGATCGAGGTTGGGGTTGCCCTGACTGGCGCTGGGGCGTCCGGTCAGCGGGTTGATCTGGTTGGCGGCGTTCAGGGTCAGGTTGGTTGAAAGCTGATCGAAATTGGGCCGCGTGATGGCTTTCGAATAGGCGCCCCGGATCTGGAATTCGTCGGTGGGGCGGAAGCGGATGTTGAAACTGGGCAGCGGCGACAGATAGGACTTGTCGGTCGCGATCTGCTGGGTCGTACCGTTGGCGTTGAACTGGGTGCCGGTCGAGGTGAGCTTGGTTTGGGCGAGACGGACGCCGACATTGCCGTCGACCGGCATCCCGATCAGTTCCGTCTCGTAATCCGCGGTCACGTACCCGGCCACGGTCTTTTCGTTCAGGGTGGTGATGTCCGCCGGCGAGAAGCTCAACTTGCGCTGGGCGCCCAGCAGGGCGTAGGTGGACCCCAGGCTGTTCCAGAGGCTGGAACCCGGCAGGAATTCCGGATACAGCACCCCGCCCGGCAGCGTGCGCCCGTCGAAGAAATTCGCCGAGGGGCCGGATTTGAACAGTTGCGGATACTGGCTGAGGGGCGGCAGCGCGGTGCCGTCCGGGGCGCTGCAGCTCGGATCGGCGGCGGCATCGCGGTACAGGCAGACGCCATTCCAGGTGCCGCGCAAGGTGATGTTGCTGTCGGTATACCGGGCGCCCGCCCGCAAGCGATTGAAGAAGCTGCCCGAATTGTCATAGTCGACGTCATAGGCCAGCGCGGTCTGGTCGGCGTCGTTGCGGGTCAGGGAGTCGGCGATGAACGGCACCGTGTAGTTGCTGACATTGGTCAGCAGCGCCGGATTGCGGACATTCCACACCGGGGTGTCGCCGCGCAGGTCAAAGTCGATGATGGATTGGTTGGGTCCGGTGAACCCCGTTTCCCCCGTCTTTTGATGCAGCGAGAGGACCAGGCCATTCCGGTCGGCGTCGTAGCGCGACTTCATGTACTGCGCATCGAACTTCATGGTCAGGTGGGACGTGGTCGCCCAGGAGACGTTGAAGGTCGCGTTGGTGGAGTCCGTGTCCAGGGCCTGGTCAAACCGGCCGGCCTCGAAAATCTGGTTGGAGATCGAACCGCTGGTCGCGTAGCCGTCGCTGCCGAAGGTGAAGGCGGCGCCCGGCGTGGGGGCGGGGGTCGACGAGTTGTCGATGGGATAGTAGTACGCGCCCGTGCGGTCGAACTTATACTTCGTGTACTGCACCTGCGACGTCACCATCAGGTCGGAGTTGATCCGCCACTGATAGGCGCCGGCCACGCCAATGCGCTCACGGTCGCCATTGTCATCATAAATCTGCAAGCCAAGCGGCACCTTGGCATTGCTGGGGGCATTGGGGATGAGGCCGGCGGGCACGTCCGCCTGCTGCCCCACCAGGATCGCGTCCTGGCGGTAGTCGCTCTTGCCATAGACGGCATTGAGCAGGAAGCCCATCTCACCGACGCCGGTCTGTTCGCGGTCGCTGTAGAGGGCCGAGGCGGAACCGCCGAACTTGTCGGCGCGGTCGTAATAATTGCCTTTCACGGTGGCGCTGACGATTTGGTCGGGCGCGTCGAACGGCAATCGGGTGCGTAGGTTGATGGCGCCGCCCACGCCCCCCTCGATCATGGAGGCGGGCGGGTTCTTGTAAACGTCGATCCCGGCCAGCAGCTCCGGCGGAATGCCTTCGAGGTCGAAAGACCGGCTTCCCGCGGCGGAGAACACGGCCCGCCCATCCATCAGGTTCAGGGTCTGGGTCAAGCCGCGCACCGTGACCGCCGGCTGCGTGCGGTGGTCGAAGTCCGTCGCCCCCTCGCCATAGCGCCGCTGGATCTGCACGCCGGTGATACGCTGCAAGGCCTCGATGGTGTTCGCGTCCGGCAGCTTGCCGATATCTTCCGCCTGGACGGAGTCGACGATTTGATCGGCGTTGCGCTTGATGGCCTGGGCCGAGCCCAAAGCGGCGCGGGCGCCCGTGACAATGATTTCTTCCAGTTCCCCGGTGTCGGTCGACGGCTTCCCCTGGGGCGGGTTTTCCGCCGTTTGAGCCATGGACTGCTGCGCCCAAGCCGGATGTGAAAAAGCCATGAGGGCGACGACGGCAACGGATGGGCCTGCCATCCGGTGCACCTTGGCACGCTTCATTTTGATCCTCCCGTTTTATGCCCTGTTCTCCGGGACACCTGTTCGCCCGGATATCTTATTTTGTATGATTAATATACCAAGGCTATTTGTCATACAAGTTCAAATTTGCAAGCGTTCGCCGAAGCGGCACGGGAAAGACCGTAGGGCATGCGGCAAAGGGTTAGGAATCCCAGGCCCGCCGAGCGCCCAGCCCGCTGGCACGGAAGAAATAATCACATCTTTACAAACGATTGATCGGCCGAAGGATGGTGAAGCGGAATGAACAACACCCTCTTGCCTGTCCAGCCCAGCATCCATGCCCACCGAAGGCGCATCGCGCCACACTCAACGCTCAGTTTCAAAAAGAACGGTGGCCGGAAGTCTTACATTGCGGGTTTATGGGCAATGCCGCAGCGACACGCCAAACTGTCCGGCTGTAAATTTCGCCGTCCCTATTCGAGGATTTGGCCAAAACCGACGGTGACGTTAGACTTTGCAGGCGGATAGAGGTTGCACGGGTGGCGTTACGTCCCATACCGAATGGGATATACATGTGACGTTCCTTTATTTTCGAGGGTGCCCATGAGGCTGTCGAGCTACACGGATTACGCGCTACGCACGCTGGTGTTCCTGGCGCTGAAATCCGACGGCCTGGCCACCATCAACGATGTCGCCCAGACCTACGACATCTCCAAGAACCACCTGATGAAGGTGGTTCACCAGTTGAGCTTGCTGGGCTACGTCGAAACCGTGCGGGGCCGGGGCGGCGGCCTGCGCCTGGGCCGCAAGGCGGAGGATATCCGCCTGGGCGAGGTCATCCGCGCCACGGAACAGGAACTGGACATCCTGGAGTGCTTTTCCGACAGTTCCCCCGCGCTGTGCCGCCTGAACCCCACCTGCGTGCTGAAGTCCGCCTTGAAGGAGGCGCTGCAGGCCTTCCTGGCGGTGCTGGACGATTACACGCTGGCGGACCTGGTGAAGCCCCGCCGCACCTTGACGCGGTTGCTGGACCTGCCGCTGCCCGGGGCGGCCGGCCCCGCCTAACCCCCTGAACGCGTGTGGTGCGCCGGTTCCGCAACCGCGACCTGAGATCAAGGAATGGTGACAAGGGCCGCCCCTGCCCGTACCGTTGGCATTGGTGAACCCGCATCCCCCTTGGATGTCATTGTGCGATGCTGAAACGACTGCGTGAGGTCCTGATGCCGACCCGGCCGCATCCCACGCGGATGGCGCCCCGGGTGCCGGATGACCATGCCGTCTACGCCGTCGGCGACGTCCACGGCGAACTGGGGCTGCTGCGCCAGTTGCTGGACATCATCGCGCAAGACCACGCCCGCCTGGTGGCGCGGCATGGGCCCCTGACCCCCGTTCTGATCATGCTGGGCGATTATGTCGACCGGGGGCCGGACAGCCGGGGGGTGATCGACCTGCTGCGCGGCGGCACCGATGTCACGGGCCGCAGCTTGGCCGACATGGTGCCTGGCTTCACGGTGCACTGCCTGCGCGGCAACCACGAACAATCGATGATGGACTTCCTGGCCGATCCCCTGGCGGCCTTGCGCTGGCTGGACTTCGGCGGCCCGGCCACCCTGCGCAGCTATGGCCTGCCCGCGGTGATGGAGGGACCGTCGGTGTTGCAGGCCGTGGCCCTGAGCGAGGCGCTGGCGGCGCAGTTACCGCCGTCGCATCGCCGTTTCCTGGACTCCCTGACCTACCAGGTCGTGTATGGCGATTACGCCTTCGTCCACGCCGGCATCCGGCCCGGCCGCCCCCTGGCCGAACAGATACCGGAGGACATGCTGTGGATTCGGGCGCCTTTCATGCTGGCGGAAGGGCCGCATGAAAAGGTCATTGTCCACGGCCATACCATCGTGCCCGAGGTGGATATCCTGCCCCATCGCATCGCCGTCGACACCGGCGCCTATCGCAGCGGACGGCTGTCGGCGGTGGCCCTGCACGGCGCCGACATCCGTATCCTGGACGCGCACCGGCCGACGGCGCTGTAGCGCCGGCGCCCTTATGAGGCCCGGTGGCCCGTATCCAGGGTCACCGTGCCGCCGGTGGCGCGGGAGACACAAACGCACATCTGGTGCCCCTCCGCCTTCTGGTGGTCGCTGAGGAAGACATCCCGATGGTCCAGGCGGCCGCCGGAAACGTCCAGGACGTCCAGGGCGCACAGGCCGCATTCGCCCCGGCGGCAGTCGTACATCAGGTCGGCGCCGGCCTCCTGCAAGGCGGACAGCAGGGTCTGGTCCGGGCGAACCGTCACCTCCAAATCCAGGCGGGGCACCCGGGCGACGAAGGGCTGCGCCGGGGTGCCGCCGCCGGCGCCGAAGGTCTCCAGCCGGAAGTCCGACGCCGGGCGGCCCAGCGCCTGCCAGGCCTGGCGCGCCGCCGCCATCATGGGCGCGGGGCCGCAGCTGTAGACCTCCCCACCCGGCGCCACGCGCGCCAATTCGGCGGCGAAGTCCATGGTCTGCCCCTCGGCATCCACGAACACCCGCAGCCGATCCCCCAACAGCGCCCGCAATTCCTCCGCGAACGCCAGGTCGGTGGCCCGGCGGACACCGTACAGCAGACGCACCGGGGCGGCCCGCCGGACCAGCGCCCGCGCCATGGCGTACAAGGGGGTGATGCCAATGCCGCCGGCGATCAGCAGGTAATCCGGCCGGCCAGCCGACAGGTCAAAATGGTTCAGGGGGGCGCTGATGGTCAGCCGGGCGCTGGGCGCCAAACCCCACATGTAGGCGGACCCGCCCCGGCTGTCGGGCAGAAGCTTCACGGCGATGCGCAGCAGGCCGTCCTCCGGTTCCCCCACCAGGGAATAGTGGCGCACGTCCGGCTGGCCGTTGATCAGCACCTGGACCTGGATGTGCGAACCGGGACCGTAGGCCGGCACGGTGAAATCGGGCTGGATATCGAACTGGCGGATGCCGTCCGCCACATCGCGGATGGCCACCAGCCGCGCCAGTCCCCACTCGACCTTGAACCCCATGGCTTGTTTCCTCCCGTATTGTCTTATACCGAGGAGCGACGCTTTCCATTCATCGCTCCTTGGTATCGGCGGCGACTGCCGCCGCGCGCCGTAAGGCGCGGAAGCCAAGCCGCCGGATGGCGGCGCCGGCGATTGAGGGCGATGGGCCTGGCCATAGGTCAGGATCATCGCTACTTGGTATTAAGCCCGCTTACCCGCGGCCAGGCGCAGCAACGATCCGCCCGGCAAGCCATCCAATCGGTCACGATCAGCCAGGGCCGCCCCCAGGCGGCGCTGGGCCACGCGGGCATGCTCGGCCGCCAGCGCCTCCGCCCGGGCGCCCTGCCCCCGGGTGATGGCGTCCAGCAGCAGGCGATGCTGTTCCTGGGCCACCACCAGGGTGTCGCGGCCCGCCGGTTCCGTGGCATGCAGGCGCACGAAAGCGGAGGGGCCGGCGAAGGGCTGAGCCGACGCCTGCTCGATGGCGCGGGCCACCACGCCACTGCCCGCCAGGCGCACCAGTTCCTCATGGAAAAAAGCGTTCAGCCGGACATAGGCGTCGAAATCGGCCTCGCTGAGCGTCGGCGGGGCAACCACCCGGTCCAGATCGGCCACGCAGGCGCGCAAGGGGGCAAGGTCCGCCGCCGTGGGCCGACGCTCCGCCGCCAGCCGGGCGGCCAAGCCCTCCAAGGTGCCGCGCACCTCGATGCCGTCCGCCAGGTCGGCGGCGGTGAAGGCGCGCACGACGAAGCCACCGCTGGCACCGGGCGTCACCAGCCCTTCCCGCGCCAGCCGTTCCAGGGCCAGGCGCACCGGCGTGCGCGACACACCCAGCCTGTCCACCATGGCCGGTTCCGACACCCGCTTTCCGGGCGGCAGATCCCCCGCCAGGATCAGTTCCCGCAGGCCCTGCTGGGCCCGCGCGACCTGCATGCCCCGGCCATCTTCCTCGGCCGTCACCGTCCGGGCCATCACCGTCCGGGCGGTCATTCCGCCGCCACGGCCCGGGGCGCCTCGGCCGCGATCATGCGGTCGATCAGACGGCGGGCCCACATGCCGCCAGCATCGATGTTCAAATTGTAGAAGCGCCGGTCGGGATGGCTCTCGATGGCCCGCTGCTGCGCCTCCAGCACCTCTTCATCCTCACCGAAGATGCGGTGCACGCCCTCGCGCAGTTCATGGGTCAGGCGCTGTTCGCCCAGGCGGTAATTGCGGCAGAAGGCCCAGAAGTAATGGCAGCTGCCGTCCGCCTCGGGCGTGATGGTGTTCAGGACATAGCCGTTGACGCCCTGGCTGCGGTCCCCCTCCGGCGCGCCGGTGCCGGCGGGGGCCACGCCCACGTCGATGGCGATGGTGCAGGGCGCCTCGAACTTGATGATCTGCCAGCGGTCGACCTTGCCCGGCTTGCCCAGTTGGCCGGCCCAGAAGGGCGGCGGATCGATGCCGTGCATCCAGCGGGTGACCGTGGCCGTCTTGTCGGTATGGGTCACCTGGAACGGCGCCTCCGCCACCGCGTCGTTGCCGATGCTGGACCCATGCACGAAGGTCTCGTGCGTCAGGTCCATGAGATTGTCCAGCACCAGGCGGTAATCGCACTTCACCGTGATCAGCCGGCCGTCGCCCGCCCACTCGGGATCATGGTTCCAATGCAGGTCGGGCACCAGCGCGGGATCGGCCAGGGCCGGATCACCCATCCACACCCAGATGAAGCGGTGGCGTTCCACCACCGGATAGGACCGCACGCAGGCCGCCGGGTTCAGCGTTTCCTGGCTGGGCATGTGCGTGCAGCGGCCGTTGGCGGCGTATTCCAGGCCGTGATAGCCGCAACGCACCGTATCCCCCACCAGCCGGCCCTTGGACAGGGGCACCAGGCGATGCCAACAGGCGTCCGCCAGGGCCACGGGGGTGCGGTCCAGTTGGCGGTAGAACACCAGCTGCGTGCCGCAGATGGTGCGCGGGAACAGCGCCCGCCCCACCTCATGGTCCCAAGCGGCGGCGTACCAGGCATTGTCCGGCCATGCCTTCGCGGGCTTGTCCGGTCCGGACGCCCCGGAAACCAACGAACGGCCCGTCACCCAGGACGGCCCCTCACCCTGCGCGCGATCATCCCGACCCATGGCACCGCTCCTCCGCATTTGTTATGGAGCATATGTACCTGAAGGCTGAGTTGCATGCAACAACGCCGTAACCGCGGCTATAACATGGCACTCTATCCCATTTATGCATGCATATTGTCCGACGAGGGCACGATGCATGAACCCAAAGAAGGCCAGACACCGGCCCGCAGTGGCATCGCAGGCCAGCACGCCCACGCAGGGCCATCATTCCGCCCCAAAAAAGAAAATGATGGCACACTGGGATGGCTTCCTAGCGCACAGGGGGGCTGATTGCTTGGAGGAATAGACGGGAATGCGGCGACGCGAGCTGCTGGCAATGGGGATGGCGGCAACGGTGATGGCGCAGACGAGGGGGAGCCGAGCGTCGAGCGCTGTGCCCCAAATGCCATTGCCCATGCCTACCCCCTTCCCGCCGGAAACAACCGGCCGATTCGAAGGGCTAGTCCGCGAGTTGAATAGCCCAGGAGCGATCCTGACCGTCACCGACCACGGTCACACGGCCTTTCAAAGCTGGGGGCGGGCTTCACTCTCCTTTGCCGTTCCCGTAACTGTCGACACGCTCTTCGACCTGGGGCCCGCAGGCCGACATATGACGGCAGCCTGCGTCCTGCAGCTAGCGGATGATAATCGTATCGACATCCAGCAACCGGTAGGTCTCTATGTGCCCCAGGTGCCGACGGAGTGGGCCGGACGATCCATCCAGTCTCTGCTGACCCACACCAGTGGCTTGCCCGACTATCTGGACGCCTTACCTGACCTCTCCCGCGCGCCGGGCCCTGAAACCGTGCGGCAGGTAGCCGGCGGATTGCCGCCGCGCTTTGACGCGGGCACGGCCTGGGCGCCCAGCAACACCGATGATCTTCTGCTGGGGTGGTTGGTGGAGGCGGTGACCAAGCTGCGCTTCGGTGACTTTCTGTCGGCACGGATCTTCGGGCCCGCCAACGTTCGGTCAGGCCTGGCGGATGACGGCGAGTTGATCATATGGAACAAGGCCGAGCCTTATGAGCCCAGCACGCGCTCCCCGGGCAACTACGGGAAGTTCATCCATGCGCCGCTAATTCATGGCGGCGCCCCCTATACCGGCGGGGGTGGCATCCTATTCAGTGTCAACGATATCGCGTCCTGGGATCGGGCCTGGGATCGCGGACAGCGGGAATCCCCAACCCTGTCTGCCCGCGCGGTGACCCCCACACTATTGGCCACTGGGCGTACCATCCCATACGGTTATGGCTGGCACCTGGGACAAACCCGGGGCATGCCCTATCACCTGCGCGCCGGCAGTCTCCCGGGCTATAGCGCCGTAATCCTTCGACTGCCGGCGGCCGGCCTGTCCGTGACCGCCTGCGCTAATGTGAGTGGCGTAGGCGACGCCTTGCGGCACATGGCCTGGGTTGCGGCGGAAATCCACACGGCCGGCTGCACACCGTTGACGCTGGCCCCCATCGCCGCCGATTCCGTGGACAAGCGCCTGGCCTCCATCCTGGAATGCGGGGTCGCGGGACAACCGGATACAAGGTCCATCGCCCCCGAGATCCAGGCCGTGCTGACCTTGCCCAGCGCGCGGCGGGAGGTCCTGCCAGCCCTCAAGCCGCCCATCTCCCTGACACCTATCGAGGAATATGCAGTGCCCCAGGGCCGCATGCGACGATACCGCGTCGTCAGCCCAACTGGAATGGACAGCTTGCTGGCCGGATTTGACGGTGACGACCGCCTGTACTGGCTACAGGCGCACTGACCAGCCATCACGCTCGGCACGCATAGGGGCCGCAAGCCAGGGTGATGCCGCCCTCCTCCCGCGTCGAATCCAGGACGAAGATGCGGTAGCTGTCGCCACCGGGGGCGACGCGCACCATCCTGCGCGCCCGTCAAGCGGGTCAGTGGCTGGCCAGGGCGTCCTTATGGTGCTGGTCCATGGGCGCGGGATTCCGTCAGGCGGCGGCGTCGGGGGATGACGCGCGCACCATACCGCAGCCGGCGCATCCCGGAAAAGGGTGCGGCGCAAGAAGGCCCTTCCCGCCCCCGCAGGGAAGGGCCCCGCGCGGTCGGCCTCAGGCCCGGCCCACCTTGACCGGCACGTCCTGCGGCGCGTTCACCAGAGCATCGGCATGATCCAGCAGGTGCTGCCGGATCTGGCGGGCGCTCAGGCCGGTGTCCGCCAGGCTGTGGCTGTTGAACACGGTGCGGTCGTCATTGCCGCGGCGCAGGCCGTGGGCCCACAGGTAGAAGTCGCCGCCGGCGGCATCCAGCACGATGTCGTCCAAGCCGGCCCCCAAGCGCTGCATTTCGGCCGGGCTCAGTTCGGCGACGAAGATGATGAAGCGGCGCACGGACTCGTCATTCTCGCGGTTGATGCGCAGGATGTGGCGGATGCCCTGCTCCATCAGCGCGTTGATGCTGGTGCCATCCAACGCCGCGCGGATCTTGATCTGCCGCAGCAGGTCAGGTTCCAAGCGGAAGGTGGTCATGACCCGCTGATCCGCTGGGCGTTCCTTGGGCTTGGCGGTGGTCTTGTCCGGCATGACGTCGTGCTCCTCTTCGGGGGACTGGGTCCGTCCATCAAGCTTTCATGATGGCAAGAACCCTGGGAAAAGGCCCGGCCCCCGAAGGAGCCGGGCCGGTGTGGACCTTAGAACGGGTAGTAACGGAAGGCGGTGTAGACGACCGTGTCGTCGGTGCTGGGGCTGCCACCCACGCCCTGGAACAGGTCGCGGCGGATGTATTCGCCCTGCATGCCGAACTGCATGGTGCCCATGTTGCCGTGGTAGAATTTCCACCAGAAGCCGGCCGTCGCCTCCCGCACCGAGCGGGTGTTGCCCGCGCAGGCGAGGGGCGAATTCTCGGTGTAGCAACCGGTGTTGACGGCCAGGCCATTGCCATAACCATAGGCCTTGCCGGCGACCGTGAACGCCTTGCTGTCGTCCTGCTCCAGGCCGTAGTAGGCGTACAGATCCCAATCCGACGTGGGATGGCCGATGACGCCGGCCATGGCCGTGACCTCGGTGATGGGCGACAGGCGGCCGTAGGGGTTGACCGTCACGTCCGGCAGGCTGGAGGAGCCGTAGCGGCCGATGCCCTGGCCGGCCATGGTGCTCAGCTGGATGTCCACATACTTGGGCACCACCGGCAGGATGGCGGCGGCACCGAAGCCGAAGCCGGTCTCGGTGTAGTTCTGGCCGGCGGCGCGGCTCTGGAACTCACGCGCCAGGCCGAACACCTCGTAATGGCCCCAGCCGGGCTCGGCCACCGCCTTCACGATCAGGTCGGGGGCGATGTCGGTGGAATAGTTGGCCGTGCTGTTCAGCAGCGAACCGCCGGGGTTGGTGTTGCTGTTGGGCACCAAGGCGGTCGAGCCGCTGATGGAGGCCTGCGGGCTTTCCAGCGCGACACCCAGCCAATACTGGCGGTTCCAGTCCTTGACCACGCGCAGGCCCCAGTTGCGGGTCCAGTCGAAGCCGGCGGCGTACTGGGCGTCCGGGCCCATCGGCAGCGCTTCGGTGCGGGGATCGATGCCGGACTTGTTGGTGGTGACCAGGCTGAAGGACTGGCCCGCCAGCAGGTGCCAGCCGGTATCCTTCCAGTCGGCGGTCAGGTAGCCCTGACGCAGGCGCGGCACGTAGCTGTTGCTCTGCCCACTGTTGGAGGACGTGCCGACGCCCAGGAAGTCGGACTCGAAGTAGGCGCCCAGGTGGGTGTCGGGGCCGACGTCGCTTTCGGCCAGCATGGTCACGCGGCTCTGGCGCGCGGTGCCGCGGAACTCACCCCGGTCATAGTTGGAGGAGTTCTTCAGCGGAATGGCGGCGTACGGGGTGGCCACGTCCGCGGTCATGTTGCGCGAGCGGTAGACGCTGGCCGCTTCGATGAAACCGCCGAAGGTCAGCTTCACGCCCTTGCCCAGGCGCAGGCTGTTGTCGTTGGGGTCGGTCACCTTCTGCTGCTGGGCGACCTGGGTCGCGGCGGCGGCGGCCTTCTCGGCGGCGGCGCGCGAGTCCACCACGGCCTTGGCGTTGGTGTCCTGCTGGGTGGCCAGCGCCTGCAGCTGGGACTGCAGCGCCTGGATCTGTTTGTTCAGGGCGTCGATCTGCGCCTGGGTCGCCACAACCTGCGTCGGGGTGGCGGCGGTGGCGACGCTGGAAGCCTTCCGGTGCTTCGTCGTGCTGGCGGTGTCATCGGCGCGGGCCGCCGTCGCCACGCCCATGAGCGCGACACAGGCGGAAGTCATCAGGGTGGCGCGCAGGAGGGTGCGGCCAAATCGGTACTCAAATCGGTTCTGCGGCGGAGATGTTTCTCCGTGCCGCGCTTCAATAGACATTGCTGTCCACTCCCATCAAGTGAATTAGCTTCTTATCCGCGCCCGTGCGGGCACGTCGGCCTTATAAAGCAGTTGTCGATTGAACAAATATGGCGGCCAACTAAAGGATCTTTTAGAAAACTAAATTCCTTTTTAAGAAGACTCGGGACTTGTGCGCCAAGAATCCCGGCACCACCCAAAAATATCAGGATATATTGCTATATTACTCGGTAAAGACCACGCCCCGCCGCCGGATTTTTCTGGGGGATACGACCGGCGACGGGGCGGGCCAGGGGGACCCGGTGGGTATATCGGGGGCACCAACCGGGCCGTTCGACAGCCCCAAGACAGGCGGGACAGGGGCTGTCGAAGGCGGGCTACCTCAATTGATGGGCAGCATGGTCTGGGTCATGGCGGCATCGAGGTTGTCGACGCAGCGGGCGTGCTCCCCCGTGCCGGGGGTGAAGCCGACTTCGGCACAGGCCCGGTTCTCCTGCGCCAGGCGCTGGGTGGCGAAAGACGGGCCGGCGCAGGCGGCCAGGCTGCCGCCGATGCCGGCAACCAGGGTCGCGGCCGCGAGGATGGCGGCCAAACGGGGGCTGATGGCGATACGTGGCGTCGTGCGGGTCATGGATTTAGTTCCCACCGGTGATGTCGATCGGGTTCTGGTTGGCGGCGACATGGGTGGGGCGGGCGCCCAGCACCTTGTCGCGGTAGTTCAGCACGCACATGGCGAACGCCGGCGTGTCCGGGGTCAGACCCTGCTGGCTGCAGGCCGACTGACCGGCCACACTGGCGGCGGCCTCGGACCGGTTCGCGGCGGCCTCGGCCAAGGAACCGGTGAGGCTGTCCACGCAGGCCACATAGTCGGTATTGGGCGCGGTCAGACCCATGGTGTCGCGGCAGACGCGCTTGACCGTGTCCGCCTGGGCGGCCGGAATGGTGCCGGCCTGGGCGCAGGCCGCAACACCAGCCCACACCAGCAAGGCCAGACCGGCCTGCTGAACCCTTTTGTTCTTAAGTATACGCTGCATCTTCCACTCCAACCGTCAAGTGAATGACTGATGGACCCAATGTTACCGGCGCCGATTCTCGCCACAACTAAAGCTTAGTTTATTTATTAAAACAGATTTTAGGTTTGGATTTTTGGCAGCCGAAATCTTCCATTCACTCTGTGAAACTCACTTAACCATATATTCAGCATATGAATGATCGAGAGTCACGCCCGCAATATCCAACCCGGACTTGTCTGCGAAATTTGCGATCTATATATCATGATATTTTACGACCCCTGGTCGCAGAGAAAGCCCATACACGGTCTGGGCGTATCACGGGGCACAGGAAGGCCAAATTATAATTTTTTTTAAAAATGAGGCGCCCATTTTAATTGGCCACCCGGTTGGAGTAAGCGACGGTGGCGTCGGCAGCGTCCCAATGGGGACCATCGCCATCCATCTCCGCCGCAGCGGCAGTGCCGCGACCTGCCCTTGTTTGGCGGTTGCCAGAGGCACCGCCATGGCGGATGGTCACGGAATCGCCCGGATCACGGTTCGGGCGGCGCTCGTGCCATGGATGACGACGGACCCAGCGGATGGACATTGAAACGTTCGACGATCAGGGATGGACCCCGGTGACCTCCAAAGCTCACATCCTGTTGATTGAGGATGATCGAGAGACCGCTGACGAGATCATCCGCGACATGGCCGACCGCGGCTACATGATCAGCCATGCCGATAACGGCCGCGTCGGCCTGGAGCGGGCCCGCGAGGGCCGTTACGACCTGCTGATCCTGGACCGCATGCTGCCGGAGGTGGACGGCCTGTCCATCATCGGCATATTGCGGGCGGAGGAGGTGCGGGTGCCCGTGCTGTTCCTCAGCGCGCTGAACGACGTGGATGAGCGAGTGCGCGGCCTGAAAGCCGGCGGCGATGATTACCTGACCAAGCCCTTCGTGCTGTCGGAACTGTCCGCCCGGGTGGAGGCATTGCTGCGCCGCCCGGCGGAGCCGCGCACCACCCGCCTGCGCGTGGGGCCGCTGGAGCTGGATCTGATCAGCCGGGAGGCCAACCGCGATGGCCGGCCCGTGGAGTTGCTGCCCCGTGAATTCAAGCTGCTGGAATACCTGATGCGTCATCCCGCCCAGGTCATCACCCGGGCCATGTTGCTGGAAGACGTGTGGAACTATCGCTTCTCACCCCAGACCAACCTGGTGGACGTCCACATCGGCAAGCTGCGCCGCAAGGTGGACGCGCCGGGCGATTTCCCCATGATCTACAACATCCGCAACGTGGGGTTCGTCCTTCGTGAACCTCAGTGAGATCGCGCGCACCACCAGCTTCCGGCTGGCCATGGTGTTCGCCTGCTTTTTCGCCGGATCGTCGCTGCTGTTGTTCGCCTTCATCTATTGGCGGGCCACGGTCTTTGAGACCAACCGCATCGATGCCCTGATCACCGAGGACGCGCGCACCCTGGCCAGCGAGGATCAGGATGCCATCCTGGCCTTGATCAACACCCACGTCACCGGCGACTTCCACCGCGTGGGCTATGCCGCGCTGTTCACGCCGGACGGCCGCCGCATCGACGGCAACCTGGAAACGGTACCGGCCGATCTGCCCGTCGACGGCAAGGTGCATGTGGTGCGCGCCGCACGCACGGACCTTCCGGCCATGGGGGCCATCGAGGTCCGCCTGGCCGCCTTGCGCATCCCCAACGGCAACATCCTGATCATCGGCCGCAACGGTCAATACATGGTTGTCCTGCGCGAGGTGGTGATGCACGCCCTGACCATGGGCGCCATTCCCGCCATGGGCCTGGCCTTGGCGGCCGGCATCTTCCTGGCCTGGCGCACGCAGCAGCGCCTGAAAGACGTGCATCGCGCCGCCGAGCGCATCATGAGCGGCCAGGTGCAGGAACGCCTGCCCGTCGCCGGCGCCGGCCCCGGGGATGAACTGGACCGGCTGTCGCAACTGTTCAATGGCATCCTGGATGAGACCGAGCGCCTGCTGGGCGAGATCAAGGCCACGGGCGATGAGATCGCGCACGACCTGCGCACGCCCCTGACCCGGGTACGCGCCCGCCTGGAACGCACCATGAAGGGCGACATGGGGCTGGAGGAAACCCGCGAAACGGTGGGCAAGGCCATCGGCGGCCTGGACCAGGCCCTGGCGGTCATCACCGCCCTGCTGCGCATCCGCGAGTTGGAGAACAGCAAGCGCCAGCGTGGCTTCACCATGCTGGACCCGGCCGAGATCATCCTGCTGATCGAGGAACTGTACGAGCCCATCGCCGAAACCAAGGACATCACCTTCACCGTCGACGTCACGCCGGTGGCGCCCATGTTCGCCGACCGCGACCTGCTGATGGAGGCGGTGGGGAACCTGGTGGACAACGCCCTGAAGTTCACGCCCACCGGCGGGCGGGTCACCCTGTCCCTGGGGGCCCGCGACAGCGACGGTGCCATCACCATCCGCGTGGCCGACAGCGGGCCCGGCATCGCGGCGCACGAGCGCGACTTGGTCTTCTCCCGCTTCTACCGCTCCGACCGCACCCGCCACCTGGAGGGCACCGGCCTGGGCCTGAGCCTGGTGGCCGCCATCGCCCGCCTGCACGGCCTGTCGCCCCGGGTGGGCGACAACAACCCCGGCTGCGTGATGGAACTGGTGGCGGAAGGCGCGACGGCGGTCAGGGCGCCGGTGGCCGGCGCCACAGCCGTTTGAACAAGGCGGCGATGGCCAAGGCCAATAGCGTGGACGGTAGGCCGAAAACCAGGGCCAAGGGCAGCATCACCTCCGGCACAAACTGGGTGGATCGGCCGCCACCGAAAAGTAGCACGATCCCCCCAGGCACCAACAGGGCGATGGCCGCTATTCCCCAAAGCGCGTGGCGACCATAGCGGCCGTAAAGCACGAGACCCAATAGGAACGGGATGAGGATCATGAGCCAGGCGACATGCCGGTGCAGGATCATACCCTGACTGTTGATCTGGTAGAGGTTAACGCCTTCCATCACCCGACCAAAGGAACGCCTTCACGTCGGGCCGCGCTGGCCAAGGCGTCATCCAATGTCGCCAAGGGCAAAACCAAGCGCTGCGCCAATTCCAAGTAGGCGGCGTCATAGGCCGTCAACCGGTGCTGCCGGGCCAAACGCATGACGGAAGTACTGTCCGGGGAGGTGTCGATCCGGAAAGGAAGCTGAGCCAACAATGCCAAGGCCCGCGTCGTCTGTGTTTCGTCCAGACGCCGCCGGCGTTCATTGACCAACAGCATGTTCCTGATCTCGAACCACCAAAGGCTCGGAACCACCGCCGGATCGGTTGTCAGACGCTCAAAGGCGACGGTCGCGGCGTTGCTGTCCTCATCGGGCATCAGCCAACAGGCGGCAACCGAGACATCCACGACGAAGGGCATCAGTACTTATGGCCCTCGTGCCGAGCGGTCAGGATCTCCTCCACCGTCAGCTTGGGCATGGATTGGCGAAACTCCCGGATCAGGGCCTGTGCCCGCCGTGTTTCCGCCTCACGGCCTTGAGGTTCTGGAATGATCCGGGCAACGGGGCGGCCATGGCGGGTGATGACAATGGTCTCCCCCTGCTCCACCTCATCCAGCAACTGGGGCAGATGGGTCTTGGCGTCAGAGGATTGAACCTCCTTCATAGACACCCTCGCTTTGCTCAAGTTGGTCGATTTATTTGGTCGATATTATGGCGCCTGGGGATGCCGGTCAATCCACCAGCCCTTGATCCACCCCAGACGCCCCTACTCCCCGGCGCTGGTGGCATCCAGCTTCAGCGGGATCAGGCGGTCCTCGCCGACCTGGGCGGTGACGGCTGGCCGCACGGCGATGCGCTTCTCATCCAAGGCGGGCAGACGTTGTTTCAGGGCGGTCACCACCGCCGCGGCGCGGGCCTGCGCCAGGGCGGCCAAGGCCTGGTCATCCACCGGCTCGGTCTTGGCGATGCGGCGGCGCAAGGCGGCAACGTAGCCCGGTTCATCCAGGGCCGGGGCCGAAACGGCAGCGGGGGCTGGCAGCGTCTTGGCGGTCGACGCGGGCGGCCCCTCCGGCGTGCGGGTGAAGGACTGGCGCAAGGCCGGGAGTTGGTCCGCCCCCAGACGCTCGCTGAACAGCGCCTCCAGGAACTGGCGCTGGCCCTCCAGGGTGTAATGATCCCCCAGGGCCTGGGCCATGCGGGCATCCAGGGCGTCGCGTTGCAGTCGCGCCTTGTCCGCATCGGGGGCGACCACCCCTGGAATCCCCAAGGCCAAGTGCGGCCGGGCGCCCAGCGCCTGGGCCAGATGCACGATCTTCTCCTGTTCCGGCGGGGCCAAGTCGGCGCGGCCGGGGGCGAAGTCGATATGGTCCAGCGTGTCCGCGTCCGCCCCGTCGAACAGGGCGGCCAGCGCACGGAACGGGGCGGTGACCAGGTTGGTCAGCAGGTCGGCGGCGGCGGCCCGGATGACGCTGCCGATGTCGAAGTGCGGGTCGTTGATGTTACCGCTGACCGGCAGATCGACGTTGATCTTGCCCTCGTCATCCTTCAGCAGGGCGATGGCGAGGTCCAGCGGCAGGTCCAGGGCGCCGGGGACGTCCACCCGGTCGCCCAGCTTGATATCGCGAATGACCACGCGGTTGGTGCCGTCCAGGCGGCCGCCGTCCACCTCGTAATGCAGGTCGACATCCAACCGCCCCTGCGCGATGCGGCGGCCGGCGAACTTGACCGTGTAGGGCGACAGCTCGGGAAATTCGACGTTGCGGAACAGCAGGTTGACGTGGGTGTTGCGGCCGGGGTCGAACGGCACCAGGCGGCCTTGCACGGTCACCTGGCCGAAGTCGCCCACCTGGCCCCGCAGCGCGAGGCGCGAGGACGAGGTGGCGGTGGTGGTCAGGGCGGCCACCTCCCCCTGCAGGTTGGTGATGTGGGCAGAGAACGGCAAAGGCAGGGAGGCATCGCCGTAATCGGCCTTGCCGCCCGCGACCACCACGCGGCCCACACTGACCACCGGGGGGGACGCCGGAACGGAGGCCGGAGCGGAGGCTGACGGGACGGGCGCGGCCCGCGCCACCATCAGGTGGTTGAAATTGGTGGTCTGGTTGGCGGCCACCTGAAGACGCAGGTAGGGCGCCGCGACAGTGATCTGGGAAATGCGCAGCTCATTGGCCGACTGGCGGTAGTCGTAATGGTCCACGCCCAGGCTTTCCCAGGAGACGAGCGGGGTGTCGCCCCCCTGCTCCGCCACCGCCAGCGCCCGCACCTCGCCCTTGCCCGACACGGCAAGGCCGTCCGACGCGCTGTAGGTGAGATCGCCCTCCACCGCCAGCCGGCCATCGCGGATATCCACCCGCGCCCAATCGTGCACATAAGGCTGGGCGGTCGCGACCGGCAGGTCGGACACCGCCAGCTTGGCCTCCAGCCCCAGGGCCGGCAGGGCGCTCACCTTGCCCTCCGCCTTGATCTGCCCACCGGCGGACAGCGCCGCCGCCAGGGTGAAGGGGAATGACGCGCCGGCCTGGCTGGACACGCCCTCCACGGTCAGGTCGACGGGTGTCAATTCCAGCCGCGCCGGCTCATGAATGGCGTGATCCTCCACCTGGATCTTGGCCTTGCGCAGCAGCAGCTTGCCCAGGACGGCGGACCAGGGCGCCGGTCCCGCCGCCAAGGCGACGTGTGGGGTGGCGGCCTGCCCGGCGTCACCCGGGGACCAGGGCATGGGACCGAGGCGGCCGTCCTCAGCCCGGCGCATGGTCAGGCTCAACCCGTCCACGGTCAGCGTGTCGGCGCCGGCGGTCTTCTCCGGCCAGGACAAGTGGCCTCCGGCCAAGCGCAATTCCGGCAGGGTGAGGAAAGGCGTCCGCGCCCCCGCCTCATGAACCGACAGGCCGCGCAGCGTCAGATTGAGATGACTGACGGCAAGGGCGTAACCGTCCTTCTTACCCCCCGGCTGAGCTGATAGTCCAGGTCGGCGGCGATGGTTCCGGTGGGCACCGCGACAGGCAGCGCATCGCCGAAATACCGGGCCAGCAAGGGGATATAGGGGCCGCGCGCCGCCACATGGCCAGCGGAGACGACGGGGTTCAGGCTGGACGTGCCCGTCCATTCCAGCGTGGCGCCGCCTTCCAGGCCGACCTGCACATGCTGGCGCCCCTGGCGTTCGGGCAGGGTGCTGAGGTCGTTGAATTCCATGCTGACGGGACCGACCTTGGTCTTGAACGGTGTGCCGGGCACCTGGTCGGTAACGTCCGCCGCCGCGTCCACGATGGTCACATGACGGATCAACAATCGGGGCAGCCCCGAGGACTCCCCGTTTGGCTGCCCATCCGCCTTGGCCGGAGCCTCGTCCCCGGCGGCGGCCTGGATCAGGCGCCCGATATTGGTATCGGTTTGGCCATAGCGCACCACGGTGGCCCGGAGCCCCTGCACCTGGATATCGGCGATGCCCCAGGCCCAACGCAGCAGGCCCCCCGGCGCCAGACGGACATACAGCCGGTCGAAGCCCAGCAGTGGACCGCCGTCAGCCTCCGTGAGGCGGAAGCCGCGCAGTTCCACGCTGAGGGCATAGGGGTTGACGCTCACCCCGTCCAGGGTAGCCGGCCGCTGGAAGGTGGCCTGCGCCAGATCCACGACCTGGCGGCGGATCAGCAGGGGAGCCACCAGGAAGCCGGCCACGGTGTAGGTCAACAGTATGGCCAGGGCCCAGAAGCGCTTGCGCCGGAAATCCCACCACAAACGGGGATCCGCCAGGCGCCGCCGCCGCAGGGCGGCACCCAGGCGATGCCGCCACCCCCCGTGGGGCACGGGGGGTGGCGTGGACGTGGCGGGCGGTGGTGTCGGCATGGACGGCATCCTGTATCGCGGACACCATCTTATAGTGGCAAAGCTGCAAAGGGTATTGGGTTCGTGCCCGCCCCCTACTGGCCGGAAGACACTAACCCTTTGGCTTATATGGCAATTCCCTCAGCTGGGATCCCCATAGACGATGCCGCGGCCATGGGTGCCCACATAGACGCGGCCATAGCGCTTGGGATCGCCGGACACCTGCAGGATCAGGCCCCATTGGTGCTGGTCGTCATTCACCCGCACCCAGTGCCGGCCGGCATCGTCGGAGCGAAAAATGCCCCGCTGCCGGTCGATGGTGCCCACCAAGTACAGGGCAGGCGCGGCGGCACCCGGCGCCGCCCGGCCAAAGCCGAAGGCATGCAGCTGTTCCACGCCCGGCATCCGCGTGTAGGCCCCACCGGCGGCCGTGCCATGGTAAAGGCCGTCGAAGGCGGCGATCCACAAATCCCCCCGCGCGTCCGGCGTGGCGTACAGCGCATCCTGACCACCGCGGGGGTCGCCCCGGCCGTTACGCACCACCGCCGGCGTGGGCAGGCCGTTCGGCAGGGTGAAGGGCCGGGCCTGGAAATGCGCCGCCCGGTCGGTGCTGACGTACAGTTTCCCGTCGAACAGCGACAGGGCGTAGAAGGTGTCGGGGTCGACGGCGTCGCCGATCACCCGCACACCCTCCGGCAGGCCCTGGGCGTTGGTCCAGGTGGCACCGCGGTCGGTGGTGACGAAGGCACCGGACACCAACCCTTCCTTGGCCCCCTGCGGCGTCCACACCCAGGTGGCGCCATCAGCCGAAACGGCGACCTTGCCCCGCTTGGCCTCTGGCGTGGGCATTCCGGCGGCCTGCCAGCTGTGGCCGCCATCCAGCGAGTAGCCGATATTGGCGCCGGGATAGCGTTCATCGCGGATGCCCACGCGCACCACCACCTCAGGCTTCAGCGGTGCCGACACCACGCTGTCGGTGTTGCCGAACAAGGGCGGGGCCGCCGCCCCCTCCGCCGCCGGCTTGTCCAGGTCCCAATGGACAAACCCGCCATAGTCGCCGATGGCGGAGATGAGGGGGGCGCCCTGGCTGGGGCTGGTGAAGGCCATGGCCACCGTTTCCTCGATGCCCGTGCTCATCACCTGCCAGTGGCTGGGCTGGCCCTTGTCCACGGCGCGGAGGTCGAACGTCTCCCACCCGCCATAGCCGGTGGTGAACAGGGCGTGATCGGGGTTGGTGGGGTCGATCTCGATATCGAACAGCCAATGGATGGGCGTGGGTTTCACATAGGGCGCCAGGCTGTAGTCATAGACGCCGCCGTTCTTGCCGTCGCCCCGGGGGCCGCCAAAGACGCCGTGCCAGGTCTTGCCCCCATCCACGCTGCGGAAGATATCCTCACCCAACCCGGGGGAGGTTCCCGGCCGGCGGTGCCGGTCGAAGGAACTGGCGATGACAACCCGGGGATTGTGCGCGTCCACCGCCACGGCGGCATAGCCGAAGGCCGCCCCGTGGGCGGCGTCCGGCTTGTCCGGCGTAATGTCGGTCCATTGGCCCCGCCGGGTATCCAGCTTCCACACCGCGCCGTCGGTCATGCGGGTGGGGCCGGGGCTGCTGCCATAAGAAACGTAGAGCGTGCCGTCGGCGGCCAGCGCGGCGCGCGTCGGCCGGTTAGCCGTGGGCTGACCCGGCACCGGCGCCCATGTCTTGCCGCCGTCGGTGCTGCGGAACAGGTTGTCCCGCCCCTTGAGCGAGGCCCCGACGTAGATCGTGCGACTGCCTTTACCGGCGCCGGCACCGCTCCGAGGATCGAAGATCACGAACACCAGGCCGGCGCCGCCCCGCGCCCATGGTGGCACCCCAGCCACGGCCTGAGTCGAGGGGTCCTCAGTCACGTCGGGGAAGGATGGAACGCGGGACCAGGTGGTGGCGCCATCGTGGCTGACCCATAGGCCGTCATGACGGGTGCCGAGGTAGAGGGTGTCCGGGTCGTTGGGATCGACGGCCAGGCGCTCGCCATTGCCCCGACCGTTCTCGTTGCCGCCGAACTTGATGGGCACGTCCACGCGGCGGAAGGTCCGCCCGCGATCATCGGACCGTAGGATGGCCCCGTTGGGGGCGTCCGGACTGGTATAGGTGCCCAGCGCCAGATAGACCCGATCAGGGTTGCGCGCATCCAGCGCGATGCTTTCCACGCCCATCAGGTTGGTGTCGGCGTAGGACACCCAGTCCAGCAAGGGCACCCAGCGCCGGGCCGCCCCGTCCCACCGGTAGGCGCCCCCCATGTCGGTGCGGGCGTAGCGCACGCCGGGCTCGGTGGGGTGGAAGATGATGCCGTCGACGAAACCGCCGCCGACGATCTGCACATTCTTCCATTGATAAGGGACCTGCCCCACCAACGCCGGCCCCTGGGAGGGCGACGGCGCCGTGGCGGTGGGGGACACCCCGCGGCCAGGATCGGCCTGGCAGGCGGCCAACACCGAAAGCGCGGCCGTGGCGGCGAAAATGGCGGGCAGCCGGCGGCGCCCCCGCCCGAAATGCGAGATTCCTGTCATGGCAGCGTTCCCAACCCCATTTTGTAATCGTTTTCGGTGCCCACTGTCGCGCAAGTTACCGGTAACATCAAGCAACGAGACACCGCCGTCATGTCAACGCGGCTGATTTTCCGCAATGCTGAAGGCGACAGAAAACAACATAAGGTGGAACGCTTAAGAAGAAGCTGGACACATTGACACCTGGTCGGCAGCCGACAATCATGATCATCAATACATTTATTCGATATAAGTGATTTTGGTTCTCTGTTTCCGAATGAGAGAGTCCCCTTACAAACCAGGGGGAACGCCATGAGCGACATAAAATTATTGATCGCGGGCCGGCCCTGTCTGACCAAGAGCCGCGACCAGGCATTGACGCATCTGCGAACGGTCCACGGGCCCATGGTGTTCGCGCCGCCAGCCGACGCCGGCGCCATGCCCAGCCGCTATGAGCAAAATCACGTCTTTTATCCGCAAGCGGACTCTTCCGGGCGCTGGCTGTCGGACAGGGACTTCGTCACCGAGGTCTGGTTCAACGATTTCGGCCATCTGGCCGCATCCGTCTCCACCCCCTATTACCTGAGCCGCCTGCGCCCCGACGAAGACAATTTCGTCGATCAGGACACCGTCCTGAAATGCGTGGTCCGGGAAGAAGGAAAGTGGGGCGTTACGAAACCCGACGCCGCCAAGCTGTTCATTTTCCTGAAACGCTCGCCCTCGGCCAATGTCGCCGCGTTCGAGGCCGCCTGGACCAGCGCGATGAACGACCTGCAGACCCGGTGCCACCCCATCGCCGGGCTGGTCAACGTCGCCTTGCCCGGCCCCGGGGGGGCGGAGCCCTATGCCGATTATGCCCTGGAGTTCTGGTTCGCCGACCAGGCGTCGGCCCTTTCCGCCGTTGAGAACCCGGTATTGCCAACCCTGGAGCGCCTTTCGCCCGTACTTGATACGCCGCGCAGCTTCTTCCTTCTGGCGGACGCCTATCCCGTCGAACGCCTGCGGCAAGCCAACGGGCTTTAATCAACCGGCGCCAGGGGATGGTTGAGAAGACGGCCATGGCGCAGTGCCGACGGAGGGTTGACAGCGCCCCCCATCAGCCGTTAAGCAGCGCCCATCATTGGGGAGTAGCCGCCCGCCGACACTGAGCGGGCGCCGCGTCAACAGACTTGGGCCCCTGGCGTGACCGGCGTAAGCCGGCCTTGCCGGTCAGGCCCGTGGCGCGTGCGACCGGTCCACCGTTTACCGGGGACCGCTGGCGAGACCAGTGGCATGTCGCGTCCGACCGGGCCGGGCCGGACGCGTGGTGCTGCTGTCGCTTGCCTGGCCTGTCGCATTTGCCGCCCCCGAAGGTTCGACCATGCCCATCACCACCTCTTTCGCCCTGGCGTTCAGCCTGTCCATGGACGCGTTCGCCGCCTCTTTGGGCAAGGGCGCCAGCCTGAACCGCCCCGGCGTGCGTGAGGCCGCCCGCGTGGGCGCCTATTTCGGGCTGTTCGAATTGGCGGCCCCCATCCTGGGCTGGGGCCTGGGCCTGTCCTTCGCCCATTACATCGAGGCGTATGACCACTGGATCGCCTTCGGCCTGCTGCTGATCGTGGGCGGTCGCATGGCTTGGCTGGCATGGAAGAACGACGACGACGACAAGCCCAAGGCCGAGCGGCACTCGCCCCTGGCCCTGGCCATGACCGCCATCGCCACCAGCATCGACGCCACCGCCGTGGGCATCACGCTGGGCTATATGAATGTGGACATACCGACCACCATCGCCCTGATCGGCCTGGTGACGTTCACCATGGCCTTCGGCGGCGTCATGCTGGGCCGGGCCGCCGGCCCCGTGCTGGGCCGCTGGGCGGAGGTCGCGGGCGGCATCGGCCTGATCGGCATCGGCGCCAAGGTGCTGTATGACCACACCCTGGGCGGCTTCGGCGGCTGACCAGCCACGCCAGCCCGGCGAGGCCGTCACGCCAGGGCGTCCAACCTCGCCAGGTGGGGCGCTTGGGCCGCCGCATCCAGGAAAGAGCCGGTGATGCTGTTGCGGGCCAACCGCAGCAGATGCCCCCGGTCCAGGCCCAAGGCCGTCGCCACCCGCACGTAGTTGTCCAGCAGGTAGCCGCCGAAATAGGCCGGGTCGTCGGCATTGACCGTGGCCCTCAGCTCCAGGTCCAGCATGCGCCGCAGGGGATGCGCCTCCAGGCTGGGCACGACGCAGAGCTTGAGGTTGGACAGCGGGCACACCGTCAGCGTCGTGCCCTGGTCCACCAGCCGCCGGGTCAGGGCCGCGTCCTCCAGCGCGCGGTTGCCATGGTCCAGGCGGTCCACGCCCAGGATGTCCAGCGCCTGCCAGACATAGTCGGGCGGCCCCTCCTCACCCGCATGGGCAACCAGCTTCAGTCCCCGCTCCCGGGACGCCTGGAACACGCGCGCGAATTTGGACGGGGGGTTGCCGACCTCCGACGAATCCAGCCCCACGCCCGCGATGCGGTCCAGATAGGGCTCCGCCGCCCGCAGCGTGGCGAAGGCCGACTCCTCATCCAGGTGGCGCAGATAGCAGAGGATGAGGTGGGCGGTGACGCCCAGCTCCCTCTCCGCCGCCGCCATGCCGGCCAGCAGTCCGTCGGCCACCACCTGGAAAGGGATGCCCCGGTCGGTGTGGGTCTGGGGGTCGAAGAAGATCTCCGCATGCACGCCGCCGTCCGCCGCCAGCCGGCGGAAATAGGCCAGCGCCAGGTCGCGGAAATCCTCCTCCGTGCGCAGGACCTGGGCGCCCTGGTAATAGATGTCCAGGAAGTCCTGCAGCTGGGTGAAGGCATAGGCGGCCCGCACCTCATCCACCGTGCGGAAGGGCAGCGCCACGCGGTTGCGGCGGGCGAAGTCGAACATCTGCTCCGGTTCCAGGCTGCCTTCGATATGCAGGTGCAGCTCGGCCTTGGGCAGGCCGCGGATGAAATCGGAGAGAGGGTCGGTCATTGGGCTGCCTTTTCTGGTCGCGGAAAAACCCAGTGTAGCCCCAGGCCGGCCGTTGACGACAGCCTTTCCCACGGAACCATTAACAAACCGATTACATCTGCCGAGAGTATAAATTAGAATTATACTCGCTGAACGGGTGTAACGCCGCGTCGTATCTGCTAGATTGCCCCCAACAACTCAACCACAGGGCGGCCCAAGGCCGCGGAAAAAGGGGGTAAGCATGCATCGGCATTCGACGCGTGACGCGTCAATCAATTGGCGCTGGGCGGGGGGCGCGGCCCTAGGCCTGGCTTTAGCGGCGGCGACCGCGCAGCCCGCGGCGGCGCAAAGCACGTTCGCCAATCCGCCCGTCCTGCCGCAGACGGCGCCGGCGCAAGGATCGGCCACCGTGCCCGGCCTGCCCAAGGCGCCCTCGGCCCTCAGCTTGGCCACCACCGCGCAGCCCCATGCCGGTAAAGAGCGCGCCTACGATCTGCACATCAAATACACCGACGGCGCCATTTACGACCCGGGTGAACAGCGCTATCAGCGGCTGCACCTGCGCAGCTATGTCGGCACCGGGGTATCGCCCGGCACGCCCTACGTGGCCCCGGAAATCGATGTGACGCCCGGTGACACGGTGCGCATCACCCTGCACAACGATCTGCCGCCGGACCCGGACTGCACCAACGGCAGCAAGCCGGTGGACGAGCCGCACTGCTTCAACGGCACGAACCTGCATTCCCACGGCCTGTGGGTCAGCCCGGCCGGCAACAGCGACAACGTGCTGATTTCCATCAACCCGGGTGTCAGCTTCCAGTACGAATACAACATTCCGGCCGACCATCCGGCCGGCACCTTCTGGTACCACCCGCACCGCCACGGCTCCACCGCGCTGCAGGTGTCCAGCGGCATGGCCGGCGCCCTGATCATCCGGGGCGACCGCAAGCCCACGCCCCAGGTGAACGGCGACCTCGACACGCTGTTGGTGGGACCGGACGGCCAACCCTTCAAAGAACGCACCCTGGTGTTCCAGCAGATCCAGTATTACTGCCTGGATAACGGGCAGCCGACCTGGAACTGCCAGGCCAACCAGACGGGCATCATCGAAACGTACGGCCCTGTCCAGAATCCGCCCGGGAGCAGCTCCTCCACCAGTGACGAATTCGGTCCCGGCAGCTGGGCGAGTTCGGGACGGTGGACCAGCATCAACGGCGTGGTCATGCCAACCTTCACAGACGCCAAAGCGGGCACGGTGGAACGCTGGCGCCTGATTCATGCCGGCGTGCGTGAGACCATCAATGTGGAATTCCACAAGATGGTGGACACCACCGCCGCCACCGCGCGCCCGACCAAGGACGCCACCGGCAAGTTCATCGACACGGTATGCACCGGCCCCGCCGTGCCCTACCAGGTGGTGGCGGCCGACGGCCTGACCATGGGCAACACCCTGACCAACACCGACACCGTGCTACAGCCGGGATATCGCTATGACCTGCTGGTGGTGTTCCCCGAACCCGGCAACTACTGCATGACGCAAGGCGCCATGAGCTCCAGCGCCACGGTCAGCCGTTCGGAAACGCTGCGCAGCCTGCTGGGCGTGGTGACGGTGCGCGGTGGCACGGCAACCACCAACCCGACACAGACCCTGGTGAATACCTTGGTGGCATCCGCCCAGCGCACTATGCCTGCGGACGTCAAGGACAGCATCATCCACGACCTGACGGCCAAGGACGCCAAGGGCCAGCCCAACATCCTGCTGACCCGCTTCGTCCCTCACCCCACCATCACCGACGATGAGGTGAAGGGCGTGCCCATACAGGAAATGGTGTTCTACCTCGGGCCGGGTGTGCCGGACGATCCCAACAAGCAGCCCTACACCGGTCTGGACGCCACCAAGTTCACCGTCGGTAAAAGTTTCGAGATGGTGCAGTACGACGGCAAGAACTGGGTCCCCAAGGGTACCGCCCCCTACGACCCCAAGGAGATTGACCGGAAGCTGATATTGGGCACCGCCCAAGAGTGGCAGCTGCGCTCCTACAGCATCAGCCACCCCTTTCATATCCATGTGAACCCGTTCCAGATCGTCCACATCTATAATGAAAACGACCGGGATGTGAGTGAGCCGGGTGCCGTGGACGACGATGGTGATACCCAATTCGCCGGCCTTAAGGGCGCCTGGAAGGACACGCTGTGGGTCAAGACCAATCTCAGCGCCTTTGCTCCTCCGGGTTACAAGCCAGCCCCCGGCAAGCCGGTGCACTACTATCGCCTGATCGTCCGCACCCGGTATGAACGGTACATCGGCGAATTCGTCCTGCACTGCCACATCCTGGACCATGAGGACCAGGGCATGATGGAAAACGTACAGATTGGTATTAGCGACGGCGCTGGCGGCATGGCCCACGCCCATCACTGATCATCCTCAAGTATTCACGTTTGCTTCATCGCGGCCCAGCCCACCCGGCTGGGCCGCTTTTTTGTGCGCCCGAGTGGGATTGACGTCGCCATAGTTGAGTGATGCTCAACACGCTTTTGCCTTTTCCCGAGATGCGCCGGGAAACCACGCCGCGGCGGGGATCCGATGGGCGTTCCGAAGGGCCGGTGCATAGCTGATTTAGTTCAGGGAAATGGATAATAAATAGGGAAAATTTTAGTCAACTAAACCGGAAAACTACTTTTGAGGCGCCACGTAAACGCGTTCACGTAAATGTAATATAGACTTTGGTGGTAATGTTTGTGAATCTTTTCTTATTAATATTGTCTTAAGAGTTTCCACCCTATACCTTGGTGTAGGAAGGCAACCCCACCCATCCCCAAGGCACCCTGCAATAGGCCCAAGGAATTCTTGGGATAGGAAGACTCATGGTCGCATTCTACAAGAAAGTCATCGACCTGGCGGCGCTGGCCGAACTGGTCGAACAGGACGACCCGGCGTTGGATGGTATCTGCCTGTCATCCGATGGGCGGTATCAAACACGTGAATTTCCTTTTGCCGGATTGAACGATCAGGTGGCCGACCAGTTGCGGGCAGGCCTCCGCGATAGGGCGGAGCAGGATTTCCCCCAGTTGACCTGCGCCTGGGGCCGGGCGCGCGTGGGGTCCACCGCCTTGGCCAACCTGTTCGGCGTGGCCGGCCTGCCGTCCTATTACCAGCCGATCAAAGCCATCATGCGCCATGTGCTGGCCGCCGGAACGCCCAGCCCCTGGGTCGTCCCCCTGGCCGACCAGGCGCCCCACATTTTCTGCAAGGACGTGGCGGGGCCCTACCTGACGGCGGAATGCCTGTACGTTCCCCTGCGCATGCTGATCGAGGCGGGTTATCCCGCCAGCCGGCTGCACCTGGTGATGCTGGATCGCCAGCCGCTGCACGGCTTGGCCTCGTGGCTACGCAAATGGTCCCATCGCATGGGACGCGAACAGTTGCTGGAGAACTTCATCATCGCCTCGCTGAACGCCGTGCGGGTGGCGGCCTATGCCCGCCGCCAGGGCGTTCCCATCACCCACTATGTGTACGAGGCGACCCGCCAACCGGTGCCGGCGGCCAAGGCCTTGTTCGGCCGCGTGGGCCTGGGTGACCGCTTCACGCCCGAGATGGTGACCCATTGGCAGCGCATGGACAGCCTGGACGGCGCCGGATCCAGCGTCATCTTCCCCGATGAACCGGACGCCTATGCCGCACCCGGCCTGCACCACCAGGCGGGCGGGGTGGCCAGCTATGGCTATCAGGACCGGGACAGGGGTTCCGTCACCGACGCCGACCTGGATCTGCTGCACCGCTTTGGTGTGGAGGAGGTGTACCAGCGCCACGCCGAGGCCTGCGCCCGCGACCTGGACCTACCCCACGCCCTGTTTCGCGCGGACGGCAACCCGTGCGCCGTCGCCATCGCCTGACCCCCTTCGTCCGCGAAAGATCCCCCTCATGTTGAACAAGCTGAAGATTTCCCACCGGCTGGCGCTGTTCATGCCCATGCTGGTGCTGGCGCTGGCCCTGGCGGTCAGCTTCGCCCTGTCGACCCTGCGCACCACTCTGATGGACGACCGCAAGGAAGAGCTGAAGCAGATCCTGACGGTCACCCGCGGGATCGCGCAGAACTGGTACGACCGTGAACAGGCCGGCGAGATGACCCGCGCCCAGGCGCAGAAGGGCGCCCAGGACGACATCCGCAAGCTGCGCTTCGGCAATGGCGAATATGTCTACGTCAACCAGTACGATGGCGTGACCGTCGTCCACATCAAGCGGGAGTTCGAGGGCAAGAACCGCATGGACTTCAAGACCGCGGACGGCGTGGAAACCGTGCGCCTGGGCATCGAGGCCGCCAAGCAGGGCGGCGGTTCCTTCACCTATACCTACCCACGGCCCGGCAACAAGGGTGGCCCGGCCGAGAGCTTCCCCAAGATGACCTACAGCCTGGGCTTCGAGCCGTGGCAGTGGGCGTTGGGCGCCGGCATCTACATCGATGATGTGGACGCAATATATCATGATATATTGACTGATATGTTGCTGCTGACCGCCCTTGTGGTCATCGCCGGTGGGCTGGTGGCCTATCTGCTGGCGCGCAGCATCGCCAAGCCGTTGAAGCTGATCACCGAACGCATGGGCCAACTGGCCGATGGCGACCTGGGCGTCGACATCCCCCTGCTGAACGACAGGCATGAGATCGGGCGGCTGGCCCGCGCGCTGGAGGTGTTCAAGCGCAATGGCCTGCGCAATGCCGAACTGACCCAGGCGCAACAGGTCGAACAGCAGGAGAAGCTGCGCCGGCAGCAGGCGGTGGAGGCCTCGCTGGCCGACTTCCAGCAGCGCACGGCGCAGGTCCTGGACAACGTGGTCAACGCCTCGGAAGACGTGCGCAACCATTCCTCGGGCCTGGCCGACATGGCGACGCAGAGCCGCGGCATGGTGGAGATGGCCAACCACGCCTCGGCCGAAACCACGGGCAATGTGCAGATGATCGCCAGCGCCGCCGAGGAACTGGCCGCCGCCGTGGGCGAGGTCAACAGCCAGGTCACCCGCTCCACCGACATCGCCGAGCGCGCCGTGGCCCAGGCCGAGCGGACCGGCGTCACCATGCAGGGCCTGGCGGATGCCGCCCAGAGCATCGGCAACATCATCCAGGTGATCCAGGAGATCGCCAGCCAGACCAACCTGCTGGCGCTGAACGCCACCATCGAGGCCGCCCGGGCGGGCGAGGCCGGCAAGGGCTTCGCCGTCGTCGCCAGCGAGGTCAAGACGCTAGCCAGCCAGACCACCAAGGCCACGGACGAAATCCAGGGCTACATCACCGGCATCCAGCAGGAAACCGCCCGCGCGGTGGACGCCATCGGCACCATCGCCCATGTCGTGGGCGACATGCGGGCCATCGCCACCGCCATCGCCTCCGCCATGGAACAGCAGGGGGCGACCACCTCTGAAATCGCCCGTAACATCAACCAGGCCGCCGCCGGTACCCAGCAAGTGACCTCCAACATCGTGGGCGTCGCCGGGGCTGCCGAACAGACCAGCCAGTCGGCCAACGCCCTGCGCTCCGCCTCCGAAGCGCTGCGCCTGGACGCCGACACCCTGAACGCGGAGATCACCGGCTTCTTCGCCCGCCTGCGCGCGATCTGAACGTCGGTCACGGGGACGAAAAGGGCGGCGTCCCGGCGGGGGCGCCGCCCTTTTTCCTTTAGGGCGCCTTGGTCGCCTGCTCCGGCAAGCGCGTCGCCTCGTCATCCGACGGCAGCGCCTTCACGGTCCACCCGCCGCCCAGGGCGCGGATCAGGGCCACGTCGGCCTGCACCTGGCGGGTGTGCAGGTCCAGGCTGCTCTGCTGAGCCTCCAGCAGGGCCGTCTGCGCCGTCACCACCTCCAGATAGCTGTCGGCGCCATCGCGGTAGAGGTTCATGGCCATGTCCAGGGTGCGCTGGGCCGCCAGGGTGCCGGCATCCTCGTCCTTGGCGGCGGCCCCCAGCCAGCGGATGGCCGCCAGGTTGTCCTCCACCTCGCGGAAGGCGTTCAGCACCGTCTCACGGTACTTGGCGGACGCCTCGTCATGCTGGGCCACCGCCTTGGCCAGGCCGGCATCCAGCCGCCCCCCGTCGAACAGCGGCAGGGTAACGCCCGGCCCCACCGACCAGAAGGCCATGGGCAGCTTGAGCAGGTTGAAGCCCGTGTCCTGGAAACCGCCCGACGCCTGCAAGGACAGGTCCGGGTAGTAGGCGGCGCGGGCCACGCCGATGCCCGCGTTGGCGGCCAGCACATCACGCTCCGCCGCCGCCACATCGGGCCGGCGCTGCAACAGCGTGGACGGCAGGCCGGTGGGCACCGCCGGTAAGGTTGGCGTCCAGCGCGTGGGCGCCAATGAGAACTGGGCCGGGGCCGCGCCCACCAGGGCGGCGATGGCATGTTCCATCTGCGCCCGTTGCGAGGCCACCTGCGAAACCTGGGACCGGGCGCTGTCCAGCTGCGTTTCCGCGCGCGACACGTCCACGCCGGCGACGATGTTGCCCTGGAACATGGTCTGGGTCAGGCTGAGCTGCTTCTCATAGGCCGTCACCGTATCGGCCAGGATGTGCGCCCGTTCGTCCAGACCACGCAGGGCGAAGTAGTCGCTGGCCAGTTCCGCCTGCAGGCCCAGCCGGACCGAGGCCAGGTCGGCGGCGCTGGCCTGGGCGGCCGCCCGGCCAGCCGCCACCTGGTTGCGCACCTTGCCCCACAGGTCGATCTCATAGGAAGCGGAGGCGCCGACGGTGTTGGAGCCATAGACGTCCCGCTGGCCGGCGCCGCGCAGCGGCCTGTCCTTGGACTGGCGGTTGTTGCTCAGGCTGGCGTTCCCGTCCACGCGCGGCAGCAGGCCGGCGGAGACGGCGGCGGCATCCGCGCGGGACTCGTCATACCGGGCCAGCGCCACCGCCAGGGTGGGATTGGCCGCCTCTATCCTGTCCTCAAGGCCGTTCAGCACCGGGTCGTTGAAGGCGGTCCACCAGGGGCCGCGCATCGCCTGGTCCGCTGGCTGGGCTGGCTGCCATGGGGCGCCGCCCGCCTCCTTGAACGCCGGCGGCAGGTCGAGGTGGGGCGGCTGGTAATCCGGCGCCAGGTTACAGGCCGACAGCGCCAGCAGGGCACCGCCGGCCAAAAGGATTTTGCCGAGAGACATGGCTGTTACCGATCCGCCTTGGGCGCGGCGGGGGCCGCCGCATCCGCCATCTTGTCCGTCACCCCACCCGCCCCGGCCAGACGCACCGGGTCGCCCGACGCCAGCGTCTCGGGCGGGTTGTCGATCACCTTGTCCGCCGGCGTCAGGCCGGCCACGATCTCCACGCTGTCGCCCATGTCGCGACCGATGGTGACCGTCTTCAGCAGGGCCTTGCCATCGGGTCCGACGACGGCCACCTCGGCCCCCTTGTCGCTGGGGATCAGGGTCGTCGCCGGCACCTTCACCATGTCAGGGCTGCTGGGCACCTGGAAATGCACCTCGGCGAAGGTGCCGGGGGTCAGCACGCCGTCCGGATTGTCGGCCTGCAATTCCACCAGCATGGTGCGCGACGCCTGACTGACGGCGTTGGCCGTCGTCACCAGCGTGGCGTCGAAATGCCGGCCCGGATATTGCGGCAGGTCGAAGGTGGCCTTGACGCCCGGGGTCAGCAGGCTGGCGAAGGCCTGCGGGATCTGGACGTAGAGGCGCATGCTGTGCAGGTCCGACACCTGGAACAGTTCCTGCCCAGTCCCGCCGCCGGCGTTGATCAGGGCGCCGACGTCGGTGGTGCGCGCGGTGACCACCCCATCGAAGGGCGCCACGATGCGCTTGAACGCCGTCAGCGCCTCCAGCCGGCGGACGTTGGCGGCAGCGCTTTCCACCGCCGCGCGCTTGGCCGCGCTGTCACCCACCTTCTCGTCCGCCGCCTGCTGCGACACCGACTGCGACGCCACCAGCGCCGCCCAGCGCTTGGCCGTCAGGTCGGCCAGGCGGGCGGTCGCCTCGGCCTTGGCCAGGTCAGCCTTGGCTTGTTCCAGCTGCTGGTCCAGATCCGGGGTGTCAATGGTGCCCAGCAGGTCGCCCGCCTTCACCTTGGCGCCAATGTCCTTGTCCCAGCTTTTCAGATAGCCGCTGACCCGGGCGTAGATCGGCGCCTGGGTATAAGCCTGCAGGGTGCCCGGCAGGGTCAGCGCCTGCTGCGCCGCCCCCCGGCTGACGGGCGCCAGCGCCACGGTGGGAATGGCCTGGTCAGCGTTCCACTGGACCAGCTCGCGCGTCGCCCGGGCGCGGTCGGTCAGGCCAACGGCAACGATGGCGCCGGCGGCAAGCAGGGCCATCCCGCCCAACAGGGCCAGGCGGCGGGGATTGGGGGTGGTGATCTGGGCGGTGGACATTGTCGGGTCGCTCCTATCCGGGACGGCGGCTGCGGCTTAGGGGAAGATCGGGTCGAAAGGACGAAATAAGGGCGCTGGCTCAGACGGGGGCCGGATTGGCGTGTCCCCCTTGGGCATGTCCCCCTGGGGCATGGGCGCGTTCGTGGTCGCGGGCATGCACCAGGCTGAACAGCGCCGGCACCAGGAACAGCGTGGCCAGGGTGGCGAAGACCAGGCCGCCGATGACGGCGCGTCCCAGCGGGGAGTTCTGCCCCGGTTCGATGGCCATGGGCGCCATACCGATGACCATGGCCAGGGCCGTCATCAGGACGGGGCGGAAGCGGGTGTGCCCCGCCTCCATCGCCGCGGTCAGGGCGTCAACGCCGGCGGCCAGCCGTTCCCGGGCGAAGCTGATGACCAGGATGCTGTTGGCCGTGGCGACACCCATGCACATAATGGCGCCGGTCAAGGCCGGCACCGACAAGGTGGTGCCGGTGCCGAACAGCATCCAGACGATGCCAGCCAAGGCGCTGGGCAGGGCCATGACGATGACGAAGGGATCCATCCAGGACTGGAAGTTCACGACGATCAGCAGGTAGATCAGCACGATGGCGAAGGCCAGGCCGACGAACAGCTGGTGATAGGCGCTGGTCATGGTGGTGACCTGGCCCTGGATGTCGACGTGGCTGCCGCGCGGCAACTCCCCCGCCATGCTGTCGATGGCCTTCTGCACGTCGCTGGCGATGGCCCCCAGGTCACGATCCTTGGGCGTGGCGTAGATGTCGATGGTCGGGCGAACGTTGTAATGGGTCACCACGGCGTCCTGCCGGCCCCGGCTGATCTGCGCCAAGCCGCCGAGCAGCTGGCTGGCGCGGCCGGCGCTGGCCGGCGTCACCGGCAGGGTCTGCAGCCCGGCCATGGTGTCGATGTCCCGCTGGGGCGTCTGGATGGACACAGGGTAGGAGATGCCGTTCTTGTGGTTCAGCCAGAAGGTCGGCGCCGTCTGAGTGCTACCGGCCAGGGTATCCAGCATGGTGGTGGCGGCGTCCTTCTCGGTCAGCCCCACCAGGCCGGCCAGCGACCTGTTGACCGCCACCTTCAGCGACGGCAGCTGGAAGGCCTGTTCGACGCGGGCGTCGGCCACGCCGGGAATGCGGGCGATCTTGGCCAGCAGTTTGTTGGTGTAGGCGCGGTTGGCCTCCAGATCGTTGCCGACGACCTTCACATCCAGCGGGGCCGGCAAGCCGAAGTTCAGCACCTGGGTGGTGATGTCCGCCGGCAGGAAGGCGAAGGTGGTGCCGGGGAACAGCCGCGGCAGGTCATGGCGCAGGGTATCGACATAGCTGTCGGTCGGCGCATGGTCTTTCTTCAGCGCGATCAGGATGTCCGCATCCTCCACGCCGATGGTGCCGCTGTTGCCATAGGCCATGTTGATGCCGCTGACCGGCAGGCCGATGTTGTCCACCGTCCCGGCCAGATCCTTGGGCGGGATGACATGGCGGATAGCATCACCCACACGGTCGCACAGGCGGCTCATTTCCTCGATGCGCAGGCCGGTGCGGCCCCGCACGTGGATCTTGATCTGCCCGCCGTCGATCGCGGGGAAGAAGTTCTGCCCCAGGAAGGGCGCCAGGCCGAAGGAGCCCAGCGAGACCACCAGGAAGCCGCCGATCAGCCAGCGACGGTTCTGCAGGCCCAAGAGCAGCAGCCCCTGGTACGTCGACCGCACCGCCTCGAACCCGCGTTCGAACATCCGCTGGAACTTGACGAAGGGATTGCGCGTCGGGGCGCCGTGAAGGTCGGTGTGCAGGCCATGGCCGGCATGGGTCTGGTTGCGCAGCAGGTAGTTGGCCAGGGTCGGCACCAGGGTGCGCGACAGCACGTAGGAGGCCATCAGCGCGAACACCACCGCCTCCGCCATGGGGCGGAACAGGAAGCCGGCCACGCCCCCCAGGCCGAACATGGGCACGAAGGCGATGCAGATGCACAGCAGGGACACGGTGGCCGGCACCACGATCTGCTTGGCGCCGTCCAGGATGGCGGTTTCGATGGGCTTGCCGTGTTCCAGGTGCCAGTTGATGTTCTCGATGGTCACCGTGGCATCGTCCACCAGGATGCCCACGGCCAGCGCCAGGCCACCCAGGGTCATGACGTTGATGGTCTCCCCCAGCACGGACAGGGTGGTGATGGAGGCCAGGATGGCCAGCGGAATGGACACGGTGATGATGAGGGTGGACCGCCAGCTGCCCAGGAACAGCAGGATCAGCAGGCCGGTCAGGCCGGCGGCGATGACACCCTCGCGGATCACGCCGCTGACGGCGTCCTTCACGAAGATGGACTGGTCGCCGATGGGGGTCAGGGTGACGCCGTCGGGCAGCGTCTTTTCCACGTCGGGCAGGCGCTGGTAGACGCCGGCGATGATGTCGAGGGTGGAGGCGGAGCCGGCCTTCAGCACCGACATCAGCACCGCCTTCTTGCCATCCACATGCACAACGTTGGTCTGGGGCGGGCTGCCATCGTGGACATTGGCGACATCCCGCATATAGACGACGGTCCCGTTCACCGTCTTGATCGGCAAGTCATTGAAGGTGCTGATATTCACCGGGGAGTCATTCAGATCCACAGGGTATTCCAGCTTGCCGATCTTCTGCGTGCCGGCCGGGGTGATCAGGTTCTGCACCGACAGGGCGGCGGCCACGTCGGTGGCGGACAGGCCGTAGGCGTGCAGGGCCTGCTGGTTCAGGTCGATCTGCACCTGGCGGACCTTGCCGCCATAGACCGAGGGCAGCACGGCGCCCGGCACGGTTACCAACTGAGGCCGGATGGAGTTCTGGGCGATATCGTTCAGCCGCGTTTCCGACAGATGGTCGCTGGACAGCGCCAATTGCAGGATGGGGACGCTGGCGGCGTTGAAGGTCAAGATCTGCGGTGGGTTGATGCCCGGCGGCATCTGCTTCAGCACCGTCTGCGAAACGGCCACGACCTGCGCCTGGGCGGCGTTGATGTTGACGTTGGGCTGGAAGAAGACCTTCACCACCCCGAAGCCCTGCATCGACTGGGATTCGATGTGCTCGACATCGTTCACGGTGGAGGTGAGCGACCGCTCGTAATAACCGATGATGCGCCCCGCCATGTCGTCAGGCTGCAGGCCATTATAGGTCCACACCACGGCGATGACGGGGATGCCGATGTTGGGGAAAATGTCGGTGGGCGTCTTCACCGCCGACGACACGCCGAAGATGAGGATCAGGATGGCCATCACGATGAAGGTGTAGGGCCGCCGCAGGGCGATCTTGACGATTTCGATCATGACGGCGCCCCCGCGCTCAAACGGGAGTGGTCGGCGCGGGGCCGGCGGCGGTCATTCAGGATGTGGTGCGACACGTCTCGTGATCCCTCGAGAACGGGTTCGGAAAACCCAACACCCTGGGAAATAGGGGACGTTCCGACGAATTGGGATTAAATAATTTTTTTGGTTGCAGTGCGAAATGACACAGAAGCCGACGCCCCTTCGCAGGCTAAAATGACGATCCGACCAGATCGCCCCGCGATGGCGGGTACGGGCGAAGGTAGAGCCGCCCCACAGAGGCAAGCAACCTTCAGTAGATCATGAACGCTGATCCTGGAATTTCGTCGACCGGATAAATTGGTTAAGGATAGAGCGCCCCTACCCCCAAGGAGACGCGGCTGGAGCATAACCATAGTGCAAAAGACGCCCTTTTCGCCACGATAGTATCCTGCCTATTTTGGTACTGATCTACGTTCCAGTTCACGGTGGCGACTTTGATGTCCAATCTTAAGATTCCTGTACGCCTTTTCGGCGCGTTTGGAATACTAATAGTCCTGATCATCGCCTTGATCACTATATCCGTACTCCGTTTTGAGAGTATCAAGGGGCAATATGAAACGGCCCACCGTCGATCAGAGGCAGTCATCGGACTGAAGAACGCCTATCTTAATGTCCGCCAAGGACGCGTTATGACTTGGAGCTACGTGGCGACGGGTGACGAGTCTTATCTCGCCAAACGCGACAAAGCCTTTGGGGATGCGATATCGGATATCGATGCCGTGAGCCGAAAAATCCGGACCGACGAGGGCAAAAAGCTGACCCAAGCCTTCGCGGACACCGTGACCACGTTTGCTGCGGATGCGAAATCCTTTAACGCCCTGCGGGCGCGCGGCGTCGCCGCCAATTCAGATGAGTTCCACGCGGCAGTAAAGACGATCGATGACTCGGCCAAGCGCTATGCCGATGCCAACGACGCCGTCTCTCATTACTTCGAGAACCTGAATTCCCAGAACGCCCAGGCAGTGAAGGACGTGATCGACCAGGCCATCACCCTGTCGATCACCGCCGGCACGGCTGGAATTGTCGTTGGGTTGTTCATGGCGTGGCTGATCGGGCGTGGAATCGTCAACCCCATCCGCGGCTTGCAGGCGGCGATGGACCGGCTTGCCCGGAACGACACCGCCATCGACATTCCGGGAACCGAGCGGAAGGACGAGATCGGCGGGATGGCGCAGGCGGTCGGCGTGTTCAAGAACAACGCCCTCGACAACGCCCGCCTGCGGGCGGAGCAGGAGGCGCAACGCGCGCAGGCGGCGGAAGACCAGAAGCGGGCGATGAACCGCATGGCCGATGATTTCGAGGCCAAGGTGATGGGCATGGTCCAGACCGTCTCCACCTCCTCCGCGGCGCTGAAGGAGGCGTCGTTGACCATGGCGTCAGCGGCGGAGCAATCCTCCAACCAGGCCGTCACCGTGGCGACCGCGTCCACGCAGACATCGGCCAATGTGCAGACCGTCGCCACCGCCACGGAGGAACTGTCCTCCTCCATCAAGGAAATCGCCCGGCAGGTGACGCAGTCCGCCGCCATCGCCGGCGAGGCGTTCGACAAAGCCACCGCCACCAACGCCCTGGTGCAGAACCTGACGGGCGCCGCGGAGCGGATCGGCGGCGTGGTCAGGTTGATCGACGATATCGCCAGCCAGACCAATCTTCTGGCGCTCAACGCCACCATCGAGGCCGCCCGCGCCGGCGAGGCGGGCAAGGGCTTCGCCGTCGTCGCCAGCGAAGTGAAGATGCTGGCCGACCAGACGGCGAAGGCCACCGGTGAAATCGGCCAACAAATCACGTCCATGCAGGAGGAAACCCGCAGCACCGTGACGGCCATCAGGGACATTTCCCTGATCATCGAGCAGATCAGGGGCATTTCCACCGCCATCTCCTCCGCCGTGGAGGAGCAGGGCGCCGCCACGATGGAGATCGCCCGCAACGTCCAGCAGGCGGCCCAGGGCACCCATCAGGTCAGCGACGCCATCGCCGGCGTCACCGAAAGCTCCACCACCACGGGCACGATGGCGCAACAGGTGCTGACCTCGGCCGGGGAGCTATCGGACAACTCGGAAAATCTGCGCCAGGAGGTGCAGGTCTTCCTGACCTCCGTGCGGGCGTAAGCCCGAGACGGGGCGGCG
Organism: Nitrospirillum goiasense; assembly: GCF_034427435.1. Classification (NCBI taxonomy): domain Bacteria; kingdom Pseudomonadati; phylum Pseudomonadota; class Alphaproteobacteria; order Rhodospirillales; family Azospirillaceae; genus Nitrospirillum; species Nitrospirillum goiasense. Next base: position 583,933 of record NZ_JAXQNP010000001.1, on the reverse strand, counting down.
GCGCGCGCCGGTTTCCTCAATCGCCCTGCGCTTGGGACGTCCCGCAAGCCAGGGCGATGACGGCACCGGTCTCGCCGCCGCCGATCACAAGGCGAAACCCATGCAGGGTGGCGATGGCCTGCACCAGCGACAGGCCCAAGCCGTTGCCCTGGACATGGCGGCTCTTGTCCAGGCGATACAGGCGGCGGACGACGGCCGTGCGCTCCGCCACCGGGATGCCGGGTCCGGTGTCCGACACCTCCAGCACCGGGACCGGCCCGGCCCCCTGCCCGCCCCCCTGCGTGGTCGCTATATAGGTGCGGATGACGATCCGGCCGCCCTCGGGCGTGAACTTCACGGCGTTGTCCAGAAGGTTGGCCGCCGCCTCGATCAGCAGGTCCCGGTCCCCCACCACGAACAGGGGCCCGGCCTCTTCCCGCTCCAGGGCCACGCCCTTGGCCTCGGCCAGGGGTTCGTAAAGGTCGAAGGCCTCCATCGCCACCTCCGTCAGGTCCACGGTGCTGAACCCGGCCTGACGGCGGCTATCCTCCAGCTCCGCGATGCGCAGCAGGGCGGTGATCATGGCGAAGGCCTTGTCCAGGTCGGCCAGCGCCGCCTCGGCCCCCCGCCGCAGCTCACCGGGACTGGGGGACGCCAGGCCCCGTTCCAGCTTGGCGCGCATGACTGACAGCGGGGTGCGCAGGTCATGGGCGATGTTGTCGCCCACCGCCCGTATCTCATCCAGCAGATGGACGATGCGGTCCAGCATCTGGTTCACGCGGGCCGACAGCTGGTCCAGCGCGTCGCGATTGCCGGACAGGGGCAATCGTTCGCGCAAATCGCCGCCCATGATGCGGGCGATGGTCTGCTGCACGGTTTCCACCCGCCGGCGGGCCCGCGCCCCCACCAGGATGCCGGAGGCCAGCACCAGGGCCACAGCTGGCAGCAGGCCCATGATCAGCGTCTGGGCCACGACCCGTTGCAAGGCCAGCAGTTCATCCATGGCCCGGCCCAGCACCACCACACCACCGTCCGGCCGCCGGGCCGCCGCCACGATGGCGGGCTGGGGCTGATCGGTGTTGTTGGTCTGGATATCCAGGCGATGACCGCTGTCGTCTATGGGCAAATCAGGCGGCAAGGCGTCCAGGTTGCCGTAGCGTAGCTTGCCATCGGCATCGAACCAGGCGGCCACGGTGACCCGGTGATAGTCCGCCATGATGCGGACCTGCAGTTGGTACAGCAGCACGTCATCGCGCGTCTGCGCCGCCAGCGCCGCCTCCTGCACCAGATCGCGGCGCATGCGCCGGGTTTCGACCTCGCTGGTCTGCCAGTAGATGAAACCGAAGATGAGCAGCATGCCCACCGACAGCGCGGTGGCGAAGCCGAGCGCCAGGCGGAACGGACCGGCGCGGAAGAGATCAATCCGCGGCACGGAGCATGAACCCGGCGCCACGGACACGATGGATCATGGGCAGCTCCCCGACATCATCAATCTTGTGGCGCAACTTGCCCATATGCACGTCGACCACGTTGGTCTGCGGCACGAAGCGATAATGCCAAACGTCGGTCAACAGCATGGCCGGCGTGACCACCTGGTCCGGCCGGCGCATCAGGTATTCCAAAAGCTTGAATTCCCGGGGCAGCAGCGGCACCTCCCGGTCCCCCCGGCGCACGGTGCGGTTCAGCAGGTCCATCTCCAGCGAGCCCACGCGCAGGGTGGTGGCGCGGGTATCCGGTGGACGGCGGCGCAGGGCTTCGACGCGGGCCACCAGTTCCGCCACGGCGAACGGCTTGGTCAGGTAATCGTCGCCACCGGCATTCAGGCCCCGTACCCGGTCATCGACCGAGCCCAGGGCGCTCAACACCAGGATGGGCGTGGCGATGCCCTCGTCCCGCAAGTCCTGCACCAGGTCCAACCCGTCCATGCCGCCGGGCAGCATGCGGTCGACGATGATCACCGCCACGCCGCGGTCGGCGCGCAGCACGTCCAGCGCGGCAGCGGCGGTGACGGAATGGCTGACGGAATAACCGCGGGCCTCCAGGCTGGTCACAATCTCCCGCGCCATGTCGGGCTCATCTTCAACCAGATGGAGGTGGGCAATGGTGTCGGAGGACGGCATGGGGCACAGGTTCCAGGAAGTTCCTCCCCTTAATCTAGTGCCTTCCCGTCCGGTTGGGAATTTGGACAGGGGTGATTTTTGGGGGTGGCGACCTTACGCCCCGCGCAAGGCCGCCCCATCCCCGCCATCACGCCCCTGCCGTCACACCCCCGTTGTCACGCCCGGGAAATCCACACCTGCGAATGCCGGGCCCGACCGAAGTCCTCATCCCCCGGCGCGCCGGTGTCGGCGATCACCTGCCCTTGCGCGCCCAGCGCGTAATTGACGCCGGAATTGGTGCCGCCGACAGCATCGGCCCGCACCGGCAGACGGTTCATGCGGGCATAGTTGGGAATGGCCAACATGGGGGTGCCATCCTGCCAGCGGCCCTTGATGGCGACCACGCCGCCCAAGAGATCCGGCCGCCATTCGGCCGTGAGCGGTGCCGCCGACAGCGGCGCGTCGATGGTGGGCTGGTCCGCCTTCTCCACGTTGTAGACCAGCGGGCCATAGCGCAGGGCGACCTTGCCCCGCGTGGCCTCCACCTTGTCATCGCCGGTCACGCGCTGCACCGCCAGGGGCAGGACGAAATCCACACGGTCGCCCGCCATCCACTCCCGTTCCACCACCGCGTAGCCTTTCTCCAGGCGATAGGGGACCGAGCTACCGTTCACCGTCAGGCTGACCAGGCCGCGCACCGGCGGGACAGCGGTATATAGCGCGCTGGTGGCGCGGTCGGGCACGCGGATGCGCACGGCGAAGACGGTCGCCTGGGCCGGGTTGACGGTCAGGGACACCGCCCCCTCCCACGGGTAATTGGTCTTCTGCACCATCTCCACCGCCGTGCCGGCGACATCGCCCACGTTCACCCGGCTGCCGATGAAGAGGTTCACGTTCACCCCCGCCTTGTCCTTGGCATAGGCCCAGGTCGGAACCATCAGCAGGGTGCGCGGGATGTTGCCGACGCAGCACGGGCAGACGTGCCAGGCCGTGCGCTCGGTATCCACCAGGGGATTGGTGTAACAGAAGGTCTTGCCGTCCAGCGCCGTGGAGCCCAGCAGGGCGTTGTACATCGTCTCCTCATAGAGATCGGCGTACTTGGCGTCGTGATAGGCCAGGTTCAGCTTGTACTGGAAAAAAATCAGGCCGCAGCTGGAGCAGGATTCGCAATAGGCGTCGTTGCGTAGGGCATAGTTCTCGCCAAAGCCTTCCGCCGTATCGCCGCTGCCCACGCCGCCGGTGACGTAATATTTTTTGTTCACCATGTTGTCCCACAGGGACAGCACGGCGCTCTGGTAGTCGATGTCGCGGGTCTCGGCCGCGATGTCCGCCATGCCGGAGTAGAAGTAGACGGCGCGGACGGCATGGCCCACCGCCTCATACTGCCGGCCCGGCGGCAGGTGGCTCTGGTCGTATTCCGACCCGCCCCGCCGGCTGTCCAGCAGGAAGCGCGCCAGCCGGATGTAGGCGTCGCCGTGGCCCCGCCCCTCCATGTCGTTGACGAAGCGGCCGAAGCGCACCAGCGCCTGCTCCATCTCCTGGTGGCCGTCGAACCACTCCTTCTTGCCTGGGCCGATGTTGGCCACCCAGCAATCCGCCAGCTTCTTGGCGGCGTTGTACAGGCGCAGATCCTTGCCGCCGGTCAGGGTGTGGTGGTTGATGGCGGATTCGATGAAATACCCGGCGACATAGCCCTCATGGTTGCCGCGCTGCTCCGGTGACCAGCGCGCCGGCCATTTGGCCCGGTCGGCCAGGGTATAGGCGGTCTGGAGATAGCCATCGGGCTCCTGCGCCGCCAGGATGATGGGAATCCATTCCTCCAGCTTGCGGCGCATCAGGTCATGGGCGGCGATGATCTCCGGGTCGCCCTGCGGGTCGACCATCAGGGCGATGCACATGGATTCCACCGTCTGGTGCACCCAGGCGTTGGAAAAGACATAGCCCTTGTGAACGCCATGCGGCTCCCCGCGCAGGGCCTTGCCCGCCTCGATGAAATTGTCCAGGCCCCCCTGCCCGATCTTCAGGTCTGTGCGCTCGCAATAGTCGATGCAATGGGGGATCCAGGTGGTGATCAGCGCCTTGGCCCGCGCCGACCACAGGGGGCTGTCGATGGCATAGGGCGTGGTGTAGACGACATCCAGCCGCTCCTCCGGCGGCGGCGTCTCGGCCCGGACCTTCAGGGCGGACTGGGCCGACTTGCCGTCCGCTTTGGCGCTCAGTTGCAGCACATACTCGCCGGGGACGGAGAAGCGCGCGGTGGTGTCGACGCGGGTGGCATCGGCGAAGCTGACAGCGCCGGGCCCACTGACCTTGTGCCACAGGGCTGCGGCGGCTGGAGCGCTATCGAGCGTGCGCACCTTGCCGCCCAGATAGGTTTGACCGCCCAGCACGACGGCGCGGTCCGGGCCGGCGGTGACCAGCGGCGGAAACACCGGCACGGCGCCATGACTCCATACCCGCCATTGCAGCACACCGACGGAAGCCTTGGCCGCCGGGTCGATATCCAGGCGCAGCCGCGTGGTGGTGACGGGGTCGAAGGTGGTGCGGTTGTGGGTGTCTGCCACCAGGCCCAGCCCCTGCGCGTTGCGCACCGGCACGAAGCGCTTGCCGTCCCAGGCCGACACCCGCCAGCCCGTGGGCAAGGCCCCCTTCCACCCACCCAGCCACCAATAGACATCCACCGCGTCGGTGCGAACCGGCACGTCCCAGCGATACTCCACCCACGCCGGACCGGACTCCGGCTCCGTAGCGAAGGCGCTTTCCGTCTCATCCTTGGAATTGGTGGGGGTGGCGTTGGTGTTGATGGCCGCCAGCCGGGTGCCGCTGGATCGATTGGACCAGCTGGTACGGGCCATGACCGCCAAATTGGCGGGCGCCGACGGATTGGCCGCCAACGCCGCACGGCTGGCCAGCCCGGCCGCCAGGGACGCGCTACCTGTCGCGGCCAGGAAGCGCCGCCGATCGACCGCGCCCGGGGGCAGCTGGCCCTCATCAAGGGGGTTGGCCTGCGGGCCGGTCGCGGAAACCGTGGCGTGATCCCGTGTACTGGTCATGGTGTTCTTTCCCTTTGGCCGTCCGGTCCACCCGCTGGTCACCAGCGGCGGCTCGCGCCTCCCTGCCATAGTATTATCATATGACTATTGATCGAGAGGGGTCAACCCAGGGCACACCCGAAGAACGCACGTCCTTGACGCGCGCCCGCGGAGGAGAGGCGGAAGGAAGTCCCTCTTCCGCCTCTCTCCTGCGTTTCCAATATCTTACTTGGGCTTTTCGGGGCCAGAGCCTTATTTGGCCGCAGCCAGCAACTTCTCAAACGCGGCCTTGGCCTTGCCGGTCTGCGGCACCGCCTTGGCGGCGTCGAGGTTGGTGGGGGTGCCCACCACGACCACACCGACCATGCCCATGCCGTAATGAGGCTTGCAACGATACCCGTACACACCCGGCTTGTCGAAGGTGACCGTGATGGTTTCACTGGGCTTGCCGGTGAAGGGCTGGGCGCCATCAGGCAGCATTCCGGGGATGCTTTCCACATTGTGTCCCGCATCAACGGACTGGAAGGTCACCTTGTCGCCCGGCGCGACCTTCACCAGCGCCGGCTCGAACACGAACATGCCATCGGCACCCTTGTTCAGCATCTTGACGACATGCTCGGCACCGAAGGCCGGGCCCGCCAAGGTCATCAGGGCCACCAGCGCCAGAGGAAGGGAACGCATCTATACTCTCCATCATGAGATAAGGCGGAACCGGATCCATTACCCGGCCCCGCCCCTTCCCTACGACGGCTGATTTGTTGAGTCTTTGCGCTGGCGCAATGATTCAGCGCCGGTGAATTACCCCAATAGCGCGTCGATGGCGGCCCGCAGGGCCCGCAGACGCTCCCGGTCCTTATCCTTCAAGGCCGCCGGCCGCAGCGAACGCAGGTTGCTGACCAGCCGTTCCACGGAGGCTAGATTCACGCCCGGCGCGGTGATGCCGGTGGATGGCTTGCCCTCCAGAACCTCCGGCACCGCGTCCTGGGCCTTGGCGGCACGGATGGTGCGGATGCTGAGCGTGCCGCTGCGGGCCGACTGGATCAGCCGTTCGCGCACGGCCGGCTCGTCCACCCGCGACAACTCCACCAACACATTGCGCGACAGGCCCAGTTCTGACGTCAGAACCCCTTCGAGGATATCGTCTGGCAGGCTGAGGATGCGCAAGGTGGCGCTGATCTCGCCCTTGGTCTTGCCCAAAGCTTCGGCCGCCTGGTTCTGGCTCCAGCCCTTGCCATCGATCAGGCGCTTCAGGCCGCGCGCCTCTTCCACCGGCGTCAGGTCAACGCGCTGCAGGTTCTCGATCAGCGCCAGCACCTCGGGATCACCGGTGTGCTCGATCGCCAGGATGACGCCCCAGCCCAGACGCTGGGCGGCCCGCCAACGGCGTTCACCCGCCACCACGATCCAATGCCCGCGGTCATTGGGGTTGCGGCGGACCAGGATGGGCTGCAACTGCCCCTGCTCCGCCATGCTGGCGGCCAAGCCGTCCAGTTCCTCCTCCGAGAACAGCTTGCGCGGTTGCTCCGGATCGGGGGCGATGTGGTCGACCGGCAATTCAATGCTGTGGTGGAAGCGGCTGTCGCGCGACATCACCAACTCGCCCGAAGCCTCACCGATCATGGCGGTGGCGGCACCCAGGATGGGGGAGGGTCGTTTCTTCACCGTCATGGCGCTCAGGCCTCGTTCTCAACAGGAATCAGGTCGATATCCGCGCGGGCCAACGGCCGGCCGGCGATGATGCAGTCCGCCAGCTTACGATAAACCGCCGTGGCGGACGAGGTGGGCGATGCTTCCAACGCGATACGGCCGTTGCGGGCGGCGTGGCCGAACACGGCGCTGTCCGGCACCGCTTCCAGCACGGGCACCTTTTCCCCCAGCGCCGTCACCAAATGGGCCAGCACTTCACGATCCACCGACTTCCGCCGGCCAAACTGCGTGGGCAGGATACCGGCCAGGCGCAGGCCCGGGTTCAGGCGCCGCTGCACCTTATGGATGGTGTTAAGGATCAAGCCGACGCCCATGGTGTCATAGGGCTCGGTCCGGACGGGGATCAGCACCTCCTGCGCCGCCGCCAAGGCCATCCAGGTCAGCATGCCCAGGTTGGGCGGCGCGTCGATGACGATGAAGTCATAGCCGGCGCGCACCGTATCCACCGCCTCACGCAGGGCGGCGTCGAAGCCGGGTTCGCGCCGGCCATCGGTTTCCGACAGTTCAATGTGGCTGGCCGCCAAGTCGAAGGGCAGGGGCACCGCCGTTTCCACCATGCCGGGCTTCAGGATGGCATCGGCCATGGGGCGATTCTGCAGGATGACGTGGGCCATCGTGCGGCCCTGGCGGTAAACCTCCACCGCAGCGTCCGCCAGCAGGGCCACGGTGGCCGTGGCCTGCGGATCCATATCGATCAACAGCACCCGGCTGCCCGACTGGCCCAGGGCGTAGGCCAGATTGAGGGCGCTGGTGGTTTTGCCCACGCCGCCCTTCTGGTTGGCCAGTACGAAAACCTTGGCGTTGCGTGGTTTGTGTGAGGCGATGTGCTCCAGCTCCGCCGCCACGTCGTCGGGAATGGGCTCCTTGCCGTTTTCCCAGCGGCTGATCTTGGGCTTGTCATAGGACCGGGACAGGCGCTGGTTCAGCATATCCTTCAGATCGCCTTGGCTTTGCCGCAGCATCTGGCGCAGCTCACGCATCCGGTCGCCGTTCATTGCCCATCCTTCACTTTCAAGCCGGTTCTGACGTCAGAACCTGCCAGCGTCACCATCAAGTGTCAACGCCAACGTTGATGGTTGATAGTTGATGGTTCGCCCTGACGATCATTCCAAGATGGGACTTCGTCAGACTCTTTCCAGATTCCTCTTGTTCTTGTTCGTGCCCAAAAAACCGTTTTACTTCATTATGTTGAGGGGCATTTCCATGCGCTTTCTCCCGAGTCTCGATGCGCTTTGTCGCCGCTCTCCATGCGTTTTATCCGGTGTCCTTGTGCGGGTTCTCGTCATCGGCTTGTTTGCATGCGTTTTTTCGCCATGGGATGCGACGGGCGTGGGGAGGCGGCCGGCTACGCCGCCATAAACCTTTTCTGTGTGTTTTCTCGTCGTGTCTGCCGAGTCGTTCCCATGCGTTTTCTCGTCACGCAGAGCAGACGCGGAGGTCGGCGGAAATATGTATTTAATATCAATATCTTAATGCGCGCTTTCTCAGGTCTGTCACTGGCTCTTTATGTGTTTTCTCGCCAGGGCCTAAAGATCGTTCCTATGTGTTTTCTCGCCAGTGGCTGGCAGGGGCGGAGTCGTTGGGGTTAGGGCTCCGATTCCAGGGGTAGGCGAGGGCTCTCTATGTGTTTTCTCGCCACCCGGAGCGCCGTCGCGTCTCTCCTTGTGTGCTTTCTCGCCAGTTTGACGGCCCAGCCACCTCCTTTCTGTGTGTTCTATCGCCACCATCCGGGGCGTGGTTGACTCTGTGTGGTGCTGCTGGTCGACTGCACAGCATGAGCAGGATCGCAGCAAAACCGCCCGCGAGGCGCCCGGAGGCGACAGGTGACCCCTTTCGCCTGGACACGGATCCGACCGTGCCCAAGCCCCGTGGCACCATCGAAATCATCGAGACCGGTGGCGGCCTGACCCTGTCCGACAAGAAGCTGTTCAATGTCATCCTGGCGCACAGCTGGGACAAGTTGGCGGATGCCACTGCGGCGCTGCCGCCTTTCCGCGCCTCCACCGCCGATCTGAAGCGGGCTATCGGGGAAGAAACGGAGCATAGCAACGCCCGCCTGAAAAGCTGCTTCGACCGGCTCATGTCCGTGCGGGTGGAATTCCCCTACCTCAGCGCGGATGGGGAGTTGAAGGAGGGTGGCGCCCCCCTGTTGAGCTTCCGCGCCCTGCCCAAGGGCAAAGGATATGCGGAATGGTCTTTCCCGGCGGAACTTCGCCCCGCCTTGGCGGAGCCGTCCGCCTGGGCCCGTATCCACCTGGCTGTGTGTACCAGCTTCAGTTCCAAATATGCCCTGGCGCTGTATGAGTTGCTGAGCGTGCGGGTCAATCTGCGCGAACCGGACTGGGAGGTGGATATCGACACCTTCCGCCAGTTGTTGAGCGTCAAGAACACCTCGGCCAACAAGAACTTCGGCATTCTGCAGCGCGAGGTGCTGGAACGGGCTGTGCGCGAAGTCAACGAACTCTCGGCCATCGAGTGCAGCTACACCCCCATCCGGTCGCCTTCACGCGGCCGTCCGGTGGTGGCGCTGCGCTTCACCATCCGTAAGAAGGAGCGGGCGGCGCTGACCTCCGCCGCGCGGGCCACCGAATTCGCCATCGATCCCGTGGGGCCGGTGGGCAAGGGCGGCTTCGCCGCGGGCGCCCGTGATGCCGACACCGTGGACCTGGAGGATGGCAAGACCGACCGTGATCGGCCTGTTTCCGTCCTGGGGCTGAAACGCCGGGTCAGCGACACGGCGGTGGAACAGCTGCGCGCCGAATATCCGGGTATCGATATTGAAATGGCGCTGGATCGGTGGGCCGGCTGGGCATCGGGCCAGACGGGCAAGATTCGCAATGCCGATCTGGCCTTCGCCGGCTTCGTGCGCAAGCTGGCGGGGGAGGCGGTCCCCATCGTGGTGGCCGCCCCGCCCCCGGCCTTGGCGCCACGCGCCCCGAACCAGGGGCTGATCGACCGCCTGGCCGCCGAGCCGCTGGAGGTTCGCACCCGCCTTTACAAAAGGGCCCGTGAATTGGGGGCCCCGGAGGTGCGCGCCGCCGCTGCCGCCAGCAATATCCACAAATGGGTGGAATGGGTGGCGGAAGAGGCGGCTCTTACCCTGCGGTGAGACCACCGGGTTCCGACGTCAGAACCCTTTAACGATCCAAGGCTTTCCCTGGTACGAATCCAACCGAATCACCAAGCCAAAATCTGTCGGGACGCAAGCGAAAGGAGAGATGGCTTGCGCGTGAACCGGTAGCCGTGCGCCACGTTGGCGACGGGCGGTTCCTGGTCGAATACTTCGCTGAGCCGACATTCAGGCATCCAGATCGAAATTCAGCATCGATAACGGCTCGCGCAACGTCGTTGAGGACGGATTCGATGCCAGCGTGCGCTTGGGGAAGAATGTCGAAAAGGATTATGGTCGCCGTGCAAATCGGCCCTGACTGCCGCTTGGTCGCCGTCGCCTCCCCCGGCTTTTCGCAACAGGCCCGCGTCCCGCCTCCTGGCGACGGGGCATCGCCGCTCCAGGGCTCCTTCATATATTATCCCAGCCGGCGTCAGACTCTGCGGGCTTTCCAGATCGTGGTGGAGGCGTTGCCGCCTGGAGATGGCCAATAAGCCACCGGTTACCATGTGGGCGCGCGCAGCATCACGGGGTCTATATCTGGTGGACCCGCCGCCCTTTCCCTAGGTGGGGTGCAACCGGGGCCTGCATTTTCCGGTGTTACAATACCGCCGCTGATAACTTAAGCATTCGCCGCAACGGTCGCCCTTGGGCATGAATTGAGGGCGCTTCAAATTTATGCGGGCGTTCCCGTCCGCGCCAAGCGTCTGGGGAAACGTCCGCGCCTTTCTCAGTAGCTGTGGCTGATTTCACCCGCAAATTTGTCGCGCACTTCTTGAGTGTGGCAGATTACAGGTCCTTATCTACAGCGGAAACGCGTCGCATGGAGGACCCACCACGAAAACTGCTGATGTCATAACATGGAAGATGGACGCCATTAACCATCGCTGGGACAGCGTTATCATGTTTCTGACACACTGAAACAGAGTCAACGTCAGGGCGGATCGGGAAATTTCAAGGAATAGGAAACAAGCTTAGCCCTCCATATATTGAGAACCTCTCCCTTCTGCTTATCCCATACTGACCGGGACATTCGATTGCTAACGTCTCGTTAACACTTTGGGGTAGGCGGATTCAGGGCCTTCATTAGCAATGCGCTTAAAATACGCCTTGAAGTTATCCTCGCATCTTATTATCGTGCCCCTCAGGCTATCCGTGTGCCAGAGGTGCATTTGCGCTTTGGGCTTATGGTCTAGTCGGACGGCTTAGGTCCACAAGGGACGTCGTCAGGTTGCCTGAGGGTTCCGCCAGCGTTGCCATAAGGGAAGCGCGAAGCGGGTTTTGTTTTTGCCATATCAACCACATGGCTGTGGTTGCGCCCAAAAAATGGGTGTTGTTCATCGCCGTCCATGAGGCACCTCAAACGAGGTGCGATCGGAGGTTGTAAATGGTCTCGCCTATTACTTTCCTGGGGCCGACCCAGATTGCCGCCCTGTCCACGGCGAATATCCAGGCTCTCAGCACAGCTGACGTCGCTGCGCTTTCAACGGCCCAGATTCAGGCGTTAACCACGACCCAGGTGGCGGCCTTCCAGGCCAGCCAAATGGTTTTCAGTGTTTCGCAGCTTCAGGCGTTCAGTGACGCCGACATCTCCGTCTTATCGACGGCGGATTTTGAAGCGCTGAAATCCAACCAGGTCCAGGCTTTGTCGTCTGATCAGGTCCAGGCGCTGACCACCGATCAGCTGAGCGCGCTGACCACCAGTTCCGTCCAGGAATTCAGCCGGACTCAGGTCGGCTTCCTGACCACCGACCAGCTGAACGCCTTTAATACGGCGGACGCTCGGGCGCTGACGACGGCCCAGGTTGGCGGCCTGACCTCCAAACAGATCGCGGGCATCAGCAGCGACAACCTGTCGGCGCTCAACAGCGCCCAGGTGCAGGCGCTCAGCACCGTGCAAATTCAAGGCCTGACCACCAGCCAGCTGAACGCGCTCAGCACTTCCGATATCGGCGAGTTCAGCGCTGCCCAGGTCGGCGGCTTGAACACCACCCAGATTTCCGGTTTGAGCAGCGACAACCTGAACGCGCTGAGCAGCGCGCAGGTGGCGCGCTTGTCCAGCAGCCAGGTCCAGGCGCTGACCACCGACCAACTGAACAGCCTGACGTCTTCCGATCTGCGGGAGTTGAGCGCCACCCAGGTCAGCCAGCTGACCACCGCCCAGGTCGCCTCCCTTGGCACCGCCGTCGTGGCGAATCTGACGACCGCGCAGGTCGCCGCACTCACGACCGCGCAAGTGTCCGCTCTTAATACGGACCAGTTGAACGCCCTGTCCACGGCGGACGCCCGGGTTCTGACCTCCTCGCAGGTTTCGGCGCTGACCACCAGCCAGATCGCGGGCTTGAGCAGCGATAACCTGAACGCGCTCAGCAGCGCGCAGGTGGCGCGTCTGTCCAGCAGCCAGGTCCAGGCGCTGACGACCGATCAATTGAACAGCCTGACGACTTCCGACGTTCGTGAGCTGAGTGCCGCCCAGGTCGGCCAGCTAACGACGGCGCAGTTGTCGACGCTGAGCACCGCCAACCTGTCGGCGCTGACGACGGCCCAGGAATCGGGTCTGACGACGGCGCAGGTTCAGTCGCTGACCACCGATCAGGTGGCGGCGCTGGGCACGGCCCAGGTGGCCGGCCTGTCGACGGCCCAGGTGAAGGTGCTGTCAACCGATCAGTTGAACGCCCTGTCCACGGCGACGGTGCAGAAGCTGAGCAACACGCAGGTCCAGTCCCTGACGACGGCCCAGTTGTCGGGCTTGAGCAGCGATAACCTGAACGCCCTGAGCAGCAGCCAGGTTGCCAGCCTGAGCAGCACCCAGGTTCAGTCGCTGACGACGGCGCAGCTGAACAGCCTGACGACGGCGGATGTGCGTGAGCTGACGACCGCCCAGGTCGGTCAGCTGACGACGGCCCAGGTGGCGAACCTGAGCAGCGACAACCTGAACGCGCTGAGCAGCGCGCAGGTGGCGCGTCTGTCCAGCACCCAGGTCCAGGCGCTGACCACCGATCAGCTGAATAGCCTGACCACGGCGGATGTCCAGGAACTGACGACGGCCCAAGTCAGCCAGCTGACGACGGCCCAGGTGGCCAGCCTCAACACGACCAACGTGAGCGCCTTGTCAACGGCGCAAACCGCGTCGCTGACGACGGGTCAGGTTCAGTCCCTGTCGACGGATCAGCTGAACGCGCTGGGCACGGCGGACGCCCGGGCCCTGACGGGGAACCAGGTCAGCGCCCTGACGACCAGCCAGATCGCGGGCTTGGCGTCGAGCAACCTGAACGCGCTGAGCAGCGCGCAGGTGGCGCGCCTGTCCAGCGCCCAAGTCCAGGCGCTGACCACGGATCAGCTGAACAACCTGACGACCTCCGACGTTCGTGAGTTGAGCTCCGCCCAAGTGGGCCAGTTGACGACGGCGCAGCTGTCGGCGCTGAGCACCGCGAACCTGTCGGCGCTGACGACGGCGCAGGAATCGGGCCTGACGACGGCGCAGGTTCAGTCGCTGACCACCGATCAGGTGGCGGCGCTGGGCACGGCCCAGGTGGCCGGCCTGTCGACGGCCCAGGTGAAGGCGCTGACGACCGATCAGCTGAACGCCCTGTCCACGGCGACGGTGCAGAAGCTGACCAACACGCAGGTCCAGTCGCTGACCACGGCCCAGCTGTCGGGCTTGAGCAGCGATAACCTGAATGCCCTGAGCAGCAGCCAGGTTGCCAGCCTGACCAGCAACCAGGTTCAGTCTCTGACGACGGCGCAGCTGAACAGCCTGACGACGGCGGATGTGCGTGAGTTGACGACCGCCCAGGTCGGTCAGCTGACGACGGCGCAGGTGGCGAACCTGAGCAGCGACAACCTGAACGCGCTGAGCAGCGCGCAGGTGGCGCGCTTGTCCAGCAGCCAGGTCCAGGCGCTGACCACCGATCAGCTGAACAGCCTGACCTCCTCTGACGTTCGTGAGCTGAGCGCGGCCCAGGTTGGCCAGCTGACGACGGCTCAGGTGGCCAGCCTCAGCACCAGCACGGTGTCGGCGCTGAGCACGGCGCAGGTGGCGGGCCTGACGACGACTGAGGTTCAGTCCCTGTCGACGGATCAGTTGAACGCGCTGAACACGGCGGACGCGGCTGCCCTGACCTCGTCGCAGGTTTCGGCGCTGACGACCAGCCAGATCGCGGGCTTGGCGTCGAGCAACCTGAACGCGCTGAGCAGCGCGCAGGTGGCGCGTCTGTCCAGCAGCCAGATCCAGGCGCTGACGACGGATCAGTTGAACAGCCTGACGACCTCCGACGTTCGTGAGCTGAGTGCCGCTCAGGTCGGCCAGCTGACGACGGCCCAGCTGTCGACGCTGAGCACCGCCAACCTGTCGGCGCTGACGACGGCGCAGGAATCGGGCCTGACGACGGCGCAGGTTCAGTCGCTGACCACCGACCAGGTGGCGGCGCTGGGCACGGCCCAGGTGGCCGGCCTGTCGACGGCCCAGGTGAAGGCGCTGACGACGGATCAGCTGAACGCCCTGTCCACCGCGACGGTGCAGAAGCTGACCAACACGCAGGTCCAGTCGCTGACCACGGCGCAGCTGTCGGGCCTGAGCAGCGATAACCTGAATGCCCTAAGCAGCAGCCAGGTTGCCAGCCTGAGCAGCACGCAGGTTCAGTCGCTGACGACGGCGCAGCTGAACAGCCTGACGACGGCGGATGTGCGTGAGCTGACGACCGCCCAGGTCGGTCAGCTGACGACGGCCCAGGTGGCGAACCTGAGCAGCGACAACCTGAACGCGCTGAGCAGCGCGCAGGTGGCGCGTCTGTCCAGCACCCAGGTCCAGGCGCTGACCACCGATCAGCTGAATAGCCTGACCACGGCGGATGTCCAGGAACTGACGACGGCCCAGGTCAGCCAGCTGACGACGGCCCAGGTGGCCAGCCTCAACACGACCAACGTGAGCGCCTTGTCAACGGCGCAAACCGCGTCGCTGACGACGGGCCAGGTTCAGTCCCTGTCGACGGATCAGCTGAACGCGCTGGGCACGGCGGACGCCCGGGCCCTGACGGGGAACCAGGTCAGCGCCCTGACGACCAGCCAGATCGCGGGCTTGGCGTCGAGCAACCTGAACGCGCTGAGCAGCGCGCAGGTGGCGCGCCTGTCCAGCGCCCAGGTCCAGGCGCTGACCACGGATCAACTGAACAGCCTGACGACCTCCGACGTTCGCGAGTTGAGCTCCGCCCAGGTCGGCCAGCTGACCACGGCGCAGCTGTCGGCGCTGAGCACCGCGAACCTGTCGGCGCTGACGACGGCGCAGGAATCGGGCCTGACGACGGCGCAGGTTCAGTCGCTGACCACCGATCAGGTGGCGGCGCTGGGCACGGCCCAGGTGGCCGGCCTGTCGACGGCCCAGGTGAAGGCGCTGACGACCGATCAGCTGAACGCCCTGTCAACCGCGACGGTGCAGAAGCTGACCAACACGCAGGTTCAGTCGCTGACCACGGCCCAGCTGTCGGGCTTGAGCAGCGATAACCTGAATGCCCTGAGCAGCAGCCAGGTTGCCAGCCTGACCAGCAACCAGGTTCAGTCTCTGACGACGGCGCAGCTGAACAGCCTGACGACGGCGGATGTGCGTGAGTTGACGACCGCCCAGGTCGGTCAGCTGACGACGGCGCAGGTGGCGAACCTGAGCAGCGACAACCTGAACGCGCTGAGCAGCGCGCAGGTGGCGCGCTTGTCCAGCAGCCAGGTCCAGGCGCTGACCACCGATCAGCTGAACAGCCTGACCTCCTCTGACGTTCGTGAGCTGAGCGCGGCCCAGGTTGGCCAGCTGACGACGGCTCAGGTGGCCAGCCTCAGCACCAGCACGGTGTCGGCGCTGAGCACGGCGCAGGTGGCGGGCCTGACGACGACTGAGGTTCAGTCCCTGTCGACGGATCAGTTGAACGCGCTGAACACGGCGGACGCGGCTGCCCTGACCTCGTCGCAGGTTTCGGCGCTGACGACCAGCCAGATCGCGGGCTTGGCGTCGAGCAACCTGAACGCGCTGAGCAGCGCGCAGGTGGCGCGTCTGTCCAGCAGCCAGATCCAGGCGCTGACGACGGATCAGTTGAACAGCCTGACGACCTCCGACGTTCGTGAGCTGAGTGCCGCTCAGGTCGGCCAGCTGACGACGGCCCAGCTGTCGACGCTGAGCACCGCCAACCTGTCGGCGCTGACGACGGCGCAGGAATCGGGCCTGACGACGGCGCAGGTTCAGTCGCTGACCACCGACCAGGTGGCGGCGCTGGGCACGGCCCAGGTGGCCGGCCTGTCGACGGCCCAGGTGAAGGCGCTGACGACGGATCAGCTGAACGCCCTGTCCACCGCGACGGTGCAGAAGCTGACCAACACGCAGGTCCAGTCGCTGACCACGGCGCAGCTGTCGGGCCTGAGCAGCGATAACCTGAATGCCCTAAGCAGCAGCCAAGTTGCCAGCCTGAGCAGCACCCAGGTTCAGTCGCTGACGACGGCGCAGCTGAACAGCCTGACGACCGCGGATGTGCGTGAGTTGACCACCGCCCAGGTCGGTCAGCTGACGACGGCGCAGGTGGCGAACCTGAGCAGCGACAACCTGAACGCCCTGAGCAGTGCCCAGGTGTCCAGGCTGACCAGCAACCAGGTCCAGTCCCTGACCACCGATCAGCTGAACAGCCTGACCTCCTCTGACGTTCGTGAATTGACGAACGCCCAGGTTGGTCAGCTGACGACGGCCCAGGTGGCCAGCCTCAACACCAGCACGGTGTCGGCGTTGAGCACGGCGCAGGTGGCTAGCCTGACGACGGGTCAGGTTCAGTCCCTGTCGACGGATCAGCTGAACGCGCTGTCCACGGCGGACGCGGCGGCCTTGACCTCGTCGCAGGTGTCGGCGCTGACGACCAGCCAGATCGCGGGCTTGGCGTCGAGCAACCTGAACGCGCTGAGCAGCGCGCAGGTGGCGCGTCTGTCCAGCAGCCAGATCCAGGCGCTGACGACGGATCAGTTGAACAGCCTGACGACCTCCGACGTTCGTGAGCTGAGTGCCGCCCAGGTTGGCCAGCTGACGACGGCGCAGCTGTCGACGCTGAGCACCACCAACCTGTCGGCGCTGACGACGGCCCAGGAGTCGGGCCTGACGACGACGCAGGTTCAGTCGCTGACCACCGATCAGGTGGCGGCGCTGGGCACGGCCCAGGTGGCCGGCCTGTCGACGGCTCAGGTGAAGGCGCTGACGACCGATCAGCTGAACGCCCTGTCAACCGCGACGGTGCAGAAGCTGACCAACACGCAGGTTCAGTCGCTGACCACGGCCCAGCTGTCGGGTCTGAGCAGCGATAACCTGAATGCCCTGAGCAGCAGCCAGGTTGCCAGCCTGAGCAGCACGCAGGTTCAGTCTCTGACGACGGCGCAGCTGAACAGCCTGACGACGGCGGATGTGCGTGAGTTGACGACCGCCCAGGTCGGTCAGCTGACGACGGCGCAGGTGGCGAACCTGAGCAGCGACAACCTGAACGCCCTGAGCAGTGCCCAGGTGTCCAGGCTGAGCAGCACCCAGGTTCAGTCCCTGACCACGGATCAGCTGAACAGCCTGACCACGGCGGATGTCCAGGAACTGACGACCGCCCAAGTCGGTCAGCTGACGACGGCCCAGGTGGCCAGCCTCAACACGACCAATGTGGGCGCCCTGTCAACGGCCCAGACCGCGGCCCTGACCACGACCGAGGTTCAGGCACTGTCCACCGACCAGCTGAACGCGCTGGGTACTGCGGACGCCCGGGCCCTGACGGGGAACCAGGTCAGCGCTCTGACGACCAGCCAGGTGTCGGGCCTGAGCAGCGACAACCTCAACGCGCTGAGCAGCACCCAGGTGGCCCGCCTGTCCAGCAGCCAACTGCAAGCGCTGACCACGGATCAGCTGAACAGCCTGACGACCTCCGACGTTCGTGAACTGAGCTCCGCCCAGGTGGGCCAGTTGACGACGGCGCAGCTGTCGGCGCTGAGCACCGCCAACCTGTCGGCGCTGACCACGGCCCAGGAATCGGGCCTGACGACGGCGCAGGTGCGGTCGCTGACCACCGATCAGGTGGCGGCGCTGGGCACGGCCCAGGTGGCTGGCCTGACGACGGCGCAGGTACAGTCCTTGACGACGGACCAGCTGAACGCGCTGTCCACCGCGACGGTGCAGAAGCTGACCAACACGCAGGTCCAGTCGCTGACCACGGCCCAGGTTTCCGGCCTCAGCAGTGACAACCTGTCGGCTCTGAACAGTGCCCAGGTGGCGTCGTTGACCAGCACGCTGGTCCAGTCACTCACCAGCTCCCAGCTGAACGCGCTCACCACCTCGGATATCCGGGAGTTCACCAGCGCCCAGATCAGCCAGCTGACGACGGCCCAGGTGTCGACCCTGAGCAGTGACAACCTGAACGCCTTGAGCAGTGCCCAGGTGTCCAGGCTGACCAGCAACCAGGTCCAGTCCTTGACCACCGACCAGTTGAACAGCCTGACCTCCTCTGACGTTCGTGAGCTGACGAACGCTCAGATCGGTCAGCTGACGACGGCGCAAGTGTCCAACCTCGCCACCAGCACGGTGTCGGCGTTGAGCACGGCGCAGGTGGCCAGCCTGACGACGGGCCAGGTTCAGTCCCTGACGACGGATCAGCTGAACGCGCTGAGCACGTCCGACGCGGCGGCCTTGACCTCGTCGCAGGTGTCGGCCCTGACCACCAGCCAGGTGTCGGGACTGGCCTCGACCAACCTGAACGCGCTAAGCAGCGCCCAGGTGGCGCGTCTGTCCAGCAGCCAGCTGCAAGCGCTGACCACGGATCAGCTGAACAGCCTGACGACATCTGACGTTCGTGAGCTGAGTGCGGCCCAGGTGGGCCAGTTGACGACGGCCCAGCTGTCGACGCTGAGCACCGCGAACCTGTCGGCGCTAACCACGGCCCAGGAAACGGGCCTGACGACGGCGCAGGTTCAGTCGCTGACCACCGACCAGGTGGCGGCGCTGGGCACGGCCCAGGTGACCGGCCTGTCGACGGCGCAGGTGAAAGCGCTGACGACGGATCAGCTGAACGCCCTGTCCACGGCGACGGTGCAGAAGCTGAGCAACACGCAGGTCCAGTCGCTGACGACGGCCCAGCTGTCGGGCCTGAGCAGCGATAACCTGAACGCCCTGAGCAGCAGCCAGGTCCAGTCGCTGAACAGCGCGCAGGTCCAGTCCCTGACCAGCGCCCAGCTGAACAGCTTGACGACGGCGGATGTGCGTGAGTTGACCACCGCCCAGGTCGGTCAGCTGACGACCGCCCAGGTGTCGAACCTGAGCACCAGCACGGTGACGGCGCTCAGCACCGCCCAGGTGGCCAGTTTGACCAGCACGCTGGTTCAGGCGCTGACCTCCGACCAGTTGAACTCCCTCAGCACGGCGGATGTGCGGGCCCTGACCACCGTCCAGGTCTCGTCCCTGACGACGGCGCAGGTGTCGACACTCAGCACGGATAACCTCACGGCGCTGAGCAGTGCCCAGGTGACCCGGCTGACGACGGCGCAGGTGCAGGCGCTGACCACGGATCAGGTCTCCGCCTTGGCGACCACCCAGGTCTCCGGCCTGAACAGTGCCCAGGTCAAGGCGCTCTCCACCGCGCAATTGGGGGCGTTGACCACCACCGACGTCCGGGCGCTGAACACCAGCCAGGTGCAGGCGCTCACCACCAGCCAGGTGGCGGGTCTGACGACCGACAACCTGTCGGCCCTGGCCAGCAACCAGGTCGCGGCCCTCAACAGCGCCCAGATCCAGTCCTTGACCACGGCCCAGATCAGCTCGCTGACGACGGCCGATATTCGGGAGTTCACGACCAGCCAGGTGACGAACTTGGCTACGTCTCAGATTTCCGGGTTGACCACGGACCAGCTGTCCAACATGACGACGGCCCAGGCCAGCGTGTTCACCTCGGCCCAGGTCGGCGCGTTCAACACTGATCAGGTCAATGCCTGGCTGACCGGCCTGTCCGGGTGATAAGGTAGCGTGAAAGGTCGGGCCGGGGTGCGGGGCAGCACTTCGGCTCGATCAGGGGCGGGCGTCGGCAGGATTGGGGGCAACATCCTTCCCCAATCCTCGACGCTTTTAAGGGCCCCGGTTCATGGTTCAGGCACAACTTCCGCTGTATGGGAAGGCGTGCGGGTTGGGGTTTATGGGTAACGATCCGGTATCATCGCGGCCGATTGGCGGAGGGGTCCCCAAGACCACCTTCACCAAGACCACGCCCGCGGGCCGGAGCGATGGCGATTTTCAGAAAGCCCTGGTGAAGTCCGCCGGGGTCGACCCGTCCCGGGCCAGCCAGACCAGCAGCCCCCCGGCCGATGCCGTCCGTATATCACAGCAGAGTATGCTGTCGGGTGTGGCTGCGTATACTATGGCGGCTCAGGCTCTGCCGGCGACGCCGGGATACCAGCGGCCCGTGGTTCGGGTTGGTGACAACGTGACGACGAAGAACGAGAAGTCCGATAAAGGCGCCTTCCGGCTGTCCCCCTCGCGTGAGCTTCAGGGGCGCACGGCCTATGCCAAGGTTCTGCAAACCCAAACCGCCGTGTCCCAGGCGTCCAATGCCCAGGGCGGAGCCGCCCAATCGGCCGCGGCCCCGGTCACCGGCACAACGACGCCCGCCGCCGCCGATTCATCGCAAGTTGCCGATGATCAGGGAAAAGTTGCAGATCGCTCCACCATAAATATCGTGTTATGATTCCTTGCGATATTGGCGATATCTTCAGGAATTGAGAAGGCCTGAGGGTACTTTATTATGGAACATCGATCGTGCCCTCTGCCGCTTCCGCTACAAACCAGGCACCGCTGCAAACCGCCGACATCGTCAAATACCTGACCGCCAGAGATTGGAAAATCCCCCCGGGGGTGGAAGAACGGGCCTTCCGCTTCCTGTTGGGGCGACTGGACTTCAACAACCTGCTGGGCCTGATCGATGTGGCCCGCGGTTCGGCGCCCTGGATGCGTCCCGCGGCGCTGTACCGGTTATGGCTGGATGAGACACCTGCCGACGTTCCCCTGCGGCACGCGGCCTATTTCAACCTGGGTGTGGAACTCGCCACCATCGGCGATGTGGTTGAGGCGGGCGCCGCCTACAACGCCGCCCTGGCGCTCAAGTCCGATTTCCTCGTCGCCGCCATCAACCTGGGTCTCATGTCCGAAAGCCAGGGCAAGACGGACGAGGCGCTGGAGATTTGGCGCCGGGCCGTCCAGCCCGACGACATGCGCACCACCCTGCTGAATCAGCGCGGCCGCCTGCTGGAGCGCCTGGGCCGGTTTGAGGAGGCGGAGCGGGAACTGCACCGCAGCCTGTTGACCGTGCCCAACCAGTCCGACGCCATCAGCCACTGGGTGCACCTGCGCCTGAAGATGTGCGCCTGGCCGGTTTATGAACAGATCCCCGGGCTGACCACCGACGATCTGGTCGCCAGCTCCGGTGGCCTCACCCTCATGTCCCTGTTCGATGAGAACGCGGTGGTCAACCGGTGGGTGGAGCGGTGGATTTCCCGTTTCGGCGACCTTCAGCGCCGGGCCCCCGCCGAAGGCTACGACCATGAGAAGGTCCGCATCGGCTATCTCTCCTCCGACTACAACCTCCATCCCGTCAGCATGCTGATGGTGGAGCTGATCGAGAAGCACGACCGGTCGCGGTTCCAGGTCTATGGCTATGACATGGGCCTGGACGACGGCAGCTACCTGCGCCATCGCATCCTGGGCGCCTTCGACCAATGGTTCCGTGTCGCCGAGATGAGCGACGACCAGGTGGCGGACCTCATGCGCCAGCATGAACTGGACATCCTGGTCGACCTCAATGGCCTGACCGATGGGTCCCGTCCCGGCATTATTCGCCGCAAGCCGGCGCCGGTGCAGATTTCCTACCTCGGCTTCGTCGGCTCCCAGCCCATTCCTGAGCTGGACTACGCCATCGTTGACGATTTCGTGGTCCCGCAGGAGCTGGCCGGCGACTTCCACCCCAAGCCGCTGTACATGCCCATCTGCTATCAGGTGAACGACAGCAAGGCGCCGGTGGACCCGTCGCCCACGCGGGAAAGCGTGGGCCTGCCGACGGACAAGTTCGTCTATACCTGCTTCTCCAACACCTACAAGATCACGGATGAGGTCTTCGACGCCTGGATGCGCATCCTGGGCGCGGTTGAGAATTCCGTGCTGTGGCTGCTGGCGCGCACGCCCTGGGCGCGCCAGAACATGTTGAACCGGGCCCAGGCCCACGGCATCGCGCCCGAGCGGCTGATCTTCGCCGGCCCGGCCAGCCCGGCCCAATATCTGGCCCGCCTGCCGCTGGCCGATGTGTTCCTGGACACCTACCCGTACAATTCCGGCACCACGGCCAGCGACGCTCTGCGCATGGGTCTGCCCATGGTCACCCTGTCGGGCAAGACCTTCTCATCGCGTATGGCGGGCAGCCTGTTGCGCACCGTGGGCCTGTCCGCCGGCATCACAACCAGCGTCGACGATTACGTGGCCCTGGCGGTCAAGCTGGGCACGGAGCCGGAAGCGTACCGGGCGTTCCGCGACGCCCTGGGTGGCGGTGACGCCTGGCGCAGCACCCTGGGTGATACCGACCGGTTCGTGCGGGATCTGGAGGAACGATTGCTGACCATCCAGGTCAAGCCTGGCCAAGCCGGCTGAGCCCAAGGCCGGTCGTTCCGATGCCGCGTATCGCCCCGCCTCTGGCAGGGCGTTTGATCAGACAGATGCCCGGGCCGCCGGGCGCCCGGTCGCACTAACGGTGGGTAGCCATGGGAAAACTGCATCATTTCGATCTCAGGGGCATGCTGGACACCTACCACTGCCGCGTCTTCATCGAAACCGGCACCGGGGCGGGCGACAGCCTGCTGCACGCCGCCTCCTTCGGGTTTGAGCGGCTCTTCTCCTCTGAAATTTTCCCTGAGATCGCGGACCATGCGCGGGTGCGGCTGGCCGGCGTGCCGCAGGCCCAGATCCTGACCGCCACCAGCGAGGACGTGCTGAAGACCGTCCTGCCGCTGATCCCGGCGGAAGTGCCCGTGATGTACTGGCTGGACGCGCACTTTCCCGGCGCCGATTACCACCTGGCCAAGTATGGCGATCATGCGGACTACAACATTCGCCTGCCTTTGGAACGGGAGATGAGCCTGATCCGTGAGCTGCGGCCGCGCAGCCGCGACGTCATCCTGGTGGATGACCTGCGCATCTATGAGGATGGCCCCTTCGCCGGCGGCAACATGCCGGACCATGCGCAAACCTTGGCCTTCTACGATCGCAATATCGACTTCGCCTTCCGCCTGTTCCGGCACACCCACACCATCGCCCGCGATTATGGCGATGAGGGCTATCTGGTCATCACGCCGCGCTGACAAGGCACGGCGTCATCTTTCCCCTTGAAGGCACGCCGGGATCAGGGTGCCGCGCGGTAAGCGGAGTAGTGTGATGGCGGATGAAACGACCAAGCAGATGCTGCGCCGCGCCGCGGATGGGCGCTTCGCCCGCCGTTGGATCGTGGGGGAGGGGATAGACATCGGCTGCGGCCCCGACCCGCTGGGCAAGCTCAAGGACTACTTCCCCCTGATGACGTCCACCCGTCCCTGGGACTTGCCGGACGGCGACGCCATGCTGATGGAGGGGGTGGCGGACAACAGTTACGACTTCGTCCATTCCAGCCACTGCCTGGAGCATCTGGTCGATCCCGTGCGGGCGCTCAGCAACTGGATCCGCATCTGCAAGCCGGGCGGCCACCTGATCATCACCATCCCGGACGAGGATATGTATGAGCAGGGCGTCTGGCCGTCCATCTTCAACCAGGACCACAAGTGGACCTTCACCATCCTGAAGCCACAGAGCTGGTCGCCCAAGTCGATCAGCGTCGTGCAGCTGCTGGACCTGTTCAAGGAAGAGGTGGAGGTGCTGAAGCTGGAGAAGCTGGACAGCGGCTTCCAGTATGACGCGCCCCTGCGTGACCAGACGCTGAAGGGCACCTCGGAATCCGCCATCGAGTTTGTGCTGCGCAAGCGGGCCAAGGGCTGGGGCTTGGCCACGGGGACGGATAACGGCGCCGCACGCTTCGCCCAGGTCGCCCGCCGGCACGAGATCGACGCCAAGTTCGCCGAGGCCATTTCCCTGCACCAGCAGGGGCGGGTGGCGGAGGCCCACGCCGCCTATACCGCCATCCTGGGCGCCGACCCGGACAATCTGGCGGTCATGAACAACCTGGCGCTGATCGCCCCCTTCGCGGAGGCGGAGCCGCTGCTGCGCCGCGCGCTGGAGATCAACCCCACCTATGTCGACGCCCTGCTGAACCTGGGCAACCAGCTGGTGGCCAATCAGCGGGTGGAGGAGGGGCGGGAGGTGCTGCGCCGCGCCCTCGCCGCGGCCCCCACCGATGCCCGCGTCATCGACGCACTGGCCCAGGTTTACGACACGCTGGGGGCGTATGAGGACGCGGTGGCGCTGCTGCTGGAAAAGGGCGCGCTGCTCAACAACCTCGACGACGTTTATTGCCGCATCGGCAAATATTGCGAACATCTGGGCCGTACCGACGAGGCCCTGGCCTATCTGGCCAAGGCGCTGCAGATCAACCCGACCCATGTCGAGGCCAACATCTATACGGGCCGCCAGCATTTGCGGAAGGGCGACTACGCCAAGGGGGCCGAGGGCATCGCCTGGATCTGGCATGGCCGCATCACGGAAAGCCAGGTCGGCCTTTTCGTGGACGAGGCCGGCCAGCCCATCCCCCAGGCGGGGCGCACCATCGTGCTCTCCGCCGACAGCGGCCTCGGCGACACGTTGCAGTTCGTGCGCTATGCCCGGCCGCTGAAGGCCCTGGGCGCGCGCGTCGTCGTGGAATGCCAGCCGGAGTTGCTGCGCCTGGTGGCCGCGATGCCCGAGGTGGATGAGGCTGTGGCCATCGGCGACTTGTCCCCTGGTTTCGATGTGCGCCTGCCCCTGCACAATCTGATCGGTGCCTTCCGCACCACCCTGTCGACCGTCCCGGCGGAGGTGCCCTATCTGGCCGCCCCGGCGGAGGAGGCGTCTGCTTATGGCGCGCGTCTGGCGGAGCTGCCGGGCCTGCGCGTCGGCCTGTGCTGGGCGGGCAACCCCAGCCATCCGCGCAATGGCAGCCGGTCGGTGGCGCCGGAGCTGCTGGCCCCTTTGCTGGGACAAACCGGCGCGCGTTTCTTCTCCCTGCAAAAGGGGGCGGACGGCGCGGGCCTGGGCCTGGTTGACTGGACGGCGGATTTCGCCGACATGGCCAACACCGCCGCCCTGGTGCAGGGTCTGGATCTGATCATCAGCGTGGACTCCGCCGTGGCCCACCTTGCCGGCGCGCTGGGCCGGCCGGTCTGGCTGCTGAACCGCTTCGACAGCTGCTGGCGCTGGCTGGAGGCGGGCGCGGAGACCAGCCCCTGGTATCCGACGCTGACGCAGTTCCGGCAGACGGTACCGGGTGACTGGGCCCCGGTGATGGCGGCGGTCACGGCCAGGCTGGCGGCCGCGGTGTCGGCCCACGGCGCCCCGCATGCGCCGGGCAGCCCCTGAACCGGGGCACCGTGCCATGGCTGAACCCCAGGTCACCGTCATCATTCCCACCCACAGGCGGGCACTCCTGTTGCGCCGCGCCCTGGCGTCCGTGAAGCAGCAGGCGGCGGCGGTGGAGGTCATCGTCATTTCCGACGCCACCGATACGGAGACGGATCGCGCCTGCGCCGAGCTATTGTCTGCCGACGATATCTACATCCGCCGCAACGGCGCCCCTGGCCCCTCCGCCAGCCGCAACCTGGGCCTGATGCTGGCGCGCGGGCGCCATATCCTGTTCCTGGATGACGACGACGCCTGGCATCCGGACTTCATCCCCGCCCTGTTGGCCCAACCGGCGGTTCAGCAGGGCCTGGCGGTCTATGCCAACGGCAGCGTGGTGACCGAACGGCGCCACCCCGAGGGACCGGAGTTCCTGAGCGAAGACCTGGTGGACATGGCCGGGCGCCTGACCCCGGACGTCTACATCAAGAACCAGGTCCACATGTCCTGTTTCGCCTTCCCGCGCGCCCTGCTGACGGGGCTGGAGTTCGACGTCTTCATGCGCGCGTATGAGGACTGGGATTTCATGCTGGCCGTCATCAACCGCCAGATGCCGGTGCATGTGCCGGTGCTGGCGTCCCGCATTTTCGAGGTCAAGGACACGACCACGGACCGCCGGGGCGACAGCCGGCAGGCCAACGACTACAACGTCGTCATCGATTATCTGTATGTCTATCGCCGTCACCCCGCGCCTACGCCCGAGATTGCCGAGCGCCGTGTCGCCCTGATGACCGGCCTGGGCATTCCGGCCACCCCCTCTATGCTCTGAGCCTGCTCCCATGGCATCCCTATGATCGCACCGTCGCACGACCTGGACGCCTTCGCCGGCCGCATCGTCTTTTGCCTGTGGACCGGACCGGAGATCATGTCCGACGCCCGCATGCGGGCGTTGTGGACCATTTTCCGCAACACCGGTTGCGGCGTCGCCTTCATCACCCAAGAGACGGTGGCGGAATGGGTGAAGCCAGACGCCCCCCTGCACCCGGCCTGGCCCTACCTTAGCTCCACGCACAAGGCGGATTACCTGCGCTGCTACCTGATGCACCACTACGGTGGCGGCTACACCGATATCAAAAGCACGTCCAAGAGGTGGGGGCCGTTCTTCGACCTGCTGGCCCAGCCCACGGCCGAGGGGCCGGAGAAGTTGGCCCTGGGCTATCAGGAACTGGCCCACGGCATCCCCCACGTCACCGGGGATTTCGGCGACCTGCTGCGCCGGTCGCACAAGGAACTGATCGGCCTCTGCGCCTTCATCTTCAAGAGGGGCACGCCCCTCACCGCCGCCTGGCTGGCGCGGACGGAGGCTTTGTTGGACCAGAAGCTGGACGCGCTGCGCCGCCATCCCGCCATTCATCCCCTGGACCAGACCGGCGTGTTGCGCCCGGATGGGCAGCCGTCACCCTATCCCCTGCGCTGGGCGGAATTGCTGGGGGAGATTTTCCACCCCCTGACTTATGAGATGCGCCAGCACCTGCTGCTGGCCCCTATCGAGCCCAGCTTCGCCTCTTACCGATAGGGCTGGTGGTCGGTGGCGCCGGCGGTTCGGACGTCAGAACCGCCTGTGGACGCGGAACCAGCAGTTGGTGGGTGGGTTGTAACAACTCCGCGCGGCCCTCCAGCCTGCGCGGGGCTTCATCTTCCTTCCTACCCACCTTTTAGGCCCGGTTCGTTCGATGATCGAACCGGGCTTTTCTTTTGGGAACGCCCCGTCCCCCGCGCTATCTTGCACGCCTCTGATCGCCGGCAGGGAGCGCCCTGGTGACCCATCCCCTCCTTCCCCCAGACCTTGAAACCCCCGTGCTGTTGCTGGATGAGGGGCGGATGGACGCCAACATCGCCCGCATGCAGGGTCGCCTGGACGCGCTGGGGGTACGCTTCCGGCCCCATGTGAAGACGGCCAAGTGCCTGGAGGTGGCGCGGCGCCAAGTGGCCGCCGGTGCCCGGGGCCTGACCGTGTCCACCTTGAAGGAGGCGGAGTGCTTTTTCGCCGCCGGCTATGGCGACATCCTTTATGCCGTGGCCATCGCGCCGCCCAAGTTCGACCACGCCCTGCGCCTGGCCAAGGCCGGCGTGCGCCTGACCTTGGTGGTGGAATCGGTGGCGGCCGCCGAGCGCCTGTCCCGCCACGGGCGGGAGAATGGCCATGTCCATACCGTGCTGATCGAGGTGGATACCGATGGCCACCGCTCCGGCATCCATCCAGAGGCGCCGGCGCTGTTGGACGTGGCGGCGGCCCTGACGGTCCAGGGCGGGGGCGGCGCCCGCCTCAATGGGGTGATGACCCATGCCGGCAGCTCCTACGGCCTCAACACGCCCGAGGCCCTGGCGGCGATGGCGGAGCAGGAGCGGGCGGGCTGCGTGCGCGCGGCCGAGCGCCTGCGTGCCGCCGGCCATGCCTGCCCGGTGGTCAGCGTCGGCTCCACCCCCACGGCCCTCAGCGCCCGCCACCTGGAGGGGGTGACGGAGGTGCGCGCCGGCGTCTATGTCTTCTTCGACCTGGTCATGGCCGGGGTGGGCGTCTGCGCCGTGGACGATATCGCCCTGTCGGTGCTGTGCACCGTCATCGGCCACCGCGCCGACACGGGCTGGGTCATCACTGACGGCGGCTGGATGGCCATGAGCCGCGACCGGGGGACCCAGCGCCAGGCCAAGGACCACGGCTATGGCCTGGTCGCCACCGCTGACGGCACGCCCGTGGCCGATCTGGCCTTCCGCGACGCCAACCAAGAACATGGCGTGCTGCACTGGACCGGCACGGCCGGCACCGACCTGGAAGCGTTGTTCCCCATCGGCACCCAGCTACGCGTCTTCCCCAACCACGCCTGCGCCACCGCTGCCCAGTTCGACGCCTATACCGTCCTGCCCAAGGCGGGCGGTGATCTTCAGCGCTGGGATCGGTTCAACGGCTGGTGAAGTTTTGTGACTCTACTCTTTTGCTCTGAATCTTCGCAGCCAATTGAAGAAGGCCCGGTTGCCGAAGACGATGGAAAACAGGCCTGTGCCGGCACCTATGTATGCCAAGGCGGGGACATCAACCTTATATTTTGAAAGAAAGAATCCGACAGACAAGCATAGGGCCATAATGATGAGCAGAGTACCCGATATTATCGTGTCGCGCGAAACGCTCATTAAATGATCTCATCTGCGAAGCCCTTCTAGCCTGACAAGGTGGCATGATGGCCTCCATGTTCCAATCCATTTTCCCCTCAAGGATATGGGTTATCGCCGGAAGCTCCGCTCCCTGAACTGCGGCGCTTCCTTTTTCAGGCCGGCGCGCAGCGCGATGCGCCAGTTGGGACCGCGCATGATCTGGAACTGGATGCGCCGTTCGGCGGCGAAGGCGCTTCGGACGCTGGCGCTCCAGGCGCGCTGGAATAGGGCCTTGGCGCCGGCCACCGCGTCGGGGGAGCGCGCGCACAGGTCCGCCGCCAAGTCCTGCGCCGCCGCGAGGGGATCATTCGCCAGCTCGGTCACCAGGTTCAGGGCCTTTGCCTCCGTCCCACGGATCACCTGAGCCGTCATGGTCAGGCGCTTGGCCACGTCGATGGGCACCAACTCGCGCAAGGATACGCTGCCGCTCATGTCGGGGATCAGGCCCCACTTGCCCTCCATGACCGACAATTCGCAGTCCGGCGTGGCGATGCGAAAGTCCGCCGCCAACGCCACCTGGAGGGCGCCGCCATAGCAGCGGCCGTGCAGGACGGCGATAACCGGGACCGGCAGCTCGCGCCAGCACCAGCAGGCACGCTGGAATAGGTTGGTGCTGCGGCCCAGGGTGACGAAGGCCTTGATGACCTCCCACGGCCGCGTGGTTACGGCGCCGAAATCCAGCCCGGCGCTGAAGGCGGGCCCGTCGCCGCTGAGGATGACGGCGCGGATTTGCGGCTGGCGCCGCAGGACAGCGGCGGTGCGCACCAACTGGCGCAGCGTATCCAAATCCAGGGCGTTCAGCTTTTCCGGCCGGGTCAGGCGGACATGGGCGATGGCGCCCTGGACCTCCAGGGCAACCCTCTGGGGCGCGGTTTCGGCCATGATAGTGTCTCCCCCGTTCAGAGCGCCGCCGCCAGACGGCTGCCCTGGTTGATGGCGCGCTTGGCGTCCAGCTCGGCGGCCACGTCCGCGCCCCCGATCAGGTGGACGGTGACCCCGGCGGCCGTCAGGGCCCCGTGCAGCTCGCGCAACGGCTCCTGCCCTGTGCACAGCACGATGGTGTTCGCCTCGATGACGGTTGGGTTTTCCCGCTTCTCGCCAAAGGTGATGACCAGGCCGGCCTCGTCGATGCGCTCATAGTTCACGCCGGCCAGCATCTGGACGTTTTTCATCTTCAACAGGCGACGGTGTATCCAGCCCGTGGTCTTGCCCAGGCCCTTGCCCAGGCCGCCGGGCTTGCGCTGCAGCAGGGTGACGTTGCGCGCCGGGGCGGTGATCTCTGGCCGCGTGACGCCGCCGCGTGTCAGGGCCGGGTCGGTCACGCCCCATTCCGCCTGCCAAGCGGCCAAGTCCAGGGTGGGGGAGGGGCCGTCCTGCACCAGGAATTCGCTGATGTCGAAACCGATGCCGCCGGCGCCGATGACCGCCACGCGCCGGCCCACCGGCTTATCATGGCGCAGCACGTCCAGGTAGGTCAGCACCCGGCCGCTGGCGATCCCAGCGTCCTGTCCTGGGATGCGCGGGTCGCGCGGGGTGACGCCCGTGGCCAGGATGACCGCGTCATAGCCGCCGCCGATCAGTTCCTCGGCGCCCACCTTGCGGTTCAGGTGCAGGTGGACGCCGGTCAGTTCGATCTGTCGGCCGAAATAGCGTAGCGTCTCATGGAACTCCTCCTTGCCGGGGATGCGCTTGGCCATGTTGAACTGGCCGCCGATCTCGCCCGCCGCCTCGAACAGGTCGACGTGATGGCCGCGCTGGGCGGCCACGGTGGCGGCGGCCAGGCCGGCGGGGCCGGCGCCCACCACGGCGATCCGCTTGCGCACGGCGGCGGGGGCGTAGGTCAGCTCCGTCTCATGGCAGGCGCGCGGGTTCACCAGGCAGGTGGAGATCTGCGCCTTGAAGGTATGGTCCAGGCAGGCCTGGTTGCAGCCGATGCAGGTGTTGATCTCGTCCGCCTTGCCGGCGGCGGCCTTGTTCACGAACGCCGGGTCCGCCAGCAGGGGCCGGGCCATGGACACCATGTCGGCGCAGCCCTCGGCCAGGATGTGTTCCGCCACCTCCGGCGTGTTGATGCGGTTGGTGGTGATCAGGGGGATGCCGACATTGCCTTTCATCTTCTTGGTCACCCAGGCGAAGGCGCCGCGGGGGACGGAGGTGGCGATGGTGGGGATGCGCGCCTCATGCCAGCCGATGCCGGTGTTGATCAGGGTGGCGCCCGCCGCCTCCACCGCCTTGGCCAGTCGCACCACCTCCTCCCACGTGCTGCCATCGGGGATCAGGTCCAGCATGGACAGGCGATAGATGATGATGAAGTCGCGGCCCACCGCCTCCCGCGTGCGGCGCACGATCTCCACCGGCAGGCGCATGCGGTTCTCGTACGATCCGCCCCAGGCATCGGTGCGTTTGTTGGTGTGGGTCACCAGGAATTGGTTAATGAAATAGCCTTCGGACCCCATGATCTCCACGCCGTCGTACCCCGCCTCCCGCGCCAGCAGGGCGCAACGGACGAAGGCGCGTATCTGCCGCTCGATCCCCCGGGCGCTCAGCGCGTGCGGGGTGAAGGGGCTGATGGGTGATTTCACGCGCGACGGCGCCACCGCGAAGGGGTGATAGCCATAGCGGCCGGTGTGCAGGATCTGCAGCGCGATCTTGCCCCCCTCCGCATGCACGGCGTCGGGGATGGGGCGGTGGCGCCGCGCGGTGGATGTCAGGGCCAGGGTGCCGCCCAGCGGCTTGGTCCAGCCGGCGATGTTCGGGGCGAAGCCGCCGGTGACGATCAGGCCCACCCCGCCGGCCGCCCGCTCGCCCAGATAGGTCGCCAGCCGGTTCAGCGTGTGGCAGCTGTCCTCCAGCCCCGTGTGCATGGATCCCATCAGCACGCGGTTGCGCAACTGCGTGAAGCCCAGGTCCAGTGGCTGCAGCAGGTGGGGGTAGGGGGATGTCATGGCGGCGCCCGGTTCTTATTGTGCAACTTGTTGCATAATGAGGCAGGCGCGTTGTTTGTGCAACTGGTTGCATAAAGGCGGCGGTGGCGGGTACCGTCAGGGGCCGCGTTCTTGGATCGAGCCTTCATGTCCCTGCCCCACGCCCTGCTGACCGCCCTGCTGGAACGTCCTTGCTCCGGTTCCGAACTGGCCGGCCGCTTCGACCGCTCCATCGGCTTTTTCTGGCAGGCGACCCACCAGCAGATTTATCGCGAGTTGAAGCGGCTGGAGGATCTGGGCTGGATCACGGCCCTGGCGCCGGAGGCCGGCCGGGGCCGCAAGCGCGCCTATGAGGTGCTTCCGGCGGGGCGGGAGGAACTGCGCCGCTGGACCGGGGAGGCGCGGGAGCCCAAGCCGCTGCGCGATGAACTGATGGTGCGGCTGCGGGCGGAGGCGGTGATCGGCCCCACCGACCTGGTGCGCGACATCGAAAGCCGCCTGGCCCAGCACCTGGAGAAGCTGGCGTTGTACCAGGAGATCGAGCGGCGCGACTTCAGCGACGGCGCCGCCAGCCGCCAGCGGGAGCTGCAACACCTGGTGTTGCAGGCCGGCGTGATGGCGGAAACGCTGTGGGTGGACTTCTGCCGCAAGGCCATCGCCGTGCTGGCGACGGATGAGGATGCGGGGACAATTTCGAGGGGGAGTTGATGGCATATCATAGGGCATCGACCCATCAGGCCATCATCGGGGCGTCGCTTATCGCGATGCTCCTGGCCGGACCGGCTATTGCTGAGGAACGGGGGGCCTGCTCGGCCGATCCCGACCTGGGCCAGAGTCGACACGTCCCGGGTCCCACGATTGACGCGGATCGTTTCAATCGGGTGCTGAAGTCCTGGGCGATGGCTCAAGGTTGGATGAAAGCCAACAATTATCGCGAGGCCGGTCGGGAGCTGCTGAGAGGTTTAGGAGCGATGGGTAAGTGTCCAATGCACAAGGCTCCCGAACCTCCTGCTGAATTTCTCGAGCAGCTTGCTGATGATGCTGAAGATCAGTGGAGCTATCAGCAGGCCGCCATCTTGAGATTCAAGGCCCTGATGTCAAATTTTGATAACTGTATGGATAATTTCCTTGATCATGGGGATCAATAGCTCAGCCTGTTGGGCATGAGGTGATTTAACCCAACCTCATCCGTGAGGTGGTGGCCGCCATCTCCTGCAGGTCCAGTTCATATTCCAGGACGTGCAACACGTCGTCGTGGATGCGGCCGGCGCGGTGCAGGCGCAGGATTTCCGCGCGGCCGGCGGCGATGGTGGCCAGGATCACGTCGTAATGCTCGCTGCGGTCGGCGCTCAGGACGTCCCGCTCCTTGGAATAGCGCTCGGCCACGCGGGCGCGGTGGGTGTACTGCTCCAGCAGGCGGGGGTGGCGGATGCTGCCGTCGGGATTGTGGGCGCGGGTGGTCACCGCTTCCAACTGCGCGGCGGTGACGGCGGCCATGGCCTGGGGGGCCGTCAGCACTGCGCCCTGGTGCCCGGCGGATTTGTCCAGGCCCAGCCAGCGGATCAGGGGGCCCAGGCTGCTGCCCTGGATCAGGACGGTGCCCAGGATGACGGCGAAGGCGGCGGCCAGGATCAGGTCACGCCCCGGCACCCCGGTGGGGATGGACAGGGCCACGGCCAGGGTGACCACGCCACGCATGCCGGCCCAGCTCAGCAACAACGCGCTGGCGGGGGACCACAACGGCCGGCGCTTCACCAGCAGGCCCAGGATCTGTCCCGCCCCCTCCGCCGCGAACACCCAGAGGAAGCGGGCGACCACGACGGTGCCCAGCACGGCCAGCACCGGCACGGCCAGGGTGCCCAGCGCGTGTTCCACACCGCCCAGGCGGCTCATGACGCCGCGCAGCGACAGGCCGATCAGGATGAAGACCAGGGCTTCCAGCACGAAGACCATGACCTGCCAGGCGGCGGTGCTCATCAGGCGCACGCTGGCGGTGAACACCTCATGCTGGTGCCAGCCCAGCACCAGGCCGGCGGCCACCGTGGCGATGACGCCGGAGACGCCCGCCGCCTCACCGCTGATATAGGCGGCCCAGGGCAACAGGAAGATGGCGGTGATGGTCAGGTGCTCATGCTTCAGCAGATGCAGGGCGCGCACCCACAGATAACCCAGCGCCCCGCCGATGATGACCCCGCCCACGGCCAGGCCGGTGAAGGCCAGGGTGGCCTGGCCCAGGCTGAAGGCGCCCGTGAGGGCGGCGGCGATGGCGAATCGGAACAGCACCAGGCCGGCGGCGTCGTTCAGCAGGCTCTCCCCCTCCAACAGCACGGTCAGGCGGCGGGGCAGGGTCACATGCTCCAGCACCGCCTTGGCCGCCACCGCGTCGGGGGGTGACACCACCGCGCCCAAGGCGAAGCACACCGCCCAGGGCAGATCCGGCACCAGCAGATGCGTGACGACGCCCACGGCCAGGGTGGTGAACAGCACGGCGCCGATGGCCAGTTGCAGGATGGCCGCCAGGTTGCGCCGGAACTCCCGCCAGACGGTGTAATAGGCGCCGTCCATCAGCAGCGGGGGCAGGAACAGCACCAGCACCAGGTCGGGGTCCAGGTCAAAGGCCGGCACGCCCGGCACGAAGGCCAGGCCCATGCCGCCGATGATCAGGGCTGCCGCCGGCGGCAGACCCAGGCGACCGGCCAGGAGCCGCAGGCCCAGGATGGCCACCAACAGCAGCAGGATGAATTCGAACTGCCCAACGCTGCCCATGATTCCCCGATGGTTTGTCGACAAAACGTTTATCGACGAGAACAGCGGGCCACGGTAGGCACCAGCGGCCGGCCGTTCTTGTCGGAATGCGCGCGAATTTGAAGGATAGTCCCGCCAATCACGGGACGGTGGGCGGGACTATCGCGACGCTTCCGGATCGTCGTGGAAATACGCCACCACGTCCCGATGTCCCTCCAGCAGGTTGATCACCTCGACGGTGTCCTCGCCATAGCGGAAGAAGATGACATAGCCTTTGAAGGCGAAGCTTCGCATGCCTTCCGCTAATTCCGGACGGGCACGGCCCAGCGTTCCGGGAAGGGAGGCCAGTTTCCGGCATTGGTGCTGAAGCACCTCCGCGAAGCCCCGGCCAACCGTCCGGCTGCCGCTTTCCCGGGTGATGTACTCAAGGATCGCCACCAGGTCATCGCGGGCAGAATCCAGAAAAATCAGCCGCCGCACTTAATAGCCAGCCTTGGCCAGTTCTTCCGCCTTGGCGTCCAGGATGCGGGTGACGTCATCGTCGGCATTGTGGCCGCCGGCGGCGATCGAGGCATTCAAGGTGTCGCGCAACGCCTGTAGTTTGGCCTCACGCTCCTCGACCAGGCGCAGTCCCTCGCGCACGACTTCACTGGCCGATCCATAGCGTCCGCTTTTGACGACGCTATCGACGAACCCTTCCCAACGTTCCCCGATGGAGACGTTCATGATCCACTCCTCCCCTGAAGCTCACCACCGCTTCATAACATAAAATGCGCAAGGATTGTTATTGGGCTTCGGGCTTATGACCGCCCGATGGTGAACACATAGCGGGTGGTGGATTGGAAGGTCTGGCCGGGGCGCAAGATCGTGCTGGGGAAGGCCGGATGGTTGGGGGAGTCCGGGAAGTGCTGGGTTTCCAGGGAGAAGCCGGGGGCGGGCGTGCCGTTCAGGGCGGGGGGCTTGGCCGGCAGGTAGAATTGCAGGCCCGGCTCGGTGGTGTAGACCCGCATCACGCGGCCCGACGCGCTGTCGGTCACCGTCGCCACGGGCGTTGCCAGGCTGGGGGCGACCGAGCTGGGGGTGGCCAGGACGAAGTTCTGGTCCATGCCGCCGGTCTTCAGGATGGCGGTGAGCCCGGTGGCGTGGCGCAGGTCGAAGCGCGTGCCGTCCACGGGCGCGATGCTGCCATCGGGAATGGCGTCGGGGCTGGTGGGGGTGTAGCGGTCGGCGGCGAGGGTGATGGCCTGGCCGTCCAGGGGTTGGCCTGCACCCGCCAGGTTGAAGAAAGCGTGGTTCGTCAGGTTGATCACCGTCGGCTTGTCCGTCGTGGCGGCATAGTCGATGGCGACGACGGTTTGACCGTCCTGGTGCAGCAGGCGATAGGTCACGCGCACGTCCATCGTGCCGGGGAAGCCCATTTCCCCATCCACGGACACATAATGGAACTCCACCCCATCGCCCACGGCCGTGGCCTGCCACATCCGGTTGTCAAATCCCTTAACCCCGCCGTGCAGGGTGTTGGGGCCCAGGTTGCGGTCCACCTGATAGGTGCGGTCATCCAAGGGGAAGGTGCCGTTGGCGATACGGTTGGCGAACCGGCCGACGGAGGCGCCGGCCATGACCCAGAACCCCGCCAGCGTCGTCGGGTCCTTGGGGAAGACCAGCACGTCCGAGCTATGGCCATCGCGGTCGGGCAGTTGCAGCGACACCATGCGCGCGCCATAGGTGGACAGCGTCAGGCGGGCGCTCTGGGTGGACAGGGTCAGCATTTCCGCCCGTTCCCCTTCCGGCGTCAGTCCCCAGGGGGCCCGTTCCAAGGTCGCCGCCAAGGCGGGATGTGTGCCAGCCAGCGCGATCACGCACGCGATCACACGCGCGATCACTGGCGCACATCGACCCGTCATCCGCTTGGTCCCAGTCATGTTCCCCCCTCTTTATCGCCACACGGCATGTTACCGCTAACTATAGCGGCTGCCGGCGCGGGGTGCGAGGGGGCGCGTCTCACGTCTTCGCCGGCTCATTCCCCACGACCAGCACGCCGATGAAGGCGATGACCGGCGGCACGACGAAGGCCCATTCGCGCACCACCAGGAACAGGCCCGCGGCGGCGGCGCAACCGAACGCGAAGCCGATGACGCTGGCCGACATCTTGCCCAGGCGGCCCTTGGCGGCGGCCCGCGCCTCCGCCGGCACGCCACGCATCAGGTCGGCCAGGTCGATCATGATTTGCGTCGTGGTGCCGGTCATCAGCGTGGTGGGCGGCGTCGTGCTCATATGGGCGCGGTGCATGCCGTTCTGCAGGGCCATGGCCGTCACCAGCACCATGCCGGTGACGATGGCCGGCAGCGCGTCGCCGTCATGGAAGGGGCCGAAGTGGATGGCCAGGGCGGCGCCGGCGGCCAGCAGCAGCATCTTCAGCACCAGCAGGGTGCGCAGGATGGGCACCTGGCGCCGCTCCAGCCCCGCGCAGAGGAAACGCGATAGGATCACCACCACGCAGAACACCGGCAGGGCCAGCAGCTTGGCCCCGGCGCCGGAGGTGCCCAGCACCAGCGACGCGCCGAAGGTGACGAAGTTGCCGGTGACATGGGCGGTGAACAGCCCCTGCAAGGCCAGGAAGCCGGCGGTGTCGACATAGCCGCCGTTGATGCTCAACAACACGGGCAAACCCTGTTTCATGGCCTTACCATCCCAGTTTGACTTCGATGCCCAGATAATCGCTGTCGTGCCCGCCGGCGCGCCGCAGGGTGTCGCCGATGGCGTAATGCACCGCCTCCACCGCCGTGGTCAGGTTGGCGGTGACGGCATAGTCCGCGCGCAACTGGCCGTAAACGCCGGTCCAGGGTGTGCCCTTGCCGGCGGTGCCGGGAACGGCGATGGTGGGCTGGGCATAGACGGCATCCGCCGTCGTCTGCCGCCACAACAGGCCCGCCGCCGTCATCAGGCTCAGCTTCGGCAAAGGCTTCACCGTCAGCGATGGCTTCAGGTGGATCAGGTTGGCATAACCGGTGTAGCCCGCCAGCGCGAAATAATAGCCGTTGGGGAACAGCGGGTTGAAGGTCCCCAGCCGCCCGTCGCCCGGCCGGTCGTCGCCCGAGGCGGCATCCGCCTGTAGGCCCAGGCGCGGCGTCCAGACGACGTGGGTCAAGGTGTAGCCGGTCAGGGCGCCGACCGCCCAGGACCCCACGGCCTTGGGGCCAACCGACCCCCATTGGGCCATGCCTTCCACGTCCCAGTCGAAGCCCGCCGCCGCGCCGGCATAGCGCACGTCGAAGATGTCGCGCCGCTCCAGCCCGCTGGCATCCAGGTATTTGGCGGTATCGTTCTGGTAGCGGGAATAATAGGCGGACAATTCCCCCGGTCCCACGTTGGCGTGTTCCACGCGGATGCCGCCATATTGCAGATGGGTGTTGGAATAATCGTCGAACGGCTCCCCTGTGCGGTACTGCACCGGGTGGCTCCAGAAACTGATGATGCGCCAGGGGGCGCTTTCTACGTTTACCCACACGGCGTCGAAGGCTTGGCGCACATTGGGGCCGTCGCGGGTGGAAACGAAGCGCTGGCGGTCGAAACCCATCTCCTGCCGGCCGGCGCGCACCTTCAGTGTGATGTCGTCGGTGAGGTCGCCGCTGTAGGCGACGAAGGCCTGGCGCAGATCGGCCTGGTTCTGGTCGGCGGGGGTCAGGGTGGTCTTGTCGAAGGCGCGCGCATCCTCGAACTGGCCGAACAGCTGCCAATGGCCGTCGATGCGCAGGTCCAGGTGGGTTTGCAGGCGCTGGATGACATAGCTGTCGCCCTTGCGCCCGCCGACGCCGAACAGGGGCGCCTCGTTATCCTCGAAGCGCTCGCGCAGGGTCAGGCCCAGCGACAGGTAGGTCTGGGCGTTGGTGGCATCCAGCGGGATGTACTTCAGTCCGTCAAGCGGTTCGGTGCGCAACGCCGGATCGGCCAGGGCCGACCAATCCTCCTGCCAGCGGTTGGACTTGATGGCCGGGCGGGTCGCGGCCGGGGCCGCGGGCGTTTCTATCGTGTCGTCTTCCTGCGCCCTGGCGCTGGTGGCGAAGGCGCAGGCCAGGGCCAGGCTGGTGCCCAGGGTGAGCGTGCCCAGAGTAAGCGAGGATGCCATCAGGTGCCGACGGCACAGGGGCGATGCAGGGTGCCGTCGGCGCGCCATGATGGGACTTAGGACGCGGCGCTGTGGATTTCGGCGATGTAACCGCCGGGGAACTGCACCACCACGGCCTTGCGGTGATCGGCGGTGTAGGGCTCCACCACCACCGTCACGCCGGCGGCCTTGGCCTTGGCCAGGGTCTCGTCCAGGTTCTTGACCTCATAGCCCGTCATCTCCCGGCCATACGGCCAGGGCAGGTGGCCGTCGGTGACCAGCACGGTCATCTTGCCGAAGGCGCTCTCGATACGGACGCGGCGATAGGTGTCGTTGGGCCGGCCGATTTCCACGCCCGGGGCCTTGGCATCATCGGACACCACCTTGCCATGGCTGAAGGCCAGGAAGTCCTTCACGAACTCCGTCACCTTGTGGGCGGAGACGTAGGCGCGGTTCTCCGGCACGGTTTCGAAGGCGGTGTAGTTGGGCGTCGTGGTGTGCCAGTACAGCTGCATGTTCACGCCACCCGGCCATTGGATGACGGTGTCGCGGCCGATGGGGTCGGGGAAGGGTTCCACCAGCACGTCGGCGCCGGCGGCGACGGCGGCCTTGGTCGCCACGTCCATATCGGTCACCAGATAGCCCGTACGCTCCGCCCCGAAAGGGTAGGGAATGGGGGTCTTGAATCCGAACAGGGAGACGGTGCCCACCGGGGTCTGCAGCAACTGCGACGTGGTGCTGCTGGCGGTGGGGGTGACGGTGGCCACCACCTGCTTGGTGCTCTGCCCACCAAAGGTGGCCAGGAAGCTGGCCGCGAACTTGTCGACATCCTCCACCGCCACATAGACGTGGGTGGTGTCGTACTGCGGCGCCACGGCGACGACCGGGGTGGGGTGGGAAGCGGCCGCGGAGGCC
Source organism: Nitrospirillum goiasense (assembly GCF_034427435.1). Taxonomy (NCBI): domain Bacteria; kingdom Pseudomonadati; phylum Pseudomonadota; class Alphaproteobacteria; order Rhodospirillales; family Azospirillaceae; genus Nitrospirillum; species Nitrospirillum goiasense. Next base: position 544,573 of record NZ_JAXQNP010000001.1, on the reverse strand, counting down.
TGCAGGGGAAGCGCCAGGGGCAGGGCCAGGCAGGCGCCTGTCAGCAGGGCGGCGGCATAAGAACGGATACGCATCGGAAAGGCTCCCATCAGGATGCGGACGGTGAAAGATCGCGGGACTTCAGGTCGTGCCAGGCCACCAGCAGGAAGCCGCCGACCAGTCCCAGATGTTCGTAAAAGGCGTTCGCGGTCATGGCGCGCTCAGGCCCCGCCATGGTCCAGTAACGGTTGGCGACGAAGGTGGCGAACAGGGTGAAGCCCGCCAGGGCCAGCGCGCCCAACCAGCGCAGGCGGCCGGCCAGGATCAGCAGCGAGGCCCCCAGCTCCAGCACGATGACCGCCGCCGCCAAGGCGGGAAGGGGTGGCATGCCGAAGTGCGCCAGTTCGGCCACGGCCCCACTGAAATCCAGGGCCTTGTTGATTCCGCCCTGGAGATAGGCGGCGCAGAGGCCCAGCAGCGCCACCCACCGCACGATGGGGGGCGTCAGCAGGGAGGCGGCGACCCGGTCCAGTGAGGCCGTCTCCATGATCAGACGGCCCAGCAGGCGCAGCCCAAGGCGCCCCAGAAGGACTTCAGGTCCCGGATGGGCAGCTTTGCCGACCAGGCGGTGGCGTGGCTGTGGCCATGCACGCCGCAGGCGCTGTCACAACCGCAGGACTGGGCCGCCTGGCGCTGCAGCTTGGTGTTGGTCGGTTCCAGCAGGTTCCAGGCGCCATAGCCGCCGAAGGTCCGCACCGGCGACCAGTCGGGCATGGCCGGCGGCACGGGGGCGGCGTCGTGGTCGGCGAAGTCACCGGCGCCGTAAACCACCTTGCCTCCCACCACGGTCAGCAGGGCGGTGGTGTCGGCGATTTCATCCTCGGCACAGGCGAAGAAGTCGCGGTCGGGCACGATCAGGTCGGCCAGCTGGCCTTCCTGGATGCGGCCCTTCTTGCCCTCTTCGTTGGAGAACCAGGTGGTGTTCTCCGTCCACATGCGCAGGGCCGTCTCGCGGTCCAGGCAGTTGGCGCGGGGGTAGAGGTGCAGGCCGCCCACCGTCTTGCCGGTGATCAGCCAGGCCAGCGAGACCCAGGGGTTGTAGCTGGCGACACGGGTGGCATCGGTGCCGGCGGAAACCTTGACGCCCTTTTCCAGGATGCGCGCCACCGGCGGCGTGGCCGCGGCGGCCCCCAGGCCATAGCGCTCCACGAAATATTCGCCCTGGTAGGCCATGCGGTGCTGTACGGCGATGCCGCCGCCCAGGGCCGCGATGCGGTCGATGGATTCGTCGGAGATGGTTTCGGCGTGGTCGAAGAACCAGTTCAGGCCCTCCAGCGGCACGTCCTGGTTCACCTTCTCGAACACGTCCAGGGCGCGGCTGATGGTCTCGTCATAGGTGGCGTGCATGCGCCAGGGCCAGCGGTTCTGCGCCAGGATGCGCACCACCTCCTCCAGGTCGCCCTCCATCTCCGGCGCCATGTCGGGCCGGGGCTGGCGGAAATCCTCGAAGTCCGCGGCGGAGAACACCAGCATCTCGCCGGCGCCGTTGTGGCGGAAATAGTCGGTGCCCTGCTTGTAGGTCGAGGTCCGCGTCCAGTTCAGGAAGTCGTCCTTCTCGCCCTTGGGCTTCTGCGTGAACAGGTTGTAGGCCAGGCGGATGGTCAGCAGGTCCTCATCCGCCAGCTTCTGGATGACTTCATAGTCATCGGGGTAGTTCTGGAAGCCGCCGCCGGCGTCGATGGCGCCGGTGACGCCCAGCCGGTTCAGCTCCCGCATGAAATGGCGGGTGGAGTTCACCTGGTATTCGAAGGGCAGCTTGGGGCCCTTGGCCAGCGTGGCGTAGAGGATGGCGGCGTTGGGCTTGGCCAGCAGCAGGCCGGTGGGGTTGCCGTTGGCATCGCGCAGGATCTGGCCGCCCGGCGGCTCCGGCGTGTCCTTGGTGTAGCCCACGGCGCGCAGGGCGGCGCCGTTCAGCAGCGCGCGGTCGTACAGGTGCAGGATGAACACCGGCGTATCCGGCGCCACGGCGTTCAGTTCCTCGATGGTGGGCAGGCGCTTTTCCACGAACTGGTGTTCGGTGAAGCCACCGACCACCCGCACCCACTGCGGGGCGGGGGTGACGGCCACCTGGCGCTTCAGCATGGCCATGGCGTCGGCCAGGCTGCGCACACCGTCCCAGCGCAGCTCCATATTGAAGTTCAGGCCGCCGCGGATGATGTGCAGGTGGTTGTCGATCAGGCCCGGCAGGACGCGGCGGCCCTTCAGGTCGATCACCTTGGTGCCGGGGCCGGCGTGGGCCATCACCTCACGCTCGCCACCCACCTTCAGGAAGCGGCCGTCCTTGACGGCCACGGCGGTGGCGGTGGGGTTGGCGCGATCCAGCGTGGTGAACAGCCCGTGATGCAGGATCAGGTCGGCCGTCTGGACATCAGCAGCGGTGGTCATTTCTCAGGTCCCTTTAGCGGTATCGGGTGCGGCGGCATCCGCGGTGGCGGCTTTGGGCGCGCCTTGCGGCAAATGGCCGAACATGTGCGGGCGCACCTGTTCCTGCATCCAGGACAGGGCGGCTGGTTCCTTGGCCCACAGGGTCTTCAGCAGGGGCGGGATCTGCTCACCCACCAGGATGCCCAGCAGGCCCACCAGGGCAACCACGGGCGGGGCGGGGGACCGGACGTTGATCAGGGCGTAGATCACGCCCACCAGCAACCCGGCGCCCAGCGACAAGAGGTAGACTTTCATGGGGGCGTTCTCCCTGCCGCCAGAAGAGGGACGCGGCCGGACCTGGGCCCGGCCGCGCTGACGGCTCAGCCCTCGTGGGCGTTGAACATGGTCTTGGCGTAGGTGATGCCCAGGCCATAGGCGCCGCCGAACTTCTTGGCGATGCCGGTGGTCATGTCGTAGGTCTCGGTCCGGGCCCAGTCGCGCTGCAGTTCCAGCATGTACTGCAGGGCGGTGATCGGGCGGGCGCCGGCCTGGACCATGCGCTCCACCGCGCGCTCATGCGCCTCGGTCGACACGTCGCCGCAGGCGTCGGTGATGACATAGACCTCAAAGCCCTGGTCGATGGCCGACAGGGCCGGGCCGACGATGCAGACGCTGGTCCACAGGCCGGCCAGCACGATGCGCGACTTGCCGATGGCGTTGATCTGGTGGATGACCGCGGCGTCTTCCCAGGTGTTCATGGACGTGCGGTCCAGCAGATCCTGGCCGGGGAAGGCATCGGTGATCTCGGCGTACATCGGGCCGGAGAAGCTCTTCACCGCCACGGTGGTCAGGATGGTCGACACCTTGAAGCCGGCGGCGGCGTTGGCCACCAGGGCCGCGTTGTTGCGCAGCATGATCGCGTCGATCGAGTTGGTCGCGAAGGACATCTGCGACTGGAAGTCGATCATGATCAGGGTGTGATCGGTGGGGGTCAGCAGCTTGGCGCCGGGGGTGGGCGTGGCCGTGATGGACATGATGTTTTCCTTGCGAAGGCTGGCGGGGTTTCGAAAATCGCTGCCGGTCGTGATTGCCGGCGCGGCCCATAAATGGCGCCAATAGCCTTCGAGGATCTTGTCGAAAGGGTTGGGGATTTGAAGTTCGAGACGGTTCAGTCACCGACGGGGTTGGTCCCGCCGGAGCCTGCGCCCGCGTGTCGCACCCCGGCATCCGGACGCGCCGGAAGGGTCGGGCCCTATGAGGTTACAAGGTCACCCAATGCCGGATCAGGCCGTCCAGCCAGCCGACGGTGAGGAAGGCGATGGGGATGGTCACCGCCAGGGTCGCGGCCAGCCACAGGCGAGAGCCCGTCCGGATGCGGCGCACCGCCCAGGGGCACCCGGTGGCCAGCAGCCCCAGCGACCCGACGGCGAAGCCGCCCAGGACGTCCACCCAGGTGTGCTCCGTCAGCAGGATGCGCGACACCCCCTCCAGCAGGGCGATCACGGCCAGTCCCGCCAGGAACATGGGCAGGGTGGTGCGGTCCCGGTTCAGGCCGCCGCGCAGATAGATGACCAGCAGCCCACCATAGAAGGCCACGGCCAGGGTGACGTGCCCGCTGGGGAAATGGGGCAGGTCCGGATCACCGCGCAGCACCGCGCGGATCGCCAGCGCGACCAGCAGCGACGTCGCCACCCCGCCGCCCCACGCCGCCGCGACCAGGTAATCCCGCCGGGCCAGCAGCACGCCCACCAGGGCGACGAACAGGGGCAGGACGAAGCCGATCGTGGCCAGGGTACTGAGCAGCTGCATGACCATCCATCACGGGGAACCCACGGGACGAGGGCGCAGACTAGCAGCCGGCGCTCGCCAAGGGCCAGAGCCACCGGGTCGCGGTCATTGATTGTGCACAACATCCGCGTCCAGGCGGAAGATCAGTTCGTCCACCAGCCTGTCCAGGCGCGGGGCGTGCGCATAGCCCGCCACCCCACCGTCCGCTTCGATGGTCCGCGTCAGCGTGTCCGGATTGGCCCGGATGCGGGCCCACTTGACCAGGAACGCCCCTTCATCATCCGGCTGCGCCGCGCCGAATACCGCCTGGTCTGCGGCAATGGGGTCCGCCTGCTGTGCGAAGAAAATCGGCAGGTCGGTGTCCTGCACGGGGCGTAGAGCGCGAAACGATGTCATATGCCCCACCATAACCCCCATTCCTCGGCGCGCCCCCCGGGCACAAACAAAAACACCCCCGCCCGGCGGTTCCAGGCGGGGGTGTCTTGGGAACGATATCCGCTTACTTCAGCGTCTCGAGATAGGCGATGACGTTGTCGCGGTCCTTTTGATCCTTCAGGCCGACGAACACCATCTTGGTGCCCGGCACCACGGCGCGCGGATCGGTCAGATAGGTGTCCAGCTCCTTGGCCGTCCATTCCTTGTTGGCGCCCTTCATGGCCGCGGAATAGTCATAGCCCGGCGCGGTGGCGGACTTGCGGCCGACGACGCCATGCAGGCTGGGGCCGACCTTGTTCACGCCGGCGTCGATGGAATGGCAGATCGCGCACTTCTTGAACACCACTTGGCCGGCGGTAGCATCGCCCGCCGCCAGGGCCGTGCCCGCCGATCCACCCGCGATGATCGTGGCGGTCACCGCCGCCCAAAGTCCGATACGTCGCACTTCAACTCTCCTTTGCCTGTTCTCTGGTCGTCGTGAACTCAGGGAACCCCCGGGGCCTCCGGGGGGGTCAGCGCCGTGGCGGTGGCCAGGGGCAATCCGGCGACGCGCCAGCCGTCAACGCCGTCCGGGTACCAGGCGACATTGGTGTAACCATAACTGGCGGCGCGCTTGGTTGCATTCCAGCTCATCCAACACTCGGGCAGACAATAGAACACCAGCGGGCGGCTCTTGTCGCCCCCGCTTAAAGTCGCAAGTTGTTGCTGGAACCACTTTTCCAGAAGGGGATTTAAGGCGCCCCGGCCCACGTCGGGCAACCAGACGCTGCCCGGCAGGTCGGTGTGGGGCAGGGGCATCCAAGGGGAGTCCGGCGCCATCCCCGCCGGGCGGCGGGGGGCCGATACCACGTCCACCAGGATCACACGGTCGCCCTGCCGCGCCAGCAGGTCCCGCAGGGCATCTGTGGTCAACACCCGGCCACCCGTCACCGTTGCCGGCACCGGCGCCCGGTAGTCGTCCAGGCGATAGCCCGGGGGTTCAGGCACCGGGGTGGCTGGCACCGGGGTGGCTGATTGCGCCAACGCGTCGGCCGCCAGCAGGCCCGATGCCAGTACACCCAATGCCAGGCCGGCGGCACGCGCCGCCGTGCCCAGCCTCATGGCTTGGCGCCGGCGCCGGGCAGGGTGCCGGGAATGGGCTTGTTCTCCTCATCCAGCAAGGGGATGCCATACTCCGCCAACAGCGTATCCACCTCGGCCCGATGGCGGCGCAGCGCCTGGTCCACGGTGCGCCGCCATTCGGGTTCGTTGGCGCGCACGCCCATGGTGATGCGGAAATCCAGGCGGTTGCCCTCACCTTCCGGGTCCAGGAAAGCGGCCCTGAGGGGCAGCTTCTCCTTCTTGATGTAATAGCCGGCGATGGGACCCCACAGCAGGGCCACGTCGATCTTGCGGTCCACCAGGTCCTGCAACATCGCCCGCGAGGGCGACTCGTACCGGGTGTCCACCGTCAGCGCGTAGGAGGTCGTCCTGGGCATCAGGTTGTGGCGCAACAGCAGGTCGGTGGGGGGCGTCGCCGCCACCAGGCCGAAACGCTTGTCGGCCAGGCTGGGGTCGCCCACCGAGGTGGCGGTGAGGCCGGCGTCCGCCCGCGTCACGATCATATAGCCGCTGTGGTAATAGGTGCTGGTGTTGTCCATCAGCGGGTCGCCCGCCACGGTGCCCATGACCAGGTCGCACTGGCGGGCGCGCAGGGTGTTGCGGACGAACCCCATCACCTGGGGGAACCAGACGTAGCTGACGGGCAGCTTCAGGTCCTGGCCGATGATGGCCGCGACCTTGTTCTCAAACCCCTCCTCCTTCTGGTTGGAGTAGGGCAGGTCGTTGGGGTCGGCGCAGATGCGCAATTCGGTGCGGGACACCAACTCGGCCGTTTGGGCCCAGGCTGGTGCGGCGGTCAGGGACAGCGGCAGCAAGGCCGCCATCGCCAGGCGGAAGGCCGTTTTCATGAGGGCGCCGCTCTCAATCCCCGATGCGTTGCGGGCGGCCGCGGCCCAGGGCGCCGTCGGACCGCGCCTTGAGGTAGCCGTAGATGTCATCCAGGTAATTGGCCACGTCCTCCGTCGTGCCGAAGGACGGCATGACGTTGTTGTTGGCGGTGTTCACGTTCTTGCGACCATTGATCACCGTCTCGGCGAAGGCGTCATAGTCCATGTGCTTCAGGCTGTCCGTCAGGTCCGGGGCGTAGGAGCTGCCGGCCCCGTCGGGGCCGTGGCACCGCATGCAGGACTCGCCGTAGCGGCGATAGCCGTTGTAGGTGCCAGGATCGACCTTGCCGCCTTCCACCTTATACGGCTTCGCCTCTGCCGCCTTGGCGGCGGTGGGCGCGCTGCCATCCGCGGCACCGGCGGCGCCGGCGGCAACACAGAGCGGCAGGGCCATGAGAGTGATGGCAGCGGTCAGCGCCAAGCGTTTCGGCATCAATCGAACCTCTTTCACAGAATGTGGTTTTGCGTGCTGTTTTTCGCGTGCGCAGTTCAGGCTGAGTGGCCCGGTTGGTGGGTAAAGAAACCCCGCCTGGGGGATCGCCCCAGGCGGGGGATGAGTGGAATAGAGAGGGTTACGGTAGGGCAAAGACGGTGAGCACACCGCCCAGCTGGGTGTAGTTGGCCAGCTGCTTGTAGGCGCCGACGGCACCCAGGCCCTCGGAGTCGCCACCCAAGCCGGCGGCCATGCCGATGCCGGCCCAGCCGCCGACACCGGACAGCACGGCGATGTACTGCTTGCCGCCATGCTCATAGCTTGTGACGTTGCCGATGATCCCCGACGGCGTCTTGAACTTGTACAGTTCCTTGCCGGTCTTCATGTCGACCGCCTTCAGGTAGCCTTCCAGCGTGCCGTAGAAGGCGACGCCGCCCGCCGTGGCCAGGGCGCCCGACCAGACGGAGAAGGTTTCCTTGTTGGACCAGACGATCTTGCCGCTGCTGGCGTCCCAGGCGATGAAGTTGCCCAGGTGGGTTTCACCCTTGGGCGGGAACATCGACAGGGTGGCGCCGACATAGGGCTGGCCGGCGGTGTAGGACACCTTGAACGGCTCATAGTCCATGCAGACGTGGTTGGTCGGCACGTAGAACAGGCCGGTTTCCGGCGAGTAGGCCGCCGGCTGCTGGTCCTTGCTGCCCAGCGCGGCCGGGCACACGCCCTTGGTGTTGTGGTCTTCGCCGTTGTGGTCGGTGCTGTACTGCGCCACCACTTCGGGCCGGCCGGTCTTCATGTCGACATGCGTGGCCCAGTTGACCGCCGGATCATACTTCTCCGCCACCAGCAGTTCGCCGGTCTCGCGGTTCATGGTGTAGGCGAAGCCGTTGCGGTCGAAGTGGACCAGCGCCTTGACGGGCGTGCCCTTCACCTTGATGTCGGCCAGGATCATCTCGTTGACGCCGTCATAGTCCCATTCGTCATGGGGCGTCATCTGATAGACCCACTTGGCGATGCCCGTGTCGGCGTCGCGGGCGAAGATGGTCATGGACCATTTGTTGTCGCCGGGGCGCTGCTTGGGGTTCCAGGTCGAGGGGTTGCCCGAGCCGTAATAGATCAGGTTCAGCTGCGGGTCATAAGCGGTCCAGCCCCAGGTGGCGCCGCCGCCCGTCTTCCACTGGTCGCCCTGCCAGGTCGACAGGGACGAATTGGCGCCGACCGGCTTGCCCAGGCTCGTGGTCTTCTGCGGGTCGAACAGGATCTGGTCGTCAGGCCCGACGGAGTAGGCCTTCCACGCGACGGAGCCGTCCTTCAGGTTGTAGGCGGTCATGCGGCCCTGCACGCCGAACTCGCCGCCGCTGATGCCGACCAGCACCTTGTCCTTCACCACCACCGGTGCGCCGGTCATGGTTTCGCCCTTCTTGGGATCGCCGTTGGCGACCTTCCACAGCTCCTTGCCGGTCTTGGCGTCCAGCGCCACGACGTTGGCGTCCGCCTGGTTCAGGATGATCTTGCCGTCACCATAGGCCACGCCGCGGTTGACGGTGTCGCAGCACATGACGGGGATGACGCTGGGGTCCTGCTTGGGCTCATACTTCCACAGGATGCGGCCCTGGTTGTTCAGGTCCAGCGCGTACACCACGTTGGGGAAGGGGGTGTGGACGTACATGACATCGCCCACGATCAACGGGCCGCCCTCATGGCCGCGCAGCACGCCGGTGGAGAAGGTCCACACGGGGCGCAGTTCCTTGACGTTGGCGGTGGTGATCTGTTTCAGGGGGCTGTAGCGCTGGTTGGCGTAATCGCCGGATTGCATGACCCACTGCTTGGGGTCCTTGGACATCTTGGACAGTTCGTCGTTGGCCAGCGACGGTTGGCTGGACAGCAGGCTGGCCGCGACTAAGGCGGTCCAGGATAGCAACACCTTCTTCCGCTGATTCATCATTTCCCTCCCTGGGGATTGGCCGGTAGGTCCGGTCCGATTGGTGTCCGCCTGGCCGGCGGATGGGCGACGCATTTTAAAAACAGGTGGGTGGTTGCGGGGGCTTGGGCAAGCCGGCGAAACGCCCCAAAAACAAACAGGCCGGGCGGACCCCGCCGGGCCCGCCCGGTGATGGCGGCGTCAGACGTCCGCGCAGGCGTAGCAGTTGATTTCCATGCCGAGCGCGATCTCGGTGACGACAGGCTTTTTCCAACGCATGGGGATCTCCTCAAGGGTGAAGGACATGTCCGTTCAGACTGGTTTCCTCCCGCGCCGGGCCTTGGACGCCTCCGCAACCCCTGGACCTGGTGCCGCCGGTTGTGCCGCTCACGCTTGGTTACCAAGCGGGCGTCCGCCAACGGCAGTCGGGGTGACGATCATCGGTCACACCGCAGGCGCACGATCACGCGGGAACTTGAACTTTGCCAGTTTTGCGTCTTCGCTGACCCACCGGACCTTCGCCGGGGGCCTAATCCTCTCCTGGGCGCTGTTCTTTCGGCCTTCGCCTTGCAATTCCAAGGGGGAAATCCCAAGGACGATGACCGCTGATCAGCTTGATGCCCATCTTCAAGAAGCCCGTCGCGGGTGCCAATTGTACTTTGGTACAAGGGTGGTTTAACCCCTGCGTCGTACCAACCCCCGGTAAGCGATTTTGGCGCCGTGCCGACTGTTAAGTCTTTATTAATCAAGATCTTGCCCGGTATTGGCGGCGGGCCGGCCTGATCCAGCGATTTGTTACGCGACCTAACCTTCTTCGGCACTAGCCGTGCTTGGTCGGATCGACTATCGTCAGTATCGAGGAAACGCCGAACGACAATCGCCCGCAAACGAGGCGACGTATGCCGCAAATAATTATTGCTGACGATCATCCCATGGTGCGGGGCGCGCTGACCCTTGCCGTGGAGGCTGCTTTTGACCAGCCGGAAATCCTTGAATGCGCCCATCTGGGGGCGGTGATGCAGTTGCTGGAGTCCATCGGTGCCGCCGATCTCCTGTTGCTGGATCTGCGCATGCCCGGCGTGGATGGGTTCGAGGGGCTGGTCCGTGTCCGCAGCCAATTCCCCGCCACACCCGTCGTGGTCATCTCCGCGCTGGAGGACCCGCGCCTGGTGCGCGAAGCTTTGGCCCTGGGCGCCATGGGCTTCATTCCCAAATCCACGCCCCGGGCCGAGATCGTGGCGGCCTTGTCGCTGGTGGCGGGCGGAGGCACATACCGTCCCGACGATCTGGTCATGGCCGCTCCACCGCCCGATCCCAAGGGGCAGGCGACGGATGACGATTTCCTGCAGCGGGTCCTGACCCTGACGCCGCAGCAGCGCCGTGTGCTGCAACTGCTGGGCACGGGCAAGCTGAACAAGGAAATCGCCTATGACCTGGACATCGCCGAAACCACGGTGAAGGCCCACGTCTCCAGCATCCTGCACAAGCTGCGCGTCTACAGCCGCACGCAGGCCGTGGTGATGGCGGGCCGCCTGCATCTGGACAGTTTCGCCGACGTGGCGGAGGGATAGCGGAACCGGGAACGCCGTGGCTGACTTGAGAGGCGGGGATGCCCGCCCTTGAGGAGATGCGCCATGGCCGATCGTCATACGGAATCCGCCGCCTATGGCGGTATGGCCGGTGAGCCGGGCCGCTGGCCGGAAAACTTCATCCTGCACAGCCTTGGCTGGGTGCCCAACAACGCCCGGCTTCCCGTTCTGTTGTATCGCGGCATGGTGGCCCTCGGCGGTGGGGCCGGGGACACCGACGATCCGGCCGCGGTGTTCGAGGGGCTGTTCAACCGCAACGGCTGGCCCGCGCGGTGGCGGGACGGGATTTACGACTATCACCACTATCATTCGACGGCCCATGAGGTGCTGGGCGTCGCCCGCGGCTGGGCGGAGGTGATGCTGGGCGGCCCCCAAGGTCGCCTGGTCAGCCTGCGGGCCGGCGATGTGGCCGTGCTACCGGCCGGCATCGGCCACTGCCGACTCGATGGCAGCGATGACCTGCTGGTGGTGGGGGGCTATCCGCCGGGTCAGGAGTGGGATGTTTGCCGGGAGGCGCCCACGCCGGCGGTGCTGGACCGCATCGCTCACCTCCCTTTCCCCCTGTCGACCCGGTGATGGGTGGGGAGGGGCCGCTGCTCAAGCTGTGGACACCGACGCCCGGCTACCAGATGTAGGGGATGCTCAGGCCGCTTCCCCGTTCCGCTCCCGGTAATGCCGCATCAGCCGGGGGCACAGCTGTTCCAGCCTCGCGTCTGTTTCGGGATTGCGGGGCTTGTCGCGCCAACGGTCGGTCACCCCCGGCCCGCGCGCGTTGCCGAAGACCACTTCCATGGTTTCCTGCAGCGCCGGCTCCGCCTCCCACAGCGTCCGCAGCAAATCGTTATAGTCGCGCCGGAAGGTGTAATGCGCCTCTTCCAACGGCCAGCCGAGGGTGTTCAAATCTGTGAAAACCGATGGGTCGCGGGCCACGAAATCCTCGTAGTGGATGATGGCGTCGAAGATCCGGTCCCGTGTGGCGAACAGCTGGTCCAGGATTAGGAACTTCTCATCCATCAGCCCGGAATAATGACGGTAATTGGCCTTTGACAGGCTGGCGTAATTGTCGCGGGGATCACGCAGAAGCAGCACGACCTTGTCGGGGCGAAAGCGCTCCACGTGGACGGCCAGTGGATAGGCCGTGGTGACCACTGCCTTGGCCACGAAGTCGGTCGTCGTCGTGACCCGCGGCGCGGCATAGTTGTTGGGGATGTCCGCCAAGGCGACGCACCCCGGCCGTTCGGCCAGGGTACGGGTGAAGGCGGTGGCGCCGCTGGACTGCATGCCATGGACCAGCAGACGCATGTCAATTCGCCTCCCGTGGCGGAAGACGCAGCCAATCCTCAGTCACCTGCGCCGTGATGAAGACATAGCGCCTGGTGTGCGGGGTGGGATGGCGGACGCCCACGCCGTGCAGGGCGTTCACGGATTGGGGGAAGATCACCAGCCGGTTGGCGCCGTAGGGCACGGTGGCGACGACCTCCACCGCCTCGGCGGGCAGTTCATAGGTGTCGATCCGCCCTTGGGGGCCATCGCGCCAGCGATATAGCAAAAGGTCGCCACCTTGTGCGTCATCATTCGGCGCCCGCATGTAGAACAGGCAGGAAAAAAGCCGGTTGGGCGTATCCAGGTGGGGTCCACGGGATGACGAGGGGCGATCCCGCACCGGCGTGTTGATCTCCATCCGCGCGTCCTGGTGTATGCGATAGGGGCCGGGTTGAGCGATATTCAGTCGGCCGGTGCTATGCCCCGTCAGCCGCCCACCCAGGGCGGCCAGCATGGCGGGGTCCCAATGTCCCTGGAACAGCGTTTCCACCTCGGCCAGGAAATCAGGTCCGCTGTGATAGGCCGCGAACGCCTTCCAGCACTCCGGCATGTCGTCCGCGTTCAGGATCATCTGGGCCGACAGTTCGAAGCGACGGTTATTGGGCATGCGGCCTGGGGGAGAGGGCCAGCCCAGGCGTTGGAATTCGGGAAAGCTTGTGCTCAAGGCCTCATACAGGCCCGCCTCCATGGGCGCGTCAGCCACGATATGGGGGAACGGGGCTGTGCGGATGTCGGCGGGGCCAAGCCCGGCCAATAGGGAACGCATGGGCCGCCGAGGCTCCGCTAAAGTGGGAATTCATAAATCCCCGCATATCTGGAGTTGTGATCGCTGTCAACGCCCGTGGCTGACATTCACCCCCTATGATGCGGGCCCCCCTATGATGCTGGACAGCAGCGACCGCAACTGGGCCGGGTTCACCGGCTTCTTCAGCATCCAATAGCCGTTCTGCTTCACCTGGGCCTCGACCTCTGGCGTGTGGTCGGCGGTGATGATGATGGCAGGCGGCGCCTTGCCCGTGGCCCGGTCGATGGCCAGGCGCAGGCGGCCCACCTCATCGGGGCCGATATGGCCCTCGCCCAAGTGGAAATCGGCGATCAGGACATCGGGGGGCGGGGCAGGTGCTCCAACACCTCCAGCGCCTCCTCCCCCGTCGAGGCCACGGCCGCTTCACAGCCCCAGGTGGACAGCAGGGCTTGCATGCCCATAAGGGCGCTGGGCTCGTCATCCAGGACCAGCACCAGGGTGCCGCTCATGGCCTGGGCGGCGCCCCCGCTGGCGAGACGGCGGGTGAAGGCGGCGGCCGTGGTGGCGCCCAGTGGCACCACCACCGAAAAGACGGACCCCCGTCCCACCACCGACCGGGTTTCCACCGTCACGTCCAGCACCTTGGCCACGCGGCGCACGATGGCCAGGCCCAGGCCCATCCCCCGGGTGCCGGACCGCCCGCGCCCCTCGCGTGATGAACGACCACCCGGGACGGGGGCGCCCAGCACGGGCCCGCGATGCAACTGGTGGAACTCCTTGAAGATTTCCTCCAGCTGGTCCGAGGGGATGCCGGGGCCGCTGTCCCACACCTCGATCCGCAGGAAGTCCCCGCGCCGGCGGCAGCCCAGCAGCACGCCCCCGCGCTGGGTATAGCGGACGGCGTTGGACAGGAAGTTCTGCACGATGCTGCGCAGCAGGCGGATGTCGCTGCGCACCACGGCGCGCGAGGGCGCGTAGCGCAGGTCCAGGCCCCGATCCTGGGCCAGCACCTGATGCTCGGTATAGAGCGGTCCCAGCAGGCTGCCGATGGGGAAGTCGACAATCTCCGCCGAGACGGCCCCGGCATCCAGCTTCGAGATGTCCAGCAGGGCGTCCAGCAGGCCCTCCACCGCCTCCAGCGACACGTCGATGTTGTCGATCAGCGATCGGTTCTTATGGGTGTGTTCCAATTCCGCCAGGGCGGAGACGAACAGCCGGGCGGAATTCAGGGGCTGCAGCAGGTCGTGGCTGGCGGCGGCCAGGAACTTGGTCTTGGACAGGTTCGCCTGCTCCGCCTCCACCTTGGCGGACTGCAGGGCGCGTTCCATTTCCCGGCGCTCCGCGATCTCCTGTTTCAGTTGGCGGTTCAGGCCGGTCAGGGCGGCGGTGCGTTCCGTCACCCGCCGTTCCAGCGTCTCGTTCGCCTCCTTGATGGCGGCATCGGCCCGCCGCCGTTCCGTCACGTCCTGCATCAGGGTGAACAGGCCCAGGATAACCCGGCTCTGGTCCGCGCTGGGCAGGCCGATATGGGGTACGAAGGTGACGTGGGCGTAGCGTGGCCCGGCAGCGGGATTGGCAGCGGGATTGGCAGCGGGATCAGCGGCGGGGTCGGGTGTGTCGGTGGGGGGCAGTTCCACCTCGAAGGACACCGTCTCCCCGGCCAGGGCTTGGCGGATGTGGGCCCGGCAGCGACTATAGAATTCGGGGGGCAGGACGCTGCGCATGCGGCGCCCCAGGATGGCCGTCTCCGGCCGTTTCAGCCATTGCCGATAGGGGGCGTTCACGAACTGGTAGCGCTCATCCGCGTCGGCATAGGCGATCAGCGCCGGCATCGCGTCCGTCACCAGGCGGATGCGCCGTTCGCTGTCGCGCAGCGCCTCCTCGTTGCGCTTGCGCTCGGTGATGTCTGTGAAGGTCAGGACGAAGCCGCCGTCCGGCATGGGGTTGCGATCGATGTCCAGCACCCGGCCGTTGAACCATGTCTGCTCCAGCCGCAACGGCAGCGGATTGTTCTGCGGGTCCAGGAAGCGGGGCTCGCTGATGCCGTGGGACTGAAGGCCGTCATTGAAACGCTGGAAATCGGCGAACACGGCGCCCCGTCGCACACAGCGGGGCGACAGGTCCAGCAGGCGCACGAACTCGTTGTTCCACGCCACCAGCGCCAGTTCCGCATCGTACACCGCCACCCCCTGGAAGATATTGTCCAGGGTGGCCTGAAGCAGGGTGGTCTTCTTGGCCACCGCCGCCTTCCATTGCAGCGTTTCCCGGCGTTTCAGCGCCGTGATGTCGGTGTAGATCGCGACCACGCCGCCGTCGTTGGTGCGCTTCTCGTTGATCTGCATCCACCGGCCGTCGCTCAGCGCGTGGACGGTGGGGCCCTGGCAATCGGCATGCTGGCGCAGGCGGCGGCGTATCCAGCCCTCCGGATCGCGGTAGGCGTCCAGCACGCTCTTGCGCTGAACCGCCAGTTGCACCATCTCGCGGAACGACATGCCGGGGTGGACGTCGCCGGCCATGCCGGGCCAGAAACTGAGATAGTCCTGGTTGAACAGGACCAGCCGGTCGTCGGCATCGAACAGGGCGAAGCCGCCGCTGACCGCCTCGATGGCGGTGAACAGGCGCAGGCGGGCGGTTTCCGCTTGCTCCCGCGCGTTGGCCGCTTCCTGATACGACCGTTCCAGGTTGGCCAGCGCCTCTTCCAGCGACTGGGTGCGCGACCGCACCTGGTCTTCCAGCCCAATGGCGGTCTGGAACAGCGAAAAGGCGGAACCCTGTCCGTCCACATTGCGCTCAACCCGGTCCATCAGCGACTGGTTGATGCGCGTCAGCTTCGCCACCTGCTGTTCCAGCTCGGCGATGCGGCGGGCCGCCTCCGTGTCGGCGGGGGCCGGGGCCATGTCCTGGTTGACGGCCTGTGGGGTGGTGGACCCGGAAGTGGCTGGTTGGGTGGCGTGCGCGATCATGTCCTCCCGATGGCGACACCGGTGAAGGTCTGGTTCACGTGCATGGACATGTACTGTTCGCCATAAGTGCAGAAGCCAGTGACGCGGTTGGCCACGAACAGGTCCGACACGGCGGCCTTCAGGTTGCGCTGTTCGGTTTCCAGGTTGCGCAGCACGCAGTCGAACCCGACGATGGCGTCCAAGGGGCCGATCTCCCGTTCCAGGCGGCGGAACAATTCATGCAGATTTTCCACGATATCGATGCCGCGCGCCACTGTCAGCACCAGGCCTTCGTCGATGGCGCAATGAAAGGTCAGGCTGTTGTCCGGGTTGACCTTTTGGATGGCGCGGACGTGGTACTGCCCCCCGACCCGGACCACCACCGGATGGGCGGCGAAGATCTTCGGCGTCAGGGCCTCATGCGATAGGCCCACCAGGCGGGCGTATTCCAGGGCCGCGGGCTCGGCGTTGATCTCGAACACCCGGCGGGTTTCCAGGTCGGCGCCGGTGACGACCATCTTGTGTTCGGTCGGAACGAAATGTTCCGTCTTGAACACGGAAAAGGGGCGGCGGGTGGTGATCAGCAGCAGGATGGCGGCGTCGCTGACGAAACGGCCCCCGTGCAGCACCACGGTGGACTTGAAGTCCAGGCCGTCGCCGGCCGATCCGCCGATCAGCGGCAGGCCCGCCAGCGCGTTGCCGATGGCGCTGACCAACTGCTCTTCCCGTGTCGACAAACCGTCAACCAGCAACAAGCCGAATCCGGGGCGGCCCTGGGCCTCCGCGTGCCGGCGGGATACCAGCCGGTGCGTGCGCTCGATGGTGTCCGCGATCTGGAATTGGCTGAGGTTCTCGAACAGGGCGGAATGGACCAGGAAGTCCTTGGCCGGAAAGCTGACGCCGCTCAGGCCACCGCTGATGTAGCCGAAGGGGGTGATTTCCCCCGCCGTGGTGCAGCCGAAGACCGGCGTGGACCCGAACGCCTCCTTCAGCGCCGCCAACATCTCACCCCGATCATAGGCGGGGGAGAAGAACACCAGCACGCAGGCGGCGGCCCCGCCGATCTGATCCCGCAGGTCCGCCACCGCCGCGCGGGCATCGGTTTTGTTCGATCCGCCCCGGCGCACCGGTGGGGGTGGTGGCGCGTCGGGCCGGGGCGTGGGTCGCGGTCGCACCGCCGTCAAGGGGAAGGGTGGCAGCGGCGGGAAGGACGCGGCTGGTTGATGGGCGGGGCGGCGGGGGGATGCCGCTGGCTTCACATCGGCAATGACACAGCTATCACCGGGGGGGATGTCGGGGGCGCTGGCTTTGGCGCTGGAACGCCGTCCCTGCTGGGGGTGGCCACTGTCGCCGGGCTTGATTTTCATGGGTCCATCCGGATGCCGTCCGGCGGTCGGAAAGGGGCCGCGTACGAACCACGCCCATGATTTCATAGGCTTGCCCCAGCGTGCGCAACTGCCCTACGACCCGCAACGGTTCTTTAGTTCTATTGCGTCCATAAGGCAAAGGACTTCAAGTGTCAAATTAAGGTGGGGCCCAGAAAGACCCTGCCAAACAGCAGGGAAATCATCGGCGCGCGGATGACTTCGCCGCATGGCTGTTTATTGCCATGTGGCCGGGCCGGTACCCTGCGAATATAAGCCGGGAGGAAACAAGAATGAAATCCAAGCGGATGGCATTGTTTCTGGGCGTGACCGCGATCAGCGGCCTGGCGTGTCTGCCGGGATCCATGGCGAAAGCCGACACCACAGATGATCTGCTGGCCAAACTGTTGGCCAAAGGTATCCTGTCCCAGCAGGAATACGATCAGCTGAAGCAGCGCAAGGCGGTTGAAACCCCGCCGCCCCCCCGCCCGCGGCGGTGGCCAGCGCCAGCGCCGCGGCGGTCGCCGCCGCCCCGCCCCCCGACCCCCTCGCGGTGCGCATGACGGAAAAGGGCATCGGCGTCCATGTCGGCCCCGTCGACGTCACCCTGTCGGGGGAAATCAACGGCTTCTATGTCCATGACAGCCCGGACAGCGTGGCCCCCAACCATGTGGTGGCGGGCGGTCTGGCGGCGGTGGGCAGCAGCGATAACTCCTCCATCCGCAATGGCCTGTTGCCCGGCAACTTCGCCGTGGAATTGAAAACCCAGCAAGAGGGCTTCGACATCGTCGCGCACTTCGGCCTCTATCCCGGCCTGAACAGCGTGACGGGCACGGGCGGCGCCAATTCGGCCGGTGACAGCCGGGCGCTGGCCACCTCCGGCATCGACTTCCGCCAGCAATACCTGACGGTGGGCACGCCCACCATGGGCACGGTCAAGGTAGGCCGCGACATCGGCCTGTTCGGCCAGCAGGCCATCCTGAACGATTTCACGCTGTTCGGCGTGGGGTCCACCGGGGGCAACGTCGCGCCGTCCAACACTTCGCTGGGGCGCATCGGCATCGGCTACGTCTACACCGACTTCATGCCCCAAATCACCTACACCACGCCCAAGTTCAGCGGCTTCACCGCGTCCGTGGGTATCTTCCAGCCGCTGGACGCCTTCAACTTCTCCGGCCAGTCCGGCACGCTCTCCGCTCACGACCAGCCACAGATCCAGGCTGGCGTGAATTACGAGCTGCCGGCCGACGCCAGCAGCCTGGTGAAGGCCCAGTTGTGGGCCAACGTCGTCACCCAGGACCTGAAGAGCGTTTCGGCGTCCCAGGCGCTGGCCCAGGGCAACAGCGTGCGCGGCACGGGCTGGGACTTCGGCGCCAAGGTGGACGTGGCCGCGGCGGAGCTGGTGGCTTACGGCTACACCGGCGATGGATTGGGCACCACCGGCCTGTTCTTCGACGCGGTCAGCGCGTCGGGCCAACGGCGCAGTTCGGACGGTTACTACGTCCAGGGCAGCTACACCTTCTTCAAGAAGTTCACCCTGTCCGGCAGCTATGGGGTGAGCCGTCTTGGCCTGGCCACCGGCGAAAGCAATCCCTTGCTGGTGAAAACCAACGAGTTGTGGGCGGCCGGCTGCAAGTACAAGCTGACCAGTTGGGTTAATCTGATCTGTGAATACGCCCACACCACGGCCACGGCCCACGGTGGGAATAAAGCGCAAGAGGATACAATCGCCGCCGGCGCCATCGCCTTCTTCTGACGGTTCTGGCTTAATCGCTTACCCGTGATGACGGCATCGCCGTCACGCCGCTCTCCTTGACGGCGCACAAATTTAGAATTATTCTAAAAATAGGGAGGGGCCTTTCGCCCGTCCCGAAACCGGAGGAAATGGTATGAGCTGGAAGACTCCGAAGATCGTCGAAATCGCCTTGGGCATGGAAATCAACTGCTATGCCTGCGCGGACGTGAAATAATCCATGCGTCGCCTGGGGGCTGGCGTGGGGCGTGCGGATGTCATGTCCGCTGTCCTGCGCCGGCCCCCTGTGCTTCGGCTCAGTGCCTAAGGACCCATGCATATCCTCGTCCTCGGTTCGGCGGCCGGCGGAGGGTTCCCGCAGTGGAACTCCCATGCCGAGGGCTGCCGGCGGGCGCGCGCCGGTGATCCGGCCGTGCGGGCCCGCACCCAAGCCTCGCTGGCCGTCAGCCGCGATGGCCGCCGCTGGTTCCTGCTGAACGCCTCGCCGGACCTGCGCCAGCAGATCGCCCAGACGCCTGCCTTGCATCCACAGGAAGGGCTGCGGTCCACCCCCATCGCCGGTGTTGTGCTCAGCGGCGGGGATGTCGATGTCATCGCCGGATTGCTGAACCTGCGGGAACGCCAGCCCTTCACCTTGCACGGCACGGCCCGCACGCTGGGCATCCTGGATGCCAATCCGATCTTCGAGGTGCTGGCCCGGGACGTTGTGGCCCGCAACCGCTTGCCCTTGGGCGAACGGGTGCCGCTGACCGGCGGCGGGCTGGCCGCCACTGGCGGCGATGCCGGGCACAGTGGCCTTTGGGTCGAACTGTTCCCGGTTCCGGGCAAGGTGCCCTTGTACCTGGAGGGGCAGGATGGCCCACCCCCGATCGTGGAGGGGGAGGATACCGTGGGCGTGGTGGTGGATGACGGCGAGCGCCGCTTCTTCTTCATCCCCGGCTGTGCCGCCATGACTCCCAGCCTGGCGGCGCGCCTGCGTGGGGCGGATTTGGTGTTTTTCGACGGCACGCTTTATACCGATAACGAAATGATCCAGGCTGGCCTTGGTCAAAAGACCGGCCTGCGCATGGGGCACATGAGTGTGGACGCCACCCTTGCCGCCTTTGCCGACCTGGGCGTGCGCCGCCGTGTCTTCATCCACATCAACAACTCCAACCCCATCCTGATGGATGACAGCCCGCAGCGGCGGGTGGTGGACCAGGCGGGATGGGAGGTGGCCTTCGACGGAATGGAAATCACCCTATGACCGCTGAACCGCAGGATCGCGTCCTATCCCCGGAAGAGTTGGAGGCGGCGTTACGCGCCGTGGGGGCGGAGCGGTATCACAACCTGCACCCCTTTCATAAGCTGCTGCATGGCGGGAAGCTGAACCGTGGGCAGATCCAGGCCTGGGCGCTGAATCGCTATTATTATCAAAGCCGTATTCCGGCCAAGGACGGGGTGCTGCTCTCGCGCCTGCCCACGCCGGACCTGCGCCGGCTTTGGCGCAGCCGGCTGGAGGACCATGACGGCTTCCCCGGTGCGGAAGGGGGCGCCCCCGGCACGGCCAATGGCGGCATCGAGCGCTGGTTGCGCCTGGCCACCGGCGTGGGCCTGGACCGCGACTATGTCGAATCCACCGCCGGCATCCTGCCGGCCACCCGCTTCGCCGTCGACGCTTATGTCGCCCTGGTGCGGGACCGCAGCGTGCTGGAGGGCGTGGCCTCCTCCCTCACCGAGATGTTTTCCCCCACCATCATCGCCGAGCGCGTTTCCGGCATGCTGGCCAATTATGATTTCATCACCCAGGAAACGCTGGCCTATTTCGCCCCGCGCCTGACCCAGGCGCCGCGGGATGTGGATTTCGCCCTGGCCTATGTGAAGCAACACGCGCGCACGGCGGAACAGCAGCGCGCCGCCATCGCCGCCCTGACGGAGAAGTGCAACATCCTGTGGGCGCAGTTGGACGCCCTGCATTTCGCCTATGTCGATCCCGGCTACATCCCGCCCGGCGCCTTCGTGCCCGAAGGTCATGTCGCCAAAGGCGGCCCGCGATGACCCCGGCCCCGGACGCGAGGAATGAGGCGGTCGTGCCCCGCTTTGCCCGGGGCGTGAAATTCCGTTTTGATGAAACCCGGAAAAGCTGGATGGTTTTGGCACCGGAACGATTGTTCCTGCCGGACGAGGCCGCCACCGAGATCCTGAAGCTGGTGGATGGCGACCGCAGCCTGGGCGCCATCGTGGATGATCTTGCCACCCGCTTCGACGTGCCCCGGGCCGACATGGCGGCGGACGTGGGCGGCATGCTGCGTGACCTGGCCGAGAAAGGGGTGGTGCTGCTGTGATGCCGCCGGCCGCACCTGCCGTGGAGGCGCCCATGGGCCTGCTCATGGAGCTGACCCACCGTTGCCCCCTGCGCTGCCCCTACTGCTCCAACCCCGTGGACCTGCAGCGGGCGGGGGAGGAGATGGACACGGCCACCTGGAAGCGCCTGTTGGGTGAGGCGGCGGCGCTGGGCATCCTGCAGGTGCATTTTTCGGGTGGTGAGCCCACGGCCCGCAAGGATCTGCCGGACCTGGTGCGCCACGCGGCCGCCCTGGGCCTGTACACGAACCTTATCACCTCCGGTGTGCTGCTGGACGCGGCGTCATTGGCCGTGCTGGCGGATGCGGGCCTCGACCATGTGCAGTTGAGCTTCCAGGATGTGGAGGTGGAAAGCGCCGAGCGGATCGGCGGCATGCCGGGCGCCCAGGCGCGCAAGCTGGCGGTGGCCGGAATGGTCACCGCCGGCGGCCTGCCCCTGACCCTCAATTTCGTCGTTCACCGCCAGAACCTGGACCGCCTGCCGCAAATGATCGAACTGGGGTTGCACCTTGGGGCGGCCCGTATCGAGGTCGCCCATGTGCAGTATTATGGCTGGAGCCTGATGAACCGGGACGCCCTGCTGCCCAGCCGGTCGCAGCTGGACCAGGCCACGGCGGTGGTGGAGGCGGCGCGGACGCGGCTCAAGGGCCGCATGGTGATTGATTACGTGCCGCCGGATTACTATGCCGCCCGGCCCAAGGCCTGCATGGGCGGCTGGGCCCGGCGGTTCATGAACATCTCCCCTGCCGGTCTGGCCTTGCCCTGCCATGCGGCGGAGACGCTGCCCGGCTTCGACTGGCCCTCGGTCGCCACCGGCTCCCTGGCGGCGGCCTGGTATGAGAGCGAGGCGTTCAACCGCTATCGCGGCACCACCTGGATGCCGGAGCCCTGCCAGGGCTGCGACCGCAAGGAGATAGACTGGGGCGGTTGCCGCTGCCAGGCCTTCGCCCTCACGGGCGACGCCGGGCGCACCGATCCGGCCTGCGCCAAGTCGCCGGACCATGGCGTCATGCTGGCGGCCATTGAGGCGCGGGGCGAAGCGGTGCCGGACTTCATCTATCGCCAATACGGGCCGGTGCCGGTCCCGCCCGTCAAGGCTCCCGTGGGGGAGGCATGGCCCGCCGAACCCTGATCCGGGCCGTCCTGTTCTTGTGCGGGGTGGCCGTCGCGCTGCCGCCGGTGTCGTCGTGGGCGAAGGATGACCCCCTGGTCCAGGTGGCCCCTGGCCTTTACGTTCGGCCTGGTGTGGTGGAGGACGCCACCGCCGCCAACGATGATGCCATCGCCAATATAGGCTTCATCGTTGGCCGTGACGCCGTGGCGGTGATCGATCCGGGCGGCGCCGCTGCTGACGGCGCGCGGCTGCGGGCGCGCATCAAGGCCATCACCGCCCTGCCCATCCGTTATCTGGTCTATACCCACGTCCACCCCGACCATGTGCTCGGCGCCGTGGCGTTCGCGGCGGACCATCCGGTGGTGGTGGCCCATGCCCGCTTCGCCGCCGCCTGGGGGGAGCGGGGGGCCTACTACCGCCAGGGCCTGGCCCGCATCCTGGGCGGCGACCCCGCCCAGGCTGGGGACGCGCTGCCGCCCACCCAAGCCGTGGACACCACCGCCGACATCGACCTGGGCGGCCGTATGCTGCATGTGGTGGCCTATGGCGCCGCCCATACCGACAGCGATCTCACCGTCTATGACGACCAGACGCGCACCCTGTGGGCTGGTGACCTGGTGTTCCAGGACCGTATCCCGGCGCTGGACGGCAGCCTGACCGGTTGGCTGAGGGTGCTGGAACAACTGAAGGCCCTGCCGGCGGTGCGTGTCGTGCCCGGCCACGGCCCCGCCCAGTTGCCCTGGCCGGCCGGGGCGGTGGATGAGGAACGCTACCTCACCACCCTGGCCCGCGACGTGCGCGCCCTGCTGAAAAAGGGCGGGGACATCGATGCCGCCGCCACCACGGTGGCGCAGTCGGAAAAGGGCCGTTGGAAGCTGTTCGACGCCTATAACGGCCGCAACGCCATCACCGCCTTCAAGCAACTGGAGTGGGAGGACCCGCCATGACATCCCGCCTGTTCGCCCTGGCCTTGCTTTTGGTTCTCGCCCTACCGCTCCAAGGCCGGGCGGAGGATCCGGCGGCCGACGCCGCCCGCTGGCAGGATCTGCGCCAGATCCTGTTCGCCAACCACACCCTGACCCCCGCCAAAGGCCAGATCGCGCTGGAGGCGCCGGACAGGGCCATGGACGCGGCCTTGGTGCCGGTCACGGTGACGCTGGACCCCGGCTTGCCGCTCAAGGCGCTTTACCTGGTGGTGGACAACAACCCGGCGCCCTTGGTCGGGACCTTTCACTTCGGCCCCGCCGCCGTGCCGGTACAGGTGAAGACCCGGGTCCGCGTCGATGCCTACACCCACATGCATGCGGTGGCCGAAACGGCGGATGGCCGGTGGTTCGTGACTGACCGCTACGTCAAGGCCGCCGGGGGCTGCTCCGCCCCCGCCACCAAGGACGCGGCCCTGGCCCTGGAGCGCCTGGGCCAGATGCGCCTGAAAACCGTGTCCGAAGGGCAGGCCGGCCTGCCCAAGGGGGCGATCACCGCCCAACTGCTGATCAGCCATCCCAATTACAACGGCATGCAGATGGACCAGGTGACCCGCAACTACACGCCCGCCCGCTTTGTCCGCGACGTCACGGTCAAAAGCGGCGACGCCCTGGTCTTCCAGCTGGAGGCGGACATTTCCTTGAGCGAGGATCCGGCCATCACCTTCAGCTATCAGCCCAAGGGGCCCCTCTCGGTCATCGTCCGTGACAGCACCGACGCGACCTTCAGCCATGTCTTCCAGGGGGATGACAAGGGTTAAGGCCGCTAGAGTGCGATCGCTTCAGATGGACTCATCTGAAGCGTGAGTCGCACGACGGAACACAGGCTTGGAGTTCCTCTGACGCTTCAACGAAAGTCAGAAAAACTCTAAGCCTGCACCCAGCGCGCCATGTGGGGGAAGGGGGGCAGGCCATTGTCGCCCATGAAGGCGAACAGGCCCGAGAAGCCGGTCATGCCCGCACGGGCCAGCGCGTTGGGGCCATGATGCGTTCCCGATTCCAACCATTGCTGCATGGGATGTACACCGGCGTAGTCCGTGTGCTTGTAGGATCCGGGGAAGAAGACACAGGTCAGGGGCACGCCAATATGCAGGGCGGCGGCATAGGACCATGCCTGGGCCATGACCTCCCCTTGAACGGGGGGCAGTGACAAGATGGGATCAAGCGATGGCGCCGAGCCTAGTTCCGCCGCTATGGCGGCGGCCGTATCGGCATGCAGGTCGGTCCCCAATCGGGTCCGGAAACGCTCAGGGACGATGGCGATGTGCCCTGCTTCATGCAGCAGATCCCCCGAACCGACCAGCGTTTCGGGATGCACATGAATCACACCGGCATGAATATTAACCCCCGGAAGAAAGCCATCCAGGCCGCCGTCGCCCACCTCCACCCCGATGCCGATCTCGCGCAGGAAGGTGATGATGGGCGCCAGCGCCTCGGGATGGTACATGGGAAAGGGTCCTTGAGTGTCACCGATCAGCGATTGTGGCGTTTCGGTCCAAGACACGCAAGCCGATAGGGTGCTCAGGTGCAGCGCAGGTTGACCTCGGCCTGGGCCCGCCGCAGCTTTTCCACCTCATCCTTGGCGATGGGTGTGTCGCGGAACATGGCACCCCGATCCCCCAGGCCACCCTGCTGCATGCGCAGGATGGTGTCCGCCTTCTCATAATCGTCGTACGGCATCATGTCGGCGATGGTGTCGATGCCGCAGGCGCACTTGCCCAGCAGTTCGTGCTTGAACCCGTTGGAGGCTAGGCAGCCGATGACGTAATCGGCCCGCACGGCCGTGGGATAGTCATAGCGGGGGTGATGGTCCCCTTTCGCCTTCGATTCCGCGGCACTGGTGGCCATTGGCATGATCGCCAACCCCGCCGCCGCCGCCGTCGCCAACAGGCACCGCACCACGCGAATCCGCGACAGGCGCACCATGGACTCCTCCCGATCTCTTATTGTCGGGAAAGCCTAACGCAGGCGACTGCCCCGCTCCATGCCCGAATGGTAGTACGGGGTCAGAAACCCGCCTCGCGCAGCAGGACGGCCGCGGTGCGCCGCCACAGGCTGCCCAGCAGGCTCTCCCGTGCCCCCTCCAGCGTCACGCGGCCCCGTTCCAGCGTGGCGGGCGTGGCGTCCTTGGCCGGCGCGATCAGCACCCGGTACAGCGACTCCTCGGGCACCATCTGGTGCTGCTTGTCCTCCCGCGCGGGAATGTCCCCGCCAAAGGGACTGGCGAGATAGCGGCGGGTCAGCACCCGGGTGCTGGTGTCATCGATGTCCTGGATGCGGCCGTCCACCGCGCCCGTCACGCTTTGATCGGGCCGGAAGCGTCCTTCGCCGCCCACCGCCACGCGGTGCAGGTCGGCCTCGCGCACATAGGCTTCGATCATGGGCCGGCCCGGGTCCAGCAGCAGGCCCAGCCGCTCCCGCGCCGGCAGCCATTCGCCCGGCGACAAGGGCTCTGCCACTTCGGCCATCACCCCGGCGAACGGGGCGGTGACGGTCAGCTTGGCCCGCTCCGCTTCCAGGCCCCGCAGCTCGGCCTGCGCGGTTTCAAGCTCCTGCGCCGCGATGCGCTGGCGCTTGGGGTCCACGCCGCCGCGATACGCCGCCTCCCATTGCAGCGTCTCGATCTTCTGCCGCTGTTGCACCAGCTTGTAATCCAGGTCCGGCGAACTGAGGCGGAACAGCACCTGGCCGGCCGTGACCGTCTGCCCCGCCTTGACCAGCACCGCGTCCACCCGCCCCGGCTGCTCTAGGAAAATTTCCATTTCCTGGGCGGCGCGCAGCACGGCCGGCGCCGTCACCGTGCTGCGCCAGGGGATCACGGCCAGCGCCAGCAGGACCAGACCAATGGCGGCGGTGGTGGCGGACCGGCGGTTCCAGGTCATGGACTCCCGCCGCTTCACCCATTCCAACACCTCGTTCAGGGGCGGGCGCAGGATGAACCACCACACCTCCACCAGGAACAGCAGGATGCCTAGCACCTTGAAGAACAGGTGGTAGACCAGGGCGGCGATGCCGACGAACAGGGTGAAGCGGTAAATCCAGGTGGCGATCGCCAGGGTGATCAGCAACTGGCGGCGCCGGGGTGGCAGCTCCTCCGGCACGGGTTCGCCCAGGTGGAACAGCCGTTCGCGCAGCCACCAGCGTCCCAGGGCGAAGGCGCGTTCATGCAGGTTGGGCACGTCCAGCAGGTCCGATAGCAGGAAATAGCCGTCGAACCGCATGAAGGGGCTGGTGTTGACCAGGACGGTCATGATCCAGCTGGTGGTGGCCAGCAGGAAGGCGGCGGCCTTCACCGGCCCCTCCGGCAGGAAGGACCAGGCCAGCGTGGCATAGGCCGCCAGTGTCAGCTCGGCCCCCATGCCGGCCACGCCGATGGCCAGGCGCTGGCGCCGGTTGGGCAGGCGCCAGGCGTCGCTGACGTCGGTGTACAGCAGGGGGTACATGACCATGAAGGCGATGCCCATGGTTTGCACCCGGCACCCATAGCGCTTCGCCGTCAGCGCGTGCCCCAGTTCATGCACCACCTTGGCCACCGTCAGGCCAAGGGCGGCGGTGATCAGGCCCGAGGGCGACAGGAAGCTGACGAAGGTGGTGCGGAACTGGTCCCACTGCCGCGTCACCAGATAGATGCCGACCAGCGCGGCGGCGAGGGTCGCCAGGAAGAAGCCGCGGGTGAATATCCAGGACACATAGGGCATGGCCTGGGCCAGGAAGCGGTCCGGCTTCACCAGCGGGATACGGAAGAACAGGTAATTCTTCAGCAGCCATTGCCACAGGCCTGGCTTGCGCATTTCCGCCTGGCGCATCAGCGTCGCCACCGCTTGTGGTCCATGGCGCTGCAGCAGGTTGTTCATGGCCAGGAACTGCGACACCGCCATGACGTCGTCCACCGTGGCGCGCAGGGTGGTGTTGGACGCCACGTCGGCGGCGATCACCTCCGGCACCTCCAGCTGCCACCGGCGCAGAATCTCGAACTCCAACCAGCCCAGGCGGTAAAAGCGGCCCGCCACCTGGTCATGCAGGGTCCAGGTGGGGGAGCCGTCGGCCAGGGCGGGCCCGGCCAGCAGCGTCAATTCCTCGCGCAAGGGAGCCAGCCGCAGGATTTGCGCCTGCGTCTCCGGCGGGGTCATGGCCGTTTCGCCGTCCATGGTTCAGACGCCCAGCCGCTGGCGCAGGGCGGCCA
This sequence comes from Nitrospirillum goiasense, assembly GCF_034427435.1. NCBI lineage: Bacteria > Pseudomonadati > Pseudomonadota > Alphaproteobacteria > Rhodospirillales > Azospirillaceae > Nitrospirillum > Nitrospirillum goiasense. The sequence continues at coordinate 517,269 of NZ_JAXQNP010000001.1, read as the reverse complement.
ACGGCCGCCGGAACAGGTAGTAGAACAGGGTCGTGCGCTCGCCATAAATCTTGGCCGTGCCTTGCAGGCCGATGCGCACGGGGGCTTGGCCATCGTTGAACCGGGCCTTCAGGCGATAGGCGGCGACACCATCCGTGCCCACCTCGGGCTGGTAGGTGGTCAGGCGCACGGTGGCGTCCAGCGGATGCTGCGGATCGATGTTCAGGAACAGCGAGACGGGGTCGCCCGCGTCCATGGCGATGGCGTCCGCCACCGGCAGCTTGATCTCCAGCTCCACGTCCTTGGGTTCCGCCACCATCAGGATGCGCTCACCCTGGGTGACCGGCCGGCCGATCCAGTCGTTGACGTCGGCGAACACGGCCAGTCCGGCGCGGGGGGCGTGGACGACGATGCGCTTCAGCAAATCCTGGACATAGGTGACCTCGGCCATCGCCTGGTCGCGCTTGCCCTGAAGCACCACCAACTGGCCCTTGGCCTTTTCATCGAACACCGCCTGCTGCGCCGTCTGGCGGTATTCCGCCTCCGCCGCCTCCAGCGTGGCTTGCGCCACGTCCAGCCGGTTCTGCAGGCGCACGGGGTCCAGTTGGAACAGCGGCTGGTCCTGGGTCACCGGTTGGTTGGGCGTCACCAGGAACTTGTCGACCACGCCGTCAAAGGGGGCCCGCACCACGGTCGGGTCCCGGGGGATGACCTCCGCCGGGGCCAGGGCCGACAGGCGCACGGGGAACAGCGACAGGGCGACCAGGCCCGCCGCCACATAGCCCAGCGTCCGCAGGGATTTCAGCCGCGCGGCGTCACGGTGCCATCGCCGCTGCTGTTTGACCAACCCGCCCCAGGCATGGGCATAGGCGTCGCCCAGATTCTCCAGCAGCACGCGCTCCCCGTCCGTCCAGGGATCTTCCCGGGCCAGCAACAGGCCGCCCAGCGACCGGTCGTCGGGGGCCGTCAAGGGCAGCCACAGGCCGTGCGCCGGCAGGTAGTCCGGCCATTCCGCCGCCAAGTCCTCCGGCAGGTCGCCGGTGGTCAGCGTCTTGATGCCGGCCGGATCGCCATGCGCGCTCAACAGCCGGCAGGCATAGCGGGCATAGGGGCTGTCGGCATCGGCGGACGACAGGCCGGACACCGCCAGCACGGTGCCGCCGCCCCGCTCCGCCCGTTGCCAGGCCAGCGCCTGGCGGTAACGCACCAGGCCGAAGGTGTCGTTCACCATCTGGAAGCCCAGCTCCTGCTCGCTGCGGGCATGGCGCGCCCGCCTCTGCAACTGCAGCAGGGTGGTCAGGCCGAACAGCTGCCGATTGGCCAGTTCGGCCGCATCGGGGCGCTGGGCGATATCCTCGGAAGCCGGGGGCACGATACGCATCACCGGATCCTCAATTGGGGGCGGCGACCAAGGCGCGGCCACTCATTCCCGGCAGCAGGTCCGGAAATTTGCCGTCGATCACGGCGAACACGCGGATGCTCTGGGACACCGGGTCGATGCGCGGCGACAGGCGCGAGACCTTGGCCGGATACTTGCGGCCAGTCTCCTCGATCCCGATTTGCAGCGGGAAGCCGGGCTTCAACCACTTCAGCCAGGACGACGGCACCAGCATTTCAGCCTCCAACTCCGTCGGGTCCAGTATCTCCAGCAGTTTCTGCCCTTCGGCCACGGATTGGAAGCGCTTGACCTCCACCGGGCCGACCCGGCCGGCGAAGGGGGCGGTGACGACGCAGTGGGCCGCGATCTCCCGCGCCATCTGCTGCTCGGCCTCCGCCATGGCATGCTCCGCCGCCGCCGTCTCCACTTCCAGCACGCCGATGGAATTAAGCGTGTTCAGCTTGCTCTTGACCTCATAGGTCTTGCGGGTGGCCGTTTCCTGGGCGGTGGCCTTGGCCAGACGCGCCCGCTGAATGCCGCAATCGAAGGCGACCAGCTTTTGCCCCTCGCTGAAGCTATCTCCCTCCCGCAAGGGGAGTTCCGAAATCTGGGCGGCGATCTGCGATGACAGGACCGTGCTGCGCTTGGGCACCAGCTGTGCCCGGATTTCGGGCGCCGTGTCGGCGCCCTGGGCCGGGAGGACCAGGCCAAGGGTGAACAGCGCGGGCAGGATCAGGCGGGACCAGGAACGGGACAAGGCAGCGCTCGCTATCATTGCAATTAAAGGTGGCCGGCGCCATCCGCCAAAACAAGACGCGCCGGGCGGAAGGATTCCCGCCCGGCGCCGTTTTGGCCATGGCCCCTGTGGGGTTACTGCGTCAAGGCCTTGCCCGGGTCGTCCAGCACCGGCGTCTGGGCGGAAACCGACGCCTCCGCCCCGAACAGCCCGCTTTCGATACGCCGGTTCACGGCGGACACCGCCGTGGTCAAGGTCTTCAACGAATAGTCCGGCACCGACTGGGGCAGCGGATCGATGCCGACGGAAACATAGAGCGAGGCCAGGGCGTTCTGCATGTCGGCATAGGCCCGGGCCCGGGTCAGCTCCGCCACGATGCGCGAGGCGGACGCGCGCACGCGGTCCACCTTGCCGGCGGCGCTGTTCTCCTGCTGGGCCAGGATCTGGTCGTAAATGCGACCCTCGATGCCATCCAGCTCCGACGCTTCCAGGTACTGGGTGCGGGCGCGGCCCAGTTGCTGCCAGGCGACGTTCACCTGGGTCAGCACCGCCATGGACAGGGCCAGGTTGCGCACTTCCGCCTGATCGCGCTGGGTTTCCGCCAAGCCCATGAAATCATTGCCGGACAGCAGGTTCAACAGCCCCCACGACAGGCGCAGGCCGCCTTCCGCCCAGCGCTGGTTCACCAGGAAGGAGTTGCTGTCGTAATCCAGTCCGCCCTGGATGGACAGGTTGGGGAACAGCTTCAGGAAGGCCTTGTGCACCTCATCCGTGGCGATGCGGCGGTTGTACGCCTGCTCCCGCAGCTCCGGACGGTTGAGCAGGGCGGTGTGTTCCAGCTCGGTGATGGCCGTCTTCATCTCCGGCAGGGCGGTCGGGTTCTCCGGCAACACCAACTGGTACGGCGTTCCCGGCGGCAGGCCCATCAGCGCGGCCAGCTGGGTCTTGGCCAGCGCCAGGTCGGCCTGCAGGTTCTCCAGCTGGCGGATGATGTCGATGGTCGTCTTCTCATCCCGCAGGACGTCGAGCAGGGGCTTCAGCCGCTGCTTTTCCACCTGCCGGGTATCCTCCAGCGCCTGGCGGGCCTCCGCCAGGATGGGGTTGATGCGGTCGCCGATCTTTTCCGCCGCCACCGCCTGCCAATAGGCGGCGCGGACCTGCTGCACGATGCTGTTGACCGCCGACCGGCGCTTTTCCGCCGTGGCCAGGGCCCGGTCGCCGTTCTGCCGCGCCTGGTAATAGCTGATGCCGAAATCCAGGACGCTCCAGCTCAGCTGCAAATCAGCCGTGCCCGCCCGACGGTCGGTGGAGATCGAGGGTTCCAGCGACTGCCGGCCCGTCAGGATGGAGTAGGAGGACGAGGCCAGCTCATTGCTGCGCGCCGTCAGGCCACCATCGACCACCAGCTTGGGCAACAGGTCCCACCGCGACACATCGATCTGGCGGTTGGCGATGGCCTGGTCCATCAGCGCCAGCCGGTGGTCCAGGTTGTACTTGATGGCGCGCGCGATGGCTTCGTCCAGCGACACCGTGGTGGTCACCGGATCGATGCGGTCACGGACCAGCTTCATCGTATCGGTGGCGCGCGTCTGGTTTTCGTCCGCGGTCAACGGACGGGGCGTGACGGAACAGCCCGCGAGCAAAGCCACCAAGGCGCCGGCAACAAGAGGCGTCGCCGCGGTACGCAGGGAGGGGCGCCGCACAGGCGCGGAGTAAGGCAGGGACGTCATGGAGCCTCAGGCGGTCGTAGTGGTGGTCGAAGCATGAACGGAGGGGTGGGCCGGCGCGTGCCGCGGGGCATCACCCCCGAACACGTCCAGCAGGCTGGCGAGTAGGGACACGGCGTCATCGACGATGCCGTGGTGGGTGGCGGCACCGAAGGTGCCTGTACCAAAACCGCCGGCGTGAAGGTTGGACACCTTCTGCGCCTGGGCGGCGGCCTGCAGTTGGGCCGTCAGCGACAGCTTGCCGGCGGGCACCCGGCCCGGGCCGTTGGCGGTCTTGGCGGCCAGGTCATCGGCCGTGCCGCCCTGGCCGGTGTAGGCGGCCAACTGGATGGGCTGCAGGTCGTCGGGCATGGCCGTCGCCGGGTCGTTGGCGGCGTGCTGCTGCTGGGTGCGGTTGCCTGGCGCCTGGCCGCCGCCGCTGGCGCCCGTGCCGGTCTGCTGGTCCTGGCCCACCGCCATGTTGAACTTCGCCTCGGCGACATTGCCGTTGCTGTCGCGCGCCGTGACGGTGACGGCGATGGTGCCGCTCTCCCCGGCGGGGGGCTGGCCCGTGAAGGTGCCGGTGGCCGGGTTGAAGGTCAGCCAGGCGGGCAACGGCTCGCCATTCGACTGGCGCGCCTCCAGCGAAACCTGCGGGTCGCTGCTCTGGAACGTGCCCTGCGGCAGCTGGAACGTCGTCTGCTGACCGGCGGCCAGCACTTGGTTGCTGACCGGGGTGGCCAGGGTCAGCGTCGTGGTGCCGCTGGTGGCGCTGGTGATGGACACCACGCCGGTGCTGGCGCTGATGACGGTGGTGGCGCTTGAGCTGGTCGTCGTCGGCGTGGTGCCCGTCGCCGCGGTCCCGGTCGTGGTTCCCGTGGCGGTCGTGCCCGCCGTGGTCGTGCCCGTCGACGTGCTTGAGGTGGCGGTGCCGGTGGTGGCGGTGGTTGTCGTCCGGCTGCTGGTGGTCGTGTCGGTCGTCAGGGCCGTGACGGTGCTGGTGGTCGTCGTGCTTGTCGTGGCCGTTGTCGCGCTGGTGCTGATGACACTGTTGCCGCTGAGGCCGGCGCTGGACGTGCCGCTGACACCGGCATTGCCTGTGCCCACCGTCTGGGTCAGGGACACCGTCGTCGTCGCCGTGCTGGTGGCGGCCACCGTGGGGGTGACGATCAGGCTGGTGGTGGTGGTTGTGACCGGCGTCGTGGTGGTCGTCGTCGTCGTGGTCGTCGTCGGGGTCGTGGGCAGCGGCACCACCACCGGGTTGATGGTGACACCCACGGTGCCGGTGGCCGTCTTGGCGCCGCCAATCCGCGTCGTGCCCCCGTCATTGACGGTCACGGTGATGATGTCGTTGCCGGTGGTGGCCGGCGTCAGGTTCAGGCTGGCCAGCGTGGCGTTCACGTCGGCCACGCTGCCGGACACGGTCACCGTGCCCGTGCCGTTGCCCGACAGGGTCGCGGAACCCGACGCCGCCATGACCAACTGGCCGCCGAAGCCGTCCTTCACCGTCACGCTGACGGTGCCGCCGTTCAGGGTGTCGCTGACGCTGATGCCGGTGATGGCTTGGTTGCCCGTGGCAGACAGGTTCTGGGCACCCGGCAGGGTCAGCACCGGCGTGTCATTGCCCGTCAGGTTGATGGCGACGGTGCGCACGGCCGATTTCACGCCGCCGATCCGGCTGGTGCCGCCATCGCTGACCGCCACGGTGATGGTGTCGCTGTCGGTTCCGGTGGCGGTGGTGGCGTAGGTCAGGGTGGCCAGGGTGGCGTTGACGTCGGCCACGCTGCCGCTGATGGAGAGCACGCCGCTGCCGTTGCCGGACACCGTCGCCCCGCCGGCCGCGGTGACCGTGACGTTGCCCTTGCCGGCCAGCAGAGCCACCGTGATGGCGTTGCCTGATAGGCTGTCGCTGACGCTGATGCCGGTGATGGCGTGGGCGTTGGTGTCGTTGTAGCTCTGCGCCGACGGCACGGTCACCACGGGGGTGTCGTTGCCGGTCAGGCTGACGGCGATGGTCTGTGTCGTGGACTTGGCCCCGCCGATGCGGTTGGTGCCGCCGTCGTTGGCGATGACGGTGATGGTGTCACTGCCCGTGGCCGTCGCCGTGGTGGCGTAGGTCAGGGTGGCCAGGGTGGCGTTCACATCGGCCAGGGTGCCGGTGATGGTCAGGCTGCCGGTGCCGTTGCCGGCCAGGGTGGCGGCGCCCGACGCGGTGACGGCGACGTTGCCCTGGGTGGTGGACACCGTGGCGGTGACCGCGGTGCCCGTCAGGCTGTCACTGATGCTGACGCCGGTGATGGCGTGGGCGTTGGTGTCGGTATAGCTCTGCGCCCCCGCCACGGTCAGGACCGGGGTGTCGTTGCCGGTCAAGGCGATGGCGATGGTCTGGCTGGTGGACTTGGCCCCGCCGATGCGCGCGCTGCCGCCATCGCTGACCGCGATGGTCAGGGTGTCGGTGCCCGTGGTGGTAGCGGTGGTGGCATAGCCCAGGGTGGCCAGGGTGGCGTTGACGTCGGCCAGGCTGCCGGTGATGGACACCACGCCGCTGCCGCTGCCCGATACGGTCGCCGATCCGCTCGCGCTGACGGTGATGGTGCCTTGGGTGGCGATCAGCGCCGCAGTCACCGTGTTGCCCGTCAGGGTGTCGCTGATGCTGACGCCGCTGATGGCATGGACGGTGGTGTCGTTGTAGCTCTGCGCCCCCGCCACGCTCAGGACCGGGGTGTCGTTGCCGGTCAGGGTGATGGCGATGGTCTGGGCGGCGGCCTTCGCCCCGCCGATCAGGCTGCCACCGCCATCGTTGACGGTGACGGTGATGGTGTCGGTGCCCGTGGTGGTGGTCGTGGTGGCGTAGGTCAGGGTGGCCAGGGTGGCGTTCACGTCGGCCAGGCTGCCGGTGATGGTGACGCTGCCCGTGCCGGTGCCGGCGACGGTGGCGGCCCCGGCGGCGGTGAAGCCCAGGTTGCCGCGCAGGTCGGAAACGGTGGCGGTCACGGTGCCGTTATAGGTGTCGCTGATGCGGACGCCGGTGATGGCGTGGCTGTTGGTGTCGGTGTAGCTCTGCGCCCCGGCCACGGTCAGGACCGGCGTGTCGTTGGTGGCGATGGCCACCGCGATGGTGCCGCTGGTGGACTGCGCCCCGCCGATGCGCGTCGTCCCGCCATCGTTGACGGCGACGGTGATGGTGTCGCTGCCCGCGGTCGACAGGGTGGTGGCGTAGGTCAGGGTGGCCAGGGTGGCGTTCACATCGGCCAGGGTGCCGGTGATGGTGACACTGCCCGTGCCGCCCCCGGTGACGGTGGCCGATCCCGCGGCGGTGAAGCCGAGGTTGCCGTGCAGGTCGGACACGGTGGCCGTGACAGTGCCGCCCGGCAGCGTGTCGGTGATGGCGACGCCGCTGATGGCATGGCCTGCCTGGTCGACATAGCTCTGCGCGCCCGGGACCGCCAGGGAAGGCACATCGTTGCCGGTCAGGGTGACGGCGATGGTCTGTGTGGCGGACTTCGCCCCGCCGATGAGGCTGCTGCCGCCGTCATTGACGGTGACGGTGATGGTGTCCGTCCCCGTGGCCGTCGCCGTGGTGGCATAGGTCAGGGTGGCGAGGGTGGCGTTCACATCGGCCAAGCTGCCGGTGATGGTCACGCTGCCCGTGCCGGTGCCGCTGACGCTGGCCGACCCGGCGGCGGTGAAGCCCAGGTTGCCATGCAAATCAGAGACGGTGGCGGTCACGGTGCCGCCGGCCAGGCTGTCGCTGACGCCCACGCCGGTGATGGCGTGGCTGTCGGTGTCGGTGATGCTCTGCGTGCCAGCCACGCTGACGGTGGGGGCGGCGTTGCCGGTCAGGGTGACGGCGATGGTCTTGCTGTCCGACAGCGCGCCGCCGGTGCCGGTGTTGCCGCCGTCGTTGACCGTGACGGTCACGGTATCGCTGTCGCTGCCCGTTGCCGTGGTGGTGTAGGTCAGGCTGGCCAGGGTGGCGTTCACGTCGGCCAGGGTGCCGGCGATGGTCAGGCTGCCCGTGCCGGTGCCGCTGACGCTGGCGCCGCCCGAGGCGGTGACGGCCAGATTGCCCTTGCCCGCGCTCACCGTCACTGTCTCCGTGCCCGTCCCGGCATCGGGGTCGGCCACGCTGACGCCCAGGCCATGCGCCAAAGTGTCGGTAATGGTCTGAGCGCCGGGCACGGTCAGGGTGGGGGCGTCGTTGATGCCGGTGACGGTGATGGTGCTGGTGACGGGGGCCGAGGGGGCGATGCCGTCGTTGACGGACCAGCTGATGGTGCGGCTGGTGCGGGTGTCGCCCAGGGTGGGGTCCTGGCTGGTGGAGTTGAAGGTGACGGAGCGCAGGGCCGCCTGATAGTCGGCGATGCTGGCGGTGCCCGTCAGGGTCAGGACGCCGGTGGCGGCGTCGTAGCTGCCGGTGATGCCGTTCTGGTTGACGAAGGCCAGGACGTCGCCGGCCACCACGCTGCCGATGGTGACGGTGGCGCTGGTCAGGGTGGTGCTGGCGCTGTCGGCCAGGGTGATGCCGCTGTCGATGACGCCGGCCCCACCGCCGTCGGTATAGCCGGTGGTGCCGCCGGCCGTTGCCGTAGCGCCCTGGGTGGTGACGCTGAGCGTGCCGTTGTTGCCGGAGAAGGCGGTGGCGGTGCCGCTGGTGGTGGTGTCGGCGGTCTGGCGGGTGGTGCCGCTGGTGGCTGTGCCGGTGGTCTCGTCCCAGGCCTTGAAGGTGACTGTCGCGGTTTCCGCGGTGGCGCTGTCGGGGATGTAGCGCAGCTTGGCTGTGCTATCCAGCAGCAGGGCGCCGGTGGTGGACACGGTGCCGACGTCGATCCAGTTGGTGCCGCCGTCGGTGGAATATTGCCAGGTGCCGGCCCCGGTCAGGCCGGTGACGGCGACGCCGGAATGGCCGTGGGCGTCGGGGTCGACATAGCCCGCGTCGGTCAGGACGCTGGACACGCTGACGGCGTCGCTGGCGGCGTTGAGCGGCGTGGCCGGGATGGTGGAGGTGGCGCCGGTGGCCGGCAGGGTCGGGCTGTTGTTGACCGGGGTGATGGTGACGGTGGTGCTGGCGGTCAGGGTGGTGGTGTCGGTGCCGCCGTTGGCGGTGCCGCCATTGTCCTGGATGCTGGTCAGGGTGACGGTGCGGCCGCTGCCGGCGGTGGGGTCCTGGCTGTTGTTCTGGTAGGTGAGGCCGTTGACCAGGGTCTGGGCGTCGGTGGCGGAGAAATTGCCAGACTTGGTGATAGTGACGGTGGCGGTGCTGCCGGTGACCGAGACGCTGACGGCATAGCCGTTGGCGCTGGTGGTCACGGCCGTGCCGTTGGTCAGGGTCACGGCGCTGCCATCGACGGTCAGCACCTCGGAGTTACCATTGGCCACGCCGCCGACGGTCAGCGTCAGGGCGTGCACGCTCTGGCTGGCCTCGCTGGTGCTGACGGTGGTGCCGCTGAACAGCGACACGGCACTGCCGCCCTCGGTAAAGCCGGGCGTGGTGGCCGGGGTGGTGGTCAGGGTCGGCGCCTGATTGACCGGATGCAGGGTGACGGTGGTGCTGGCGGTCAGGGTGGTGGTGTCGTGCCCGCCACCCGCCGTGCCGCCATTGTCCTGGATGCTGGTCAGGGTGACGGTGCGCCCGGTGCCGGCGGTCGGGTCGCCGCTGGTGTTCTTGTAGGTCAGGCCGTCGACCAGGGTCTGGGCGGCGGCGGCGGTGACGCCGCTGGACTTGGTGATGCTGACGGTGGCGGTGCCGCTGGTGACGCTGACGCCGACGGAATAGCCGTTGGCCGTGGTGGTGACCGTGGTGCCGTTGGTCAGGGTGACGTCCTGACCGTCCACGGTCAGGATTTCGGAGGCACCGTTGGCCAGACCGCCGATGGTCAGGGTCAGGCTGTCGATCTTCTGGCCCGCTTCCACCGTGCTGATGGTGGTGCCGCTGAACAAGGCCACCGCACTGCCGCCCTCGGTATAGACCGGGCTGGTGGCCGGGGTGGTGGTCAGGGTGGGGGCGTCGTTGATGCCGGTGACGGTGATGGTGCTGGTGACGGGGGCCGAGGGGGCGATGCCGTCGTTGACGGACCAGCTGATGGTGCGGCTGGTGCGGGTGTCGCCCAGGGTGGGGTCCTGGCTGGTGGAGTTGAAGGTGACGGAGCGCAGGGCCGCCTGGTAGTCGGCGATGCTGGCGGTGCCCGTCAGGGTCAGAACGCCGGTGGTGGCGTCATAGCTGCCGGTGATGCCGTTCTGGTTGACGAAGGCCAGGACGTCGCCAGCCACGACGCTGCCGATGGTGACGGTGGCGCTGGTCAGGGTGGTGCTGACGCTGTCGGCCAGGGTGATGCCGCTGTCGATGACGCCGGCGCCGCCGCCGTCGGTGTAGCCGCTGGTGCCGCCGGCCGTTGCCGTGGCGCCCTGGGTGGTGACGCTGAGCGTGCCGTTGTTGCCGGAGAAGGCGGTGGCGGTGCCGCTGGTGGTGGTGTCGGCGGTCTGGCGGGTGGTGCCGCTGGTGGCGGTGCCGGTGGTCTCGTCCCAGGCCTTGAAGGTGACTGTCGCGGTTTCCACGGTGGCGCTGTCGGGGATGTAGCGCAGCTTGGCTGTGCTATCCAGCAGCAGGGCGCCGGTGGTGGACACGGTGCCGACGTCGATCCAGTTGGTGCCGCCGTCGGTGGAATATTGCCAGGTGCCGGCCCCGGTCAGGCCGGTGACGGCGACGCCGGAATGGCCGTGGGCGTCGGGGTCGACATAGCCCGCGTCGGTCAGGACACTGGACACGCTGACGGCGTCGCTGGTGGCGTTGAGCGGCGTGGCCGGGATGGTGGAGGTGGCGCCGCTGCTGGGCAGGGTCGGGCTGTTGTTGACCGGGGTGATGGTGACGGTGGTGTTGGCGGTCAGGGTGGTGGTGTCGGTGCCGCCGTTGGCGGTGCCGCCATTGTCCTGGATGCTGGTCAGGGTCACCGTGCGGCCGCTGCCGGCGGTGGGGTCCTGGCTGTTGTTCTGGTAGGTGAGGCCGTTGACCAGGGTCTGGGCGTCGGTGGCGGAGAAATTGCCAGACTTGGTGATAGTGACGGTGGCGGTGCTGCCGGTGACCGAGACGCTGACGGCATAGCCGTTGGCGCTGGTGGTCACGGCCGTGCCGTTGGTCAGGGTCACGGCGCTGCCATCGACGGTCAGCACCTCCGACGTGCCATTGGCCAGGCCGCCGACGGTCAGCGTCAGGGTCTGGATGCTCTGCCCGGTTTCCACGGTGCTGACCGTGGTGCCGCTGAACAGCGAGACGGCACTGCCGCCCTCGGTGAAGTTGGGGGTCGTGGCCGGGGTGGTGGTCAGGGTCGGGGCGGCGTTCAGGACGCTGGCCACGATATCGTTGCCGGTGCCGCCGCTGTTGGTGATCAGGGCCTTGCCACTGCTCAGGTCGGCCCGCCCGCCGCTGTCCAGATTGTCGAACGGGGCGGTATCCGTCGTGCCGCTGCCGGTGTTGTTGACGATGGTGAAGCTGTCGCCCAGGCTGACGGTATAGCCGCCGACGGTGCTGAGCGTCAGGGTGCCGGCGTTGCCGGCGCCGTCGTTCAGCACGACGTTGCCGCCCACGCTCAACACGTCATTGTTGCTGGAGGCGCCGGCGATCTGGATTTGCAGGGCGCCGCCCAGGTTCACGTTGCCAGTGACGGTCAGGGTGCCGATGCCGTTGTTCACACCGCTGATGCCGGGGGCCAGGGTGCCGCCGCCATAGACCAGCAGGTTGCCGCCGACGGTGCCGGTGCCGGCCAGGGTGCCGCCATCCTGAACGTTGACGTCGCCGCCCAGCGTGCCCGTCAGCGCCAGCGTGCCCGTCTGCACATAGGTGGTTTCGGTATAGCCGCTGCTGTCGCCCGACAGGGTTACGGTGCCGGTGCCGCTTTTGAGCAGGCTGCCGAAACCACTGACGACACCCGACAGGGTCAGGCTGTTGTCCGTGTTGAAGGTGCCATTGTTGACAGAGATGTTGAGATTCTGGCTCAGACTGACGTTGGAGCCGGTGACCGTGAGGGTGCCGCCGTTCAGCGTCAGGGCGCTGCCGCCCAGATTGGTCGCGGCGGCGATGCGCAGGGTGCCGTCGCGCACCGTCGTATCGCCGGTGTAGCCGTTGGTGCCGGACAGCGTGACCGTCCCTGTGCCGTTCAGGGTCAAATCGCCCGACCCGCTGATGGCGCCCGACAGGGTCAGGGCGTTGGCGGTGCTGACCGTGCCGCCGTTGCTGCCCAAGGCGACGGCCTGGCTCAGGCTGACGCTGGAGCCGGTGACGCTGAGGGTGCCGCCGTTCAGGGTCAGGGCGCCGCTGCCCAGGTTGGCGGCGGCGGCGATGCCGAGGGTGCCGTCGATGACGGTGGTGGTGCCGGTGTAGGTGTTGGTGTTGCTGAGCGTCAGCGTGCCCACGCCATTCAAGGTCAGGTTGCGGGAACCGGAGATCACACCGGACAAGGTGGCGCTGTTGTCTACGGTGATGGCGCTGTCGCTGCTGAGGCTGATGGCGTTATCGATGGTGACGCCGCTGCCGGTTACCTGCAGCGTGCCGCCGCTCAAAGTGACCGCGCCGGTCCCCAGGTTGCTGTCACCGGTCACGGCCAGGGTGCCGGCCGCGATCGTTGTCGTGCCGGTGTAGGTGTTGGTGGCCGATAGGGTCAGCGTGCCGGCGCCCGTCTTGGTCAGGCTGCCCGTGCTGCTGATGACGCCGGACAGGGTCACGGCGTTGGCGTTGCTAATGGTGCCGCCGCCACTGGCCAGGGTGATGGCCTTGCTGACGGTCACGGCGGACCCGGTCACCGCCAGCGCGCCGCCGTTCAAGGTCAGGGTACCGGTGGTCAGATTGGACTGGCCGGCGATCGACAGGGTGCCGGAGGCGATGTTCAGGTTGGTGCTGCCGGCGCTGTTTGTGCCGCTCAGGACCAGGGTGCCGGTGCCGATATTCTTGTACAGCGTGAAGGCGCCACCCAAGGCGCCGCTGAGGGTCAGGGTGCCGGTGCCGCTGACGTTGAGGCGGGCGTCCGCCGTCAGGGTCACGTTACCCGACACCGTGGCGCTGCCGGTGGAGGTGTTCAGGGTCAGCGAGCCGTTGCCGGCGGTGCTCACCGCGTCCGCGATGGTCACGCCGTCATCGATCAGCAGGGTGCCGGTGGACGTGATCGTCGTGCCGCCGGTGCTGCTGCCCAGGGCGCCGCTGCTCGCGGCCTCCAGCGAGCCACGGCTGATGAGGGTGGCGCCGGTGTAGGTGTTGGTGCCCGACAGGGTGAAGGTGCCGGTGCCAGCCTTGGTCAAGCCGCCTTGGATGCCACCATCCTGCAGGACGCCGGAGAAGGTGGTGCTGGTGTTGTCGCCGCCGGTCGTCAGGGTGCCGCCGTTCAGCGTCACGGTGCCGGCGCCGCTGAGCGAGCCGATGGTCTCATCGTAGGCTTCCAGCAGCAGCGTGGCGCCCGAGGCGACGGTGACGGCGCTGCTGTCGCTGATGGCGCTGCCACCCGACACGGTGATCTGGCCGGCGCTGATGGTGGTGGCGCCGGTGTAGGTGCTGGTGCCCGACAGGGTCAGGGCGCCGGTGCCGGTTTTGGTCAGGCCGCCGGTGCCGGTGATGACGCCGGAGAAGATGGTGTCGGTGTTGTCGCCCCCCGCCGTCAGGCTGTTGCTGCCCATCGCGACGGTGCCGGCGCCGGCCAGGGAGCCGATGGTCTCGCTGGCGGCCAGGGTCAGCGTGGCGCCGCTGGCGACGGTCACGGCGCTGGTGTCGGCGATGGCGCTGCCGCCGCTGGCGGTCACGCTGCCGGCGCTAATGCTGAGGCCGCCGGTGTAGGTGTTGGCGCCCGACAGGGTCAGGCCATCGGTGGCGCCGGTGCCGCTGCTCAGCGTCAGGGTGCCGGTGCTGCCGGAGATCACGCCCGACAGGGTGGCGGCGTTGCCGCTGGCCACCTGGATGGCGGAGCTGGCGGTGACGGCGATGTTCTTGGCGATGGTGGCGGCGCCGTTGATCAGCAGGGTGCCGCCGGCCATGGTGAGGCTGCCGCTGCCCAGGCTGCCGGCACCGGCGATGCTGAGGGTGCCCGAGGTGACGGTGACGTCGGTATAGGTGTTGCTGGTGTTGGTCAGCACCACCGAGGCGTAGGTGCCGATGTTGGCCTGCGAGGCGATGTTCAGGCTGCCGTTGCTGATCACGCCGCTGAAGGTCAGGTTCTTACCGGCACCCAGCTGGTCATTGATGGTGCGGGTTCCGCCGGTCAGGTCGACGCTGCCGGCGAAGGCCAGGGCATAGCTGCCGGCCATCACCAGATCGGCGTTCAGCACCAGGTTGTTGGCCAGGTTGTAGGTGAGGTTCGTGGTGCTGCGGATCTTGCCGCCGTTGACGGTCAGGGTGCCGGTACCCAGGGCGGTGTTGCTGGAGATGTCGAGGATGCCGCCATCCAGCGTGACGCCGCCGCTGAAGGTGTTGTTGCCCGACAGCTTGAGGGCGTTGCCCGAGGTGGTGCTCTTCAGATCCAGCGCGCCGCCGCCACTGACGACCCCTGTGAGGGTCACGGCGCCGTTGGTGATGTTGATGGTGCCGCCGCTGGCGTTCACGGTGACGGCGGTGGAGCTGGAGAAGCCGGTCGTGGCCGCCAGCGTGCCGCCATTGAAGATCAGGGACGAGGTGCTGCCCAGGCTGCCCACGGCCAGGGTGCCGGCCGCGATCGTCGTCGAGCCGGTGTAGGTGTTGGTGGCCGATAGGGTCAGCGTGCCGGCGCCCGTCTTGGTCAGGCTGCCCGTGCTGCTGATGACGCCCGACAGGGTCACGGCGTTGGCGTTGCTGATGGTGCCGCCGCCACTGGCCAGGGTGATGGCCTTGCTGACGGTCACGGCCGACCCGGTCACCGCCAGCGCGCCGCCGTTCAAGGTCAGGGTGCCGGTGGTCAGATTGGACTGGCCAGCGATCGACAGGGTGCCGGAGGCGATGTTCAGGTTGGTGCTGCCGGCGCTGTTTGTGCCGCTCAGGACCAGGGTGCCGGTGCCGATATTCTTGTACAGCGTGAAGGCGCCACCCAAGGCGCCGCTGAGGGTCAGGGTGCCGGTGCCGTTGACGTTGACGCGGGCGTCCGCGCTCAGGGTCACGTTACCCGACACCGTGGCGCTGCCGGTGGAGGTGTTCAGGGTCAGCGAGCCGTTGCCGGCGGTGCTCACCGCGTCCGCGATGGTCACGCCATCATCGATCAGCAGGGTGCCGGTGGACGTGATCGTCGTGCCGCCGGTGCTGCTGCCCAGGGCGCCGCTGCTCGCGGCCTCCAGCGAGCCGCGGCTGATGAGGGTGGCGCCGGTGTAGGTGTTGGTGCCCGACAGGGTGAAGGTGCCGGTGCCGGCCTTGGTCAAGCCGCCTTGGATGCCACCATCCTGCAGGACGCCGGAGAAGGTGGTGCTGGTGTTGTCGCCGCCGGTCGTCAGGGTGCCGCCGTTCAGCGTCACGGTGCCGGCGCCGCTGAGCGAGCCGATGGTCTCATCGTAGGCTTGCAGCAGCAGCGTGGCGCCGGAGGCGACGGTGACGGCGCTGCTGTCGCTGATGGCGCTGCCACCCGACACGGTGATCTGGCCGGCGCTGATGGTGGTGGCGCCGGTGTAGGTGCTGGTGCCCGACAGGGTCAGGGCGCCGGTGCCGGCCTTGGTCAGGCCGCCGGTGCCGGTGATGACGCCGGAGAAGGTTGTGTCGGTGTTGTCGCCCCCCGCCGTCAGGCTGTTGCTGCCCAGCGCGACGGTGCCGGCGCCGGCCAGGGAGCCGATGGTCTCGCTGGCGGCCAGGGTCAGCGTGGCGCCGCTGGCGACGGTCACGGCGCTGGTGTCGGCGATGGCGCTGCCGCCGCTGGCGGTCACGCTGCCGGCGCTGATGCTGAGGCCGCCGGTGTAGGTGTTGGCGCCCGACAGGGTCAGGCCATCGGTGGCGCCGGTGCCGCTGCTCAGCGTCAAGGTGCCGGTGCTGCCGGAGATCACGCCCGACAGGGTGGCGGCGTTGCCGCTGGCCACCTGGATGGCGGAGCTGGCGGTGACGGCGATGTTCTTGGCGATGGTGGCGGCGCCGTTGATCAGCAGGGTGCCGCCGGCCATGGTGAGGCTGCCGCTGCCCAGGCTGCCGGCGTCGGCGATGCTGAGGGTGCCCGAGGTGACGGTGACGTCGGTATAGGTGTTGCTGGTGTTGGTCAGCACCACCGAGGCGTAGGTGCCGATGTTGGCCTGCGAGGCGATGTTCAGGCTGCCGTTGCTGATCACGCCGCTGAAGGTCAGGTTCTTACCGGCACCCAGCTGGTCATTGATGGTGCGGGTTCCGCCGGTCAGGTCGACGCTGCCGGCGAAGGCCAGGGCATAGCTGCCGGCCATCACCAGATCGGCGTTGAGCACCAGGTTGTTGGCCAGGTTGTAGGTGAGGTTCGTGGTGCTGCGGATCTTGCCGCCGTTGACGGTCAGGGTGCCGGTACCCAGGGCGGTGTTACTGGAGATGTCGAGGATGCCGCCGTCCAGCGTGACGCCGCCTTGGAAGGTGTTGTTGCCCGACAGCTTGAGGGCGTTGCCCGAGGTGGTGCTCTTCAGATCCAGCGCGCCGCCGCCACTGACGACCCCTGTGAGGGTCACGGCGCCGTTGGTGATGTTGATGGTGCCGCCGCTGGCGTTCACGGTGACGGCGGTGGAGCTGGAGAAGCCGGTCGTGGCCGCCAGCGTGCCGCCATTGAAGATCAGGGACGAGGTGCTGCCCAGGCTGCCCACGGCCAGGGTGCCGGCCGCGATCGTCGTCGAGCCGGTGTAGGTGTTGGTGGCCGATAGGGTCAGCGTGCCGGCGCCCGTCTTGGTCAGGCTGCCCGTGCTGCTGATGACGCCCGACAGGGTCACGGCGTTGGCGTTGCTGATGGTGCCGCCGCCACTGGCCAGGGTGATGGCCTTGCTGACGGTCACGGCCGACCCGGTCACCGCCAGCGCGCCGCCGTTCAAGGTCAGGGTGCCGGTGGTCAGATTGGACTGGCCGGCGATCGACAGGGTGCCGGAGGCGATGTTCAGGTTGGTGCTGCCGGCGCTGTTTGTGCCGCTCAGGACCAGGGTGCCGGTGCCGATATTCTTGTACAGCGTGAAGGCGCCACCCAAGGCGCCGCTGAGGGTCAGGGTGCCGGTGCCGTTGACGTTGACGCGGGCGTCCGCGCTCAGGGTCACGTTACCCGACACCGTGGCGCTGCCGGTGGAGGTGTTCAGGGTCAGCGAGCCGTTGCCGGCGGTGCTCACCGCGTCCGCGATGGTCACGCCATCATCGATCAGCAGGGTGCCGGTGGACGTGATCGTCGTGCCGCCGGTGCTGCTGCCCAGGGCGCCGCTGCTCGCGGCCTCCAGCGAGCCGCGGCTGATGAGGGTGGCGCCGGTGTAGGTGTTGGTGCCCGACAGGGTGAAGGTGCCGGTGCCGGCCTTGGTCAAGCCGCCTTGGATGCCACCATCCTGCAGGACGCCGGAGAAGGTGGTGCTGGTGTTGTCGCCGCCGGTCGTCAGGGTGCCGCCGTTCAGCGTCACGGTGCCGGCGCCGCTGAGCGAGCCGATGGTCTCATCGTAGGCTTGCAGCAGCAGCGTGGCGCCGGAGGCGAC
Source organism: Nitrospirillum goiasense (assembly GCF_034427435.1). Taxonomy (NCBI): domain Bacteria; kingdom Pseudomonadati; phylum Pseudomonadota; class Alphaproteobacteria; order Rhodospirillales; family Azospirillaceae; genus Nitrospirillum; species Nitrospirillum goiasense. Next base: position 499,874 of record NZ_JAXQNP010000001.1, on the reverse strand, counting down.
GGTGACGGCGCTGCTGTCGCTGATGGCGCTGCCACCCGACACGGTGATCTGGCCGGCGCTGATGGTGGTGGCGCCGGTGTAGGTGCTGGTGCCCGACAGGGTCAGGGCGCCGGTGCCGGCCTTGGTCAGGCCGCCGGTGCCGGTGATGACGCCGGAGAAGGTTGTGTCGGTGTTGTCGCCCCCCGCCGTCAGGCTGTTGCTGCCCAGCGCGACGGTGCCGGCGCCGGCCAGGGAGCCGATGGTCTCGCTGGCGGCCAGGGTCAGCGTGGCGCCGCTGGCGACGGTCACGGCGCTGGTGTCGGCGATGGCGCTGCCGCCGCTGGCGGTCACGCTGCCGGCGCTGATGCTGAGGCCGCCGGTGTAGGTGTTGGCGCCCGACAGGGTCAGGCCATCGGTGGCGCCGGTGCCGCTGCTCAGCGTCAAGGTGCCGGTGCTGCCGGAGATCACGCCCGACAGGGTGGCGGCGTTGCCGCTGGCCACCTGGATGGCGGAGCTGGCGGTGACGGCGATGTTCTTGGCGATGGTGGCGGCGCCGTTGATCAGCAGGGTGCCGCCGGCCATGGTGAGGCTGCCGCTGCCCAGGCTGCCGGCGTCGGCGATGCTGAGGGTGCCCGAGGTGACGGTGACGTCGGTATAGGTGTTGCTGGTGTTGGTCAGCACCACCGAGGCGTAGGTGCCGATGTTGGCCTGCGAGGCGATGTTCAGGCTGCCGTTGCTGATCACGCCGCTGAAGGTCAGGTTCTTACCGGCACCCAGCTGGTCATTGATGGTGCGGGTTCCGCCGGTCAGGTCGACGCTGCCGGCGAAGGCCAGGGCATAGCTGCCGGCCATCACCAGATCGGCGTTGAGCACCAGGTTGTTGGCCAGGTTGTAGGTGAGGTTCGTGGTGCTGCGGATCTTGCCGCCGTTGACGGTCAGGGTGCCGGTACCCAGGGCGGTGTTGCTGGAGATGTCGAGGATGCCGCCATCCAGCGTGACGCCGCCGCTGAAGGTGTTGTTGCCCGACAGCTTGAGGGCGTTGCCCGAGGTGGTGCTCTTCAGGTCCAGCGCGCCGGTGCCACTGACGACGCCCGTGAGGGTCACGGCGCCGCTGGTGACGTCAAAGGTGCCGCCGCCGGCGTTGATGCTGACGCCGGTGGAGCTGGAGAAGCCGGTCGTCGCTACCAGCTTGCCACCGTCCAAGGTCAGCCCGGACGTGCTGCCCAGGCTGCCCACCGCCAGGCTGCCGCCCGACACCGTGGTGCTGCCGGTGTAGGTGTTGGTGCCCGACAGGGTCAGGGTGCCGGCACCCGTCTTGGTCAGGCTGCTGCCGGTGCCTGAAACGGGGGCGGAAATGGTCAGCGTGTCGCCGCTGCCCACCGAGAGGGTGCCGGCGCCGCCCAGCGCCAGGTTGCCGCTGGTCACGGCGATGGTCAGGCTGCCGGCCGTGGTGGGGGCGTATTTCAAGGTGTCGCCGGCCCCCAGGGTGGCACCGGTGGCCAGGGTGACGGTACCGGTGACATTGTCTCCGATAACAATGGTGTCGGCGCCCGTCTGGGTGACGGATTGGGCCAGCGCCTCGCGCAGGCTGAAACCGTCGGCGGCGAGCCCGGTGCTCTGGTCGCTGGCGGTGGTGACGTAGATGGTGGAACTGGTCACCGTCACGTCGGCGTTGGTGGTATTGCCGCTGCCATCGTTGAGCGCGAAGCGCATGGTGGCGTTGCCGTAGGGCGTGGCATCGCTGTACTGGATGGCGTGCATCAGCGTCGCCACGTCGGCGCTGGTGGCGCTGGCCGTCAGGTTGATGGTCAGCACGCCGCCGGTGTTGGTGAAGCTCAGCGCATGGCCGTTGACCGTCACCGTGCTGCCGCTGACGCTGACGCTGTTGTCGAAGCTGAATACGTCGTTGGCGGTGGCGTCGGCGGACCCGGCGGTCACCCGCTGCACCACTAGGCTGCCGTTGGCCCAGCCGGCGGTGTCGTTCTCCGTATCGCTGACCGATACGGCTGTGCCCGAATCCAGCTTGATGGCGGTGCTGGCATCCACCCAGGCGACGGTGTCGTTGTTCAGGTCCGAGATTACGGGGGCGGCGTTGGGCCCGGTGATGGTGATGCTGGCCGTGTCCGAGGCGGATGAGTAGGCGGTGGTGCCGCCGTTGCTGGCGGTGGAGGTCTTGGTGCCCGCCGTGCCGGTGGTTTGATCCCAGGCGCGGAAGGTGATGGTCGCCGTGCCGGTGTAGCTGGTGTCGAAGACCTGGAAATACAGGCGGGTGTTGGCGTCCGCCTTCAGCAGCAGCGACGCGGTGCCGCTGACCGCCGTGCCGCCGTTGACATTGGTCCAGGTGGACCCGCCGTTTGTGGAGTACCACCAGATGCCGTGGCTCGTGTCCGTGGCGGTGATGGCGATGCCCAACTGGGCGCTGGCGTCGGCGTCGGTGACGTTGGCGATGCCCGTGCCGGTGGCGACCAGGGAGGAGACCAGGGTGCCGACGGCGCCGCTGGGCGCCGCCGTGGTGGTGTTGGACTCGGCGGTCAGGGTGGGCGACTTGCTCGCGTCCAGGACCGGCGCATCGTTGATCGAGGTGACGGTGATGACGCTGGTGCTGTCGGCGACGCCGGCGACGCCCAGGCTGTCGTTGGGCGTCAGGGTGAAGGTGGTCTGCTGCGTCGACCCGGCGGCCACCTGGTTGGCGGTGGGGGTGAAGACCAGGGCCTGCAGCGCGGTCTGCAGGTCGGATACAGTGCTGGCGGTCAGGGTGTAATGGGTGCTGTCCGTGCTGCTCAGGCCCGTGCCGCTGGTCTGGCTCAGCGTACCGTTGTTGCCGCTGAGCGTGATGTCGACATGAAAGCTGGTGACGCCGCTGTTGTTGTCGGTGAAGGTCACGCTGCTGAAGGGCGTGGCGGTGCCGGTGTCGTTAGCCGTGCTGGTGTGGGTGGCGCCGATCACCGGGCCGGTCACCGTCACGTTGAAGGTGCGCGTGACGGTGGAGGTGCCGTCGCTCACCTGGATGGTGAAGCTGTCGCTGCCGATAAAGCCGCTGGTGGGCGTGTAGGTCAGCGTGCCGCCGGGGGTGATGTCGCTGCTGCCGGAACTGGCGGTGGCGCTGGTCAGCGTCACGGTTCCATGGCTGGCGGCGCTGGAAACGGTCCAGGTTTCCGTCTGGCTGATGTCGGGATCGTTGACATGCAGGTAGGAGGAAAGGTCGATCGCCGTGCTGTTGTGCGCCACGGTCAGGCTGCCGGCGCCGGACTGCACAAAGCTGGGGGCGTCGTTGACCGAGGTGACGGTGAGGACGCTGCTGGTGTCGGCGGTGACCGAGCCGCTGAAGGCATCGTCGCCGGGCGTCAGGGTGAAGGTGGTGGTCTTGGTCTGGCCCACCGCCACCTGGTCCTTGGTGGGGGTGAAGACCAGGGCCTGAAGGGCGCTCTGCAGCGCGGACGCGCTGCTGGCCGTCAGGGTGTAGTGGGTGCTGTCGGTGCTGCTCAGGCCGGTGCCTGAGGCCTGCGACAGCACGCCGTTGGCGGCATCCAGGGTGATGTCTACATGATAGCTGGTGGCGCCGCTGTTGTTGTCGGTGAAGGTCACGCTGCTGAAGGGCGTGGCCGTGGCGCTGTCATTGGCCGTGCTGGTATGCGTGCCGCCGATCGACGGCGCCGAGGGGGTGGTGGGTCCGCACAGGCCAGCATCTTGCAACTTCTGCAAGAAGTCGCTAAGGCTGGTGACGTTCACTGAGTGGCTAGGGTTAATGCCGTGATAATATCCCGGCTGTGTGAAGTCCTGGAAATAGTCTCCCGTCGTAAGGCCTGTTGTTCCGCCAGTATCTTTCAGGTAACGACCGACGACCTTTGTCCCATTATATATGGTAATGTACTTACTTGCGAAAATATTATAGAGAGTTTGTATTCCGCTTGGGGTTGTGGCTGCGGTATATCGAGTATAGAAGTCCTTGAAATAATAAATATTACCCTTTGCGTTCTGCTGGTGGATTGCAACCTCTGTGTGGGTGGAATTGTCAACTGTCGTGCAGCCCAGGCAATGATCGATGCCCTGCATCCCGGCGACGGTGAAGGGCAGCACCACGTCCAGCGGTTTGCCGGTGCTGTATTCCATCACCCAGTCGCCACCCAGGGCCGCCGGGCCCGTGCGGTCGGTGGAGGCGGCGACATCCACGCCGTTCCCCAGATACCGGGCGAAATCATCGACGAACTTCTGGCCGGTGGCGTCCTCGGCGATGGAGCAGCCCAGCAGCACGAAATCGCCGCCGGTTTTCAGTGAGGCGCCGATGGCCGCCAGGTCGGTGGCGCGGCTGGCCAGATCACCGTCCGTCACCACATGGTTGCCACCCAGGATGATGCCGCCGTCACCACCCTCCGACACCAGGACGACCTGGTCCAGGTTGCTGTACTGGGACAGCGCTTCCGCAATGCCATGGATGGTGCGCTGCCCCGGACCCAGCAGGATGACCGGCACGGACGGGTCCATGCCGGCGATCAGGGTCTGGTAGTCGGCGACGCTGGTATCGACGATGACCACCTCATGAACCGCGGTGTTGGTGGTCGTGGTGGTGACTGTGGTCGCGGTGGAGGTGGTCGCCGTGGCCTGTACCGTTTCCGCCGTCGTCTTGGCGCTATCCGCTGTACTGGTGGTCGCCGCGCTGGCGGCGTTCGTGCCATCGGCCGTTGTGGTGCCGGTCTTCGCCGTGTCGGTCGCCGTTGCCGCAGCGGCCTTGGCGGCGGCGTCCAGCAGGGCCTGGGTGGCGGCGGCGTCGTGATGCGTGTCCGCCGCGTCCGCGACGGCGGTCTTGGTCACCGTCGCCGCTGTGGCGGCGGCGGCGGCGTCGAACATCATGCGCGGTTCAAGGGCCAGCCGCAGGGCACGGGGGGCGTTCTTGCGGACCTTGGGGGGCGTACCGTCAGGCATGGCGTTCAACTCACCAAAAAGGAATAGGTTTCACCGGGGACCTGCGACCCCGATGGCTCCCCTTTTGCAAGAAATGCCATCAAGAACTGCAAATATGCCCCCATATCGCTTAAACCACAACTTTTCCGCTCCCGCCAGTTAAAAACGGTGAATTGGCGCCCTTATGTAGCAAAGGATGGATTGTGATAAATTGTGATGGCCCTTGTGTGGAGTTGGCTGGACAGTTGACTCTTCCGAGTCTGCCTATCCTACGGGATAGGTCTTAAGAAATTGCCACCTAATAACGGCCGCTTTCTCTCGATCACACTCGTGGGCCCCAGTTACCTTCTTTACGGATTAATACAATATTAACGATCCTGGCCGTGGCCAAACCGAGATCCCTGGCATCGCTGGGCTGGATTTGTTAGAGAGCCTAGGCCGTGGGGCATAGGCCATCGATTTTTGGTGGTACGGCCCAGCCGAGGCCTTACAAGCATGGATGGTTTAAAGAGGGGTGGGTCGGATGTCTGAGCATGAACAGGCGGGTCAAGGCGGGCAGGGCGCGGGCGAGGTGTCCACCGACGATCCCACCGTCATCCCCCGCCAAGATGGGGACCACCTGCCCCGTTTCCTGCCGTCCCCGGGGTTCGCCGACTGGTTGGCCCAAACGGGCGGCAGCCTGCTGCTGTCCACCTATCAATCGGGCCGTCTGATCTTCCTCTATGTCGTTGACGGTGAGCTGCGGGTGTTGGACCGGGTGGTCGGGACGGCCATGGGCCTGGCGGTGGACCCCCGCCATGTTTGGGTCGGCACCCGGGAACAGATATGGAAGTTCGCCAATACTGGCCCGGCGGTGGTGGATGGCCAGCCCAGCGATGCGGTATACATGCCGCGCAAGGGCTATTTCATTGGCCCCTGCGATACCCATGACGTTCTGGCCGATGTCCGTTTCGCGGGCGAGATGCAGGAACTGGCCTTCATCAGCACGTCGTTCAGTTGTATCGCCGCCCTGGATGAGCGGTACAACTTCCGCCCCCTGTGGAAGCCGGACTTTATCCCCGCCCTGATGCCGGTGGACTTTTGCCATCTGAACGGCATGGCCGCCCGTGATGGCGCCATCGCCTATGTCACCCTATGCGGGCAATCCACCGAATTCGCGGGCTGGCGGTCCATTCGTGACAAGGGTGGCATGGTCGTGGACATTATCGCGAACGAGGTGGTGGCCCACGGCATGTCCATGCCCCATTCCCCCCGCTGGTATCGTGATCGCCTCTGGGTTCTGAATTCGGCGGAAGGCTTGTTCGGCTACGTTGATCGTGACCGGGGTGGCTTCGTGGCCGTGGCCGACTGCCCCGGCTTCGCCCGCGGTCTCACTTTCGTGGGCGACTATGCCGTCATCGGCCTGTCGCAATTGCGGCACAACAGCTTCGGTAACAGCATGCCGTTACATGCCAAGCTGGAGACCAGCCAAGTCAAACAACGGTGCGGCCTGCAAATCGTGGATCTGCGGACGGGGACGAACGTTCATTGGGTGACCATTTCCGGCCCTGTCACGGAACTGTATGACGTGAGCTACAACCCCGGCGTCCAGCACCCATACTGTCCCGGCTTCCGGGAACCGGCACTTCACCGCCAGCGGGTGCATTTGGCCCCCGACCCCCGTTTCCTCAGTCCCTATGACCAAGAGGGGCAGGTCTTGGTCACGCGGCCCCGACTGGCGCGTGCGGAAGAGGTCGAGGGGGGACGGATGGTGGTGCCGATGGTGCCGGCGGTCCCCCTCCCGATGCCTGAGTCACGGGTAACCCGCAACTCGGTTGAGCGGCGCCGCCAAGGCGGGCGGCGCCTTTGCTCAGTTGCGGGGCGGGAACAGCCCCTGCCAGCAGATGATGAAATTTGTCGGGATCAGAGGGACCTGGGGATTCACCGGAAGGACGCCGCCGGTAGTACCGAGGGTCACTGTACCGCCGGTGGGGCGGCTTCCTGAGACGCCCAAGCTGACACTGCCCGTCACGGTGCCCGAGATGGGGGCGCTGCCCGTGATCGTCGCCGCGTCATGTGGCCCGACCTCAATGGTTGTCACGGACGCCGTAGCGGCTGGTGGGACGAAGATGGCAGCCACGCCGCCGGAAATCATGTCACCCGGCGCTGGAGCCAAGTGCCGATCCGCTGGTGTGGTTGTCGGAACCCCTATCGCCACCGACCCTGATCCACTGGCGGTGGACGTGCTGGTCGCTAGGTTCAGGCTCACAGCCCCTTTTGCGACAGCGGGTCCTGCTCCGTTGCCGGTGGCATTGAAGTGGCTGGTATGGATGTGCGCGGGAAGATTGTCTGCGGTCAGGGTAAAGGATCCATAATCCGCCAGGTTTGCATGGTAGGTACCGTGGGCGGTGAAGGCGCCCTGCTGGGAAGTCAGCGCGCCGATGGGCACGCGGTTTTGAAAATTCGGCAGGGCGAATGTTGTTTTAGCGTCACCCCCGAAGTTGGTGCCGATCACGGCGTAAAGGGCCTGATACTGGCTGATGGGCAACGAGGCCCCGTTGCAAAGCAGCCACCCTCTGGGAAGCTTGGGAACCGACCACATCATGATCGCGCCAATATAGGGTTCCATGGTGCGCCTCTCTATAATGATTGCCTAGGGAGCATGTCGGGCCGAGCGTTTTGCCGGATCCGCCGCGCAGGGCATGAAAGCGGGAACGCTCGGGAATTTGCTAAGTTTAGTGACTTGCCGGCCCGTCACCGCGAACGTTAGGCTCGGACGCCGACGCCCCGGGCTATCCACCGGCGCGTCCGTTATGGAAAATCGGGGTAGAGCCCGTTGACGCAGATGATGGCCTGAACCATGGTGCCGGGCAGATCCAGGGCTACCGCCGCGTACCCGCCCGTACCGTTGATGGTGGCGGTGCCGGATGTGGCGCCCAAATCCCCGTCCAAAATCAGCGTGGAATTGCCGCCGGCGTCGCCGGCCACGGCGAAATTACCGGCCGCCGTGACGGCGTTGCTCGGACCCATGGCGATGATTGTTGAGCCGCTCGTCGCGTAAATCTGGGCGCCTGGGGTTGTGGTCAGCAGTGCGCCGGCCGCGAGTGCAGTTCCCCTGCTGCCAGTGTTGGTCGTCCCGATTTTAGCCGGGCCCTTGGCCGTGATGTTGGCGGTGCCGTTGTAGGGCAGGGTGATGGTACCGCTGGCGGCCAATGTGCCCTGTACGACGCCAGAGGGTGTGAATGTGGCGTTATGGGTATGGGGGGGCATTGAGCTTGTCTGGATGGTGGCACCTTGCCCGATGATGGTTCCTTGGGGGCTCATTTGACCAACTGGGGTGAACGGGCCCGTCACGACGCCTGTGCCGGTGGGTACCTGATACTGGAAGTTTGGTAAATTGAAGTTGCCTAGGGCGGGATTCCCGCCGTAGGTGTTTCCAATCAGCGAATACAGCACCTCGAAGTCAGAAATCGCTAAGGTTTGGCCATTGCAAATACGCCAATTGACAGGAACGTAACTCCCTGCCCACAACATAACGGCTCCGACATAAGCAGTTTCCATGATCAAACCTCTTGGATGAATTGGGGGAGCTGCGCCAAATCAGAAGGCGACGGAAAGACGGTGTGGCGGGCCAACGTCACCGGGATGGCGGTTCGCCGGGAGCGGGCCTTTCAGGAACAGCCGTCCGCCCGAGCTATGACGTGACCGCCGCAGCTCATCGCATCGCCCTCGCCCGTTAATTCCGCGGTGGAAAAACGCCGTCCACGCAGATGATGAAATTCAGCGGTTGGGTTGCGGGACTGATGGTGACCGGCTTCGTATTTCCCGTGGGCAGCACGGTGATGGTGCCACCGGTGAAGCCGTGCTGGGTTCCGGAGACGCCGATGGTGACATTGCCCGCCGCCGTCCCCGTCATCGTGACCGATCCCGTCACCGACACCGCGTTGCTGGCGCCCAAGGTCACCGGCGTGCCGATAGAGGTGAAGAGCTGCGGGGTTGTGCCGGGGCTGGTCACAAGGTCGTTGGCCGCTATGGTCGCAGACCGTGGCGTGGCGGTGGGGGTGGCGCCGTTGAAGGAACCGGTGCCACTGAACGTTCCCGCAATCTGGTTCACCGGCAGCGAGATCATGCCGCTGGCGGTCAGGACGCCGTGCGGTGAACCGCCGGTCGGGGTAAAGGTGGCGGTGTGCGTGTGCACCGGCAGATTGTATTGGTTCAGTATGACTGGCTGTCCCCACTGCCCATTGATGGTGCTGGGGGCGGAGCCGACGTAGGGGTTGTAGCCGTACATGGTGTGGATATAGGGGACGCGGCCGCGTAAATCCGGGATCTTATACGTCGACTTTCCATCGCCGCCATAAGCGACGCCGATTACCGCGAACAGGGCGGCGTGCTGAGCGATGTACATGGTTCTGCCGTCGCAGATAACCCACCCACGCGGGATTATCATTGTACTGGGCCAGGGAACGACCGCACCGATGTATGCATCATCCATAATCATGCCTTTCTAAGTGTTGTCGTAATCTTTGAGTCTATTCAAAATAGATGTTATTTTCATTGGCCCCTCATCCAGAAGGGGCGGTGCCGCCGCCTGCATTTACCAGGCCCTTGTTCGGCTGGCCGCTTCCAGGCTGGCCGATGCCCGCCGCATTTCCACGCTGGGATTGGGGGGGCTGATGGGCGTGAAGCCCAGGCGGTGGTACAGGTGTTCGGCGGGGTTGCCGGGGCGCACGCTCAGCGCCAGGGGCAGGGCCAAGGTGTCGGCGGCGGCGGCCAGGCAACCCAGCAGGCGCCCGCCATGCCCCTGGCCCCGCGCCTCCGCCATGATGATGATGTCAACAAGACGCGGCGGCGTGCCGCTCCAGTCCATGCGCCAATAGCCGATGGCCTCGCCCGCCTGCGAGATCACCTGCACCCGGCTGTCCGGGAAAGCGGTTGCATGGCCGGCCAGGCGCGCCTTGACCTCGAGGGGCAGCAGGGGAGCGATCAATTCCGGCGGCAAGGGATGCAAGGCCGCCTGGACATCCGCGGCGATCAGGCCCTCCACCCACGATTGCTGATCCGATGTGGCCTCCCGCGTGATCAAGTCCGGGGCGTTTTGAGCGAGACGGGCGAGGAAGACCGTTTCTAACGGGGTAGGCATGGGCGGGTCATTCTCATGCTCGGCGGCGGCCGCCGGAGGCTGGGTTCGCAGCAATGTATATCTTCAGTCTATAAGATAGTAGTGTTTTTCAATCTTTTTGGACTAAATCAGGACGTTAACCATAATATGCGTGCGTAGAGACCGTTAATGCACCATTTATGATAGGCGGTCGGCGCAGGAGGCAGGGTGCCGATGCCGACGGCGGCTTAAAACGCTGGGCCGGTGCCATGGCTCAACCCAAAGGTGGTTCACCTTTGGGTGATCTGCTCTGTAATCGCGGGTGCCCTCACACCGCCACGATACGCGCCCTGATTGAGAATGACCTTGGCGCAAAAGGTGTTATGCCAAGATCGCATCCAGCTAATACGCGCGGCATTTGAACGTGACCGTTCAAATGCTCCCTCAGGCGCCGGGCGGCGGACGTCCGTCCGCCTAGGCTTGTCCTCGCTGCGCCCCCCATACACTAACTGGGCGGTGCTCGCTCCGGCGGCCCCAGTCGGGGCCTACAGCGGCACGAGTCACTGTCTCGTGCCGCTGGTCTAATTGCCGAGGCGTTCCCCCAGAACGCGGGCATAGGTGCCCAGCCGGGCTTCCAGGTCCACGGGCACCTCGCAGGTATAGCGCAGGGTGCGTTCCACCTCCTCGAAGCTGCGGATCAGGTAGTCGCGGCGCTGCACGATCTCCGTCCGTTGCTGGCGCTTGTCGGGATCGGTGACGTCGGCCGGGATGGCCTGCAGCTCATTGGTGGCATGGGACACCAGGTCACCCACCTCCCGCTGGCGGTGGGCCAGCTCCTTCAGCCGGGCGATGACGACGCCGCGCTGGCGGTTCACCTCCTCCACGATGCCGGCGAAGGTCTTGGGGTACACGGTGGCCCGCCGGGCTTTGGGCACCTTGTCGGCGAAGGCGGTCAGGGTTTTCTCCCCCTCATCGGCGGGCACATCGCGCGGGGACACGGCCAGCACCACGGTGGCCACGGCCTTGTCGTGGCGCCAGTCCGCGGCATCGGGCAGGGCGGGGCCGTTCCAATAAGTGGCGCCGGTCAGTTCCGGCACCAGGCGCTGGTGGCAGGGCCAGTCCGGGTCCGCCTGGGGGGGCGCCGCGCGCGCCGCCAGGGGAACGCCGCCGGCGAGGACGGCGAGCAGAAGGGCGACCGGAACCGTGACGCGCATCCTTGTCCTCCCTGGCCAGTTAGTCCCCGCCACCCCGGCGGGCCAACAGGCCGCGGCCGGGGTCGTAACCCCAGACCGCCATGATCATGAACAGCAGGGTACAGCCGGCGACCACGCCGGCCGCCAGCGGGTCCGCCTGGCCGTACAGGGCGAAGCGGATCAGCTCCACCGCGTGGCTGAAGGGATTGGCCTGGCAGATCCAATAGAGCGTCAGGCTGCTTTCCTTCACCCGCCACAGCGGATAGAGGGCGGACGACGCGAAGAACATGGGGAAGATGACGAAGTTCATCACCCCGGCGAAGTTCTCCAACTGTCGGATGAAGGACGACAGCACCAGGCCCAGCGCGCCCAGCATGAGGCCCGACAGGATCAGGGCCGGCAGCACCGTCAGATAACCCAGCGGCGGCGGCTCGATCTCCCAGAACCAGGCGATGCCGAGGAAGATGTAGGCCTGCACCACCGACACCACCACGCTGGCCAGCAGCTTGGCCGTCAGCAGGAACCAGCGGGGGAAGGGGCTGACCAGCAGGGTCTTCATGCTGCCCATTTCCCGGTCATACACCATGGAAAGCGAGCTTTGCATGCCATTGAACAGCTGGATCATGGCCAGCAATCCCGGGGCGATGTAGACCTCGTACGGGATATAGGTGTCGTAGGGCGGGATGATGGACACGCCCAGGACGAAGTGAAAGCCCGCCGCGAAGATGGCCAGCCACACCAGCGGCCGCACCAGGGCGGACAGGAAGCGGCCGCGCTGTTGCGTCCAGCGCAGCGCCTCGCGTTTCACGATGCCGCCCAGGCAGCGCAGATACTGGACCGGGGTCATCGCCCGCCCCCTTCCTGCCGCTGGCCCGTCAGGGCGTCGAAGGTGGCGCGCAGCGTGGTCACGCCGGCCCGCGCGTTCACCTCGGGCACGGGGCCCTGGTCCAGCACCTGGCCCTGGTGCAGGACGATGACCTTGGCCGTGTCGTCGGCCTCATCGATCAGGTGGGTGGCCCACAGCACGGCCAGGCCGCGCTCCCGGCACAGGTGGCGGACATGCTCGATCAGGAAGCGGCGGCTTTCGATATCCAGGCCCACGGTGGGTTCATCCAGCAGCAGCAGGGCGGGGTCATGCACCAGGGCGCGGGCCAGCTCCACCCGCCGCCGCTGGCCGCCGGACAACTGGCGCACCCGGGCGTCGCGCCGGTCCGCAAGGTCCACCCGCTCCAGCTCCTCCTCGATGCGGTGGCGGGCGCGCGATCCGGCCATGCCGTGCAGGCTGGCGTGATAGGCCAGGTTCTGCCGCACCGTCAGATCCAGGTCCAGGGTGGACTGCTGGAACACCACGCCCATGGCTGCCAGGGCGGCGGAGGGCTGGCGCCGGATGTCATGGCCGAAGACGGCGACGCGCCCCTGCCGGCTGTGGTAGAGGCGGGTGACCAGGGCGAACAGGGTGGTCTTGCCGGCGCCGTTCAGGCCCAGCAGCGCCGTGAAATCGCCGGGCGCGATGCGGAAGCCGACATCGCGCAGCGCCTGGCGCGCGCCGAAGGAATGGCTGAGGCCGGAGACCTCCAGGGCGGCGGCCGGGGAGCCGGTCAAGGCGCCACCACCACGCCCCAGGGCAGGCGGCCCACCGGCACCGACTTCACCACCTTCAGCGCGTCCACGTCGATGACAGACAGGTCGTTGCTGACGCCGTTGGTGGTGTACAGCCGCTTGCCGTCACCGGAGAAAGCCAGGTTCCACACCCGCTGGCCCACCAGCAGGTACTTCTTGACCTGATAGCTGTGGGTGTCGATGACGGCCACGCGGTTGGCGGGGCCCAGGGCCACGAAGGCGGTGTTGCCATCGGCGGTCAACTGGATGCCCACCGGCTGGATGGATTCCTTCGGCACCCCGGGGATCTCAAAGCGGATGGTCTGGATGACCTTGCGCTGGGCGGCGTCGATGATGCTGACGGTGCCGCCCACCTCCGCCGAGACCCACACCAGCGACCCGTCCTTGGTCCATTGCGCCACGCGCGGCCTGCTGCCCACCAGCACGTTGGCCAGCACCGCGTGGGTTTGGGTGTCGATGAAATGGGCCATGCTGGTGGTTTCGGAGGTGTTCACCAGGATCTTGCCGTCCGGGCTGATGCCCATGCCCTCCGGCTCCACCCCCACCGGGATCTCGGTGGCGATGCGGCCGGACGCGATGTCCAGCACCGACACCATGTTGTCGTTCTCGTTGGACACATACAGCGTCTTGCCGTCCGGGCTCAGGGTGAACAGTTCCGGGTCCGGCCCGCTGGGCAGGGTGCGGGTGACGGTCAGGCTGGCCAAGTCCAGCACCTCGATGTGGTCGGCGTCGCTGGTGCAGATGTAAAGCGCCTTGCCGTCCTTGGACAGGGTGATGCCCCGGGGACGCGCGCCCACCTTCACCGTCTTGATGATGGCCAGGGTGTCGGCGTCCACCACGGTGATGGTGTTGTCCTTCTCATTGGACACCAGCAACCGCTCCGCCAGCGCGGGCGGGGCAGATAGCAGTAGGCCTATCGCGAGCAACAGGCCGGCGACCGCCGGCCCCGCGGCATTTTGGGGAGCGGAGCGGACTGAAACGCGAGGAAGCCAAGCCCCCGGATGGGGGTGCCCGGCGTCTGAGGGGGCCTTTGCCCGGATACGGGCAAAGGCCGCAGGTATCAAGGATGGCATGTCGTCTCCGGCTGGTCGGTGCCCAGCGTGTCCAGTTCCGATGTCTCGTGCAGGAAGCCCGGCTGTGGCGAGACGGACACCAGCGACCGCGCGTCGGCCAGCAGCACCGGCTGGCGCAACTGCCCGTCCCAGGCGCGGAAGCTGAGCCGCGCGCCCTTGAAGGCCGCCAGCTCGAACTCCGGCTTGCGCAGATAGGCGGTCATGGCCGCCCCCTCCACGCTGCCGCCCCGGGTCGCGGCCTCGCCCAGGGCGCGCACCGCCATCCAGGCGCCGTAGTCCCGCTCCGTCATCCAGCGGCCCGTCTGCTTCAGGAAGCGGGCCTGCAGTTGCGTGGCGCCCCATTGCTCGAAGGGACGGGCCCAGGCGGCGGGCACCAGGCCCTGGGTGCCGGCCACCGGCCGTGGGTCGGTGGCGCGATAGCCCAGCTCATCGCCGAAATTGTCGCCCTCGTCCGCCACCACCAGCACGTCGTACTTGATGCCTTGCGTGAAGCGCGCCACCTCCGCCCCGATGGCGTAATGGCCGGTATCGGTGCGGCGGGCGCCGGGGTCGTAGGTCCAGGGCTTGTCCGCCACGATCTTCAGGCGGAACTTGCGCGCCGACTTGCGCAGCGCGTCGGCGTACAGCTTGTCCTCGGGGTTGGGGCCCGCCACCAGCAGGATGTCGCGCCAGTTCTTCACCGCCAGGTACTGCATCAGGGCATCGGCCAGCATGGCGCGGCTGGGCAGCAGGTGCAGGACGTTGCGCCGGCATTTGTCGCCGCGCAGGGCGTCGTCGGTGGTGGTGGCGTCCAGCAGGGTGGCGTCCTTCGCCTCCGGAAGGTCGGCCAGGCGCAGCAGCAGGTCCGCCGGCACGTCGGTGACGAAGGCGCGGTAGCCCTGGGCCACCAGCCGCTTGAAGGCGGCGACCACCGCGTCGGCATCGGGCTCCAGCGCCTCTTCCAGGTGATAGGCCTGGTGAATGAAGCGGCCGGTGGTGGTGTTGTCGGCCAGCGCCAACCGCGCGCCCTGCACCCCATCGTCATCCGGCGGCTGGTCCAGGAAACTTTGCGGCAATACCCGCTTCTGCGTCAGCGCCAGATAGGCGATGTTGGCCACGGGGTCGGGTTTTGCGGGGTCGGGTTTGGCGTCCGGCGCCTTCGCCGGCGGTGCGGCATGGGCAACGGGCCCGGCCGCCAGCAGGCCGGCGAGAAGCACGCCTATCAAACCATGGCGGCGGTTGGACATGTCCGCCGTCTCCTTGAGTGTCAGACCAGAGACTGGTGTCAGACCAGGGACCATGACCCGATAATGGCCCCTGCCATCCTGGGCCGCCATAGGAAATCAGGGCCGCGAATCAGGGTGCTGTCTCATTCTATAGTCGTAGAGGGGGCGGGTTGACAGGGGTCGAGCCGGCGGTCCGATAATGATTGCGAAACCAGGAACAACCTGGGCCCGGCCCCCTGGACCGGGCGTGGAGGATGCCCCCGATTCCGGACCAGATCATGAGCATGACGCGCCGTCGCCTGTTGGGCCGCCTGCTGGCCATGGGGGCGGCCACGGGCGTGGCGGCGGGGTTGGCCTCCCGCCCGGCGCGGGCGGCGGCGGTGCCCTTGCGCGTCGGCGTGCTGCGCTACGGCACCGTGTCGTGGGAGCTGGACGTGATCCGCCGCCATGGGCTGGACACCGCCCACGGTCTCGCCATCGTCTCCCAGGAGTTCGCCACGGGTCAGGCGACGCAGGTCGCCTTGCAGGCGGGCCAGGTCGACACCATCGCGGTCGATTGGCTGTGGGTGGCGCGGCAGCGCGCTTCAGGCGCCGACTGGACCTTCATCCCCTTCTCCAACGTCGCCGGGGCCGTGATGGTGCCGGCCGGTTCGACGGTGGCCTCGGTGGCCGACCTGGCCGGTCGCCGCCTGGGCATCGCCGGCGGGCCGCTGGACAAAAGCTGGCTGATCCTGCGCGCCTATGCCCAGCGCCAGGCGGGCATCGACCTGGATCGGACGACCGAGAAGACCTTCGGCGCACCGCCCCTCCTGGCCAACGCGCTGGCGGCGGGGCGGCTGGACGCGTCGCTGACCTATTGGCCGTTCGCCGCCAGGGGCCAGGCGGCGGGCCAGCGCACTTTGCTGACGGTGGAGGATGCGGTGGCCGGCCTGGGCATCCAGGGCACGCCGCCCATCGTGGGCTATGTCTTCTCCGAACGCTGGGCCAAGGCCAACGGCGCGATGCTGGACGGCTTCATCGCCGCCAGCCGCCAGGCCCGCGCGCTGCTGACGGACACTGAGGCGGAATGGCCATCGCTGCGTCCCTTGGCCGACGCCGGCAGTGACGCGGAGTTCCACGCCCTGCGCGACTGGTATCGGCGCGGCATTCCCCCCACTGGGGCTCCGCCGAGTGGGAGGCGGCCACCCGCCTGTACCAGGTGCTGGCGGCCGTGGGCGGGCCAGCGCTGGTGGGGGAGGGCGGCGAGACGCTGCCGGCCGGCACCTTTTGGCGGGCGTCATCTTGGTAAGTCGGGGGCGGGCCTGGCTGGTCCGCGCGCTGTCCATCCTGGTCCTGCTGCTCTTGTGGGAAGGGGCGGGCCGCTTGGCCGCCAGCCCCCTGGCGCCGCCGGCCTCGGCCGTGCTGGCCACCCTGGCGCGCGAGGTGGCGTCGGGCGCCTTGCCTCACCATGTCGGCATCACCCTGGCGCGGGTGGCCGCGTCCTTCCTGCTGGCCATGGTGGCGGGCACGGCCCTGGGCCTGGCCATGGGCTGGTGGCGCACGGTGGATTTATGGCTGGACAGCGCGCTGCTGCTGCTGCTGAACCTGCCGGCCCTGGTGCTGATCGTCCTGCTCTATGTCTGGTTCGGCCTGACGGAGGCCGCGGCCATCGCGGCGGTGGCCCTGAACAAGCTGCCCACCACCGCCGTCACCGTGCGCGAGGGCGTGCGCGCGCTGGACCGCGACCTGCTGGAAATGGGGCACGCCTTCCGCTTTGGCCGCGCCGCCACCCTGCGCCATGTCGTGCTGCCGCAGCTACAACCCTATCTGTTCGCCGCCACCCGGTCGGGCCTGGCGCTCATCTGGAAGATCGTGCTGGTGGTGGAACTGCTGGGCCGCAGCGACGGTGTCGGCTTTCAGATCCAGGTCTATTTCCAGCTGTTCGACGTGGCCCACATCCTGGCTTATTCCCTGGCCTTCATCCTGATCATCCAAATCATCGAATGGGCGGTCTTCCAGCCCCTGGAACGCTGGGCCACCCGATGGAAGGCGTCATGACCCGGCTGACCGTCGACATCCGCGAGAAGCGTCTGGCCGGGCGCGCGGTGCTGGGCCCCGTTTCCTTCGGCCTGGACGCTGGCGAGGTGGTGGCCCTGGTCGGCCCCTCCGGCTGTGGGAAGAGCACCCTGTTGCGCCTGGTCGCCGGCCTGGACCGGGAGGTGGCGGGCACCGTGCGGTGGAGTGGCGGCGCCTCCCGCCTGGGTGTGGTGTTCCAGCAGCCCCGCCTGCTGCCCTGGCGCACGGTGCGGCAGAACCTGGACCTGGCCGGGGCCGAGGGCGGGGAGGCGACGCGCCTGTTGGAGCGGCTGGGCCTGGCGGACAAGGCGGACATCTGGGCGTCGCAACTGTCGCTGGGCATGGCCCGCCGCCTGGCCCTGGCCCGCGCCCTGGCGGTGGACGCGCAGGCCCTGCTGCTGGACGAACCATTCGCGTCGCTGGATGAAGGCAACCAGCGCCTGGCCCGCGCCGTGCTGGCGGAACATCTGGTGCGGCGGCCGGTGCCCACCCTGCTGGTGACCCATGACCTAGCGGAGGCGGTGGCCCTGGCCCACCGCGTGCTGGTCTTGTCTCCCGGCCCCGCCCGCCTGCTGTTCGACCAGGCGGTGCCGCCCGGGGTCCGTACCGACCCCGCCCTGGCGGCGGCCACCGTGGCGGCCTTGCGCGACCTGGCCCGTTAGGACAGGTCGCCCAGGCTGGAAAGCACGTCGCCGAGTTGTTCCAGTTGCTCCGGCAATGCTGCCGCCGAACCCTGCAGCGCTTCCTCAAGCGCCTCCTTGGACGGATAGGCTTCGTGGAAGGTCAGCAGCGTCTTCCCGCCCAGGTCCGTGAAGGTCACCGTGGTGATCGCGCCCTCTTCACCCTCATCGTTGGTCCAGACGATGCGTTCGTTCGGCACCACCTCGAGATACTTGCCGTGGAAGGCCATGGTGTCCGAACCGCCGGCGGCGAATTCCAGCCGATACTTCCCGCCGGTACGGACGTCCAGATCGCACGACACCAGCGAAATGCCGGATACCGACTTTGGCACCCACCAGCGCTGGAACAGCGCCGCCTGGCTCCAGGCCCGGTAAACCGTGCTCGGGGGCGCGTCGAAGGTCCGCATGATGACCAGTTCGCGCTCGCCCCTACGCTCGACGGACGTGGGGTTCCGCGCGTCACCTGCACCCTCATCATGCTCAGTCATCGCTTTCCTCCCCTTTCAATTCGCTGATGATCTCGTCCAATGCGTCGAAGCGGGCCTCGAAGAGTTTGCGATGCGCCTCGATCCATTCGGCCTCCGCCTTGAGGCCGCGTTTCCCAAGCGTGCAGGTTCTCACCCGCCCGACCTTCCGCGTGATGACCAGCCCCGCCCGCTCCAGAACCTGGATGTGCTTTTTCATGCCGGTCAGTGTCATCCGGAACTGATCGGCGAGACTGGTGATCGACGCGTCCCCGCGGCCCAGCTGATCGATGATCCCGCGGCGGGTCGCATCGGACAGCGCCGCGAACGAAAGATCGAGGGGAGAATCTAAACACTGAACCATGTGGTTCACTGTATGGTCAAATCGCAGCCAGAGCAAGCGTTCACTTGCAGGACCAGCCGTTCGCGGTTGTTCACTGGATGCGTTTTGCGCTCGGCCGAGGCTAGCCTGCCTTCTTCGCGCGGCGGCGCGCCGGGCTCTGCGCTTTCGGCGGGGCGGTGGAGGCCCGCACCACCAGCTCGTGCGGCACCAGCCGGTGGGGCACGCCGGCGTTGCCGCGCGGGCGCTCCATCAGGCGGGAGATCAGCAGGTCCGCCGCCTCTTCCCCCAGGCTGCGCATGGGTTGCCGCACGGTGGTCAGCGGCGGCCAGGTCATGCTGGCGACGGGGCAGTCGTCATACCCCGCCACGGACAGGTCACCCGGCAGGCTGAGGCCCCGCGCCTGGGCGACGACGATGACGGCGGCGGCCATCTCGTCATTGCAGGCGAAGATGGCGGTGGGGGGCTCGGCCAGGGACAGCAGCCGTTCGGCGCAGGGCAGGGCGGAGGGGAAGGTGAAGGCGCCCTGCTCGATCAGGTCCGGGTCCTCGGGGATGCCCAGCTCCGCCAGCGCGTCGCGGTAGCCCAGATAGCGGCGGTCGGTGGCGCCGTGGTGGGCCGCCCCCTTGATCAGGCCGATGCGCCGGTGCCCCAGGCACAGCAGGTGGCGGGTGAGGGCGGCGGCGGCCTGCCGCTCATCGATCCAGACGGAGGAATAGGTGTCGCCGCCGCTCTGCGCCGTCACGCGCACCAGGGGAATGCCGCTTTCCGTCAGGACCGACAGGACGCGCGGCTCATCGGTGATGGGGGCGGTGAGCACGACGCCGTCGGGGCGCAGCCAGTCCAGCACGGCGCGCACCCGGCGTTCCACGTCCTGGCCGCGATAGTCGATCTCCTCGATCAACAGGTGATAGCCGCGGGCGCGGCAGCGGTTCAGCAGGCCGACCTGGATTTCCATGGTGTAGGGGCCGGCCGGATCGCCGTAGAGGTGGCCCAGCAGGTAGGAGCGTTTGCCGGCCAGGGTGCGCGCTGACATGTTGGGGTGGTAACCCAGGTCGTGGATGACTTTCAGCACCCGATCCAGGGTCGCCCGGTTGACATAGGGCTCCCCATTCAGCACGCGGGACACGGTCTTGATGGAAACCCCGGATTTACGGGCGACGTCGATGATCGTCGGCTTCCGGGCCTCATTTTCCATGCGCGCTCAACTCCCATCGTCGGGACCCCCGAAGGTTAGGGTCACTACCCCTGTAATGGCATAAAAAGAAAGGGCGGCACGATCGCAATCATGCCGCCCGGAGTGGGCGCATAGTCCCCGGGGAGAGGGTATGCGCAGAAGGGAGATCAAGAAGAAGAAACGGGAAGCGGCCGCTGGGGCCGCCGCCCCGTCATCGGAAACCTTTGGTAAAACGGGTGCCAAGGGTTCCCAGGGTCCACGGGGCCAGTCCGGATGCCGGTCCGGCCCCGCAGGTCGGGGGCATCAGCCGCCGAACTTGAACCGGCCGCCCAGCATGAACCGGCGACCCGAGTTCATGTAGGTGAAGGGCTGGTTCTTGTACTGCAGGTAGGTCTCCTGAGACTCGCCGGTCAGGTTGACGGCCTCGAAGGTGATGCCGAACTCAGGCGTGAACTGATAGGCGAGCTGGGCGTCCAGCTGGCCGTAGGGCCGGCTGAACACGCCGTAGGTCACGGCCTTGTTGGTGGTGGCGTCCAGGATGGCGAAGGTGGAGCCGATGGCGTCACCGTTCACCGCGCTGGACCGCCAGCTGTAGGACAGCCGGGCCTCCAGGCCGTTCTTCTGGTAGTAGGCCTGCGCCGTCAGGGCGTGCAGCGACACGCCGGGGATGGGCAGGTCCTGGGCGAAGGACGTGGACGTCGACGAGGTGGACAGCGAGTAGGTGTAGTTGGCGTTGAAGCCCACGCCGAAGTCGAAGGCGTACTGCGCCCCGACCTCGAAGCCCTTGATGCTGCCGCCGGCGCCGTTGCTGGGGGCGGTGAAGCCCGCGGTGCTGCCGCCGAAGTCGTCCATCACGGTGATGGAGGTGGTCTGCGTCTGGATGAAGGTGTCGATGGACTTGTAGAAGCCGCCGAAGGTCAGGGCGCCCTGGGTGCCGAAATACCATTCGTAGCCGATGTCGATCTGGGTGGCGCGGAACGGGTCCAGGTTCGGGTTGCCGCCGCTGCCGCCCACGAAGGCGAAGCCTTGCTTGCCGGCGCTGTTGGTTTCACGGGTGAAGTTGTACTGCGCGCCGGTGCCCAGCTGGTACGGGCTGGGCGGGGACATGACGCGGGCGGCGGAGAACCGCACCTTCTGGTCGGGCGCCACGTCCAGCACCAGGTTCATGCTGGGCAGGATGTCGGTGTAGTGCCGTTCCGCCGTGATGACGTCCGGGTTGGTGATGGCGTTGGAACCGTCCCAGGATTCGTCGGAGATGTAGATGGGGTTGGCCGGCAGGGCGCCGGCCGTCACCTTCTGCACCGTGTCGACGATGCGGGCGCCGATGTTCAGGTGGAAGCGGTCCTCCTTGCTGCCCATGTCGGCCATGGCATAGCCGGAGGCGCGCTGGCTTTCGATGACGAAGGAGTTGATGGGGTCGCGCACCATCTTGCCCGGGAACTGCGGGAAGTTGCCCTGCAGCCACTGCACCGGGTTCTGCATCTGGGACAGGTTCTGCACCAGGATGCTGCTGCCCGCGTTGCCGGTGGGGAAGAAGTTGTGGATCAGCTGCGCCCGGTTGGGCGCCGTCAGCGCCGTCTGGGCCGGGATGACCGGCGGGGTCTGCGACGGCGCCCCGGTGGCGCCCACGAAATTGCCGCCGGCGGTGGCGCCGGTGGCGGGGTTGGTCAGGCCCTCGTTCAGGATGGCCGGATCCATGTAATAGCCATAGGTGCCATAGCAGGTGCCGTTGCTGCAGTACCCGGTCTGGCCAGCCGAGGACTTGTCCAACTCGTAGTGCGACAGGGCGTAGTTGATCTTGTCATCGGTGTAGCGCACGCCGACGGTGAAGGTGGTCTTGACCGCCTTGATGAAGTCGGCGTCGTACTCGCCATCGGCGTGGCCGGACCACAAATCATCCTTGGAGTGGATGTTCCACGCCCAGGCCGATTTGAAGACGGCGTTGTTGGGGTTGCTGATCAGGTCGGCGTAGGGCGCGTTGTACGACACCGACGGCAGCGTGCCGTTGTTGACGTAGTTGAAGGAATAGGCCGGGCCGTGGCTGATCGGGCTGCTGCCGCCGGGGGCCAAGGGGTTCAGCGGGGCGTTGCAATAGCCATTGGGGCTGGTGGCGCAGGGCTGGGCGGCGTTGTACTGGGAATACTCCACGTCCTGCTGCGCGCTGTCGGAATTGTATTCCGAGGTGGCGTAAGTGACCTTGAACTTGGCGCGGAATGGCCCGCCATTGTCCCACTTGCCGCCCAGGTGGAAGTTGTCCGCCGTCACATGGACATTCTGCACGTCGCTGTCGCCCTCGGCGCCCAGGGCGCGGATGGTGGCGGACTTGATGACGCCGTTGCTGTCGATGTCATAGGGCTGGCTGGGGTCGATGCCCAGGCCCAGGCCGTTGGAATTGAACCACACCTTGTTCGACGCTTCCTGGGTCAGGATGTCGTAGGTGGAGTGCAGCCAGTCGGCGTTCAGGGTCAGGCTGTCGGTGACGGCGTAGTCGACGCCCAGCTGGCCGCTGATGCGGGTGCGGTCGGTGTCGCGATCCGTGAAGTACAACAGTTCGGGCGAGATATAGGTCCGCGGGATGGTGGCCATCGGGTTGGTCGACGTGCCGGCGGCGGGCTCGATGGCCCAGCCGGCGCGGTTCTGGCCCTGCATCACGTCGGTATGGGTGTCGGTCTCGGCATAGGAGAAGGCCGCCGTGATGCCGATCTTGTTGTTGAAGTTGTAGCTGCCGACGATGGCCCCGATGGGGGTCCAATTCTCCATGCGGGCGTGCTCGCCCGTGGTCATGCGGAAGTTGCCGCCCAGGGTCCAACCCTGCGGGGCGTCCAGCGCGGACCGGGTCTTCAGGTTGATGATGCCGCCCATGCCGCCCTCGACCAGGCTGGCCTGGGGCGACTTGTAGACGTCCACGCCGGCGATCAGGTCGGACGGGATGGCTTCCAGCGAATTGGTGGCGGTGCCGCCGCCGCCGCCGGACCCTTCGCCCGAGGCGTAGGCCTCAAGGCCGGACAGGAAGGGCTCGTCGTTCAGCACCGTCACGTTCTGACTCAGGCCGCGGATGCGCACGCGGGTGCCCTGGCCATTGTCGCGGTCGATCTGCACGCCGGACAGGCGCTGCAGCGATTCCGCGATGTCCTGGTCGGGCATCTTGCCCATGTCTTCGGCGGTGATGGACTCGATGATCAGGTTCGACTGGCGCTTGTTCTCCAGCGCGTCGGCCAGCGACTTGCGGAAGCCGGTGACGACGATCTCGTCGACGCCGCCCTGGTCGGCCGGGGTGCCGGCCTGAGGGGCGGCACCCTGGGGATCGGGGGCCGGGGTCTGCGGGGCGCTTTGCGCGAAGGCGGCCGGCGCCGCCAGGATGGCGACCGAGGCGGCTCCCATCAACAGCCGCCGCAACGTCTTCAACTCTCCGTACATATGGGGTCCCTCCCTGCGGGATATTCGTGGGCGCGCGAACCCGGCCGCTGGCCACGGTTCCCCCTGCAACCCCCGGTTTGTGGGCGCAGATCAGGGAACGGCACAGCGCTGCTGTCCGGTCGCGATGGATCTACCTTCTTCTCGAATAAGGGCATGCCGATCTCACGGTCGGCTGGGCCCTTTCCCTCCCGTCACCCGGAAGGGGTCAACCAGCGCTAACTATCGTGAGTGTGTCCATGACAGGATCGGCAGAATGCATGCGCGTTCATGTCTCTCTCCTCCCGAAGATATATTTATTCTTACTTTGATAATAGGCTCACCTTTGCCGGCGCCGGGCACGGAAACCCCTCACGGATGCAGGGATTTATTGCCGTCAACCTAGACCGTCGACGACCGTTGCGCCCGCATCGAACGCCAGCGTTGTTATTAATAGTTGCGCTGACAGCGTTGTCAACTCGATTCTATTTTTTGCTTTTTTTATTGCAACTGTCCCCCAACACATAAAGTGGCCATCCAACGCATAAGATGGCCAAACCTCCATCACATAAAGTGGCCAAGCGTTGAAATCGCTGGGGAATTTCGGTGTGGCCAGAGAGGGTACGGGGATAATTTATGCACGCGTCTTGCCGCGTCGTGCAGGCGCGGGGGGCTGCCGGTGACCGCCTGCCGAAGCGTCGGTTGGAACCGGGGGCCCAACGCGAGGGGGCCTTCCTGGTTGGCGCTTAAGGATCGGGTCCGGTGGCGGATCATTGATGGAGGGGCAGCAGCCCAGTTCGGTTAAATGCGTTTGGCCCCAACAAGCGCGGGACCCTGGTCTGACCGAACCCATGGAAGAGACGGATGCCATCCGCGAGCGGGACGGCATCCAGTCATTCCGTATCAGAACGAGTATTTCACCTTCGCGCCGAAGGTCCGGAGGTCGGGCAGACCGGCGATCAGGGCGGCGTTGTAGGCGGTGTGGCTGAAGGTGCTGTTGAACAGCGTGCCATCGGTGACGCTGGTATAAGCGTGGTTGTCGAACAGATTGGTGACGAAGGCCTCGACACTGATCTTGCCAGTATTCAGGCCGATGCGCAGGTTGACGTTGGTGGTGTCGGGCGTCTTCACCACGTTCGCGGCATCCGACCAGACGCCGGACTTGTAGATGAAATCGCCGCGGATGTAGGCGCTGGAACCTTCAATCAGATCCAGGTCATGGGTGTACTGAAGGCCGACCACGGCGGAATACTTCGACGTCAGCGGATTTTCCTTGCCGGTGAAGTTACTGACGCCGGTGAGCTGCGTCACCGAGGGCGCCACCAGGTTTTCGATGTAGCTGTCGTTGATGGCGCCGCCCAGGTTCAGGTCCAGGCCGTGGGCCAGCACCGCGGTGATGTCGCCCTCCACGCCCGTCATCTTCACGCGGCCGGCGTTCAGGTTGGCGTTGACGGTCTGGGTGGAACCGGTGCTGGGGTCGAAGATCAACAGATAGGCGGTGTTGATCTGGTTCTTCCAGACGGCCCGGTAGGCGGCTATGGAGTAGCGCAGTTTGTTGTCGAACAGCTTGCCCTTCAAGCCGATCTCATAGTTGTCGATCTGCTCGGGCTGGACCTCGATCTTATAGCCGTCGGCCGCCGCCGTCGCCTGCACCAGAGGTGTGCCGGACAGGAAGGCGGTGTTGAAGGAGCCGGGATTGGCGCCTTCGGAGTATGAGGCGTAGACCATGGTGTCCGGCGTTATGTCGTACTGTACGATCGCGCGGGGCAGGAAGTTCTGGTACTCGTGGCTGGCGATCACGCTGCCGCCCGGGTAATAGCCTGCGGGCAGGAAGGCGTTGGACGTGACCTTCAGGCCGGCCGGGGCCGCGTAGGCGTACAGATGGTCGACCTGATACCGGCCATCGACGCTGACCGATAGCTGATCCGTCAGTTGATAACCCAGGCCGTAGAAGACGCCTGCGGTCTTGCTGCGCGTCATGCCGTTGACGGTGGAGAAGGTGGTGACGCCCAGCGCGCCGTTGCCGCCGCCCAGGCCGTTCTGAAAGCGGGAATCCAGGTAGCTGGCTCCCAGCGTGCCCTTGAAGGGGCCGTGGTTGTAGGAGGCGCGCAGTTCCTGGGACACGTCCTCCGTCTTCTGTTCCACCAGATAGGGGAAATCGAAGTAGCTGCGCGACCCGGCGCCGCCGAAGGGGTTGGCTTGCGAGGTGTCGTAGAAGTTATCCAGGTCGGCCAGTTCGCTGTAGTATTCGTGGTTGTAGCCGGTCAGCGAGCTGATGATCAGATCGGTGTCCGGCACCTCGTAATCCATGGCGAGGTGCAGGTGATAATACTGGCTGACCAGGCCGTAGCCCTGGGTGCCATCGCCCGGATCGACCAGGCGGCCCTTGGGATTGGCCAGGAAGGTCTTGATGAAGGCGTCGTCGGTGGTGTTGGCGGACGGGGAGCGGATCAGGCCCGGCGCCGTGCCGCAGAAATACCGATTGCTAACCGCCGCGCCGGTCAGGCTGCGCCCCTGCAGAGTGCAGTTCGACTGGTCGGTCACCACGACGTTGCCGGTGAGGCCCGTCACACTATAGGCGCCGATCAGGCCCTGGGCCGCCGGGCCATCGTCGTTGGCCGTGATCATGCCGTAGAACTTGGCGGTGAAGTGTTCGCTTGGGGTGAATTTCAGCGAGACGCTGCCCGACTTGGTCTCCTGGTCGCCCAGGGTCTGGCCCGGCACACCGGCGTTCTCATAGGACCCGTCCTTGGCGAACTCGCGCGCCTCCATCCGAATGCCCAGCTTGTCGGCCACGATGGGTCCGTTGACCTCGGCCTGGAAGTCGCGGTTGTTGCGGGTGCCCAACATGCCGCTGACGGTGCCGCCCCATTCGGTGACGGACGGATCCTTGGTGATGACATTGACGGCGCCGGCGAAGGTCTGGCGGCCGAAATAGGCGCTCTGCGGACCCTTCAGCACCTCGACCCGTTCGGGGTCGGTGACGTTGCTGATGGCGGTGGCCGACGACACCGGCACGCCGTCCAGAAAGACCGAGGTGGTCTGCGCGATTGAGTTCGGTGGGGTGAAGCCGCGCACGATCATCTGCTGGAAGGAACGGTCGTTACGGCCGCCACCGTTGTCCACCACCTTCATGCCCGGCGTGTAGGCGGAGATGTCCTGCACCGTCACGATGCCGCGGGCTTCGATGTCCTCGCTGGTCAGGGCGGAGACGGTCACCGGCGTTTTCAGGATGTCCTCACCCGTCTTACGGGCGGTGACGACGACTTCCGTCAGTTCGTCCAGGTCCGATGCCGGCTTGGTCGATGCGGTCTGCGCCTGAGCGGATGAGGTGGCGATGGCTACGGCCAGGATGGATGAGGCGGTTCGGATTCGTGCGTTAAAGGCAACCATTATGATACCCCCTGTCCTTTGTGTATTTGTTGATGCTGGTGCCTGTTGTGGGATTCCCCAGTTATTGTTTTGAAGACTTTGGTGAAGGCAGTTGATGAACTGCCTTTTATTCATTCAGGAGAAAGGAAGCCGCCGCTGGACTTTGATCATGACGGCTCCCGCCGCTCCCGCCGGGATTCAAGCGGCAGGAACGAAGAGCCGTCGCGCGATGCTGATGAGGGAAGATGTCCTCTTGGCCCATGGGGCCCCTCAGCGGGTGGTTAAAACGGCTTGGTGATGCCCAGGAAGGCCATCACCAGGACCAGGCCCCAGATGGCGAACACCGTCAGGCGCAAGGGATTCCAGAAGGGCGTGGGCACGAAGGGCTCCCCGGCCTTGGGCGGGGCCGGCGGCTTCCACAGCAGCAGCAGGCGGATGACCACGCCCAGCAGCAGCAGGATGCCAAACAGCAGGATCTTGGTGGCCAGCCAGCCCGCCGCCACCGGCCCGCCGCTGGCCAACGACACCAGGCCGGTGCCGACGAAGGCGAGGGTCGCCAGCATGCGGATGCCCAGGTCTATCCTCCACACACGCTTGCCGAAGGGCGTGCCCTGGCGCAGGTAGATCATCCACACCAGCCACAGCCAGGTGAATCCGCCCGCCCACACGGCCGTCAGCGCCGCCGGGCCCAGGGGCAAGCCCCAGTTCGACGCCAGCGTCAGCCCGACGGGGACCATCAGCACCATGGCGGTGCGCGGACCCATGTCGATGCGGCCGTTGGCCTTGCGCAAATGTTCGCGCGCGTTGCCGGTCAGGTCCGCGCCGTTGGCGGCGGTGCTGGTGATCAGCACGCCCAGGTCTGTGCCCAGCCAGTACGCGAACAGGACAACGTGAAAGAATGCCACCGCGCGAGACGGGTCAATGTGGAATTCCAAGAAAATCCCCCTGTCTTTATTTTAAAATTCGATATCAATAATTTCAAAAGGCGACAGCAGTACCAGCGTATCCTTGCTGACGCGCTTGGACAGTTAGCCGCGACGCCGCGGCTGTACGCTCATCGAGGATATGCGGCCTGTACCTCGTGTCTTTGACACGCGGGAGGTCTTGGCGGGATTTCCCGCCTTCCTGTCGAGCATCAGTATGGGGAAGGGAAACGCCGGGCAGGAAATGCAAATTGATTACGCAGGCATACAAATTGTTTATGGGCCGAACGTCTTCAGGTGGGGCCGAAGCCTTCCCGCAAATGGGCGACCCACCGGTCCGCCAGGGGACGCAGGGGGGCGTCCGAGCGGTATAGCAGGCCCGCCTGCCGCACGATGGGCATGTCCGGCGCCGCCACCGGAGCCGCGGCCCGCCCCACCATCATGTCCACCGGCAGCAGGGCCAGGAACCCCTCGTGCAGGACCAGTGCCCGCATCAGCGCCAGGCTGTCCACCCGCACCGTCGCCGCCGGCAGGGCCTGCCGGCCCGACGCGAAATAGCGGGCCATGAAATCATCGGCATGCGGGCGGTCCAGCATCGCCCAGCGCTGCCGCGTCAAGTCCGCCATAGTTACTGCCGGCGCTGCCGCCAAGGGATGGCCTGCGCCCGCAAACACGGCGAAAGGAACGGGCGCCAGCGCCTGGAACATCAGGCCGGTCTGCATGCGCATGGCCGGCACGACCGACAGCGCCAGGTCGACCTGGCCGTCCAGCAGCAGGGGCACGGCCTCCTCGATGAAAAGCTGGCGTACGGTCACGGACACGCGGTCGTGCTCCGCCAGCAGGCGAGCGACGGCGCGGTGGATGTGGTGATCCATGAACATTTCCCCCACCGCCAGGGTCAGCTCTCCACCCAGCCCCTCCGCCGCCAGCCGCACCTCATGGCGGGCGCGCTCCGCCTCGTTGATCATTAGTTTGGCGTGCTGGTACATGGCCTGGCCCGCGCGGGTGCTGTGCACACCGCTGCTGGTCCGGTCCAGCAGTAGCACCCCCACCGCATCCTCCAGCGCTTGGATGCTGCGGGTTAGCGCCGGCTGGGTCAGGTGGACCTGCTGCGCTGCCCGCGAAAAAGAGCCCTGTTCGACGACGGCGATGAAGTGCCGCAATTGGCGCAGATCCATGGGGCATCATCCTTCACCGTTCCCTGCCAATAAATCAAACGTATAGGGGGAAAACAAAAAAGCAATTGCCGCCTATTCGATGGGTGGATACCGTCGGCACAGAAATCACCCGATAAAATCAAAATAGTGTGCGGCAGGCTGACGAAAATCGGCCTGATCGGCGCCGATCTTTTTCCAAATACAGGGAAAAATAAATGCCAATCGAAATAAACGGTCTGCTCAATCACAATCTTGGAACGGAAATAGAGCCGGTTCCATTAAGTCATTACGATGTGCAGGCGATCGCGACGCAGGCGCGGCTGCACGACGCTTATGGCTATGACCGTGTGCTCATCGCCAACGCCGCCGTCATGCCCGACAACATTTCCACCGCCGGCTATGTCGCGGCGGTGACGGAGCGCCTGGGTGTCATGCTGGCCCACCGCCCGGGCTTCATCGCGCCCACCATGGCCGCCCGCCTGCTGGCCACACTGGACCTGCTGCTCAAGGGGCGTCTGGCGGTTCACATCATCACCGCCGCCAGCGACATCGAAACCCAGGCGGACGGTGACTACCTGACCAAGGCGCAGCGTTATGACCGGTCGCGGGAATACATCGCCATCTTGCGCCAAATCTGGGCCGCCACCGCGCCGGTCGACCACCAGGGCGACTGGTATCGCTTCACCGGCGGCTTCGCGGCGGTGAAGGCCACGAAGCCCGGAATCCCCGTTTATTTCGGGGGCCTGTCGCCGGAGGCCATCGCCGTGGGGGCGGAATGCGCCGACACCTTCGCCACCCTCAGCGACACGGTGGCCGGCATGGCGGAGGTGGTGGGCAAGGTGCGGGCGGCGGCCCCCGCGGGCCGCAATCCGCGCTTCCTCATGTCCATTCGCGTGGTGCTGGGGGAGACGGAGGACGACGCTTGGGCCAGCGCGGAAGGGATAGAGCGGCGCATCCGCGACCTCACCCCACCGCCCGTGGCCGGTGCCGCCAAGCCGGTCGCGGTGGGTTTCCAGCGCACGGCCACCCTGGCGCAGGCTGGCGATCGGCTGGAGAAATGCTTCTGGAACGGCATCAACAAGCTGCGCGGCGGCCAGAGCAACAGCGGTACGTTGGTGGGCACGCCCGACCAGTTGGTGGACGCCCTCATGGATTATTACGCGGCTGGCGTCAGCGGCTTCATCGTTCGCGGATATCATGGCCTGCGCGATGTGGAGCGTGTGGGGCGGGAGATCATCCCGGCCCTGCGCGCCGCCGCCGCCGCCCATGATGCGCGCGGCGCGACGGCCGGCTGATCCATAGACTTTGTGTATGCTTGGCGCGCCAAATCTCATTTTTCCGCGAATTTGGTCCGCGTCATCATGACACTTATCCAAGAAAAGGCGCCGCGCCCGCTGGATGTCCCGCCGGTTCATCCACTGGGGCATCCCCGGGGATCCGGGGCCTCGGGGTTGGGAAGCGGCCGCCGCCGGTGTGCCCGTGCAGAAGGAATCCAGATGATCGAGATCGTGGGGCTGCTCGCGGGGACGCGCCGCTCCGAGGAAAGCAAGGGGCCGCCGACGCCGTTCGACGCCGCCTTCATCGCCGATTACGCCCGCGCCTATCAGGAGGCGGGTTTCGACCGGGTGCTGATCGGGCAGAACGCGCGCTCGGTCGATAGCCTGACGGTCGCCAGCTGGGCGGCGGCGGCCACCGACCGCCTGAAGCTGATGATCGCCCACCGTCCGGGTTTCATGGCCCCCACCATGGCGGCGCGCGCCTTTGCTACGCTGGACCAGTTGAGTGGCGGCCGGGTGGGGGTGCATATCATCACCGCCTTCAGCGACGCTGAGACCCGCAACGACGGCGACTACCTGACCAAGGAACAGCGCTACCACCGCTCCCGCGAATATGTCGGCATCCTGCGGGCCATGTGGGCCGCCACCGCCCCTATCGACCACACCGGCGACTATTTCCGTTTTGAGGGCGCGTTTTCCGAGGTGCGTCCCGTCCAGCCGTCCATTCCCATCTTCTGGGGCGGGGCGTCTGATCTGGGCGTTCGCTTCGGGGCGGAGCTGGCCGACGTCTATGCTCTGGGGCCCGGCAGCGTCGCCCAGGTGGCGGAACAGGTGACCAAGGTGAAGGCCGTGGCGCGGGTCGGCGGGCGCAGCCCACGGTATTCCATGTCCATGCGGCTGGTGATCGCCGACACGGACACCGCCGCGTGGCAGCGGGCGGAACGCCTGCTGGCCACTGTGGAGGAAAATCAGGCTGCCCGTGGCCTGCTGGGCCGCGACCTGGGCAAGGCGGCGGAGGACACGGCCCGCCGCGCGGCGGAGGCCGACACCGCCGCCGATGATCCCTGTCTCTGGACGGGCCTGACTCGGGCGACACAGGGCCGGACCCAGGTCATGTGCCTGGTGGGCGCGCCGGACACCCTGGTGGCGGCGCTCAGCCGCTATTACCGCGCCGGCATCGACAATTTCCTGATCACCGGCTTCGACAATTTGGGGGACACCGCGCGCATCGGCGCGGAGATCGCGCCCGCCCTGCGCCGGCTGGCGGTGGCGGAACCGCGCGCCTGACATTCGGCAGGGGAGGGGTTGCCATGCCTTACGTGATGGCCATGTGCCGGTTCGCGCCACGGCGGGCCTTCGCCGCCGACGGCTGCCTGGTGCGCGAGGCCCTGGCCGACAATGTCGACCGGCATTGCGCCTTGATCGAACGCGCGGCGGGCGACCACGGGGCCAAGCTGGTCGCCTTTCCGGAATTCGCCCTCACCGGCCACGCCATGCTGTCCAACGACCAATGGGTGGCGAGCAGCCTGACCTTTCCAGGGCCGGAGGTCGACCGAATCGCCGACGCGGCGCGGCGGGCGGGTGTCTATGTTGTCATCCAGGCGGCCGAACGGCACGCGGCCTTCCCTGGCCGCTATTTCCTGTCGGCCGCCATCCTGACGCCGGGCGGCGGGATCGGGCTGGTCCATCGCAAGAATTACGCGTTCTCCTTGCGCACCAGTCCCATCGACGTTTACGACACCTTTATCGACGCCTTCGGTCCCGACGCCTTCCTGCCAGTGCTGGACACGCCCATTGGCGGCCTTGCCGTCAGCATCGGGGCGGAGGTGCATTGGCCGGAGGCCATCCGATCCCTGGCTATGAAGGGGGCGGAGGTGGTCCTCAACCCCATCGCCGCCGCCCCGCTGATCGACTACCTGGACCGGCCGGGGGCCGCCGCCGTGCGGCAGGCGCGGGCGTTTGAGAACGTGCTCTATCTCGGCATGACCAACATCGCCGGCGATGGGGACGCGCCCCTGCCGCAGGTCTATGATTTCAAGGGCGCGGCCATCGGCGCGCCGGCGGTGACGGATGACGTCTTCACCCTGGCGACGGTGGATTTGGCGGCCTTGCGTACCTGGCGCGCCACGCCGGCGGCCAACTTGCTTGCCCAGATCCAACCCATTCACGACAGCCCCTACGACGTGGCGCCCTGGCCCCGGAACACGCTGCCCTCCGCCCCCGCCGCATCAGCCGACCAGATCATCGGCGTCGAGGCGGCGGTGTGGCGGCGGATGGAAGAAAACCTGGGCCGCGCGCGATCATGACGCCCGCATGGCCTCGGCCAGCCGGTTGATGGTGAAGCGCAAGGCCGTCGTCACATAGGCGCGCGACCGGGTGATGATGCATAGGCGGGAGCTGAGTGGCTCAAGCTCGCTGTCGATTTCCACCAGCTCGCCGCGCTGCAGGTCCTGCGCCACGTCGGACCGCGCCACCAGCGTCAGGTAATCGCCCTTCAGCGCGATCAGCCGCAGCATGCCGGGCAGGGCGCAGCGGATGCGGATGGGATTGGAGGACCGCTCCACCCCCAGCATCTTGCAGTAGAAGACGTCGGCGCCCGGTGTGTCGTAGACCGCCCAGGCGGTGGCGGCCAGCTCCCGGCGCGCCAGTTTCGGCCGCGCGGCGAGCGGATGGGCGGGGCGGGCCGCAAGCACCATGGGCACCGTGGCAATGTCGGTGACCACCAGGCCAGCCTCGTCCAGTCCCTCACGCCAGATGTCGAGTACGGCATCGATCTCGCCGCGTCGCAGCTTGCCCAACAGGACGGCCAGTTCGCCGTAGTCCAGCGACATGAACAGATCGTTGCGTTCCGTGCAGGCTCCGCCCAGCACGGCGGCGATGGGTTCCTGCGCCGCACTGGGTCCCAGGCCCAGCCGCACATGGCCCAGCCGGCCCTCGCGCATAGCCGACAGGTCGGCGGTGGCATGCGCCGTGCCGTTCAGGATGATGCGGGCGTGTTCCGCGAAGGCCTCGCCATAGCGGGTCAGCGCCACCCCGGCGCGTCCCCGGTCCAGCAGCGTGACCTTCAGCGATTCCTCAAGTTTCTGGATGCTGCGTGTCAGCGTCGGTTGGGTGACGTTCTGTTCCACCGAGGCCTGGGTGATGGAGCCATGCTCCACCGCCGCCAGGAAATGCCGGATTTGCCGCAACTGCATGATCGACACCCCGCCCCTGTCTTGGCCGATGGTGATTAGCCTGGCCCGCCCCCCAATCGGAGGTCTTCGGCGGCGGCAAATCAATTCGTCGGCAAACAGATGTCCGCGTGACGGTCGTTGGCAATGAATCCCTAACTGAACGGTGTTGCCATAGACAGATTGTATGGGTGGAAGCACTTAATCAATTAGTGCTGGGCAGGGGCCACCATCATCATTCGCCTCATGAACCGTCCCGCGGCGCAAGGCCGACCGCCAGACGGCATGAAAAACCGGAATGCAAAACAGGGCGGCGGGCAGATGGGCGGCAATACGGGGCACCGTAGGGGACGTTTGGGCTTTTCACGCGGTGCCGCCTGGGTATTGGCCACGCTGATCATTCTGGTGGCGGCCCTGCCGGGCAGCATGCGGCTGGGCTGGTGGAACCCCAGCTATGACACCGTGCGTGCTCACCAAGCCACGCCACCATCCCGTTTCGAACAGGTGGGCGACGTGCGGGTGCACCTGCGGGATGAAGGGCAGGGGCCTGTTATCCTGATGTTGCACAGTTCCATGACCAATCTGCGGCTGTGGGACGACTGGGCGGACCAGTTGAAGGGCAGCTATCGGGTAATCCGCTTCGACTGGCCACCCTATGGCCTGACCATCGACCCCACCCCCTCGCAGGGCATGCCCTCAGCGGTGGCGCTGGTCGAACGGTTCGTGGACCAGTTCAAGCTGGATCGCTTCGTGATTGTCGCCAGTTCCAGCGGGGCGACGGTGGCCACCCTCTACACCGCCCGCCATCCTGAAAAGGTGCGGGCCCTGGCCCTGTCGACACTGCCGTTGAAGGCGCCGCCGCCCACGCCAGTTTCCTGGTTCGTGTCGGCGGTGCAATGGCTGCACCTGAACGTGGTGCCCAACTATAATCCTGAAATCTTTTACCGCGAATCCCTGGCCCAGCTGTACGGCCGGCCGGAACGGCTGAAGCCCGAGACGGTGCGCTGGTATTACGAGACCAACAACGTCCCCGGCGGTTTCGCCCGCGTCATGCGGTACCTGGAGGCCAACCAGCGCACCTTCTGGAAGACGGGCGCGGGGGATGAGGCGGCGGCGATCAGGGTGCCCATCCTGCTGCAATGGGGCGACCGCGACATCGTCCTGCCTATAGACCGGGCGGATGAGGCCCGGCGCATGTTCGCCAACGCCCCGATGCAGATCATCCATTACCCCGACATCGGCCATTACCCGATGCTGGAACTACCGGGGCCGACGGGCCTGGATCTGAAAGCCTTCCTGGACACTCTGCCGGCCGATGCTCCACCCGCCGGTCCCGAAACGGCAAGATGAGGACATGGGCCATGATGAAATCCGCGACCATCCGGCAGGCGGCAGTCCCGGCCCTGGACGATCCAGCACCGGTGGCGGCGCCGGCGACCGGCGGGGCGGGTAGCGCGCGCCAGCTATCCACCTTCACGCTGCTGGCCTATGCCGCCATGGCGCTGGGGCCGGCGATCTTCTCGCTGGCCATCAACGTCATGCTGCCCCAATTGTACGCCAAGGAACTGGGCCTGTCGCTGGAGGCCATCGGCGTCACCCTCCTGACCATACGTGTCTTCGATGCCTTCTCCGACCAGGTGGTGGGCTACCTTTCTGATCGGACGCGCACCCGCATCGGCGCGCGCAAGCCGTGGATGATTGCGGGCACGATCCTGACGCTGGTGTCCTGCTATTATTTGTTCATGCCGCCGGCCGGGTGCGGCATCACCTATTTCGCGGCCTGGCGGCTGGCCTACGATATCGGCTGGACCATGACCACGGTCACCTTCTATGCCTGGGGGGCGGAACTCAGCGTCGATTATCGCGACCGGTCGCGCATCACCGGTTACAGCGGGATCAGCACCAATATGGGCGTGGTCATCAAGAACCTGGCCCCCATTGTGCTGTTCTGGTTGGGGCTGACGCGCAGTTCCTCCTTCTCGCTGGAGATGTTCAAGGCGCTGTTCTGGATCTTTCTGCCCATCATCGTCGTCCTGACGGCGGTCTCGGTGATCTTCACGCCGTCGGGCACCGCCGTGGCGCGGCAGGGGCTGGACATCCCAGGGCTCGCGCGGTCGATGCGGACCAACAAGCCGTTCTGGACCTTTGTCATCGGATTCTTCGTGGCCGCCTTCGGCCAGGGCATGTTGGCCCTGCTGTTCACCTTCTATGACAGCCACCTGAAGATCGGGCCCTGGTATCCCTACCTGATGATGGGCTTCGGCGGTGTCACCGTCCTGTCCATTCCGGCCTGGGTGCGCATGGCCAACCGCATCGGCAAGCATCGGGCCTACACCGTGGCCATGATCATGGGTTCCGTCTCCATCCAGGCGTTCTGGTTCATCGACCCCCGTGCCCATACCCAGGGCACCGTGGCACTGATTGGCGCCGTCATCCTGTTCCTGGTGGCCTTTTCCAGCGCCTGCAGCTTCGTGGCGCCGGCCTCCATGCTGGCGGACGTGGTGGATTATGGCACTTGGCGCACCGGCACCGCCCGCGCCGGATCCTATTTCGCCTTCTATTCGCTGATCACCAAGATCGCCATGGCCATCGGCAGCGGCCTGGGCTTCACCCTGCTGGGCCGGTTTCACTACGACGTGA
Source organism: Nitrospirillum goiasense (assembly GCF_034427435.1). Lineage (NCBI taxonomy): Bacteria > Pseudomonadati > Pseudomonadota > Alphaproteobacteria > Rhodospirillales > Azospirillaceae > Nitrospirillum > Nitrospirillum goiasense. The sequence continues at coordinate 464,177 of NZ_JAXQNP010000001.1, read as the reverse complement.
CGGAAGGGGGCGGGAACGGCGCCTTCGCCACATTCGGCCTGCTGTTCACCGTGCTGCTGCTGCCGGGGATACTCCAGATCGCTGGCGGCATGGTCATCTGGCACTTCCCGTTGACCAAGCGCCGCCATGACATCCTGCAGCGGCGCATCGCCTCACGCCCTGCGGCGGAGATCGGCCCACGACCACTGGCCCGTGAGGGGACGTCGTGACCTGATGCCATTCCAACATGTAAGAATAATTGTCCACTGACACGCTAGAGTTTTTCTGACTTTCGTTGAAGCGTCAGGAGAACTCTAATACCAGAAGTACGAGATAGTGACTTGTGCCTCTATAGCCCGCGACTGCGGGCGCCGGAGCGAGCACCGCCCAGTTGGTGTAAAGGGGGCGCAGCGAGGAAGCCAAGGGCGCGGACGCGCCCGCCGGCGCTTGAGGCGGTATTTGAGAGGTCACGATCAAATGCCGCGCGTATAAGCTTCTGTGCCGTCGTGCGATGCACGCTTCAGATGGGTCCATCTGAAGCGATCGCACTCTAGGGGTAGACCGGGTCGGCCGGTGTTTTCAGCCCGCGTCCGTCTTCCCCGTCGCCATGCCCTCCGCCATCCCTTCCGCCATCGCCAACTCCCGGCGCAGGATGTCGGCCAACGCCTGGACATGAAGGGCGGTCAGGCAGGTGAAGTGGTCGCCGGGCACCGCATGCAGGGCGACGGGCAAGGTGGAGAACCGTTCCCAGCCCCAGGCCGGGGTGAGGCGGATTTCCGGCAGGCTGACACCGGGTGGCAGGGGGGCGCGGGCCTGGTACAGGGTCATCGGCACGGCGATGGGGGCATGGTTGGGGTCATAGTGGCCACCGAAGCGGCCGGCCGCCTGATAGACACCGAACAGGCCGCGGATGGGGCCGGGGTCGGATCCGGGTTTCACCAGGCCGAATTCCTCCATCCGCCGTTGCAGGAAAGCGAGCTTGCCCTTGAGGTCCAGCGCCGCTACATGACGCCGCTCCGCCGCATCGGGGGCCACGCGCCGGCCAACATAATGGCCGAAGATGCTGAGCACGGTGTAGAGCACCTGGCTGTCATCCGGTTGGGGCAGGCGGGCATAGGGCGGGGCGGCGCTGTCGAACAGGGCCAGGTGGGCCACCCGCTCGCCCGCCTGGGTCAGGCGCCACGCCATCTCGAACGCCACCTTGCCCCCCAGCGAGTGGCCGCCCAGCAGGTAGGGGCCCTCCGGCTGCACGGCCTTGACGCAGCGGATGTAGTGGTCGGCCATCGCTTCGACCGAGTGGTGCGGCTCCCGCTGGCCGTCCAGACCCAGACATTGCAGGCCATAGAACGGGCGGTCGTCCCCCAGGGCCGACGCCAGGGGCAACAGCTGCGAAACGTTGCCCCCCATGCCCGGCAGGCAGAAGAAGGGCAGCCCCGTTCCCCGGGCCTGCACCGGCACCAGGCAGTACCGGACGTCAGGGTCGAGCGCGTCACCGGTCGTGAGGGTGGCCCCGGCACCACCGCTGGCGGCATCGACCGGCAGGGAACGGGCGATGCGGGCGATGGTGGGCTCGTCCAGGAACTCCGCCAGGGTCAGGCACCGCCCCCATCGCTCCCGCAGGCGGGCGATCAGTTGTGTGCCCAGCAGGGAATGGCCGCCCAGATCGAAGAAGTTGTCCTCCACCCCCGGGCGCTTGATCCCCAGAAGGTCTTCCCACAAGTCTGCCAGCGCCTGTTCCGTCGCTGTGCGCGGCGGCCCGCCCGCCCCGGTGCGGCCCGTGGCTGGGGCGCCGGCCTTCGACCCCGCCGGGTCGGCCAGCGTCGCCAGCGACCGGTCCTTGGCCACGACCAGCACCGGCTGGCCGCACACGATGGCCCGGTCGAAGACCTGGCACCCTTCCGCCGTGCTCAGGCCGGCCAGGGTGGGGGTCCCCCGTCCTTGGCGGCGGGCATGGTTCACCGCCATGCCGACCTCGGCCCAGGTGTCCCAGGCGACGGCGGTGACAGGGCGCCCCGCCGCGCGGGCCCGCCGGGCCGCGGCCTCCAGGTAGGTGTTGGCCGCGGCGTAGTCGCCTTGGCCCAGGCCGCCGACCCAGGCCGCCAGCGAGCCGCACAGCAGGATGAAATCGGGGCCATCGCCCGACACGGCGTCGATCAAGGCGTCCGTGCCCGCCACCTTGGGCGCCAACACCGTGCGCCATGCGGCCTCGGTGGTGGTCTCGACCAGGCCGCTGGCCTCGCGGCCGGCGGCGTGGATCACGCCCGCCACGGTGCCGAACCGATGCCGAACCGCCGCCACCGCGGCGCGTACCGCCGCCGCGTCCCCCATGTCGGCGGCGAACACCGCCACCTCCGCACCCAAGGCGCGGATGCTGGCCAGTGCCGGTTCGTCGTGTGGGCTTCGCGCGATCAGCGCCAGCTTGGCGCCCGGGGCGGACCGGGCGATGTGGTGGGCAAGGGCGAGCCCCATGCCGCCCAGGCCGCCGGTGATGAGGTAGACGCCGCCGGCGCGCCAAGTCGGGCCGCCAGCGTCCTCGCCGGGGCCCAGCGGCTCCAGATCCAGGGTCAGGCGTCGCCCTTGGCGCAGGGCCACCGTGGTGCCGCCGGGCGGGGCCGGATCCGGTGGGGGCGCCGCCAACTCGCGGGCCAACGCCGCCGGGTCCGTCTCGGCGTCCAGATCGATCTGGCGACAACGGAGCGCCGGGAATTCCCATCCCAGGGCGCGGGACAGGCCCACGGCTCCCGCAGCGGCAGGGGCGGCGGCCTCGCCGGGAAGGCCCGCCGCCTGGCGGGTCAGCAGGGTCAGGACGGTGGGGGTGTGGATGGCGGGGCCGAAGGCCCGCCCCAACGCCAGCAGGGAGGCGAAGCCGTCCGCCACCATCCCGTCCGCCACCGTTCCGCCTGTGAGCGTCCAGGCGTGGATCATCTGGCCCGGCACGCCGCCCTCCGCCCGCAGGGCGTCCAACAGCGCGGCATGGTCGGCGGCGTCATCGGGGCGCAGGCGGTAGCGGTCGTCCGCCACGCGCTCGAAGTGGGGGCCGGCCTCGACCATGACGCTGCCGGGGGGCGCCACGATGGGTAGGTCGCCGAACACCAGCCAGCGCGGGGCCGCAAGCGCGGGACCGATCGCGGGGGCCGGGCGCGTGACCGGGACCTGGCACCAATCCCCCGGTGTCCGGGCGCCGGCCGGGGTCGGCATGGCGGCGCGCAGGGTGAACCGCTCGATGGTCGCCACGTGGCGCAACCCCTCCGTACCATCCGTCCGGGGCGCGTACAGGTCCACGTCATAGGCGTCCGGGCCCACGCGGCGGGCGTGGCTGAGCAGCCGGCGGGGCAGGGGCTGGTATAGCTGAACCCGGCCATAGTGGAAGGGAACCAGCGCCCGGGTATCGCCCCGGTCCAGGCGGGTGGCCAGGGACAGGAAGGCCGTCGCCATGTCGGCGAGCGCCGGGTGCAGCGCCAGGCCGGTGTCCTGGTCCTGTTGGCCCAGCCAGGCCCAGCCCGCGTCCGTCCCGTCGCGCCAGACCCGCTCGAAGCATCGCCACGCCGGGCCATAGGCGGCCAGCGCCTGGACCAGGGGCGCCACGGGCACATCTTGGCCCTGCGGCTCGGGAATGGGGGAGGATGGCGGCGGGCCGGCGGCTGGTTCGGCCAGACCCAGGGCGTGGGGCCGCCAGTCCTCGTCCCCGGCCGTCCGGCTTTCCAGGACGAAGTCCCGGACCGGCCCCGTCCCGGTCAACACCAGGCGGAGCTGCGGCGCCTCCTCCGGGTCCAGCACCAGCGGCGCCGGGAAATAGACCTCGCTCAGCGTTGGCAAGGGCTCACCGGTCACCGCCGCGACGGCGGCCCGCGCCAATTCCAGGCAACCGGTGCCGGGCAGGGTGGGGCGGCCATCGAACAGCCGGTGGCCGTCCACCATCCAATGATCCGCCGACAGGCCCAGGGTGACGATGATGCGGTCGGCCCCATCCCGGCGCCAATACCGCACCAGCGGCGGCTGTGGCGCCCCTGGCCGGTCGATCCAGTGGCGCTCGCGCTGGAAGGGATAGGTTGGTAGCGGGACGCGGCGGCGGGTGGTCCGCCCCGTGGCGTCCCGGTGCCGGGCGCGCCAGTCCAGGTCGGCCCCCCGGCGCCAAAGCTGGGCCAGGGCCTGGGCGTAGGTGTCGGCGTCGCTCGCCGTTTCCCGGGCATGGGGCAGGCAGGGGATCACGTCCCGATCCGCCAGCAAGGTGGTCAGCGCCCGGCCCGGTCCCACCTCCACCAGGATCGGGTCACCTTCGGCCGTCAGGGTGGCCAGGCCGTCGGCGAACCGCACCGGCTGGCGCAGATGCCGGGCCCAATAGGTGGAATCGGCCGCGTCGGTGGCGTTGAACCAGGTTCCCGTCAGGTTGGAAACGAAAGGAATGGTCAGGCGGCCGGCCGGCGGATGGCCCGCGAGCAGCAACCCGTCGGCCGCGCTCGCCATCAGGACGCTATGGAAGGCGTGGGAGGTCTGCAGCCGCCGATGGGGCCGCCCATCCGCCACGCACGCCGCTTCCACGGCCGAGATGGCGTCGTGCGATCCGGCCAGCACCCGATGGTTGGGGCTGTTTTCCGCCGCGATCTCCACCCCCAGGGCCAGGTAGGGAATGATGGCCTGGGCCGGGCCCTCCACCGCCAGCATGGCGCCCGGGGGCTGCGCCTGCATCAGCGCGCCGCGCCGCGCCACCAGCGCCAGCGCGTCCTCCAGCGAGAACAGGCCGGACAGGCAGGCGGCGACATATTCCCCGAGACTATGGCCCATCAGGGCACTGGGGCGGACGCCGGCGGCCATCAGCGACTGGGCCAAGGCGTATTCTATGGCGAACAGCGCCGGCTGGGCGTAACGGGTTTGCGTCAGGCGCTCAACCGTCGCGGCCCGGTCGCCCTCCGCCGGCGGATGGACCAGCTCGCGCAGGTCCATGGCCAGCGGGCCGGCCAGAATGTCGGCGCAGCGGTCGAAGGTGGCGCGGAAGACAGGGTCGGCGGCGTGGAGTTCCCGCGCCATGTCCACATGCTGGCTGCCCTGGCCCGGGAAAAGGAACACCACCGGACGGCCCACCCGCTTTTCCACCGTCGCCGAGGTCACGGCGTCCGCCAACCCGGCGGCGGCCTCGGCGGCGCTGTGGGCCACGACCGTGGCGCGGTGGCTCAGGCGGGCTCGGCCCACCTGCAAGGTGTAGGCGGCGTCGGCCAACTGTTCCGGGTGCCGGCGCAGGTGCTCCGCCAGCCGCCGGGCCAGGGTGGCCAGGGCCTGGGGGGTGCGGGCCGACAGGGGCAGGATGATGGCCGGCCCCGCCGCTTGCGCGTCAGGGGTTGGGGCGGACGTGTCGGGCGCGGCCTCCAGCACCACATGGGCGTTCGTGCCACCCACGCCGAAGGAGCTGACGCCCGCCCGGCGCTGGACGCCCGCCGGCCAGGATAGGGCCGAGGCGGCGACGGTGAAGGGACCGGCGGCGAAATCGATCTCCGGATTGGGCCGGTCATAGCCCAGCGTCGGGGGGATGATCCCCTGTTCCAGCGCCAGCACCGTCTTCACCAGACCCGCGACACCTGCCGCCGTGTCCAGGTGGCCGATGTTGCCCTTGACCGCGCCGAGAACGCAGGGATGGACGCGCGTTCCCGTCGCGTCGCCAAGGGCCTGGGCCAAGGCCCGCACCTCCACCGGATCGCCCAGCCGCGTGCCGGTACCGTGCGCCTCGACATAACCGATGGCGCTGGCGTCCACGCCCGCCGCCGCCAGCGCCTGGCGGATCACCCGTGCTTGCCCGGTCACGCTGGGGGCGGTGTAGCTCACCTTGTCCGTGCCGTCGTTGTTCACGGCGGATCCCCGGATGACGGCATGGATCGTGTCCCCGTCCGCCAGCGCCGCCGCCAAGGGCTTCAACAGCACGACGGCCAGGCCGCTGCCGCTGGTGGTGCCGTCGGCGGCGGCGTCGAACGGACGGCATCGTCCGCCGGCCGACAGGATCCCGCCGTCGGCGCTGACATAGCCAACCCGTTCAGCGTCGATGGAAACGCCGCCGGCCAAGGCCATGGCGCATTCCCCCCGCCGCAGGCTTTCGCAGGCCATGTGCACGGCGACGAGGGAGGAGGAGCAGGCGGTTTCCACCGTCAGGGCCGGGCCGCGCAGGTCCAGCTTGTAGGCGACACGGGTGGCCAGGAAATCCTTGTCGTTGCCCAACACCCACTGCTCGGGACGCAAGCGCAACTCCCCCCGGCGCGGGTGGACGTTGTCCAGCAGGTAGTGGCTGATGCCGCACGCGGCGAAGACGCCGATCTGGCGATCCGGTCCGGCGGTATCGCCATAGCCGCCATCCTCCAGCGCGGTCCAGGCGCATTCCAGGAACAGGCGCTGCTGCGGGTCCATCACCTGCGCTTCCTTGGGGGAAAAGCCAAAGAAACCGCTGTCGAAACGATCTATGTTTTCCAGAGGCAGCGCGGTGCGGACCAGGCCCGGGTGGGCCAGGGTCTCCGCCTCGGCGCCCCGGGCCCGCAGTTCCGCCTCGGTGAAATGGGTGGTGACGTCGATGCCTTCGCGCAGGTTGCGCCAGAATGCGGCCACGTCCCCGGCCCCGGGGAAGCGGCCGGCCAGGCCGATCACGGCGATCGCGGCGGCGTCCGTCATGGGAGCGGCCGCGGGGGTGGGCGCCGCAGGCGCGGTGCCGTCCTCCGGGGTGCCCCGCAGCGCGCGCGCCTGGGCACGGATGGTGGGATGCTGCAACAGGTCGGCCAGCGCCAAGCGCGGGCCGAAGCGCGCCGCCAGCCGCTGGTACAGCACCGCCAGGCGCAGGGAATGGCCCCCGGCGTCGAAGAAGGCTTCGTCCGGTCCCACGTCCGCCCGGTCAAGCACCTCACGCCAGATGGCGGTGACGATGGCCAGGGTGCCGTCACCGACCGGGGCGCCAGCCGGGGTGGGAAGGGCGGGCTGGCCCGACGGCGCGTGGTCCGATGGCGGGGGCAGGGCACGATGGTCGATCTTGCCCGCCGTCGTCTTGGGCAGGGCGTCCAAGAGGACGATCCGGTCCGGCACCAGCGCCGGCGGCAGGGCCTGCCGGGCGGCCGCCAGCAAGCGCTGGGACGTTCCGTCGGCGACGACGTAGGCCACCAGCTGACGCTGGCCCTCATGATCGGTGGGGGCCAGGGCCGCGGCCTCACGCACCCCCGGCAGGCGGGCCAAGGCGACCGCCACTTCATCCAGCTCGATGCGGAAGCCCCGCACCTTCACTTGCCGGTCGGCGCGGCCCAGGAATTCGATGCTGCCATCGGGCCGACGGCGGACGCGGTCGCCCGTGCGGTACAGGCGACCGCCCGGTCGGTTGCGGTCGGCCACGAAAGCGGCCGCGGTGCGGTCGGGCAGGTTCAGGTAGCCATCGGCCAGGCCGGCCCCGCCCACGCACAGTTCACCCGCCAGGCCCACCGGCATCAGGTTGCCGGTTGCGTCCAACACGTCCAGCGTGGCGTTTTCCAACGGGCGCAATACCAGGCGCCCCCGCTCCGCCCAATAGTCGGTGACGGAGGCGCAGACCGCCGTTTCCGTTGGGCCGTAGCCGTTGAGGAAGCGGCGGCCGGTGGCCCAGCGCTGGGCCAGGGCCGGCGGGCAAGCCTCCCCCGCCACCATGATGACCTGCAGGTCCGGCAGGTCATCCTCCGGCACCAGCCGCAGGGCGGACGGCGTGATCAGCAGATGGCTGATGCGGTTTCGCGCCAAGGTCCGCGCCAGGGGCGGGCCCGGCAGCAGGTCGGCGCGGTCGGCGAAGACTACGGTGCCGCCCCCGGCCAGGGTGGGAAAGACTTCACACCCGACACCGTCGAAGACGGGGGAGAAGAACTGCAGCAGCCGGGCGCCCGGGGCCAAGGCCATATGCCGGACAAAGGCCAGGACCGTGTTGCGGATGGCGCCGTGGCTGACGGCCACGCCCTTCGGCCGGCCGGTGGAGCCGGAGGTGTAGAGGATGTAGGCGCGGTCGCCCGGCTGGTGTTCGCGGGTCTGGTGCTCGCCGGCCGGGGCTGTGTCCGGATCCGCCGACGTGTCATCCACCAGGTCGTCCACAACCACCAGCGGCAGGCACAGCGCCGCCGCCGCCGTCGCCAGGTCGGCGCGGGTGACCACCGCCGACAAGCCCGCGTCGGCCACGACATGGCGGCTCCAACCGTCCGCCGGCGCCTCCGGGTCCAGGGGCACATAGGCGGCGCCGGCTTTCAGGATGCCCAGCATGCCCGCGACCAGATGGGGGTGGCGTCCGATGTACAGGCCGACGGTGTCGCCGCGTCCCACCCCCCGCGCGCGCAAGGCCATGGCCAGTCGTCCGGCCAAGCGGTCCAGGGCCCGATAGCTCCAGCGGCGGCCACCTTGCTCCAGGGCGACGGCGTCCGGCGTGCGCCGGGCCTGGGTGGCGATGACCCCGTCCAGGGTCGGCGCCGGGTGAGGCCAGGGGGTGGCGGTGTCGTTCCAATCGACCAGGGCCTGCCGGCGTTCCGCCGCTGTCAGCAGCGGCAGATCGACCACCCGACGGGAGTCATCCCCCTCCACCAGGCCGGCCAGCAGGACCAGCAGGTGATCGCGCAGGCGGGCGATGGTGGCGTCGTCGAACAGGTCCGTGCGATAGGCCAGGCTGGCGGTGCGCGCTTCCGGTCCCCCCAGCGCCAGCACCAGATCCAGCTTGGCGTGGGCCAGGGCCACGGGCACGGGCGTCATCGCCAGGTCGCCCAAGGCGGCGGGCGCCTCCACCCCATCCTGCCAGACCAGGCCCACCTGGAAATAAGGGTGTTGCCCCGGCCGACGCTCCGGGTTCAGCCGCTCCACCAGCAGGTCGAAGGGCACGTCCTGGTGATCGAAGCCATCCAGGCAGGTTTGCCGCGCCCGCGCGGCCAGGCTGGCGACGGTGTCGTCCTCCCCGATGGTCAGGCGCAGGGGCAACATGTTGACGAAGAAGCCGATCAGGGGCTCGGCGTCGCGGTGGCGCCGGCCGGCCACCGGGCAGCCCACCATGATGTCGTCCTGGCCGGTATAGCGCCACAGCACCAGCACGAAGGCGGCGTACAGCGCCATGAACGGGGTGCAGCGCCAAGCCAGGGCCCGTTGGCGCAGGCCTTGGGCCAGGGCCGGCGGCAGGGTGAAGTCCAGCGTGGCGCCGGCGTCCGATGCGGGGGTGGGCGCGCCGGGCCGGACGGGCAAGGCCAGGGGGGCTGGTGGATCGGCCAACTGGCGGCGCCAATAGGCCAGGTGGGCGTGTTCCATTTCCACCAGGCGGCTGCGCTGCCAGGCGGCGTAGTCGGCGTACTGGGCTGGCAGGGGCGGCAAGGCTGGGGTCCGGCGGTGGCGGCGGGCCTCGTAGCAGGCGGCCAGCTCCCGCCAGAACAAGCCGGACGACCAGCCATCCGATGCGATGTGGTGCGTGGTCACGCACAGCACGTGGTCATCGGCCGCCACGGTCAGCAGCAGGGCGCGCAGGGGCGCCTCCTGTGCCAGGTCGAACACCAGGGACGCCTGCTCCGCCAGCAAGGCTGGCAGCGTATCCTCCGTGGCTGGGCGCTGGACCAGGTCCACGGGGCCGGGCGGGACGATCGCCACCGTGGGTTCCTCCACCCGATGGCCATCGGCGGTGGTGATGCTCTCCACCGTCGCACTGAAGCGGCTGCGCAGGGTCTCATGCCGCGCTGCCACGTCCGCCAGGGCCAGGACCAAGGCGCTCGTGTCCAGGGGCCCGCGCAGGCGCTGGGCGTCCGGGATGTTGTAGGCGGCGGTCATGCCGCCCAGCCGCTGGATCAGCCATAGCCGGCGCTGGGCATGCGACAGGCGCCGCCGCTCATCCGCCGGCGCCGGGGGCAGGGTGGCGGCGTCCATCCGTCCCGATGGACCCGGTTCCCGCGTGGCGGCGGCCACCCGCTGGGCCAGGTCGGCCACGGTCGGCCCGGCGAACAAGTCCGACAGCGGCAGCGCCACCCCGAAATGATCGCGCAGGCGGGACATCAGGCGGGCGCCCAGCAGGGAATGGCCGCCCAGGGCGAAGAAATCATCGTGTACGCCCACCGCGGGCACCCGCAGCAGCTCCACCCACAGGGCCGCCACCTGACGCTCCGTCTCGTCACGGGGCGCCACCTGGACGCCGCTGCCGCTGATCGGCGTCGGGAGAGGCAAGGCCTTGCGATTGATCTTGCCGCTGCTGGTCAGCGGAAACACGTCCATGGCCATCAGGTGGCTGGGCACCATGTGTGCCGGCAGGCGCTGGCGCAGGTAGGCGCGCACCGCATCCAACGGCGCCTCCCCCCGGACATACGCCGCCAGTTCCGCCTCGCCCCCAGGCGTGGGGTGGGCCAGGACCGCGCATTCGCGCACGCCCGGATGTTCCGACAGCACGGACTCGACCTCGCCCGGCTCGATCCGGAACCCCCGGATCTTCACCTGGTTGTCCAACCGCCCCAGGAATTCGATCACGCCATCGGCCGACTGCCGGCAAAGGTCGCCTGTCCGGTAATAGCGCCCGGGGCCAAGCCCCGCCACCAGCCGGCCCTGGCCGTCGAAGCCGCCAGTCAGGAAGCGGCTGGCGGTCAGGTCGGGCCGGTTCAGATAGCCGTCGGCCACGGCCGGTCCGCCGATGACCAATTCCCCCGGAACGCCCAGGGGCACCAGGCACAGGTCGGGGTCCAGCACGTGCAGTTGGGCGCTGGGAATGGGCCGGCCGATCGGCATCGCGCGCTCGTCCCCGTCCCCGTCCCCGTTTTCCAGGGCCTCCAGCGCGATCAGGGCGCTGTCGATCGTGGCCTCGGTCACGCCGTAGGAGCCGTAGACGCGGGCGTCCGCCGCGCACAGGGCCTGGGCCCGGCGATATTCGTGCACGAACCAGATGTCCGACCCGCAAACCAGGGTCTTCAGGCCGTCCAGGCGCTGTCCCGCCGCCTCCAGGTAGGACAGCAACTCGCGCAACACCACGGGCACGAATTCGGCGAAGCGCACCTTTTCCGCCAGCATCAGGCGATGCAGGCTGGGCGGGTCCAGCAGGGTGTCTCGGGGCACCATCACCAGCCGCCCGCCGGATCCCAAGGTGCGGGCGACATCGCCGATGAACACGTCGAACGTGACGTTGGCCATCTGCAAGGTGGCCAAGTCGGGGTCGGCCAGATCATAGACCTGGGCCCAGGCCTGGCAGGCTGCGGCCAGGGCGCCATGCGTCACCCGTACGCCCTTGGGCCGCCCGGTCGACCCCGAGGTGTACAGCACGTACGCCAGGTCCCCTGCCCCCCAATTCACTATCTGGGGCGCCCCCGCCCAATCAGTCCCATCCTCGATCAGCAGCACGGGCGCGGCTGGGCTGGATGGCCGGCGGGTGGCCGTGGTGAGGATGACGGTGGGGGTGGCGTCGGCCAGCACGTCGGGCGCCCGGGCATCGTCCGGCGACACCGGAAGGAAGGCGGCGCCCGCCCGGTGGATCGCTAGCAGCGCCACCACCACGTCAGGACCATAATCCAGCATCACCGCCACCGGCCGGCCGGGAACGGCCCCGGCCGTGGTCAGCCGTGCCGCCAGGGCCTCCACCCGTGTCGCCAGCTCGCCATAGCGGATTTGGCGGTCGCCGTGAACGATGGCCACGGCCGTCGCTCGGCGGGCGGCGGCGGCCTGGAACAGGTGGGGGAAGGGGGGCCAGGGCGGTGGCGCCATCGGATCCGCCGGCTGGGCCAGGGCCAGCAGCGTCGCCACCTCGTCCGCCGGCATCAGGGGCAACTGGGCGATGGGCGTTTCCGGCGCCGCCACGGCGGCGGCCAGCAGGGTGGTGTAGTGGCGGACCAGCTGCTCGGCGGTGGCGGTGGTGAACAGGTCGGTGCTGTATTCCACCGCCCCCAGGATGTGGCCGCCCGTGTCCTTCAGGCTCAGCGTCAGGTCGTATTTGGAGGTGCCGGAGTTCAGGGGGCTGGCCTCCACCTCCAGCCCGCTCATGGTCAAGGTGCCGAAACTGTCGGCCAGCGCGTCGAACATCACCTGGAACAGGGGGGTGTGGCCGGGATCGCGGCGGGGCCGCAACCGCTCCACCAGGCCGTCGAACGGCACGTCGGCGTTGTCCAGGGCGTCGAGCAGCTCCGCCCGCACCCGCCGCACCATCTCCGCGAAGGTGGGGGCGCCGCCCAGGTCCAGGCGCAGGGGCACGACATTGACGAAGAAGCCGACCAGGCCCTCGGCCTCCGGCGTGGTCCGCCGGGCCATGGGCGCGCCCACCACCAGGTCGGCCTGCCGGGTGTAGCGCGCCAGCACCAGGGCGAAGGCGGCCAGGCCGGTCATGAACAAGGTGGCGCCCAATTGGCGGCCCAGGGCCCGCAGGGCGGCGGCGGCCGTTGTCGGCACGGTGAAGGACACGCGGTCGCCGACGAAGCTTTGGATCCGGGGGCGGGGGTGGTCGGTGGGCAGGGGGATCAGGGCCGGGGCATCGGCCAGCCGGTGGGCCCAGTGGTCGTATTGTTCCTCCAGGAAGGGAATGCCTTCCGCGGCCTCCCGCGCCAGATGGTCGGCGAAACGGAACTGGATGGGCGGCAGGGCCGGGGCAAGCCCCGCGACCAGGGCATCGTAGGCCCGCCCCAGATCGCGCAGCAACACCGCCACCGACCAGTCATCGATGATGATGTGGTGGCAGTTGAGCAGCAGGACGTGCGCCTCCGGTCCGCGGGTCACCAGCGTGGCGCGGAACAGCGGCCCGTGCTCCAGGTTGAAAGGCCGGGCAGCCTCCGCGGCCGCCAACCTGTCGAACGCCGCCTCGTCGGCTACCGTCGCGCGGGCCAGGGCGAAGGGCTCCTCCACCAGGTCGATGACCGGTTCGCCATCCACGGCGGGGAAGCGGAAACGCAAGGCGTCGTGGCGCTGGATCATGAGGGCCAGCGCCCGCTCCAGCGCGGCGACATCCAGCCGCCCCCGCAGATGCAGGGCAACCGGCACGTTGTAGGTCCGGCCCTGGTCCTCGAACTGGCTGACGAACCACAACCGCCGCTGGGCGGCCGAGGGCGGTGGCAGCCGGGGGGCCAGATCGCGGGCCAAGGCGTCATCCATGGCAGGCCATCCCCGTGGAGCGGCGCGGGGCCGGGATCATGCGGGCCGGCGGGCGTCGATGGCGGTGGCCAGGGCCCGTACCGTCGGCCCCTCGAACAGCAGGCTCAGGGGCAGGCGGCGTCCCACCTCCCGCGACAGGCGCGACATGATGCGCATGGCGGCCAGTGAATGCCCCCCCAGGGCGAAGAAGTCGTCCTCCGGCGCCACCGCCGCCAGGCCCAGTATTTCCCGCCATACCCGGGCCACCATCGGTTCCAGGCTGGATGGCGCGGTCTCGGGCGTGCCGCCGTCCGGTGTCACCTCGTCCGCCAGCCGGTTCAGGCGGCGCTTGTCCAGCTTGCCCGTGGTTTGCAGCGGCAGCGCCTCCACGAACAGGAACCGTGCCGGCACCATGTAATCCGGCAGGGTGGTGCGCAGGGCGGCGCGCAGGGACGCCTCCGTCAGGTTCGCGCCGGCCTGGGGCACGACGAAGCCCACCAGGCGCTTGTCGCGCGGGGTGCGATGGGCGATGACCGTGGCGTCCCGCACGCCATCCAGCCGCCGCAGCACCGCCTCCACCTCGCCAGGCTCTACCCGGAAGCCCCGGATTTTCACCTGGTCGTCGGTGCGGCCCTGGAAATCCAGGGTGCCGTTCTCGGCCCAGACGCCGACGTCGCCGCTGCGGAACAGGGTGTCGCCGGGAATGAACGGGTTGGGGATGAAGCGTTCCGCCGTCAGGGTTGGCCGGTCGATGTACGCGCCGGAAACCCTGCGGCCACCGATGGCGATCTCCCCCGGCACGCCCGGCGGCACCAACCGGCCCCGGCGGTCCAGCAGGTAGACGTTGGTGTGGGCGATGGGGCGGCCGATGGACACGCGGTCGCCCAGGGGCGCGTCCCGCGTGATTTCGTGACAGGTGGTGAAGGTCGTGGCCTCGGTGGGACCATAGGCCACCATCAGGCGGCAGGCGCCCGGTGCCGCGAACAGGGCCCGTACGCTGTCCGTTGGCACGATGTCACCGCCCGTCATGGCCCAGCGCGTGGCCGCGACGATGGCGGGATGGGCCTCCACCAGTTCCTTGAACAAGGCGGTGGTCATCCACAGGATGCTGACCTTCTCCGCCGCCACCAATTCCGCCAGTTCGTCCAGGCCGGTCCGTACCGGCGGCAGCAGGAGGGACGCGCCGTTCAACAGCGCGGCCCACATTTCGAAGGTCGACGCGTCGAAGGACAGCGGCGCGAACGCCATCAGGCGGTCACTGGGCGCGACGGTAAGATAGTCGGTGTCGCACACCAGGCTGACGACGGCCTCATGGGTGCTGTGGACCCCCTTGGGCGTCCCTGTGGAGCCCGATGTGAACATGATGTAGGCGCGATCTGCGGCGCCCCGCATGGGGGAGGGGGCGGTGTCCACCGCGCCGTCCGTCCGGGCGGGCGGCGCTTCCGCCAGCAACGGGTCGATAACCACCACCGGGAGGTCCAGCCCGGCGGTGATGGCATCGGGCGCGTCGGTCAGGACCAGGCGGGCCCGGCTTTCCACCAGGATCAGGCGCTGGCGCTCCGCCGGGAACTCGGTCTCGAACGGCACATAGGCGGCACCGGCCTTCAGAATCCCCAGCAAGGCGGCGATCAGCGCTGGGCCCCGGCTGGCGGCGATGCCCACGGTGTCGCCCGGCGCCACCCCCCGCGACCGCAGGCCGGCCGCGATCCGCGCCGCCGCCTGGTCCAGGGCGCCGTAGCTGACGGTCGCGGGCTCCCGGACGCCACCGTGGCGCAAGGCCACGGCGTCGGGCTGCCGCGCGGCCCAGTATTCGAACTGGCCGTGGACCGTCCGGTTGGGAAAGGCCGGCGTGGCGCCGGTGGACCAGGCCAGGACCCGGTCCCGTTCCGCCGGATCCATGCTGGGGACGTCGGCAAGGGGTGCCTCCGGCTGGGCGGCGGCGGCGGCCAGCACCCGCGCCAGGCTGGCGCCCAGGCGGGCCACCTGTGCTTCCGTCAACAGGCCGTCGTCATAGTCCAGGATCAGGTGGTCCCCCGCCACGCGCAGTTCCAGCGCGGTCGACGGGGGGCCACCGGCGCCCATGACCAGCGCGGTCTGGAACAGGCCGCTGTCGCGCCCATCCGCCACCGCGTCGGCCAGGGTGGCCAGGGGCAGGTCGCCATGCGCCAACGCCGACGCCGCGGTTGAGGCGGCTTGGGCCTTCAACGCGGTCCAGGACTGCTCCTCGTCCACCCGCAACCGCAGGGGCAAGGGTTCCGCCCGACCCTCGGGCCGGTAACCGAACAGCACGTCGTCGCTGCCGGTGTGGCGGGCCAGGACCAGGGCGTAGGCCGCCAGCAGGTCCGGCGCATGCGGCGTCAGGGGCAGGGACTGACTGAGCCGGGCCCGGTGCCCACTGGCGCGGGCTGTGCGGTACGCCGGTCCGGCCAGCCTGGCATCCCCCAGGTCGGCCAGCGCCCGGCGCCAATAGGCCAGGTCGACGTCCCGTCCACTGGCCGCGGAGGAAGCACCGGCGCGCAGCCCGGCCAGATCGAGATGCGGGGCGGCGGCCCAGCGCGCCGCCGTCGCCAGGAAATCCTCGAAGAACGCCTGGATGTCGGCGGCGGGCGCCAGGTCATGGGCGTATTCGGCCAGGACGCGGCCGCCCCGTCGGGGATTGGCCTCGTCATCGAAGACGACGATGACGTTGAGGTCGAATTTGGCGGATCCGTTGGACACGCCCTCGGTCACCTCCACGGTCAGCCCGTGGAAGTCCAGATCGCGCGTCATGGAGTTGTGGAAGCTGAAACTGGTCTGGATGTAGGGCAGGGCATTGGCCGCCCGTGCCGGCTGCAGGTCTTCCACCATGGTGGAGACGGGGATGCGGCCATTGAGGAAGGCGCCGCGCACTTCCTCCCGGGTGGCGGCCAACAGGTCGTCAAGGCTGCCGCCGCCGTGCAGGCGCAGGGGCAGCATGTTGACCAGCATGCCAATCACCGTCTGCGTTTCCGGCTGGTCGCGGTTGGCGATGGCGGTGCCGATGATGACCCGGTCCAGGCCCCGCCGCTCCCGCACCAGGGCGCCGAAGATGGTCAGCATCAGTTCGAACAGGGTGGTCCGGGTGGCGGTGGCCAGGTCCGCCAGGGCCCCCAAGGTGGCGCCGGGAATGGGGAAGGATTGCGACGCGCCAGAGAAGGTCAGGGCCTGGCGCCGCTCGGCCACGCCGGCCACCAGGCTGTGGCCGTAGGCCGGCCAGCCCGCCAGGCGGTCACGCCAGAAGGCCCGCTGGCCTTGTCCCTCCGCCGATTCCAACCACGCCCCCTCCCACCGGCAGTAATCGGCGAATTGGGTGACCTCGCCCAAGGTGGCGTCCAGATCGCCGCCGGGCGCGGTGTCCGTCCCGCCGGCGCGTACCCGTGCGCTGTACAGCGCCGCCAGCTCCCGCATGAACAGCCGGTAGGACCAGCCGTCATGGACCAGATGATGCTCGATATGCAGCAGCAGGTGACGGTCGGGCGCCTGGCGGACCAGGAGCCAGCGCACCAGGGGCAGCCGGCCCACATCGATCCGCTTGCGGATTTCCGTCTCGATCAGCAATTCCGCGTAGCTGTCGCGCATGCCGCCCGGCACGCCCGCCAGATCCACCACGGGAAGTTCCGGCAGCCAGGGCGCCTGTACCACCTGATAGGGCGCGTCCTCACCCTCCAGGAAGACGGTGCGCAGGATTTCATGGCGGATGATCAGATCGGCGAGGGCCCCGGTCAGCGCTGCCGTGTCCAGCGGCCCGGTGATGGAGAATCGCGCCTGGAAGTTGTAGGCCACGGTATCGGGCACCAGCCGTTCCAGGAACCAGGCCTGTTGCTGCGCGCTGGACAGGCGCACGCCCTGCGGATGGGCGGCGGCCGACGGGGCTGGCGGCGCTGCGATATCGTCCGCGTACATACTGGCAACTCCCTTGTTCGCGGCGGATTCCCGGGCGGCGGCATCCCCTGGGCGGTGTTATCCCTTGGAGGCACGGCCTAGTGGCAGTGGGATCCAGATGCTTCAATCCATAATAGTGCGGTGATATACCATGCAACTCGAGCGGGCTGGCTGAGCCTTGGGCGCCGCCGCTCTGTATCAGGGGATTGGGCGTTTCCACGCGGACGTTGGTGACCGTTATCCGCGATTTGATCTTGCACCAAACGCTCACAACTGCAACCCTGAATAACACTCGTAACAAAATTTGCACTTCCATCGTGTCTCCCGGATGTGCTTTACGCTGCGTTGTCAACGAGGCTGTGCGTGGTGAGGGACGGCTGACGGGACACGATGCGTGTCTATTGGGGGGTTGTGGTGGCGTCCAAGGGTAAGGGGTCAGCGGCGGGTTCCCACCCCCCTCCCGATTGGGAGGATGGGGGACGTTGCCGCCTGACCTGGGGGCGACCGCCTTGCCAGCACTGGTGGCTGCCGTGGCCGCCCGCCACCCCGAGGTGCCGGCCGTCATGGTCGGCCCCACCTCCCTCAGCTACGGGGTCCTGGAGCAGCAGGTGGCGGCCTGGGCCGCGCATTTGGGCAGCCTGGGGGTGGCGGGTCGGCCCGTTGGGCTATGCGCCGCCGCCAGCCCGGCGGTGGTGGTCGGCTTCCTGGCGGTGATGCGCGCGGGCGGCGTGCTGGTGCCGCTGGATCCGGCGCTGCCGGCGGATCGGCTGGCGCTTCTGGCCAGTGGCGTGGCGTGCCGCCTGGTGCTGACGGATGCGAGCGCGCCGGCCGCCCTGGCCACCGCTGCCGACCTGGTGCGGCTGGACCAGGGGCCGCCGATCCCTGCCGGGGGGGACGTGCCGGCCTCGCCCACCCGTGCCCTTGATCCGGCGGCGACCGCCTGCCTGTACCACACCTCCGGGTCCACCGGCCGGCCCAAGCCCGTGGCCCTGGCCCACGGCACGCTCAGCCGGCGTGTCCGCTCCATGGCCGCCTGGTTCGGGCTGGATGGGGACGAGGTGGTGTGCGGCGCTTCCAGTATCGGCTTCGATCCGTTCCTGCAGCAGCTGTTCTTCGCGTTGACCACCGGCGGCACGCTGTGGCTGCCGGATCGCGCCACCCTACTGGATCCGGGGGCTTTCTGGACGCAGGTGGCGGAGCGGGGCGTCACCCATTTGAACCTCGTGCCCTCCCAGTTGGATGCGCTGTTGGCGCGGCCACCCCTGTCGCCGCCACCCACGCTACGTCGTGTGGTGTTGGGCGGCGAGCGCTTGCTGCCCCGGCATGTGGAGCGCATCCGCGCGCTGCTGGGGCCGGTGCCGGTTTACAACATGTACGGGCCGACAGAGGCCACGGTGGACGCCACCGGCCACCGCGTCGCGGGTGACGAGGCGGAAATCCCTATCGGCCGCCCCTTGCCCGGTTGCCGCGTCCGCATCCTGGATCAGGTGCTGGCCCGCGTGGCGGTGGGGGTGGAGGGGGAGTTGTGCATCGGCGGCGCCGGCCTGGCTGAAGGCTATTGGGGCCTGGATGCCGCAACCGCCCAGTCTTTCATCGCCGATCCCCACGGCGCGCCGGGTGACCGGCTGTACCGGACGGGGGATCGGGCCCGTTGGACGGCGGATGGCACCCTGCTGTTCGGCGGGCGCCAGGACGATCAGGTGAAGATCCGGGGACAGCGTATCGAGCTGGGTGAGGTCGAGGCCGCCGTGCGGGCGCTGGACGGGGTCACCGCCGCGGCCGTGGTGCCTTGGGCCGACGCCCCAGGGGGCATGGCGTTGGTGGCTTATGTGGCCGGCGTGGTCGATCCCGTGGCCGCGCGCATCGTTCTGGCCCACCAGTTGCCGGCGGCGGCCGTGCCCTTGCGCATCATCCCCGTGGCCACCCTGCCGCTGACCACCTCCGGCAAGGTGGACCGGCGCGCCCTGCCACCACCGGACGCGGACCCGGCGTCCTCCCCCGCGTCCTCCAGTCCGATGCCCAGCGCCGCCCACCTGCAGGACGCCATCGCCGGGGTTTGGGCCGGCCTGCTGGGCCGGCCGGTGGATCCGGCGGCCAACCTGTTCGAGATGGGGGCCCATTCCCTGTTGGTGCCCCCGGCCCTGGCCGGCATCGAGGCCGCCACGGGTCGGCTCCTGACGCCGGTGGACCTGTTCCGCTTCCCCAGCGTCATGGCCCTGGCGCGCCACCTGTCGGGCGACGCGCCCTCCCCGGATGCCGACAGCGTCTGGTCTGGCCCGCGCCCACGGGGTGGCGACCCCTCCGGCGCCGGTCAGGCCATCGCCGTCGTGGGGTGGGCGTTCCGCTTTCCCGGGGCGGACGATGCCGTCACCTTCTGGGACAACCTGCTGGCCGGCCGCGACGCCGTGCGCCATTTCAACCGCGCCGACCTGCAGGCTGCGGGGGCGCCGGCGGTATTGGCCGACCATCCCGACCTGGTGGCGGCCAACGCCGCCGTCGACGGCCTGGATCTGTTCGATCCGGTGCCGTTCGGCTATGGCCCGGGTGAGGCGGCGGAGATCGACCCGCAGCAGCGGCTGTTGCTGGGCCTGGCCTGGCACGCGCTGGAGGAGGCGGGGTGCGATCCCGCCCGCGATGGCCCCGTTGGCGTCTATGCCGGCGTGGGCTTCAACGCCTATCTGCTGGACAACTTGCGGGGGCGCGCCGGGTTCGCCGGGGGCGCCGACCGGTATTCCGTGGTGGTGGGGGCCGACAAGGACTTCGCCGCCACCCGCCTGGCCTACAAGCTGGACCTGACGGGTCCCGCCGCGACGGTGAACAGCGCCTGTTCCACCGCCCTGTCGGTGACGGCGGCGGCGGTGGACGCCCTGCGCCTGGGTCGCTGCCGGGTGGCGCTGGCCGGGGCGGCGTCGCTGGGCATGTTCTCACCCTGGGGCTACATCCATGCCGAAGGCGGCATCGCCTCGGCCACGGGATGCTGCAGGCCGTTCGACGCCGCCGCCGATGGCACCGTGGGCGGGGCGGGTGGAGCCGTGCTGGTGCTGAAGCGCCTGGGGGACGCCCTGGCCGATGGCGACCTGATCCATGGCGTCATCCGGGGGGTGGGCGTCGCCAACGATGGCGCGGCGAAGGCCGCGTTCGCCGCCCCCTCGGTCCAGGGGCAGGCGGCCGCCATCCGCGCCGCCCTGGCCGACGCGGGGGTCGAGCCGACCCAGGTGGGTTTTGTCGAGGGACACGGGACGGCCACGGCCCTGGGTGACCCGATCGAGGTGGCGGCTTTGAACCTGGCCTACGCCGGGGTGCCGGCCGGCGCTATCCCGCTGGGGTCGGTCAAGGGCAATGTCGGGCACCTGGATGCCGCCGCCGGCATGGCCGGCCTGGTCAAGGCGCTGCTGGCCGTGCGCCACGGCGTCGTGCCGCCCACCGCCCATTTCAGCACCGCCAATCCCCGCATCCCCTTCGCCGAGGGGCCGTTCCGCGTGAACGCCAAGGCGGAGTCATGGCCGGTGGCGGGGGAGCGCCTGGCCGGCGTCAGTTGCTTCGGCATGGGGGGGACCAACATCCACCTGGTGGTGGCGGCTCCGCCTGATGCCGCTCCGCTCGATATCCCCCGGACCGATACGCCGCACCTGTTGACGCTGTCTGCGGCCACCCCCGGGGCCTTGGCCCGCCTGGCGGCGGCCGTGGCCGACCAACTGGACCAGCCGGACGCGCCCCCCCTGCCGTCGGTAGCGGCCACCCTGGCGCGGCGCCGGCCGCTGCGGCTGCGTCGTGCCGTCGTGGCCGCGTCCCCCGCCGAGGCGGCGGCGGCCTTGCGGGTCGTTGATCCCGCGTCCGACGCCGGCGTGGCGCCAGCGGCCACTGGGGCGGAGGTCGCCTTCCTGTTTCCGGGCCAGGGCGCGCAGCACCCGGGCATGGGGCGCGACCTCTATCGCTCCTCGCCCGCCGCCGGCGCCGTCTTGGCGGAAGCGGACTCCATCCTGCGCGGCACGCCAGTGGCGGCCCTGGCGGATCTGTTGATGGCCGACCCCGGCGACGCGGACGCCGCCCGCGCCCTGGCGGAGACGGCGATGACCCAGCCGGCCCTGTTCGTCACCGAATACGCCATCGCCCAGGCCTTGATGGCGGAGGGGGTGCGACCGGGGGCGTTGATGGGTCACAGCGTGGGTGAGTATGTGGCGGCCTGCCTGGCCGGCGTCATGCCCTTCGCGGACGCCCTGCGCCTCGTGGTCGCGCGGGGCCGCCTGATGGGCGCCGCGGCGCGGGGCGCCATGCTGGCCGTCTCCCTGCCGGAGGCGGTGGCGGCGCCCCTGGTGGCCGAGGTCGGTGCCGACCTGGCGGCGGTGAACAGCCCCAACCAGTGCGTGGCGGCGGGAACAGAGGCCCAAATGGCCACCCTGGCCGATCGGGTCGCGGCGCTGGGCAAGACGGCGCGGCGCCTGACCGTTTCCCACGCCTTCCATTCCGCCTTGATGGATCCGGTGCTGCCCGATTTCGCCGACGCGGTGGCGCGCCTGGCGCTGGCGCCGCCCCGCATCCCCATCATCTCCAACCTCAGCGGCGATTGGCTGGCGCCCGCCGACGCCATCGATCCGGCCTATTGGGTGCGGCATCTGCGCGGCACGGTGCGTTTCGCGGCCGGCATCGCCCGCTTGGCGGAGGCGCCCCGGCGCCTGTTGGTGGAGGTGGGGCCCGGCGTCGGCTTGGGCCGCATGGCCCGCGCCGGCGGCGTCGCCGCCCCGCGTATCATCGCCACGCAGCCCGAGGCCAGCCAGGCCGGGGCCGAGGATGGCCGGGCCTCCCTGCTGGCGGCCGTCGGGCGGCTGTGGACGGCGGGCGCACCCGTGGCGCGGACGCCAGCCGGACCGCGCGCGCGCCTGCCCCTTTATCCCTTCGACGTTCAGCGACTGTGGATCGAGCCGGCGGCCGATGGCGCCACATCGGCCCCGATCCCCGGCGCGGCCGCGGGCGCCCTGTCGCGGGGCCCGTTGACGGCATCGGCCGCCTATCCGGTCGCCAGCCCGCACCCGGCCCCGGCGGCGGGCGGCGCCGTCGAAGACGTCGTCGCGGCCGTGTGGCGGGACGTCCTGGGCATGGCCGCCATCGGACCGGACGACGATTTCCTGGCGCTGGGTGGGGATTCGCTGATCGCCGTGCGCGTGGCCGCCCGCCTGCGGGAGCGCCTGGGGTGTGAGGTGTCGACGGAGGCGGTGTTCCGCGGCGCCACGGTGGCCGGTTTGGCTCGGTTGTTGGAGGCGGTCCGCCCGGTCGGCCTTCGGGAGGAGGGGTTTCTGTGACGGACGCGACCGCCCTGTTGGCTGAACTGGCCGCGCTGGACATCCATTTGCGGGTGGAGGGCGGACGCCTGCGTTACGACGCGCCGGCCGGAGTGTTCAGCGACGCCTTGAAGGAGCGGGTGCGGTCGGCCCGATCGGCGTTGATGGGCCATTTGGCGGGTCCTGCGCCCTTGTCGTCCGGACAGGAGCGCATGTGGTTCCTGAACCGGCTGGAGGCGGGGGCCGGGGCCTACACCGAGCATCTGGCGTTGGATCTGCGCGGGCCGCTGGATCTGGCCGCCTTGACCGCCGCCGTCGACGCCATCGTGGCCCGGCATGTCCCCCTGCGCACCCTGTTCCGGGACGGTCCGTCCGGCGCGACGCAGGTGCCGTCCGCCCAGGCGCCGGCTCTGGAGGTGGTGCCGATCGCGGCCGGTGACCTGGCGGATCGCCTGGCGGCGTTGGCTCATCGCCCCTTCGACCTGGCGACCGAGGCGCCGGCGCGTTTCACGCTGCTGCGGATGGCGGAGGATCACCATGTCCTATCCGTCGCCGCCCACCATGCCGCCTGGGATGGCTGGTCCAATGGCGTCTTCCTGGCGGAACTGGCCGAACTTTACACCGCTCGGCGACAGGGGCGGCCGCCGTCGCTGCCGGACATCACCGTCGACATCCCGACCTTGGCGCGGGCGGAGCGTGAGCGCCTGGGCACCGCCGCCGCCCAGGCGGCCGTCGACCGTCTGGCCCAGGCGTGCCAGGGCTTCCCGACGGTGCTGTCCCTGCCCACCGACCGCCCCCGCGGCGCCGTCGCCGATGGTCAGGGGAACGCCCTGCCGGTGCGTGTGTCCGCACCGGTGCTGGCGGCGCTGGACCTGGCCGGACGCCAGGTGTCAGCCACCTCCTACATGGTCCTGCTGGCCGCCTGGGCCCTGACGCTGGCGCGGCTGACGGGGCAGCGCCGTCTGCTGGTGGGGGCGCCCGTGGCCGGTCGCGACAGCGCGGCGGCGGAAGCGCTCATCGGCTATCTGTCCAACACCGTCGTTTTTCCCATCGACCTGGAGGGGGCGGCCGATTTCGCCACGCTGGTGGGGCGGGTGCGCCAGGCGGTCCTGGCCGGACTGGACGCCCAGTCGGTGCCGTTCGAGGCCTTGGTGGAGGCGTTGGCCCCGCCCCGGTCGGCCGCCACCACGCCCCTGGTGCAGACCGTTTTCGCCCTGCAGCCGGCCCCGGTGATGGCTCCGGCGCTGGCCGGGCTGGAGGTTTCCGTCCTGCCTGACGGCAACGTCGCGGCGCGGTACGAGCTGATGCTGAACCTGCTGCCCACCGCCGACGGTGGCCTTGAGGGCTCGCTGATCCACGCCACCGCGCTGTTGGACCGGGCGACCGTCGCCGGATGGCGGGATCAGTTCCTGGCGACGCTGGCGGACGTGCCCGCCATCTGGAACCAGCCGCTGGATTTCGCCCCCGGGGCGGCGGCTGGCCCGGATCGGATGTCGCCGCCCGGTCCCGCGCTCCCGGCTGGGGCGGTGGCCGATTTCGCCACCGGGACGGAGCGGCGCCTGGCGGCGGTCTGGGCGGAGTTCCTGCAGGCCGCCCACATCGGCCGGGACGACGACTTCTTCCTGCTGGGCGGGCACAGCCTGCTGTTGATGCGCATGGTCCACCGCGTGGCGGAGATGGGCCTGGGCCGACTGAGCCTGGCCGACGCCCTGGCCAATACCCGGCTGTCCGCCATGGCGGCGGTGCTGGACGGCCGGACAGTGGCCGCGCCTTCCCCGCCCGAGGCGCCGCACGCCATTGCCGAGGAGGCGCTGGCGTCGCCCGCGCAGGAGGGACTGTGGCTGGCCCGGCGGGATGACCCCGATGCCGCCAACTGGATGGTGCCCTGCCTGATACCCCTTGACGCGGGGCTGGGGGACGCGGGGGTGGGGGAGGCCCGGCTTCGCGCCGCCCTGGCCCGTCTGGCGGCCCTGCATCCGGCGTTGCGCACCACGCTGGTGGAGCGCGAAGGGCAGGTATGGCAGCGGGTCGCCGTGCCGGGCCCGGTGGCGTTGGACGTCCAGGACGGCATGGATGGGGAGCGCGCCGCCGCTTTTCTGCGGGCTGAACTGGCCCGTCCTTTCGATTTGTCGCGGGGGCCGCTCTACCGTTTCCACCTGCTGCGCGGGGCGGCGGGCGCCAGCCTGTACATCGTGGCCGACCACATCGTCACCGATGGCTGGTCCCAGGACCTGCTCGCGCGGGACCTGCAAACCCTGCTGGCGGGCGGGGAGCCGCCGGTGCCGGAACTCACCCCTATCAGCCAAGCGCAGGCCCATCGGACCCTGCTGGCCGGTCCGGAGGGCGCCCGCCTGGCGGAGTATTGGCGCACCACCCTGGATGGGATGGCGCTGGGGGATCCGCCGGGCGCGCTCGGCCGCCGGCCCCCTGCCGCCGCCCGGCGGGGACGCAAGGTTCAGGTCCGCATTGATGGTCGCCAAGGCCGCATGTTGGACGCCATCGCGCAGGCGGCGCGCACCACCCCCACCGCGGCGTTCGCCGCCATCGTGGCCACCCTGCTGGCGCGTTTGAAGGGGGATGGGCGCGAGGTGGCGGTGGGCCTGCCCTTCGCTTGCCGCACGACGCCGGAGTTGGCGGGCGTGGTGGGTTGCTATGCCGAGGTCCTGCCCATCCGCCTGCCGGCGGGGATGGACCAGCCATTCCAGGACCATCTGGTTGCCACCCGCCAGGGCATCGCGGTTGCCATCGCCCATCAGGACTATCCGCTGACCCGCATCATCGCCGACCGCGCCCGGACCGGCGGCGGGGACGCCGACAGCCTGTTCGACGCCGTCGTCGTGTACGACGAGGCGGGCCCGGGACAGGAGGAGTGGTTCGCCCCGGACCTCAACACCGGCAAGTACGACCTGGCCTTCATCCTCAGCCGCCTGCCTGATGGCGGTGGCCTGTTGGCGGTGGAATACGACAGCTGGCTGTATGCCGAGGCCGACGCGTGGGCCTTCATCGACCGTCTGGCCGTGCTGACGGCCGACATCGCCACCCGGCCGCACGCCCCCTTGGGCGACCTGGAGATCCTGCCGTCGGCGGAGCGCGACCGCGTGGTGAGGACGTTCAACCAGACCGCCCGGGACTACCCGCGCGATGCCGACCTGGGATCGCTGTGGCGGGCCGCCGCCGCCCGCCACGCCACCCGGCCGGCCCTGACCGGTGCGGACGGTGTCACCCTCAGCTATGCCGAGCTGGACCAGCGCGTCGGCGCCCTGGCCACCGCCCTGGCGGGCGTGGTGGGTGACGACGCGGCGGTGGGATTGGCCTTGGATCGGGGCGTCCCGGCGGTGATCGCCACCCTGGCGCTGACCCGGCTGGGGGTCGCCTACCTGCCGCTGGACGCCAAGCTGCCTGTGGACGCGGTGCGGCGACTGATGGCCGATGCCGGCGCGCGGCTGGTGCTGGCCGACGACGGTGCGGCCCAGCGCCTGGCTGATTTGGGCGGTCCGGAAAGGGATGGCCCAGCGACGGATAAAGTCGCCGTCGTCCGCCTGGACCAGGTGCCACCCGCCCCGACCCAGGCCCGGGAAATCGCACCGCCGCGCGCCGTGGCGGGCGGGTCACCCGCCTATGTCATGTTCACCTCGGGGTCCACCGGCCTGCCCAAGGGTGTGGTCGTGCCCCATCGCGCCGTGGCGCGCCTGGCGCTGGACCCGGTGGCGGCGCCGATCACGGCGGACGACGTGGTGCCGCAGGCGGCCCCGCTGGGTTTCGACGCGGCCACGCTGGAAATCTGGGGCACGCTGCTGAACGGGGCGCATCTGCGCATCCTGAGCGATGACGACCTGATGGATCCGGCGGCGCTGGCCGCCACCCTGCGCCAGACGGGCGTCAGCGTCCTATGGCTGACCGCCGGATTGTTCAACCGGGTGGCGGAAGAGGCGCCGGGCGCCTTCGCCACCACCCGCGTGGTCCTGACCGGGGGCGAGGCCGCCAATCCGGCGCAAATGGCCCGGGTCCTTGCGGCCTGCCCCGGCCTGCGGTTGATCAACGGCTATGGTCCCACCGAGAACACCACCTTCACCAGCGTCCACGCCGTCACCCCGGCCGATCTGGCCGACCTGGCGGGGGCTGTGCCCATCGGCCGGCCGATCGCCAACACCCGCGTCTATCTGGTTGATGATCGTCTGCAACCGGTGCCCGTGGGCGTTTGGGGCGAATTGCTGTGTGCCGGCGATGGCTTGGCCCTGGGCTATGCCAACCGGCCCGAGTTGACGGAGGCGTCCTTCGTCCAGTTGGACTGGGCGGGCGGGGAGCGGGCCTATCGCAGCGGTGACTACGCCCGCTGGCGGCATGACGGCGTGCTGGAGTTCGGCGGACGGCGCGACGGCCAGGTCAAGATCCGGGGCCACCGCATCGAGACCGGCGCCATCGAGGCGGTGCTGGAGGAAGGGGCGGACATCCGCGCCGCCGCCGTGGTCGTGACGGGGCAGGGGGCGGAGCGGCTGTTGGTCGCCTGTGTGGTGGCGGATGACGCGGCGGCGGAGCCGGACTGGCGTCGGCGCCTTGGGGAACGTCTGCCCTCCTACATGATGCCGGCGCGTTTCGTCCTGGTGCCTGCCCTGCCCATGAACCGGAACGGCAAGGTGGATCGCCGGGCGCTGGCCCGGCATGTGGCGACGCTGACCGTGGGGCCGGTCGTGACGCCCGCCCTGGAAGACCCGCGCCAACGCCTGGTGGCCCGCGTCTTCAGCGAGTTCTTCCCCGGCGTGGCCATTGATGGCGCCAGTGACTTCATGCGCCTGGGCGGCCATTCGCTGTTGCTCATGCGGCTGGCCGTGCGCCTGGCGGATGAGACGGGCTGCCGCCTACCCATGCGCGCGCTGTTCGCCGCCCGCACCGTGACGGCCATCGCCGCCTTGCTGCCCGCCGGGGTAGCGCCGGCCGAGCTGGACGGCGACGCGGCGATTCCGCGCCAGCCCGAAGGGATGGACCATCCCCTGTCCCCAGGCCAGGAACGGCTGATCGTCCTGCAACGCCTGTTCCCGGGCAGCGGCGCCTACAACGTGCCGGTGGTGTTCGATATCGAGGGGCCGCTGGACCTGGCGGCGCTGGAGCGGGCCTTTGTCGCCCTGGAGACCCGGCACCACGCCCTGCGCCTCAGGGTCGTGGACGATGGGCAGGGTGGCCTTCGGCAGCGTTTGGCCCCACCGGGCGGGTTGCGGCCCCACTGGACCGAGGTGGCGGACGCGGCCGCCGCCCAGGCTTATGTCGAGGCCGAAATGATACGGCCCTTCGACCTTGGACACGAAGGGCCGGCCCGTGCCCGGGTGGTGCGCTTCGGGCCGGAGCGTTGGCGCGTCCTGCTGGTCGTGCATCACGCGTTCTGCGATGGCTGGTCCATGGGCTTGCTGTTACGTGACCTGGCCGCCTTCTACACCGCCGGCGCTGGTGCCGCCGGGGAGGGGGCGGTGGTGGGCGCCCCCCAGTGCCAGATGCAGGATTATGCCGTGTGGCAGCGTGCCCTGGCGGCGGGGCCGCAGGGAAGGGCGATGCTGGCGCGGCAGGTGGCCCGCCTGACGCCTCCGCCCCCGCCCCTGGACCTGCCCACGGATCACCGCCGCCCGGCGGTGCGCGGCTTCAAGGGCGGAACCTTGGTTCACACCTTCGACCGGGCCTTGAGCGACCGCCTGACGGCGCTGGCCCATGCCCATAGGGCGACCCCGTTCGCCCTGGCCACCGCCTTGGTGCAGGCCCTGCTTTATCGACTGACCGGCCAAACCGACCTTGCCTTGGGTACCCTCGTCGCCCCGCGTGAGCGGCCGGAACTGGCCGACACCGTGGGCTTCTTCGTCAACACCCTGGTGCTGCGCCAGGCGGTGGCGGGAAACCGGCCTTTCCGGGACCATTTGGCGGAGACGCGGGACGTCTGCCTGCAGGCCATGGACGACCAGCATTGCCCGTTCGAGGCGCTGGTCGCGGCTGTCGACGCGCCCCGCGACCTGGGCCGGAATCCCTTGTTCGACGTCCTGGTGGTTTGGCAGGAGGCGGCATCGGCGGCGCCGAACCTGCCTGGCCTGCGCACGGCGGGGGTGAACGTGGACTTCCCGTTGGCGAAGTTCGACCTGGCCTTCCACTTCTGCCGCCGCGATGGGGGGATCGCTTGCGAGATCGAATACAGCACGGAACTGTTCGCGCCGGCCACGATCACGCGCTTGGCCGCCCGGTTGGAAACCTTGGCCCGCGCGGTGGTGGCGGACCCCGCCCAGACGCTGGAGGCGCTGGACCTGCTGCCGGCGGCGGAACGGGCGCTGGTGGTGCATGGCTTCAACGACACCGCCCAGGACCTGCCGGTTGACCGGGTCGTCATCGCCCCCTTCCTGGACCGGGTCGGGTTGGCGCCCGCCGCGCCGGCCTTGGTGGGGGATGATTTCCCCACGCTGGATTATCAGGGTTTCGCCCGGGCGACCGCCCGCGTGGCCGCGCGGTTGCGCGGGGAAGGCGTCGGGCCGGGCGATGTCGTCGGTCTCTGCCTGCCGCGCGGGCCCGGCCTGCTGACGGCCATCTTCGGTGTGCTGAGGGCCGGGGCGGCCTATGCCCCCCTGGGTGCGGATCAGCCGCCGGCCCGCTTGGCCGACATGATGGACGACCTGGGCAGGCCCTTGGTGGTGGCGACCGCGGCCACCCGGGACCGGGTGGCGGGCGCCGCCCGGTTGCTGGAGATCGACCACATCCTGTCGGCCGACGCGACGACCGTTCCAGCGCCCGATGATGGGGCGTCCAATCCCACTGGTCCGGACGGCGTGGCCTACGTGCTGTTCACCTCCGGTTCCACCGGCCGGCCCAAGGGGGTGGAGATCATCCATCGGGCGGTGCTGAACCGCCTGTGGTGGATGCAGGGGCAGTTTCCTATCGGCCCCGGCGACGTGGTGTTGCAGAAGACCCCGGTCACCTTCGATGTGTCCGTATGGGAGCTGTTCTGGTGGTCGTGGACGGGGGCCGCGCTGGCGGTGCCGCCACCGGGCCTGGAGCGCGATCCGGTGGGGCTGGCCGCCTTTATCGCCCGCCACCGCGTGACGGTGGTGCATTTCGTCCCGTCCATGCTGGCCGCGTTCCTGGCCTGCGTGGAGGATGGCCGGGTGCGGATTTCGGACCTAAAGACCCTGCGGTACGTCTTCGCCAGCGGCGAGGCGCTGGATCCCGGCCTGGCCGACCGTTTCGACCGCCTGCTGCACCGTGTCCACGGCACGGGTTTGCACAATCTCTATGGCCCGACGGAAGCGACGGTGGACGTCAGCTGGCACCCCTGCACGCCCTGGACGGGCGGCGACGTGCCCATAGGGCGGCCGGTGGCCAATACCCGGCTTTACGTGCTGGACGGGCGGGGCCAGCCTACGCCCATCGGCGTTGCCGGGGAAATCCACATCGGCGGCGTGCAGGTGGCGCGCGGCTATCGCAACCGTCCCGACCTGACGGCGGAGCGCTTCATCGCCGATCCCTTCGCCGGCGACAACCTGTGCGCCCGCCTGTACCGGACCGGGGACCTGGGCCGGTGGCGGGCCGATGGCAGCATGGACTATCTGGGCCGCATCGATCATCAGGTGAAGGTGCGGGGCCAGCGCATTGAGCCGGGCGAGATCGAGCATGCCCTGGAAGCCCATGCGGCGGTGGAACGCGCCGCCGTGGTGCCCGCCACCAGCGAAGGGCTGACGGAACTGCATGCCTATTTGCTGTTGCGGCGTCCGGTCGGTCCGGCCGATCTGGTCGCCCATCTGTCTGGCCGCCTGCCCGAGGCCATGGTGCCCGCCCGCTTCTTCCAGCTGGCCGACCTGCCCCTGACCTCCAGCGGCAAGCTGGATCGCAAGGCTCTGGCCGGCACGCCCCTGCGGGCGGCCCCGGCCATGCCGGCGCCGGCCATCGTTCCATCCCGTGCCGCCCCATCCACCGCCGTTCCGGCGGACGCGGACCCGGTCGCCCTGGCGGCCATCGAGGGGGAAATCGCCGCATTCTGGCGGGCGCTGTTGCCGGAGGCGGAGTTCGGGCCCCGGGACGGCTTCTTCACCGTGGGCGGCAACTCCCTCTTGGTTATCCGCCTGCACCAGCGTCTGGAAGCGCGCTGGCCGGGCGTCTTCGCCATCGCCGACCTGTTCGCCGCCGCCACGGTGGCCGACCAGGCCCGGCGGGTGGCGGCGGCCACGGGCGCCCCCGCCGCCCCCGCCCCGTCTGTGCCGACCGCCGTTCCGCCCGGGACGGGGCTTCCCCCGGCTTCGGCGTCCCCATCCGTTGCCGCCCTTCCCGCCATCCCGTCCGGCGCCATCGCCGTGGTGGGCCTGGCGGTCCGCGTGGCGGGGGCGGAGACGCTGACCGACCTCTGGGCCGACGTGGCCGCGGGCGTCGACCGGTTCCGGCCGCTGCCGGCCGGTCGTGTCGCTGATGTGCGCGCGCTTTACGCCGCCCTTGGGCTGCCGGTTCCCGCGACCTTCCGTGAGGCCGCCTATCTGGAGGAGGTGCTGGGCTTCGACTGCCGGCGCTATCGCCTGTCGCCCGCCGACGCCGCCCTGATTGATCCGGAACAGCGCCTGTTCCTGGATGTGGCCCTGCGGGCGCTGGAGGACGCGGGACGCGGCGGCAACGCCCTGGACGACGCCAAGGTCGGCGTCTTCGTCGGCGCCAGCGGCCCCGGCCCCTGGCGGGCGGCCCTGCTGCGCGCCGTCGAGCCGCAGCGGGTGGAGCAGGCCTTCGCCCTGACGGTTCCGTCCAATGTCGCCACGCGCCTGTCCTTCCAGCACAACTGGCGCGGTCCCGCCGCCCTGGTCGACACCGCCTGCTCGGCCTCGCTGAGCGCGCTGCACCAGGGGGTGCGCGCGCTGCGGGCCGGGGATTGCGACTGGGCCCTGGTGGGCGGGGCCAAGGCCATCCTGCTGCCCCCAGGCCAGGACCAGCGCCTGACCATCGACAGTTCCAGCGGCCGCACCCTGTCCTTCGCCGAGGGGGCCGATGGCACCGGCATGGGCGAGGGCGCGGTGGCCTTGCTGCTGCGCCCGCTGGCGGCGGCCTTGGCCGCGCGCGACCCTATCCACGCCGTCATCCTGGGCACCGCCGTCAACCAGGATGGCGCCTCCAGTGGGATGGCTGCGCCCAACCCCGTGGCGCAGGCCGAGGTGATCCGGGCCGCCGCCGCCGATGCCGGCGTCTCGCTGGCCAGCCTGTCCTATGTCGAGGCCCATGGCACCGGCACCACGCTGGGCGATCCCATCGAAATCCAGGGACTGACCACGGCCTTCGCGGCGGACACGCCGGAGGTGGGCTTCGCCTGGGTGGGAAGCGCCAAGGGGAACTACGGCCACCTGGATGGCGCCGCCGGGGTGTTGGGTTTGGCGCGGGCCATCCTGGCCCTGACGCACGATCACGCCCCCCGCAGCCCCATTTCACCGCGCCCAATCCCAAGATCGCCTTCGACCGGGCGCCGGTCGCCGTGCCTCGGCGGGCCATGGCGTTGGCCGACCGGGGTGGCCCGCGCCGGGCGGGGATCAGCGCCTTCGGCCTCAGTGGCGTGAACGTTCACGCGGTCGTGGAGGCGGCCCCGGCGCGCGTGGCGGCACCCGCCACCGGCCGGTGGATGGCCGTGGGTCTGTCGGCGGCGGAACCGGAGGCTCTGCGCGGCTACGCCGATGCCCTGGTCGCGGCCTTGCGCGCCCGCCCGGACTGGAGTTTGGAGGAGATCGCCCGCACGCTGACGGAGGGGCGCGACACGCTGCCCGCCCGCTTGGCCGTGGCGGTGCGCGACCGGGGCGACCTGATGGCCCGCTTGGCCGTGTTCGTCGCGGCGCCGGCCGCCGTGGGCGATCTCGTGCTGGTCGGGGTGGTTCCCCCAGGCCCGCCTGGCCGCCGTTGGGCGGCCGTGGGGCCGGACCAGGCCGCGGCCCAGGCCGCCGCCCAGGCCTTCGTCACCGGCGCGGTTCTGACCTGGGATGCCACGGACGGGACGACGGGTCGCGCCCATCTGCCGGCGGCCCCGCTGGCCCGGCGCCGCCTGGCGCCCGACCTGCCCGCGGCGATGCCCGTGCTGTCGAGCGCGCCCGACCTGCTGGGTCCGGCGGCGGTGACGCGCGAGGGCGCCTATCATCCCCTGGACGTGCACGCCCCCCATTTCTGGCCCATGGCGGAACACCGGCTGGATGGGGAGCCGACCCTGGTCGGCATGGCCTTCCCCGCCCTGGTGGCGACCGCGCGGGGGCCGTCGCGTCTTCGGGATCTGCGGTGGCTGCGCCCCCTTCGGGCGTCACAAGTGGAACCGGGCACCGTCACCCTGCGCTTTCACGCCGATGGCCGGGTCAGTCTGGAGGGCCGCGCCCGTGGCGGTGCCTGGCAGACTTTCGCGGAGGCCCGGTTGGACGATGCGGCCCAGCCAACGCCGCCGGTGTCCGTGGCCGAAATCGTCGCTCGCTGTGCCGCGCCCACGGCGGCGCTCCCCCTATCGACCAATGGTCCGGTGGTGGTCAGTGATCGTTGGCAGCGGCTGGACCGCCTGGCTGAAGGCGAGGGGGAGCGCTTGGCCTGGACCTCCCCGGCAACCACCCCGGCGGATGCGGGCGGTCTGGCGCTCGACCCCGCCTTGTTGGACGTATCCACCAGCTTGGCCCTGGACCAGGCTGGCCTGATCCCCGCCGGATGCGCTGAAATCGCCATCCATGGCCGCCTGCCGTCGGCCCCTGTGGTCCATGTGCGTTGGCGTGCCGTGCCGGACGGGCGGGAGGCCGACGTGGTGCTGGCCGACCCGGCCGACGGCCGCGTGGCGGTCGCCTTCCATGGCCTGCGCTTCCTGCGGCGGGCCGCTGATGCCGCCATTCCTCCGGTCTCGACCGGCATCGTCCCGTCCCGTCCGGTCTGGACGAGGACACCGCTCACCGCCCCGGCGCACGGAAGGCCGGTCCTGGTCGTGGGTGAGGGGGCGTTGGCCGATAGCCTGGTGCGCCACCTCACCACCGCCGGTCTGTTGGCGGGCCATTGCGCCACCGGTGCCCTGGATCGGGCGGCGGTGGCCGACATCCTGGCCGCGGCGCCTGTGGACGTGGTGCTGGCGCCGGATGGCGGACCTGACCTGATTCGAAGGGTGACGGACGTCATGCGCGTGGTCCTGGGCGCCCTGGTCCGGCGCACCCGCCTGCTGGGTGTCGGGTTCGGCGCCTTCGCCGTCAATGGCCAGGCCCTGGGCGACCCCGACCAGGCCATCACCTTCGGCGCCGTTCTCTGCGCGGGTAGGGAGGAGACGCTGCTGTCCTCCCGATATGTGGATGCCGGACCGGCCACGCCGGCGGCGGCCGTGCTGGCCGAGTTCGCCGCGCCTGAGGCCCCGTTTCGCGCGGTCGCCTGGCGGGAAGGTGAGCGCCTGGTGCGTGGCTTCGCCCCCCTGGCGGGGGACGTGCCGGACTCGGCGCCCGATGCCTTGGCATGGCCGACGGAGGGTGTATGCGTCGTGACCGGCGGTCTGGGCGGCTTGTCGCTGCTGTTGGCCCCCACCCTGGCGGCGGGCGGCAAGGTCGCCTTGGCGCTGGTGTCGCGTCAGGGCCGGGTGACGGGCACGGATCCGGACGCTCAGGCGCGGGCGGCGGTCGTCGAGCGGCTGCAGGTGTCCGGGCTCAGGCTTAGCCAGCACGCGTGCGATGTCACCGACCGGGAGTCGCTGGCGGCCACGCTGGACCATATCCGCCAATCCGTGGGCCCAATCACGGCCGTGGTGCACAACGCGGGCGTGTCGGATGGGGGCTTCCTCGTCAATACCGGCCATGACGTGGTGTGCGAGATGGCGGCCAAGGTGGTGGGCGCCCGGCTGTTGGACGAGTTGACCCGGAACGATCCCCTGCGGGCTTTCGTCATGGCGGGTTCCCTGACCGGGTTGCTGGGCGCCGCCGGCTTCACGGGTTACACCGCCGGTAACGCCTTCCTTGACAGTTTCGCGGCCCACCTTCGCGCCCAGGGGCGTCCTGCCCTGACAGTGGACTGGTGCATGATCGGCGAGGTCGGCATGGCGGCCCGCACCCAACATACCCGACTGAGGTTGGAGGCGCACCTGGGCGCCGCCACCCTTCCCGCCGCTTGGCGGCTGGCGCTGGCCGCGGGTGAGGCGCAGGTGGTCATGCTTGACCCCCATGCCGGTCCTGCCCTGAGGGGCGAGGTGCCTGCCGTCACGTCTAAGCCAGGGTCGCCGGGCGTGCCGGTCGGCATGGCCAAGGCGGATGCGCCCGCGGAGGGTGGCGGCGCGTTGGAGGCGGCGCTTGCCGCCGTCTGGGCCCAGGTTCTGGGGTACGACGCCGTGGCGCAGGAGGATGACTTCTACAGCCTCGGCGGCGATTCCATCGCGGGTATGCAGATCGTGGAACGGGTGGTGCGCGACCTGGGTCATTCGGTCACCCTGGCCGATTTGCTGGAGGCCGGCACGGTGGCGGCGCTCGCGGCGCGGCTGCGCTCCAAGTCCCGTGGCACCGCCACTCCCGCGTCCACAGCTACCATGGCGCTGGAAGAGCCTGTGCTGCCCCTGGCACCGGAGGTCGACGACTATCCGGTGGCCTGGGAACAGTTGGCGGTGCTGAATGCCGAGGCTGTGGCCGACATGGGTACCGCCTACAATCTGCCCATGGCCCTGCACCTCCCCCCGGGATGACCAGGGCCCAGGTCGCGGCGGCGGTCGAGGCCTTGGTCGCGCGGCAGGAGATTTTGCGCACCCGCTTCCTGCCGGCCGCGGCCGATGGCGCGGAACCGACCATGACCCTCCTGCCGCCGGGACCAATCACCCTGGAACGGCTGGATGTGGCGGACGATGAAGGGACGGACGCCGCCATGCGCGGCTGGGTGCGGCCGTTCGACCTTTATGGCCCGCCGCCGGTCCGTTTCGCCCTGCTGGCCGTGGCCGGCCAGCCCCGGCACCTCTTGCTGGACGTGCATCACGCCCTGGCCGATGCCTTCAGCGTGGAGGTGCTGTTGGCGGAGTTGGGCGTACTCCTGCGGGGCCGGGATTTGCCCCCGGTCCCGGCGCGACAGTTGAAGGACTACGCCTGGTGGTCGCGGCGGGGTGCCGGGGCGTTGGTTGACGGCGAGGCTGCCGCCTACTGGCGTCAGCGTTTCGCCACCATGCCGCCCCTGTTGGACCTGCCGGCCGATCGTGCCCGCCCGGCCCAGCCCAGCCGCCGGCCCGGGAACCTGGAATTCACCTTGTCGCCCACGGTGATGGCCGCCATGCGCGCCGCCGCCGCCGCCCGGCGGACCACGCCTTTCGCCCTGGTCACGGCGGCGTGGTCGGTGCTGCTGGCGCGTTATGCTCAGGTGAACGATTTGGTGATCGCGGTGCCGATCGATTCCCGCGCCCAGGATGGGCTGGCTGGGATGGTGGGCATGATGGTTTCGCTGCTGCCCCTGCGCCTGTCGGTAATGGCGGGGGACCGGGTGGCCGACCTGCTGGACCGCGCCCAGGCCACCTGTACCGAGGCCCTGCGCCACCGCGCCTATGGCCTGGGACGCCTGCTGACCGATTTGGCCGTTCCCGCCCAGCCCGGGCGGACCCCGCTGGCCGACATCACCTTGTCCTACATGAATTTCAAAGCCCTCGGCGATGACGTGGCGGTGGAGAGTTTCGGCCTGACCCGGACCGAGGCCAAGGCGGATCTGGCCATCTTTGTGCGCGACCTGCCGGACTCCGTTTTGGTCGCCTGCGAGTACGCGGCCGATTTGTTCGACCCCGACCGCATGGACCGTCTGGCGGATCATTTCCAAACCCTGCTGGCCGGGCTGGCGGCCGCGGGACCGGACACGATGGTGGCCAGCCTGCCCCTGATGCCCCCGGCCGAGGCGATCCGTATCGCCGGCTGGGAGCGGGGGGCCATGCCCGCCCTGGACCTGGACCTCGGCCTGTTCGGCGCCTTCGCCCGGCAGGCGATGTCCAACCCCGCGAAGGTGGCGTTGCGCGGGCCGGATGGTGACCTCACCTATGGCGCCCTGTTGCGCCGGGCCAGCGGCGTGGCCGCCCGCCTCACCGCCGCCGGCGTGCGCCCCGGGGACCGGGTTGCCCTGCATGTGGAACGTGACGCCGCCGCCGTGGCCCTGGTGCTGGGCATCGTCGGCGCCGGCGCCGTCTACATGCCCCTGGACCCGACCTATCCCCCCGACCGCGTCGCTTGGTTGCTGGAGGATGGCGGTTGCGTGGTCGCGGTGGCGGACGCCGCCGGCCGGGCCGTGCTGTCCGACCGCCTGCCCGTCCTGGCGGCGGAGGAGATGCGCGACGCGGAGGCGGACGCGGTGCCGACCCCGCCGACGGATGGGCTGGCCTATCTGCTCTACACTTCGGGATCCACCGGCCGGCCCAAGGGGGTCCTGGTGTCCCAGCGGGCGGTGTTGCGGTTGGCCCAAGGCGATGACCACGCCGACATCCGGCCGGATGACCGCGTGACCCAGACGGGCTCTTTGGCTTTCGACGCCTCGACCTATGAGATCTGGGTCACCCTGATACGGGGCGCCACCCTGTGCCTGGTGACGCGGGAGCAGTTGCTGGATCCCGTTCAGTTGTCGGGCGCCTTGCGCCACCACCAGGCGACGGTGGTGTGGATGACGACCGGCCTGTTCAATCGGCAGGCGGACGCCGACCCGTCGTGTTTCCAGGGCGTGCGGGCCGTCATCACCGGGGGCGAGGCCGCCAGCCCCGCCCATCTGCGCCGGGTGCTGGAGGCGGCGCCAAATCTGGTGCTGTTGAATGGCTACGGCCCCACGGAGAACACCACCTTCTCCACGATGCACCGCGTCACGGCGGCCGATCTGGAGCAGGGGGCCGGGCCCGTGCCCATCGGGCGCCCCATCGCCCATACCCGCGTCGCGGTCCTGGACCCCGAGGGCCGTCCCGTCCCCACCGGCGTGTGGGGGGAGATCGCGGTGGGCGGGCTAGGCTTGGCCGATGGGTATAACGGTCGCCCGGACCTGACGGCCGAGCGGTTCCGTGCCGACCCGGAGGACCCGGCCCAGATGCTCTACTGGACGGGCGATCTGGGACGTTGGCGGGCGGACGGCGTCCTGGAATTTGGCGGGCGGCGCGATTCACAGGTGAAGATTCGCGGCTATCGTATTGAATTGGAGGAGATCGAGCAGGCTCTGGCGACCTGTCCGGGTGTTGCCCGGGCTGTGGTCCTGCACCGGCCGCAGCCCGGTGATTTGGTGGCGTTTCATCAGGACGTGGCGGGAGCCGGGTGGCGGCCGGAAGATTTGCGCGCCTGGCTGGCCGAGCGGTTGCCAGCGTATATGGTGCCAAGCCGCTTCGTCGCCGTGGCCGACGTGCCGGTGACCATCAATGGCAAAGTCGATCGAGCCCGCCTGCTGGCGGACCTGGGTGCCGACCTGGACGCCGCCGTCGAACCGCCGCTTCCTGGCATCGAGCGGTTGGTGGCCGACATCCTGGCGGATCTTTTCAACCGGCCGGTGGAGGATCGCCGTTTGGGCTTCGTCGCCCTGGGGGGCCATTCGCTGCTGGCCATCCGTGTGGTCAACCGCATCGCCGAGGCCACGGGCGTGCGCCTGACCATGCGCGACTTCTTCGCGGCCGACACGGTGGCGGACCTGGCGGCGCTGGCCGGCCGGGGCACGGGGACGGAGGCGCCCATTCCGCGCGCGGCGGATGCGCCGGACTATCCCGCCAGCAATGCCCAGGCCCGCCTATATCTGGCCCATCGCCTGGACAGTGACAGCGGTGCCTACAACATCACGTTCGCCTTGCCGGCGGCCGACCTGGATCCGGACGCCTTGAACGGGGCGCTGGATCGCCTGGTGCGCGATCATGAGCCGCTGCGCACCCTGTTGTTCGAGGTGGACGGCGCCATCCGCCAGCGTATCGAGCCCGAGGCCCTGTCGGCGGTGGCCGTGGTTGATCTGCGGGAGACGGACGATCCGACGGCCGAGGCCCTGCGCTGGGCCCGGCGTGAGGCGGCGACGCCCTTCGACCTGACCCGGGTTCCCTTGGCCCGCGCCTGCGCCCTGCGCTTGGATGAGCGGGGCTGGCTGGTGCTGTTGGTCATGCATCATGTGGTGGGCGATGGCTGGTCGACCCGCATCCTGCTGCGCGAGCTGGCGGCCCACTACCGTGACGTGCTGGCCGGGGTAGCCTTCGCAGCACCCGAACGCGCCATCACCTATCGCGACTTCGCCGTCTGGCAGGCGGGTCGGGATTGGCGCGCCGCCGCCCACTATTGGCGCCGCACCCTGGATGGGGCGCCCGGTGCCATCGCGCTGCCCACGGATCGGCCGCCGCCGGCCGTCCAGTCCCACCGGGGTGACACCGTCGCCCGGGTGCTGCCACCAGCAGTGGCCCAGGGGCTGACGGATTACGCCCGGCAACGCGGGGTGACCCTGGCCACGGTGGGCCTGGCCCTGTTCTCCAGCCTGTTGTACCGCTTGGCCCGCCAGGCTGACCTGGTGGTCGGCATGGGGGTGGCGGGCCGGGACCGGGCGGCGCTTGAAGGCCTGATCGGTTTCTTCGTCAACGTGCTGCCCATCCGTTTGAGTTTCGATGATGAGACGGAATTCGACGGCTTGGTGGATCAGACCCATGCCGCGCTGATGGCTGCCCTGGAATATCGAGACTATCCCTTCGACCTGCTGGTGCGCGCCGTCGCGCCCAAGCGCAGCGGCAACCGCCAGCCATTGGTGAACGTCGTCTTCGAATACCAGCATTTCCAGGACCTTGGCGCTGACTTGGCAGTAGAGGACGGCCCGGCGCTGGGGACTGCCAGGGCCGACGCCGAAGGGCGGGATGGCGCTGGCGCCCTTGATCCCGCCTTCATGCAGGAGGTGGAGGCGGCCATCCGGCCCGCCACCGCCAAGCATGACTTGCTGCTGTTCCTCACGGACCGGCCGGGTCAGATGGAATTCCTTCTCGAATACGACACCGACGTCATCGACCGGCCAACGGCCGAACGCTGGCTGGCCTATCTGGGCCAATTCGCCACCATGATCGTGAACCGACCAGGCAAGGAGGCCGCGGAGTGAGAATCGCCGATTTCATGTTCGAGGCGGACGACGACCGCGCGCGCCAACAGGACACCAAGGCGCATGAGGCATCCGCCAAGGCCGGCGCCCGCCGGGCCGTTGACGACGTGGCGGGGCAGACCATCCTCACCCGCTTCAGCCGCTGGGTCGCCCTCCGGCCGGATGCGCCGGCGCTGGTGGACGAGGCCGGGAGCACCACCTTCGCCGCCTTGGACGCCTGGTCCAACCGCATCGCGCACTGGCTGGGCCAGGCGGCCCTGGCGCCGGAGACCCGGGTCGCCGTCATGATGGGCCGCAGTCGCGGCTATCTGGCGGCGGCGCTTGGGGTGCAGAAGGCCGGCTGCGTCTATGTGCCATTGGACCCGACCCAGCCCTTGTCCCGCCGGCGCGAACTGGTCCGCATCGCCGGGGCCGAGGCCATGATCGTGGACATCGCGAACCTGGGCGACCTGCGGACGCTGCAGTGGCAATGCCCGTCCCTGGCGCATGGCCTCTGCCTGGATGCCGCCGACCCCGCCGCCATGGTCGAGGCCCCCAGCGTGATGATGTCCACCGAGCTGTGGGACCATATCGCGGCGGAGGAGGTGGACGACGTCAACGCCGGTGGCTGGAAAAGCCCCTTCACTGGCCAACCCATGGCGCCGGAGGCCATGACGGCGTTCGGTGACAACGCCCGGCGCAAGCTGGCGCCCTTGCTGGGCCCCACCGCCCGGGTGCTAGAGATCGGCTGCGCCTCGGGCTTCACCATGCGGCGGGTGGCGCCGCTTTGTGGCCATTACGTCGCGAGCGACATTTCCCGCCTGAACGCGGAGCGGGCGGAGGCGGTGGCCCGCCGCCTGGGCTTGAACCATGTCGTCGGGCGCCACCTGGCCTCGCATGATATCGATCTGCTGCCGGCGGGATCCTTCGACCTGGTCATCCTCAACAGTGTGATTGAGAGCTTCCCCGGTTTCGGTTACCTGGCGTCCGTCCTGGACAAGGCCATGGCCTTGCTGCGGCCCGGCGGCGCCCTCTTCCTGGGCAACATCTGGGATCTGGACCGGAAGGAGGCTTACCTGGCCGATCTGGCCACGTTCGCCCGCGACCATGCCGGGCAGGGTTACCACCCCCGCCTAGACCTGGCCGACAACTTCTTCGCTCCCCGGGCCTTCTTCCGCGATTGGGCGGCCGGCCGGCCGGAGGCGCCGTCGCTGGACTTTTCCGCCATCGAGGCGCCGGGCTTCGACCCCGCGCCCTATGATTTCGACTTGGTGGTGCGCGTGGATGGCCGGGGCGAGGGCGCGCGGCGCCACCGTTGGATCGCCGGTGCCGCCGCGCTGGAGGCGCTGCCCGCGACCGCGCCGACGGTCGAGGTGACGCCGGACAGGGCCGCCTATCTCATGTTCACCAGCGGCACCACGG
Organism: Nitrospirillum goiasense; assembly: GCF_034427435.1. Taxonomy (NCBI): domain Bacteria; kingdom Pseudomonadati; phylum Pseudomonadota; class Alphaproteobacteria; order Rhodospirillales; family Azospirillaceae; genus Nitrospirillum; species Nitrospirillum goiasense. Next base: position 423,585 of record NZ_JAXQNP010000001.1, on the reverse strand, counting down.
GCGTGCCCAAGGGTGTGGTCATCGAGCATCGTTCCGTCGTCAACATGGCCGCCGCCATCGACCGCAGCCTGCACCAGCCCATGGCGCAGGGACGGCAGCTTGCCGCCACCTGCAATTTCACCTTCGCGTTCGATGGTTCGATGCATGCCATCTACACCACGCTGTTGAACGGTCACGCCCTGCACATCAGCGGCGAGGACACCCGGCGCGACCCGTCGGCCCTGCACGATTTCCTGGAGCGCCACGACATCGACGTGTGCGATGCCACCCCCAGCCTGTTCAGCCTGCTGGCGGATTATTGGCATGACAGTGGCCGCTCCACCCGGGTCCGCCGCTTCATCCTTGGGGGAGAGGTCATTGCGGAGGCGGCGTTGCGCCGCTTCTTCGACGTGCCGGCCCATCGCGACGCCTCGGTGGTGAACCAGTATGGCCCCAGCGAGGCCTGCGTCTGCGCCACCCAGTACCTGATGACGGCCGCCACGTGGCGGGAACACTTGCCGCCGCCCATCGGGCTGCCCCTGGATGGCATCGAGCTGCGCCTGACCGATGGCCAGGGGCGCGAGGTGCCGGATGGCGTGCCCGGTGAAATCCGCATCGGCGGCATCTCTGTTGGGCGGGGTTATCTGGGCAACCCGGTGCAGACCGCCGCGTATTTCCAGACGGATGCGGAGGGCCAGCGCTGGTATCGCACGGGCGATCTGGCGCGGCGCCTGGCCAATGGCCAATTGCAGTTCCTGGGGCGGGAGGACCGGCAGGTGAAGATCCGGGGCCATCGGGTGGAGCTGGGCGAGTTGGAAACCCGCCTGACCAAGCATCCGCTGATCCGCCACGCCGTCGTGCTGGCGCGTGACCCGCGCGGCACCGGTGACAGGATCCTGATCGCCTATGTCGTGCCGCGCCCGGGCTTCGACGCGGCCGAGGTGCGGTCGGCGCTGGAGGCGGCGCTGCCCGCCTGGATGGTGCCCGCCCATATCCTGACGGTGGACGCCTTGCCCATGACCAGCAACGGCAAGCTGGACGAGGCGCGCCTGCCCAGCCCGGCCGAGCAGGCGACCGCCGTGGTTCGGCCCCTGGCCACGGAGACGGAGCGGCGCCTGGCCGCCATTTGGGAACAGGTGCTGGACCAGCCGGTGGCCGACGCCGAAGCGGACTTCTTCCTGAGCGGGGGGCACAGCGTGCTGGCCGTGCGGTTGCTGTCGGCGGTGGAGGCGGAGTTCGCCGTGCGCCTGCCGCTGGCGGAATTGTTCGCCAGTTCCACCGTGGCGACCATGGCCCAGCTGATCGACGGCCGCAAGCAGGCCGCCGACTGGCAGCCGGTGGTGGCGGTGAATCCGACCGGCGACCGCGTGCCCCTGGTCTGTTTCCACCCCGTGGGCGGCAACGTGCTCTGCTACCGCGAGTTGGCGCAGGCCCTGGGGCCGGCTCAGCCGGTCTACATGGTGCAAAGCTATGGTCTGGAGGAGGGGCAGCCCCTGCTGCCGACGGTGGAGGCCCAGGCCGACGCCTATGTGAAGGCGCTGCGGCCGGTGCTGGGTGACGGCCCGGTGGCCGTGGCCGGCTGGAGCTTCGGCGGCCTGCTGGCCTGGGAGGCGGCGTGCCAGCTGCACCGCGCGGGCGTCGACCTGCGTGCCGTCATCGTCCTGGACGGCGTCGCCGCGCCCGACCCGGTGCGCGCGCTGCTGCAAAAGGACGAAGCGGAATACCTGGCCGCCCTGTTCGACGAGATGGGTCTGTTCGACGCCGACACCCTGCGGCCGATGACGCCGGAACAGCGGCTGGATTTCATCCTGGAGCAGAACAAGGGCGGTCATTTCCTGCCGGACGGCATGGACCGGGCGGGGATGCGCCGCCTGTTGGCCCTGTTCCAGAACAATGGCTTGGCGGCGGTGCGCTATCGTCCCCGGCAGTTGGACACCCGCCTGCTGCTGGTGCGGCCGCGCGTCATCACCGGCCAGGCCCCGGGGATCCCCGGCGATGCCCTGAACGGTTGGGGTCAACTGGCCAGCCAGGGCGTGGAACTGCGGTGGATGGAGGGGACCCATGGACAGATGCTGGTCCAGCCCTGGCTTGCCGAGCTTGCCACCCACGTGAGATTGTGGCTGGACCCGGTCAACCGCCGATCAGCAGGCCCCGTCCGTATGCCGACCAGCCCGATACCCGCTCCCGGTCCCGTCGCCTTTCCCGGGTCCCGATGAATCTCGTCCGTTTGCTCGCCCGGCTGGGGCCGGGGCCCCTGCGCCGGCTGGTGGCGGGGGCCGCGCTGTCGGCGCTGTCCAGCACCCTGGTGTTGGCGGTGGTGAACGCCGCCGCCGCCGAGATCGCCGAGAAGAAGACGAGCCAGGTGAACCTGTGGTTCGCCGTCGCCTTCGCCGTGGGCGTGGTGGTCTACGCCCTCATGGAAACCTGGATGGTGGCCCGTATGGGCGCCGACCTGGAGGAGGCGATCGACGGCGTGCGCATGGAACTGATGCGGCGGCTAAGCCGGGTTGACCTATGGAAGCTGGAGCGCTTCGGGCGCACGCGCCTGTACGACAGCATCACCCAAAGCACGCAGATGATCTCGGCCAATTCCCATTTCCTGGCCTTGTCGCTGCGATCTTTCCTGCTGACCATCGCCGTCATGGTCTACATCGCCTGGATCTCCGGCTTGGCCTTCCTGGTCGTGACCGGCTTGCTGGCGTTCTGCGCCGTCGGCTATTTGCGCCTCGGGCGTGACCTGAACGACCGCCAAGGTATCCTGGCGGCGGAGACCGCCGGCCTGCACGAGGGCGTCACCGACCTGTTCGACGGCTTCAAGGAACAGCGGCTGAGCAGCGCCCGCAGCCATGACCTGGGCGCCACGTTCAGCGGTGTCTCCGCCCGGGTTATGACCGCGCAGAGCGAGGTTCACCTGCACGGCTGGCAGCAGTTCATCTTCGGCGCCACCGTGTTCAACCTGATCATGGGGGCCGTGGTCTTCATCGTGCCCACCTATTCCACGTCCTTCAGCCAGCAGGTGGTGAAGGTGGCGGCGGCCGTGCTGTTCATGTCTTCGCCATTCTCCGCGCTGATGCAGACCGTCACCCTCATGGGCGCGTCGGAGGCGGCGGCCGGGCGCATGCTGTCCTTGGGGGAGGAACTGCTGGCGCTGGAGGAGGGCGGGCCCGACGTGACGCCCGAGCCCGTATCGGCGGATTTCCAGGAAATCACGCTGTCCGGGGTGGAGTTCAGCTTCCCGGCGCCGGCGGGTGAACGCCCCTTCGTCGTCGGCCCCATCGACCTGACCCTGCGCCGGGGCGAGACGGTGTTCGTCACCGGCGGCAATGGCTCGGGCAAATCCACGTTCGTCCGCCTGCTGACAGGACTGTACCATCCCTTGCGCGGCACCCTGGCCGTGGACGGGGTGCGGATCGGTCCCGAGCGCTATGACGGCTATCGTCAGCTGATGGCTACCGTCTTCGCCGATTTCCATCTGTTCAAGCGGCTGCACGATGCCGCGCCCGGTGCCAAGGATGAGGCGCCGGCCCTGATGCGCTGGATGGAGATGGCGGAGATCACGGCGTTGGAGGGGGACCATTTCGGCCGGCAGGACCTGTCCACCGGTCAGAAGAAGCGCCTGGGCCTGGTGACGGCGCTGATGGAGCGCAAGCCCATCCTGATCCTGGACGAATGGGCCGCCGACCAGGATCCGCACTTCCGGCAGAAATTCTATCGCGAGATCTTGCCGGCGCTGAAGGCGCGGGGGCTGACCATCATCGCGGTCACCCATGACGACCGTTATTTCGACGCGGCCGATCGCTGCCTGCGGATGGAGATGGGGCGCATCGTCCGCGAGGACCGCCCCGATCCCGCCATCGCGGCGGCGGCCAGCCAGCCGGGGGAGGGCGCCTGATGCGCTTGTGGCGCCTTGTCGGCGAAGAAATTCCGCAGAACCTGAAGTCTCTGGCGTGGACGGCGGCCCTGTCGGCGCTGGCCTCCACCACCCTGATGTGGCTGGTGGACGAGGCCTCTCAGCAGGCGGCAAAGGGGTCGGTCAGCGAACGGCTGGTCCTGCTGTTCGCCCTGTCGATCACCCTGTTCGCCGTCAGCGACAACTATGTGCTGGTCACCGCGTCCCAGGACGCGGAAAACATCATCCACCGCCTGCGCACCCGGCTGTTCGACGCCGTTCGCGCCTCCGACCTGGTCAGCGTGGAACGGCTGGGGCGTACCCGGCTATACAGCGCCCTGACCCAGGATACCCAGACCCTGGCGCGCAGCCTGCCCTTCCTGGTCATCGGCGTGCAGCAGGCCATCGTCCTCGTCTTCCTGGGCGTCTACCTCGCCTGGCTGTCGGTGGCCGCCTTCGTCATGGCCTTCGGGTTCGCCATCGTGGCGGTGGTGGTGCGCTATGCCCGCATGAAGGCCTTGGGCCAGGCCATGCGCGACGCGGTGGCGGCGGAGATGGCGGTGTTCGATGGCCTGTCCGACATGCTGGACGGTTTCAAGGAAGTGCGCATGAGCACGACGCGCGCCCAGGGGCTGGTCGCCGACGTGGGGGCGGCCTCGTCGGAGGCGCGGCGCATCAAAAGCCGGACCAAGGCGCAGTGGGGCTGGGAGTTCGCCCTGCTGCAGGCCATGTTCTACACCCTGATCGGCCTTATGGTCTTCCTGGTGCCGCTGGTGGCCAAGGACTATGCCGACGTGGTCGTGCCCGCCACCATGACCGCGCTGTTCGTCGTCGGCCCCGTCGGCACCCTGGCCCACGTCACCCCGATGGTGACGGAGACGGAGATGGCGCTGGCCAACATGGACGACATCACCAGCCAATTGCGCCGGGCGGTGGAACTGCGGGCGGGGGAATCCGCCCTGCCGCTATCCGCGCCGCGGCAGATCGCGCTGCAGGACGCCGTTTTCTCCTACGCGGACAGCAAGGGCCGCCCCCTCTTTTCCGTGGGGCCCCTGACCCTGTCCTTCAAGGCGGGCGAGATCACCTTCGTCACCGGGGGCAACGGGTCGGGCAAATCCACCATGCTGCGCCTGCTGACCGGCTTGGCGCCGTTGAGCGGCGGCCAGATGCTGGCCGATGGCGTGCCGGTGGCGCCGGGGCAGATGCAGGCCTATCGCGACCACTTCTCAGCCATTTTCGCGGACCACCACCTGTCCCGCCGCCTCTATGGCGTGGGCGCCATCGACCCCTTGCGCGTCGAGGCCCTGCTGGAGCGGCTGGAGATGACGGGCAAGGTCCATGTGGCCGACGGCGCCTTCAGCACCATCGACCTGTCCACCGGCCAGCGCAAACGGCTGGCCCTGCTGGTGGCGGAGTTGGAGGACAAGCCCGTCCTGGTCTTCGACGAATGGGCGGCGGACCAGGACCCCCATTTCCGCCATGTATTCTATGAGGAACTGCTGCCGGCGTTCAAGGCGCGGGGGAAGATCGTCATCTGCGTGACCCATGATGATCGCTGGTTCGGCATGGCCGACCGCATCTATCACATGAACGAAGGCCAAGTGATGGAACAGCGGCCGTCGGTAACCGTTGCCATGGAACTGCAATCTTGAGAGCAAAGACTTGGGATTCCGGTCGTGTTCGCGTCGCTGGCATTGCCCGGGTGGAATACCGGAATTGGGTCTAACCAAAGATTCCAACAACTCTAACGTTAAAGTCCTGGATATCAGGAATTGTTAAACGTAGTATAGGGATGTGTTTTGGGAGGGATCGTGATCGACGGTTCCACCCCCTGGCCGATTGCGGCCTGCCCCTGCGGGTGCTGACGGGAGCACAGGGTACGATGGCAGACAAGCGCTCTGGTTCCAGCGGTCGCGGGCGGCGCCCGGCGCGCGGTGTCACGCCCCCCGCCGGCGCCGGTGGCGATACCGGTTCCCCCGTCGTTGACCCGTCCAGCTTCCCCGGCGAGCCGCCAGCCGAACCGGCCGCTGCGTTGGACACCCCCCCATTTCCCCGGTCGCCAGCGCGGCCGGCCCGAACCCCGACCACCCCCCTGGAGAGTATCGACCGATGAGCGAAACCCCTGAGACGGCCCCGGCCGACACCACTCACGCCGACACCGCCCAAGCCGAGGCTGTTCACGCCGAAGCGACCCCGGCCGAGACGGCGACCACCACGCCGGAATCCACCGCCCTGGCGCTGGAAGCCCACGCCAACACCGTGGTCCGCCACAATATCTACCTGGCTGCCGTTGCCGGCGTCATCCCGTTCTCCTTCGTCGATACCGCCGCGCTCATCGCCGTGCAGCTGAAGCTGGTCCATGACCTCGCCGGCGTGTACGGCAAGGATTTCCGCGCTGACGTGGGGAAGGCCGCCATCTCCTCGCTGTTGGCCAGTGTCACGCCCACCCTGCTGACCGGTGGTGTCGTCCGCTCCGGTCTGGTGACGGCCCTGTCCAACGCCGTCCCCGCTGCCGGCCTGGCCTTGCGCATCGCCACCCAGCCGGCCTTCGGTGCCGCCTTCACGTACGCCGTTGGCAAGGTGTTCCAGCACCATTTCGCCACCGGCGGCGACCTGCTGAGCTTCGAAGTGGCAAAGGCGCGCGACTTCTTCACCAGCACCTTCAATCAGGCGCGCGGCAAGTCGGCCAAGGAGCTGGCGGCACCGGCGCCCGAGGCGGCTGCGGCTTAAGGCAGATCGGCGCCGCCGTCCGGCGCCGGGATGGTTGTCCGGTGCCCCCCGTCCTTTGGCGGGGGGCACTTTTTCATGGAACCTGAGGGAGAGTGGCATGGTGGAAAGCGCGGCTGTCGCCCCGACCCCAGCGGTGGTCCACGCCGCCGGCGAGTCCGTGCGCGGCGATCTGGCCCTGACCCTGCTCGCCAACAACAAGATCAAGGATTACGTCGTCGCCACCATGGCCTTGTCAGCGGTGCCGTTGCCCATAGTGGACCTGGCGGGCATCACCCTCATTCAATTGCGCATGGTGCAGAAGCTGTCCCAGCTGTACGGCAAGCCGTTCAGCAAGGAACTGGGAACGTCGGTGTTGGCCTCGCTGGCCGGGACCTTCAGCGGATTGGCCGGTGGCATGGCCGCCGTCAGCCTGCTGAAGCTGGTGCCGGGCGTGGGGGAGGCGGTTGCCTTGGCCGGCTTGCCGGTGGCCACCGGCGCCATGACCTACGCCGTGGGCAAGGTCTTCGTCCGCCATTACGAGGATGGCGGGTCGTTGCTGGACCTGGATACGCTGACCTTCAAGGACTTCATCGCCGAGCAGTTCGAGACGGGCAAGAAACTGGCCCGCCAGGCCCGGCAGGAGGCCAAGGAGAAGGCGAAGCAGGCCAAAAAGGCCGCCAAGAGCAAGCCGGCCGCCTGATACGCGCGGCCTCTCGGCCTCTCCGCCGGGGCCCTTCCGCGGCTCCGTTTCAGTGGCCCGCCCTTAGAGTTTTTCTGACTTTCGTTGAAGCTTCAGAGAAACTCTAAGCTTTTGTTCCGTCGTGCGTTTCACGCTTCAGATGAGTCCATCTGAAGCGATCGCACTCTAGGCGGGCCACCGCACCTGCCCCGCACCTCACGGATTGCTGGTCTGCTGGTCGGCCCTTACCTCCACCACCCGTCCACCGGCGAGCGCCACCCAGACGCCGGCCCCATCCGCGAGGGAGGCCAATGCCACGGGCCGCTGGCTCTGCGCCTTGGACCGTTTGGCCGCTGGCAGGATGTCACCGGCGGAGAAGCTTGGCGCCGCGCCGAGGCCGGCGACATGGCCGTCCGTGGCCAAAACCCAATAGCCATCGCCGGCCGGCCGGATGGCCAGCGCGACGGCGGCGGCGCTGGCGTCGCCCAGATGGGCCATGGTGCCGAAGGTGCGGACCGAGCCATCAGCGTGAAGCAGGGCGTAGCCCTCGCCAATGGGGCTGGTGGCGATCGCGACCACGGGGGCGCCGACCGGGGCGGTGGGTGACCCGGGGCCGGGGCCTAAATCGCAGGACGCGTCGCCGTGGCATTGGACAGTGCCATCCGACAGGGCGATGCGATAACCCAGGCCGGAGGGGCTGGACGCCAGGCCCACCGCCTTCTGGTCGGGCAACAGATCGTGGGCCTCGCCATATTCTTTCACGTTGCCAATGGCATGGACATGGCCGTCGCGGGTCAGCAGCCAGTAACCATCACCCGTCACCGGCGCCGCCATGGCGACGATGGGGCTGCTCGACACGGCGCTGATCTGGCCTTGGTTGACGGCGGGCTTGGCCGCCAGGACGTGGCCGTCGGCCTGGGCCAGCCAATAACCCTCGTTGATGGGCAGGGCCACGGCCTGCCACGTGGCCCCTCCATCCTCTGAGTGGGCGCTGACGCCGCTATAGGCCATGGCGACCACCTGACCCGGACCCTGGGCGATGGCGCAGAGGGTGCTGCGCGTGCCCGATTGGCGGGCGATCCAGCGCCCGGGGCCCGGTGAGGCGACAATGGTTCCGCCGCTGCCGGTGGCCAGCACGCCGGCGGTGGTGAGGGTGACACCGCACAGTTTCTCGTCCGTGCCCGTTTCTTCCCGGGTCCACGTCTGGCCGTCCAGGGTACGCAAGGCGACGCCGTCGGACCCGACGGCCACAGCGCTGTCGCCGTCGGTCACCACCGCCAGCAGGTCCTGATGGGTAAGCGGGGGCAGCGTGCGCCATACGACACCGTCGCGCGACACGGCGATCAGCCCGTTCTCGCCCACGGCGACGGCATAGCTGCGGGCGGCGGCGACCGCCATCAGAGCCAAGGAGGTGGGCTGCCCGGCCTGCAGCGGGTCCGACACAGCCCGCGTCTCCCACAGGTCACCGTCCGGCGAGGTCAGCAGGGTGCCGTTGCGGCCGACGGCCACCAGGCGTCGCTGGTAGGCGGCCACGCCCATCAAGTCGGCCTTGGTACCGCTGAAACGGGATGACCACAGCACGCCGTCCCGGGACATCAACACCAGGCCCCGGTCGCCCACGGCGGCCAAGCCGCCTTCGAACCGCGTGACAGCCCACAGGCCGTGATGGGTAGGTGGGGTGCGGCGGATCCAGTTCTGGCCGTCGATGGAGGACAGGATGGCGCCACCGCCCCCCACCGCCGTGAAACCGATGCCGTCGTTGTAGACAACGTCCAGGACGGGCTGGCCGATGGACGGGCGCTCCACCCGCCAGCGCCGCCCGTCGGTCGATGACAGGATGACGCCGCCCGTGCCCACGGCGACCAGGCGATCGTCAGTGCGGACCAGGGCGCGCACGTCATAGTGGGCATCCGACGCCCATTCCTGCCAGGCCTTCCCCGGCCAGGCCAAGCCCAATACCCCGCCCGTGCCCGCTGCCGCGATGCCTTCCGCCGTCGCCAGCACCGCATGGATGGTGATGTCGGGAACAGGAGTCAACTGGCGCCAATGACAGCCGTCGCTGGAGCGCAGCAATTCGCCATTGCTGCCGCCCGCCACGAAGCCCAGCGTGGGCGAATAGGTGACGGCATCCAGAACCGCCCGGTTGCCCAGGAGGCAGGGGGTCCAAACCACGCCGTCGCTGGACGTGGCGGACAGGCCCTCGCCCACCGCCACGAACCTGCCGGCCTCATAGGTCACGGCGTTCAGGTTGGCGTCCTTCAGGTTGACGTCGGCGGACAGTTCCACCGCCGTCCAGGTCCGGCCATCGGCGGAGGTCGCGAGGCCTGCCGCACCCAAGGCGACATAACGGTCGGGCGACGCGGCGACAGCCGTCAAGGTGCCGGCGACCCCCGTCTGTTCGACATGCCAGGTGATGGCATCGGTGGACAGCAGGGCCCTACCGCCGGAGCCGACCGCCACCAGACCGCCGGGCCCGCTGGCGATGCCATACAACTCGCTGCGAATGGGGGTGTACTGGCGTGACCATGCCCGGCCGCCGAAATTGGTCAGGACCAAGCCACCTTCGCCGACGGCCACCAGCGTGACGCGACCGCCGATGCGGGCCCTGGTGACGCCATGCAGGGCCTCGGAGCCGGCGTAGGCTTCGTGAAAGCCGGCAATGGCCACCACCGGGGCGGGGGCGACCGTTCGGCGGTACAGCGCGACCACTCCCTGGGGGAACAGCCAGGCGATCACGGCCAGGCCCGCGAACAGGGCCGCCAGGAACGCCAGGCGCCGGCGGACGGTCATGGGACGGAGGGCCACCGGAGTCACGGCGCGTGGGGGGCCGGCGACCGGGGCGTCGGCTGTGGCGCCACCGCGTCCGCGGCGGCGGGATGAGCCGAGGCGGGCGCCGGTGCCGCCCCCTGGCTCCCACCAGGTGCGGCCCCGCCGGGGAGCGGCGGTTGATGCGGCGGGCCTTGGTTGGAGGACGGGGGCGTGCGCGGCGCGGCATCCAGCGGGGCGACACCATCGGGCAGGGGCGGCGGCCAGGGACTGCCCTCCTGCGGATCGCCCAGCGCCTTTCCAGACGCCGGTCCGCCGTTGCCCGGCGCCGCCGGCACGGTGCCGACGCGCGGCCCCTTGGAGGGGGGGGCTTCCGTCCCCGACCCGACCAGGTCGGCCGGCAGGGCGCTGCCCCGATCCGTGGTGTCGAGAATCAGCGGCAAGCCGTTCTGCGACCCAATGACCACCACTTTGGCGTTGGGCGATTTGGCGAGAGCCAGGGTGGCCTCGATGCCTTTCCAGCGCAGGTAGCGGTCGGAAATGCCGTTGGACACGATCTCCTGGAACTGGCGCACGCCCTGGGCCTCGATGGCCTTGCGCTCGCTTTCCAGCCGTTCCTTCTCCAGCACGAATTGGAAGCGGAGCGCGTTCTGCTCTTCCGCGATCTTCTGTTCGATGCTGGCCTGCACGGTTGGCGGCAGGGCGATGTTCCGGATGAAGATGTCCTGGATGTTCAGCATCTGGCGGTTGCCGCCCATGTCCAGGTGGCTGCGGGTCAGTTCATTGCGGACCAGGGTCGCCACCCGCTGCTCCAGGATGGAGCGATTGATGCTGTACAGATCATCCGGCCGCAGCTCCGCCATGGCGTTGCGGATCTCGGAACTCATGGTCGGCAGGATCAGGGTCGTCTCGAACTGCGGGCCCAGCGTTTCATGCAGGTTGGCCACCAGGTCGCGGTCGATGAAGTAGGAGATGGTCAGTTGCACGTCGACCGACAGGCCATCCCGGGTCAGGGCCTGCACCGTCTCGTCCAGCCGGCGCAGGCGGACGTCGTAGATGTAGATGCGGTCCCAGGGCGCGATGATCTTCAGGCCGGGATTGAAGTGGAACCCCAACTGGGTGCCGCCGGCCAAGCGCAGCCACAACACGCCCACCGAGCCGGCGGGAATGTTGATGAAGATGCGGTCAGCCAGGGCCACGACCAGGAAAGCCAGAACCAGGACGGCCAGGAATATGTTCAAGCGATGGCGGCGGCGCCAGGCCTTGAAGCGGGCCCGCAGGCCCGGCTTCGCGGCGGGGGGCGCCGTGTTCGCGTCCGTGGCTGCGGTCATGCCTCCACACCGTTCTTCATCAGGTCCTCAACGGGTTGGGAATAGTCCCCGGATGGGGTAGGCTGAGGGCGGGCGATCAGCGCGGCGGTCATTCCGGGAGCCCCCTTGGCCTTAAACGACGCCGAAAATTAACTGAATTTGGCGAGCGCGAGAAGCCGCTAATCGTATTCCGAACAAAACCTACTAAATTTCCCGCCCAGAGATTGTGGCGGCCTGGGCGCCTTGGGACGGGATGGGGACCGCCGCCCGGCGCTGACCGGGCGGCGGCCGCGATCTCATACGCGCGGCATTTGATCGTGACCTCTCAAATGCCGCCTCAAGCGCCGGCGGGCGCATCCGCGCCCTTTGGCTTCCTCGCTGCGTCCCCCTTTACATGAACTGGGCGGTGCTCGCTGCAGCGCCCGCAGTCGCGGGCTACAGAGGCACGAGTCTCTATCTCGTGCCTCTGGTATCAGCCCTGGGTGGCCATGCGGCGGGCCACATCGGCGGCGCTGATGCCTTCGAGGGCCAGCCCGTAGGCGGTGCCTTCATCGATCAGGCGGCGAAGCTGCTGGGTCAGCGCGATACGGGTGTAGCGGCCGGTCAGCGGCGGCAGCGCGGCGATGCCATCGGCGATCTCATGGGCGCGGGCGAGCAGGCGGTCGGCCGGCACGATCTCGTTGACGACGCCCCAGTCCTTCGCCGTCTGGGCGTCCAGCACCTGGCGGGTGAGCAGGAAGTAGCGCCCCCGGACCGAGCCGATGACGTGCGGCCACAGCAGGTGCATGCCGTCGCCGGGCACGATGCCGAATTCGAAGTGCGGCTTGTCCTGGAACACTGTTTCCGGCGTCGCCAGGATGATGTCGGTCAGCAGCGCGTATTCACTGTGCAGCAGAACCGGGCCGTTCAGCGCCGTGATCATGGGCACCTCGATATCGAGGATGTTGGACAGCACCTTGCGGCCCTCGCGCAGGATCTTGTCGTAGCCCTGGGGCGTGAAGAAGTCGAAGCCCTCGGGGTTGATCATGTCCATGAAGGCGTCGCCCGTGCCGGTCAGGATCACCGCGCGATTGTCGCGGTCCTCACCGATCTGGTGGAACAGCTCCACGAACTGCTCATGCGTATGCCCGTTGAAGACGAGCTTGCCGCCGTCGGTGTGCAGGGCGACTTCCAGGACACCATTGTCCTTGCGGGTGAGGCGGGCGTTGGGGAAAGCGTCGCGATAGGTCTCGAACTTGGCCATGATGCTGATCCTTGATCTCAAGCCGTCCGGAAGTGGCGGCGTGAGGGATTAGTTAGGCCAACCCAGGGCGGGACGGACGAGGGCGCGGGGCGATATGGCTTATTCCAGCGCGGAATAGGGCGCGGCCATCACCGCTTCCACGAAGCGGGCGAATTCGCGCGCCTTGGCGCTGGCCATGCGGCCGCCGGGAAATACCGCCCACAGGTCGAGCGCGGGCAGGGTCCAGTCCCGCAGCACCCGGCGCACCGCGCCGCTGGCGAGTTCGGGCGCGAACATCCAGTCCGAGGCGATCGTCAGCCCCATGTCGGCCAGCACCGCCGCCCGCTGCCCCTCGGCGGCACTCACCTTGACGCGCCCGCGCACGGAAACCGACGCTTCGGTGCCGTCGCGGGTGAAGCACCACACCGTGGGCAAGTGGCTGTGGATCACGGCCTCGTGCCCCGCCAGGTCGGCAGGGCCCTGCGGCTCCCCCCGGCGCGCCAGATAGGCCGGCGTGGCCAACACGGAGCGCGGGCCGGTCGCCAGCCTGCGCGCGACCGCCGATGAATCGGGCAGCGCGCCCATCCGCAGCGATACGTCGACGCCCTCCGCGACCAGGTCGATGACGCGGTCATCAAGGATCACGTCGATCTCAAGCTCGGGATGCCGTTCCAGGAAGCGCGGCAGCATCGGCACGATATGCAGGCGGGCGAAGGTGGTCGCCGCCGAAACCCTCAGGCAGCCGGACAACCCCGCCCCCGCGCCACGGGCGGCCAGGTCCGCCTCATCGGCCTCCCGGATGGCGGCCTTGGCCCGCTCATAGAAGCGGTGGCCCGCCTCGGTCGGGCTCAGCCCATGGGTCGAGCGGATCAGCAGGCTGACCTGCAGCCGGTCTTCCAATTGGGCGATCGTCTTCGAGATGGCGGGCTGGCCGACATTGAGTTGCCGTGCCGCCGCCGAGAAGGAGCCGGTCTCCACCACGCGCACGAACGTCGCCATCGCTTGATATCGGTCCACGTCATTCCTCCTTGGAATGATCATTATCGCCCGGAGCTGGCTGCCCCGTCGAGCACGGAAGAGGCACTCATGGTCATGCCTTCGGATGGGCCGAAGGGGGCGAGGAGATCGAGATCATGGTCCGCTGGCTGATGGGAACCGCCGTCGCGCCATCCCTGCTGGACGGGATCCTCGCCTTTCAAATCACCGGCAGCCCGGTTCCAGCCCTGCTCGCGCTGGCCGCGCCCATCCTGCGCGCCGGGCTGCGTCACAAGGAAGACCACCATGCTTGAGGTTTACGCCTTCGCCACGCCCAACAGCATCAAGGTGCCGATGGCGCTGGAGGAGCTGGGGCTTGATTACGAGTTGCACGCCATCAACGTCCGCCAGGGCGAACAGAAGGCGCCGGATTTCGTCGCGCTGAACCCGAACGCCAAGGTGCCGGTGCTGGTCGATGGCGATCTTGTGCTGACCGAGTCCGCCGCCATCCTGGTCCATCTGGCCGAGAAGACCGGCCGTTTGTTGCCAGCCTCCGGCGACGGCCGGGCGCGGGTGTTCGAGCAGCTCTTCTTCCATGCCTCGGGGCTGAGTCCGGCCTTCGGCCAGTCAGGCTTCTTCCAGCGCTTCGCGGCCGAGCCGCAGCCCATCGCGATCGAGCGCTTCCTGGGCGAGGCCAAACGCACCGTGTCCGTGCTGGACGGGGTTCTGTCCCGGCATCGCTACGCCGCCGGCGACGCCTTCACCATCGCCGACATCGCCCATTTCGGCTGGCTATGGCGGCGCGAGTTCGCTGGCGTCGGGTTGGAGGACACCCCCCATGTCGCGCGCTGGTACGCCGACGTCGCGGCGCGACCCGCCATCCAGCGCGCCCTGTCCCGCGTCAACGCGCTGCTGCCGTCCGCCTGATCGGCAATTCCGGCGGGGAATAAGCCCTGCCCCTTCCGTTGGAGACATCGCATGTCCCTTCAATCCAAGCTCGACGCCTTCAAGGCGGACTTCGAAGCCGGCAAGCCGCCCTACAGCGTGCCGCCGTCGGTGATCGAGACCATGCACCGCGCGACCGCCGAACTCATCGCCAGCGGTGCCGCCAGCCGCGCCTTGAAGGCTGGCGACCAGGCCCCCCGCTTCACACTGAACGATCCCGAGGGCAGGCCCGTCTCCTCGGCGGCGTTGCTCACCAAAGGGCCGCTGGTGGTGAGCTTCTACCGCGGCGTGTGGTGCCCCTACTGCAATATGGAACTGCAGGCGCTTCAGGCCGCCCTGCCGGCGTTCGCGGCGCTGGGCGCCAGCCTGGTCGCCATTTCTCCGCAACTGCCGGTGAACAGCCGAAAGTCCGTCCGCCAGAACGCGCTCGGTTTCCCCATCCTGTCCGACACGCACAACGACGTGGCCGCCGCCTTCGGCCTCCGCTTCGACCTGCCCGGCTACCTTGTCGACCTCTACAAGAGCCTGAAGAACGACCTCCCCGCCTTCAATGGGGACCAGAGCTGGACGCTGCCGATGCCGGCCCGCTATGTCATCGCGCCGGACGGGACGATCCTCTACGCCGAGGTGAACCCCGACTACACCCGCCGGCCCGAACCCGAGGACATGCTGCCGGCGCTACGCCGCGCCACCGTCGCCTAATCTCCCCCGCCTGATCGCCCCCTTCTAACCACCCCCTGGCCACGCCAATGGCCGTGTCCCCGTCACGGAGGTTTGCCCCATGTCTCGGACCTTTCTCATCACCGGCGCCAGCAAGGGTATCGGGCTGGCGCTGGCCCATCGCCTGGCCCGAAAGGGTCATACGGTCGTCGGCCTGGCGCGGGGGGCGGCGCCCGCCTTCCCCGGCACGCTCATTCCCGTTGACCTGGCGGATGGGCGCGCGACCGGCGACGTGCTGGCCGACCTCTGTACCCGCCTTCGCGTCGATGGTGTCGTCAACAACGTCGGCCTGGTCCGCCCGCAACCGCTCGGCGCGGTCGACCTGGCCACTCTCGATGAGGTCATGCGGGTCAACCTGCACCCCGCGCTTCAAACCGTGCAGGCGTTGCTGCCCGGGATGCGGGAGCGGGGCTGGGGGCGCATTGTCAACATCTCCAGCCTGACGGTGCTGGGGTCGGTCGAGCGCACGGCCTACGCCGCGGCCAAAGCCGCCCTTGTCAGTTTCAGCCGGGGCTGGGCGCTGGAACTCGCCACGACCGGCATCACGGTGAACGCGGTCTCTCCCGGCCCCACGGAAACGGAGCTGTTCCGCGCCAACAATCCTCCGGGCGGCGAGGGGGAGCGCCGCTATCTCGCCGGCGTCCCCATGGGCCGTTTCGCGACACCCGACGAAATCGCCGCGGCCATCGCCTTTCTGCTATCCGAGGAGGCTGGCTTCATCACGGGACAGACGCTGCATGTCGATGGCGGCGCCTCGATCGGCAAGACCGCTTTCTGATCGCGGTGTGTTGTGCGCGCCACTGGACAAGCGTAGGCTTGGTTTCAGAATCCGGGGGGATTTCCTATCCTTAAGGATAGGGGGTCATTCTGGCGGTGCGCTGAGGTTCTCCTCATAGTTGCATTATCGCTAGTATTCGACCCGATATTCTAAATATGCTGGGTCGTCCCCCGGCGGAAAAACAAGAATCTAATGAATTCTGATATTTCGTGGGGTTGTCGCAGCGGATTGGGTAATTTTATTGCCAATTAACCTGCCAAGTAACAATTAAAATAATGACAATGATAACTTTCCTGCTCACATTTGGATGCCGCCCGCATTCGTCATCGTTTAATTGACAGTGCAAGTTATCTCGCGCAGAACGGGTACGATTTACCCTCTTTTGGGTAGGTGGTTGCCTGGTCTTGGCGTTGGTACGGGCGTGCGGGAAAAATCCAAGGGTTAAGGTGGGGCGGCATTTGGCACCTCGGGGTGCCTTTGTCTCGCGCCCGCACCTGTTCCCATTTCCCGTCCGCCCAGGGGTGTGGGGCAGGGGTTTGGGGATGATGATGAAGCGTGAGAAGTCCACGAAGGCGCTGCTGGCCGGCTCTTCCCTGATGGTGGTCGGCTTAGTCCTGGCCACGCCCCGCCCCGCCCATGGGGGCGACGTCACCATCACGTCGTCCCGCAGCGGGCTAAGCAACTCCAGTATCGTCACCACCTATTCCATCGTGTCTGGCGTCACTGTAACCGCTGGTGGCGTCAGTACCGCCTTTGGCAACTTTTCAACGATCGGCACGTTCAGCAACAGCGGCACCCTGATCGCGAATACCGGTCTGTTCAACCAGGGCTTGATAAGCACGCTGACCAACAGCGGTAGTATCAGCGGAATCTCCAATAACAACACCAGCAGCAGCATTGGCTTCATCGTCAACAGCGGCACGATCGGCGGTGCGGCCAGCGACGCCATCCACAACGCCGGCTTTATTGGGACCATCATCAATTCCGGCCTGATTGAGGGCGCCAGCTATGCGCTGCTGAATTCATCATTCAATAATATTCCCGGCACCATCAATTCAATTGAGAACAGCGGGACCATCGCCGGCGACGTCCTTTACACCGGTCACAACACGCTGACGATATCCGGCGGGTCGGGTGCCACGGTGGGCACGCTGACCGGCTATGCCCTGACCACCCCGGGCACCATAACCCTAACCGGCGGTGGCCTGGTGTTCGCATCGGGCAATTTGCTGCTGAACGACAACATCACCGCCATCGGATACACCGTCAGCAACGCTGGCGCCGCCCTGACCTTGACCACGGTGGCCGGTGTCGCCGGCACCTACAGCCAGACGGCTGGCCAACTGGTGCTGGGTACGGCCGGCGCGCTGTCCGTCACCGGCGCCGCCAGCATCACCGGTGGCACCATCCTGGCTGGCCTGTCCAGCACCGGCAACTATCTGGCCGGCACCGTGGTGTCCACCCTGGTGCAGGCTAGCGGCGCGTCCGACTACGCCGGCGTGGCCGTCGGCGTCACGCTGGCGGTCGGCTCCTTGGCGGCCAGCGGCACCGTGAACGGCAACAATTTGTTGCTGATGGCCAACAGTGACTACGTCGGCGGCACGCTGGCCAGCATCGGCAACAGCGGCACCATCAGCGGCGTCGCGAGCGGCGTGTACATCGCCCTGACCGGCACGGT
Source organism: Nitrospirillum goiasense (assembly GCF_034427435.1). Taxonomy (NCBI): domain Bacteria; kingdom Pseudomonadati; phylum Pseudomonadota; class Alphaproteobacteria; order Rhodospirillales; family Azospirillaceae; genus Nitrospirillum; species Nitrospirillum goiasense. The sequence goes on along the minus strand of NZ_JAXQNP010000001.1, from coordinate 405,935 downwards.
CGGCACCCTGACCAACAGCGGGACGATCAGCGGTAGTGCGCGCGGTCTCTATATGGCCTTTACGGGGTCGGGCAACGGCGGGTCCATCGGCACGATTAGCAACATAGGTACGTTCTACGGCGGCACCACGGGCGTTTATTTGGGGGATGGGGGGAATACCGGCAGCCTCATCAACAGCGGCTTGATCAGGGGCGGCAAGCAAGGCCTCGATGATTTTGGTTCAATCGGCACCATCGTCAACAACGTCACTGGCACCATCGTCGGCGACAACAATACCGGGGTGTGGGTCCAGGACATCGCCCAGCTCACTAATAATGGACTGATCAGCGGGAAGAGCGCAGGACTCGTCCTCGATGGTTCCGTGGGCCAGATCAGCAATACCGGCACCATCATCAGCCACGGCACCGCCAGCGGAACCACGGCGGCTATTTACATCCTCTCCGGGTCGGTGGGAACCTTAAGCAACAGGGGCCTCATCAGCGACGGTGCCAACGCGATCGCGAACTACAGCACCCTGGGAACCCTGATCAATCTGGCCGGCGGCACCATCAGCGGTCCCAACGCGCTGACCCTGACCGGCGCCATCGTCAACGGGTTCAGCAACAGCGGGCTGGTCGCCGGCGACATCCTCAACCACAGCGCCAACGTCCTGTCCATCAGCGGCGGCACCGGCGCCACCATCGGCACGCTGACCGGCTACACCGTCACCAACATGGGCAGCATCGTCAGCACGCTGTCCAACCTGGCGTTCACCGGCGGCAATCTGCTGCTGAACGACAACATCAACGCCGCCGGCCATACCGTGGTGAACAGTGGCGCGTCGCTGGCGCTCAACTCCATCGTCAGCATCACCGGCGCCTACAGCCAGACGGGTGGTACCCTGGTGATCGGCCCCACCCAGGGGGGCTTGATCGTCAGCGGCGGCGCCACCCTGTCCGGCGGCACGGTGCTGTCCACCTTCTCCAGCCTTGGCAACTACCTGGCAGGCGTTTCCACCCTGGTCGGCGGGTCCAGCCTGTCGCTGGCCGGCGCCACCGTTTCCATCGGCACCCTGACCAGCCTTACCAGCGCCACCAGCACGGTCGGCAACAATCTGCTGCTGACCGTCGGCAACGACTACATCGGCGGCACGCTGGCCAGCCTCAGCAACAGCAGCACGATCAGCGCTGCGAAGACCGCCATTTATCTGGCCGGCACCGGATCGGTGGGAAGCTTAAGCAACAGCGGCACGCTATCCGGGAACACCAGGGGCATCTTTCTGAACAGCGGCGCCCAGGTCGGCACCATCACCAACCAGGGCCGTATCGTGGCCGTCGCGGGGGCGGGTGCTGCCGGCGGCATCGCCAACGGCGGCGGTACCATCGCCAGCATCGTCAACACCGGCACGATCACCAGCGGCGCCAGCAGCGGCATTGGGAACAACCTGAATAGCGCCTCTATCGGCCAGATCACCAACAGCGGGCTGATCAGCGGCAATACCGGGGGTATTTACAGCCAAGGCACCATCGGAACGATCACCAACAGCGGTCGGATCGTCGGGACGCAGGTGGGCATTTCCATCAATGGCGGCACGGTCGGTGTCATCAACAACAGCGGTACCATCAGCGGCCCCACCGCCCTGCTGGTGGCATCCGGCGCCACGCTGGGCCCTGTGACCAACAGCGGCCTCATCGCCGGCAACATTCTCAACGACAGCGCCTCTGCGCTGACCATCACCGGCGGGGCGTCCGGTACCATCGGCACCCTGACCGGCCAGTCCGGCATGGGCACCATCCTCAACACCTCGGCGAACCTGGTGTTCGCGTCGGGCAATCTGCTGCTGAACGACAGCATCAACGCCACCGGCCATACCGTGGTGAACAGTGGCGCGTCGCTGGCGCTCAACTCCATCGTCAGAATCACCGGCGCCTACAGCCAGACGGGTGGTACCCTGGTGATCGGCCCCACCCAGGAGGGCTTGATCGTCAGCGGCGGCGCCACCCTGTCCGGCGGCACGGTGCTGTCCACCTTCTCCAGCCTCGGCAACTACCTGGCAGGCGTTTCCACCCTGGTCGGCGGGTCCAGCCTGTCGCTGGCCGGCGCCACCGTTTCCATCGGCACCCTGACCAGCCTTACCAGCGCCACCAGCACGGTCGGCAACAATCTGCTGCTGACCGTCGGCAACGACTACATCGGCGGCACGCTGGCCACGCTGCACAACGTCAGCAGCATCACCGCCCCGTCCGCCACCGCCTTGTATGTCGCCAGCACGGGCGGCATCGGCACGCTGACCAACGACGGCACGCTTTCGAGCGGCCAATTCAGGGGCGTCAACAATCAGGGCAGTATCGGCACGCTGATCAACAACAGTGTTGTCAGGAGCTCTACCAGCAAAGCCGCCATTCAGAACCAGGGCACCCTTGGCCTGCTGACCAACAGTGGCACCATCAGTTCCAGAACCTTCGCGATCTTCAACGGCGGTACCATTGCCACGCTGAACAACGGCGGTTCCATCTCAGCCAATGCCGGCGTTTGGAACACGGGCACCATCGGCGCGCTGTTGAACGGTGGCCGGATGTATGGCTCGACCGCGGGCGGCGTTTTCAACCGGGGGCTGATCGGCAGCCTGAGCAATAGCGGTATTCTGTCCGGAAGCAACACTGGCCTTACTAGCTCGGGCAGCATCGGCACGCTGATCAACAGCGGCACTATTGCCGCAAACTACGTCGCCGCTCTTTCCAATACAGGCACCATCGGCCAGCTGACCAATGCCGGCACCATCACCAATAGAATCACCGCGATACAGAACTATGGCGGCGTCATCAGCGTCTTGAGCAACAGCGGCCTGATCGCCGGCAGCGCCGCCATCAGTGGCGGATATATCGGGACCCTGAACAACAGCGGCACCATCCTGGGTAACTTCACCCCCGCTTTTGGCCTCAACAGCTTTTCCATTGCCACCATACAGGGCGGCAGCGGTGCGACGGTCGGCACCTTTAGCGGATATACCCCCGGCACGCAGGGCTTCATCAGCCTGACGGGCGACACCACCCTGGTCGGCGGCAACCTGCTGTTGAATGACAGCATCGGCGCCAGCAGCCACACGGTTTTCAACACCGGCGCCAACCTGACGCTGTCCACCATCGTCAGCATCACCGGCAACTACGTCCAGTCCGCCAGCGGCACCCTGAATCTGGGTACCGCCGGGCAGTTGCAGGTCTTGGGTGGCGGCAATGCCACCATTGCCGGCATGGTGACGGCCGCCACGTCGGACACGGCCAATTACCTGGTGGACACGGCCATCACCCTGGTCGGCGCGGCCAATGGCGCCGACTACAGCGGCGCCACCGTCAACATCAGCAATACCATTGCCGGTGTGACGGACGTGGGGAGCAGCGTCAGCGGCAACAACCTGCTGCTGACGGTGACAAACGACTACATCGGCGGCACGCTGGGCAGCCTGATCAACACCACCAATTTCAATTCCGCCCAATTGCCGATTTACATCGCCGCCCATGGCAGCGTCGGCAGCCTGTCGAACAGCGCATTGTTGGCTGGCATGACCACGGCGCTGTACGTTGGCGGCACCATCGGCACCCTGACCAACACTGGTTCGGGTACCCTCATGGCCGGTCAGCGGGCCATGAGGATCGTGGCGGGTGGGTATGTTGGCACGCTGGTTAACCAGGGGGGCATCCTCAGCGGTGGCGGGACGACCGCCTTGGCCTTCAGCGGCGTGACAGGCACGTCGGCGGCTCTCGGCACCCTCAGCAACAGCGGCACCATCAACGGCCTCATCGGCGTCCGGATAGGCACCAGCCCAAGTTTCGGGAGCAACGATGTCACGATCGGTAGGATCGACAACAGCGGCGCGATCCAGGGCGTTCAGGGCCCGGCCATCCTGCTGTTCGGCGATGGCATCAGCAACGCGACCCTGGGGACCCTCAACAACACCGGCATGATCAGCGGCCAGTCCGGCATCGGCAACCGGGGCGGCACCATTGGCCTGATCATCAACAGCGGCACGATCACGGGTGCGAGCTTCGCCCTGTACAATGCCGGTAGCATCGGGTCGATCATCAACAGTGGCGTCATCGCCGGCCTTATCCAGAACGACGACGTTACCGGACTAACCATCGCCGGCGGCAGCGGCGGCACCATCGGTACCCTGACCGGCCAGTCCGGCATGGGCACCATCGTCAATACCCTGGCGAACCTGCTGTTCTCGTCGGGCAATCTGTTGCTGAACGACAGCATCACCGTCACCGGCCATACCGTGGTGAACAGCGGCGCGTCGCTGGCGCTCGACACCATCGTCAGCATCACCGGCGCGTTCAGCCAGGGCGCGTCCGGCACCTTGAGTCTGGGCACGGGCGCCGAACTGGTGGTCAGTGACGCCGCCACCGTGGCGGGCACCGTGCTGGCCGGCCTTTCCCAGGGCGCCAACTACACCGTGGGCGGCACCACCCTGGTGGCCGGCGGGGGTGGGTCCACCTACACCGCCGTCCTGGGCGACACCATCACCGGCCTGGCGGCCAGCGTCGCGGGCAGCGGCACCAACCTGCTGCTGACCATCACCAACGATTACATCGGCGGGACGCTGGGCAGCCTGGGCAACAGCGGCAGCATCGGCGCGGGCGCGGTGGGCGCGTATATCGCCACCTCCGGCAGCCTGGGCACCTTCACCAACGATGGCACCGTCAGCGCCGCCACGATCGCCGTCAGCATCGCGACCGGCGGTTATCTCGGCACCCTTATCAACAGGGCCGGTGCCACGCTGATTGGCCAGGGCGCCCCGTGGTCGGCGGCGGGCTTCTCCAACTACGGGACGCTGGGGACGCTTAGCAACGCGGGCTATATCTCAGGTGCGTCGGTTGGCGTGAGCAACGGCGGCACCATCGGCCTGGTAAACAACAGCGGCATCATCACCGGCGGCAGCGTCGGTTACTACGGCCAGGGCACCACCGGCATCCTGGTCAACAGCGGCACCATCACGGGCAGCACGCGCGCCATCGCCGTGGGCGGCACCATCCTGACCCTGATCAACAGCGGCACCATCAACGGCACCGCCAGCGCCCTGGTCATCGACGGGGTCCTGGGCGCGCTGGTGGACAGTGGCCTGATCCAGGGCACGGTGAACAACCGCAGCGGCACCGTCCTGACCATCAGCGGCGGCACCGGGGCCACCATCGGCACCCTGACCGGACTGGCCGGCAGCCTGGGCAGGCTCATCAGCAATGCTGACGTGGCCTTCATTGGCGGCAACCTGCTGCTGAACGACAGCATCGTCGCCACTGGCCACACGGTGGTGAACAGCGGCGCCAGCCTGGCGCTCACCACCGTCGTCAGCATCACCGGTGCCTATAGCCAGGGCGCGTCCGGCACCTTGAGTTTGGGCGGCAATGGCGAATTGGTGGTCAGCGATGGCGCGACCATCGCCGGCACGGTCCTGGCTGGCTTGTCCTCGGCCGGCAACTACACGGCGGGCGCGGCCACCCTGGTGGCCGGCGGGGCGGGGTCCAGCTACGCCGCCGCCGTCCTGGGCGGCACGGTCGCCGGCTTGGTGGCCAGCATCGCGGCGGATGGCGCCAACAACCTGCTGTTGACCATCGGCAACGATTACATTGGCGGCACGCTGGGCAGCCTGGACAACAGCGATGTCATCCAGGCCCAGAAGGCCCTGTTTGTGGCGGGGACGCTGGGCAGTTTCAGCAACACCGGCGCATTGACCGGCGGCGTTGGGGGCGGGGGCGTCTATGTCACGGGCGGCATCGGGACGCTGTTCAATGACACCTCGGGCGTCATCACCGGTTCGTCCAATGGCGTCCATGTCGAGGCGTCCGGCACCATCGGGACCCTGACCAACAGCGGCAACCTTGGGGCCGGTTTTGGCGGCGCCGTTGCCAACCTGGGCACCATCGGGTTGCTGGAGAACACCGGCACGGGAACGATCACGGGCGGCAGCGCCGTTCAGAACCTTTCTAGCGGCACCATCGGGACGCTGAGCAACAGCGGGCTCATCGCCAGCAGTTACTTCGCCGTGCGCAATGGCGGTAGCATCGGCCTGCTGAGCAACAGCGGCACCATCCAGGGCCGCAACGTCGCCTTCCTCTTGGACTATGGCGGCGTCGTCGCCACGCTGATCAACAGCGGTGTCATGCTCGGCACGTCGGGCAGCGGCAGTTCGGGTGTTTATCTCGCCGGCAGTGTGGGAACGCTGATCAACAGTGGCCTGATCCAGGCGGACAGGGCGCTGAATGACTATGGCACGCTGGGGGGACTGGCCAACAGCGGCACCATCGCCGGCAGCATATTTGTGGCCGGCAGCGTCCTGACCATCACCGGCGGCAGCGGGGGCACGGTCGGAACACTGACGGGGCGTGACCTGACCAGCCAGGGCCAACTGACCGGCACGAATGGCCTGGTGTTCGCCAATGGCAACCTGTTGCTGAATGACGCTGTCGACGTCACCGGCAATACCCTGGCCAACACCGGCGCCAGCCTGACGCTGTCCACCGTCGTCGCCGTTACCGGCGCGTTCAGCCAGGGCGCCTCCGGCACCTTGAGCCTGGGACAAAGCGGCGAACTGGTGGCGAGCGGCGTCGCCACCGTCGGGGGCACGGTGCTGGCCGGCCTGTCCGCCGATGCCAACTACACCGTGAGTGGCCGCACGTTGGTGGCCGGTTCCAGCGGTTCCAGCTACACCGTGACGCTGGGCGATGGGGCGGTTGCCGGCCTGGCCGCCAGCGCCGTGGGCAGCGGCAACAACCTGCTGCTGGCCATCGGCAACGACTATGTCGGCGGCACGCTGGGCAGCTTGGCCAACACCGGCACCATCAACGGTGTGCAGGCTGGCCTGTATGTCGCCGCCAGCGGCAGCCTGGGCACCTTCGTCAACAGCGGTGTGCTGAATGGCGATCAGGTGGGCGAGGGCGTTTTCAACGCGGGCACCATCGGGTCGCTGAGCAACAGCGGCAGCATCACCGGGATGTCCTATGGCTTCCTGAACACGATCGGCGGTGTCATCGGCACGCTGGACAACAGCGGCACCATCAGCGCGTTTTTGAACCTGCGCAACTATGGGTCCATCGGCACGCTGAACAACAGCGGTGGCATTCTCAGCAACAACAGCGGCCTGGGCAACAATACCGGCGGCAGCATCGGCACGCTGATCAACAGCGGCAGCATCACCGGCTTCTTCGCCATCTTCAACAGCGGTGGCATCGGCAGCCTCGATAACAGTGGCACCATCCAAGGCAGCAACGTCGCCATAAACGCCGCTGGCAGCATCGGCACGCTGGCCAACAGCGGCACCATCAGCGGCAACTGGGCTATCGCGGCCAGCGGCACGATCGGCCAGATCGCCAACAGTGGGCTTATCCAGGGAAGTAACTACGCGCTGAATCTGAGCGGCACCCTGGGCACGCTGATCAACAGCGGGATCATCGCCGGCTCGATCATCAACAGTTCCGGCCGTGTCCTGACCATCCTTGGTGGCACCGGCGCGACCATCGGCACGCTGACGGGCGGTGACCTGACCAGCCAAGGAATGCTGACGTCCAATGCCGACGTGGTCCTGGCCAGCGGCAATCTGCTGCTGAATGACACCGTGGATGTCACCGGCCATACCTTGGCCAACACGGGCGCCAGCCTCACGCTGTCCACTGTCGTCGCCGTCACCGGCGCGTTCAGCCAGGGCGCCTCCGGCACCTTGAGCCTGGGGCAAAGCGGCGAACTGGTGGTGAGCGACGTCGCCACCGTCGGGGGCACGGTGCTGGCCGGCCTGTCCGCCGGCGGCAACTACACCGCGGGCGGCCGCACCTTGGTGGCCGGCTCCAGCGGTTCCAGCTACACCGCGACGCTGGGCGATGCGATTGCTGGCCTGGCCGCTAGTGCGGTGGGCAGCGGCAATAACCTGCTGCTGACCATCGGCAACGACTACGTCGGCGGTACGCTGGGCAGCCTGGCCAACACCGGCAGCATCGGGGGCGTCACCTATGGCCTGTATGTGGCCAGCGCGGGCAGCCTGGGAAGCTTTAACAACAGCGGAACCCTGAGGGGGGGCAATTCCGGCGGTGGCGTCTACGTCACAGGCATGATCGGGACGCTGGTCAATGATACCTCGGGCGTCATCACCGGTTCGTCCAACGGCGTCCATGTCGAGGCGTCCGGCACCATCGGCACCCTGACCAACAGCGGCAGCCTTGGGGCCGGTTTTGGCGGCGCCGTTGCCAACCTGGGCACCATCGGGTTGCTGGCCAACACGGGCACGGGAACGATCACGGGCGGCAGCGCCGTTCAGAACCTTTCTAGCGGCACCATCGGGACGCTGAGCAACAGCGGGCTCATCGCCAGCAGTTACTTCGCCGTGCGCAATGGCGGCAGCATCGGCCTGCTGAGCAACAGCGGCACCATCCAGGGCCGCAACGTCGCCTTCCTCTTGGACTATGGCGGCGCCGTCGCCACGCTGACCAACAGCGGTGTCATGCTCGGCACGTCGGGCAGCGGCAGTTCGGGTGTTTATCTCGCCGGCAGTGTGGGAACGCTGATCAACAGTGGCCTGATCCAGGCGGACAGGGCGCTGAATGACTATGGCACGCTGGGGGCGCTGGCCAACAGCGGCACCATCGCCGGCAGCATATTCGTGGGCAGCGGCAGCGTCCTGACCATCACCGGCGGCACCGGGGGCACGGTCGGAACACTGACGGGGCGCGACCTGACCAGTCAGGGTCAGCTGACCGGCACGGATGGCCTGGTGTTCGCCAGTGGCAACCTGCTGTTGAACGACAGCGTGGACGTCACCGGCAATACCCTGGCCAACCTGGGCGCCAGCCTGACGCTGGCCACCATCGTCACGGTCACGGGCGCCTACAGCCAGAGCGCCGGCACCCTGCAATTGGCCAGCGGGGCGCAACTGTCGGTCACGGGCGCCGCGCTGCTGTCCGGCGGCACGATAGTGACGCCTCAGTCGGCCACGGCCAATTATCTGGCTACGCAGGCCGCGACCACGGTGGTCGTGGGCGGTGGCGGCTCTGACTACACCGGCGTGATCCTCTCCGCCGGGGCCGTTCCGGGCTTGGCGCTGGCCGGTTCCTCCAGCGGCAACAATCTGCTGGCCGCCTATGCCAACGACTACGTCGGCACCCTGCTGAGCAGCGCCGGCAACAGCGGCACCATCACCGCGCAGACCGCTCTGTACGTCGGCGCCACCGGCAGCCTGGGGTCCTTCACCAACAGCGGCACGCTGGCGGGCGGTGGCAACGCCACGGGGTATGGCGTTTTCGACGCGGGCACCATCGGCACCCTGGTCAACAGCGGGACCATCCGTGGGGGCAGCGGCGCCCTGGTCATCGGGGCTTCCGCCCAGCTTGGCACCCTGGTCAACAGCGGCGTCATCGCCGGTGCCATCACCAACAACTCGACACGCGATCTCAGCATCCTGGGCGGCACCGGCGGCAGCGTGGGCACGCTGACCGGCCTGACCGGCATGGGCGGCATCACCAACACCCTGTCCAACGTGGTGTTCGCCTCCGGCGCCGTGCTGCTGAACGACAGCATCAACGCCGGCAGCCAGACGGTGATCAACAGCGGCGCCACCCTGGTGGTGGGCAGCGTGGTCGGCATCACTGGCAATTACCGCCAGTCGGGCGGCACCCTGACCCTGAACGACCCCCGCGTCAGCGCGCTGTCGATCTCTGGTGCCGCCACCCTTACCAACCACGCCAACGTCCGCGTGGTCCTGGACCCCACCTCCAACTTCACGGTGGGTCAGCAGTTGACGCTGGTCCAGGGCGGCCTGGGGTCCGATTACACCAGCAACGGCGGCTTCTCATGGACGCCGGCGGGGCTGACGCAGGGCGCGGCCCTGTCCACCACCATCGTCAGCTGGGCCACGCCATCCCTGACCCAGCGGGTCGACCTGGCGCTGGTCAGCTCCAACGACTACATCGGCACCGTCCTCGCGTCGATCGGCAATGCCGGCAGCATCGGCTTCAACACCGGCGTTTATGTCAACACGCTGGGCAGCCTGGGCACGCTCAGCAACACCGGCACCATCGGCGCCACGATGGGCATCGTCAACCTGGGCACCATCGGCTCCATCCAGAACGACGGCACCATCGCCAGCGACCAAACGGCCGTGAGCGGTACGGGCGTCTACGGCACCCTGACCAACACCGGCACCATCAATGCCGGCGTGATGGCCGTTTCCGTGGCCAACCGCATGGACGCGTTGGTGAACACGGGCCTGCTGTCGTCGCAGTCTCAGGCCCAAGGCGTGGTGCAGATCGACGGCACCCTGGGCACGCTGTCCAACAGCGGCCGCTTGATGTCCGAAAGCACGCAAGCCGTCATCAATATCGGCAGTGCCGGCAGCCTGGGCACACTGGTCAACAGCGGCACCATCGCCGGCGACATCAACAACCAAAGCACCCATGCCCTGGTCCTCCAGGGGGGCACGGGCACCACGGTTGGTACCTTCACCGGCATGGAGGGCATGGTCGGCACCCTCAACAACACCGGTGCCGACATCACCCTGGCCTCGGGCAACCTGCTGCTGAACGACAGGGTTGTCGTCACCGGTCATACGCTGGTGAACAGCGGCGCATCCCTGGGGCTGAACACGCCCATGACCGTCGTCGGCAACTACAGCCAGGCCGCCGGCGGCCTGACGGTCACCCCGGGCAGCGGCCGGCTGGTGGTGACCGGTGCGGCCAGCCTGACCGGCGGTTCCGTCGTCACCAACCTGTCCAGCACCGGGAACTATCTGGCCGGGTCCGTCATCGGCACCCTGGTGACCGGCAATGGCAGTTCCGACTACACCGGTGTCCAGGCGATGGCGGGCGGCGGCCTGCCCCTCAGCCTGCAGACGGGAACGGTCAGTGGCGGCGGCACCATCAGCCTGCGGGCCACGGCCATCAGCGACTATGTCGGCGGCACCCTGGCCACGCTGACCAACTCGGGCAGCCTGGGCGCCGGCGTTCCCATCTATGTCGCGTCCAGTGGCCGCGTCGGCACCTTGGTCAACAGCGGCACCCTGAGCGGCGGCAACCCGCTGGACAACGAGGGGGTCATCGACACGCTCCTCAACGCGGGTCCTGGCACTATCGCCGGCAATTTCCTGGGCGTGGTCAACAACGGCACCATCGGCAACCTGAACAATGTCGGTCTCATCAGCTCGACCAGCCTGCCGGCCCTGACGAACTATGGCAGCATCGCCAATCTCACCAACTTCGGCACCATCCAGCACGGCATCAGCAGCAGCGGTGTCATCAGCTTCCTGACCAACAGCGCCCTGATCCAGGGCGGGATCAGCGACAGCGGCCGCATCGGCACGCTGGCCAACACCGGCACCATCACCGGCGGCGGGGGCGTGCAGGTCAGCGGCACGCTGGTCCTGCTCAGCAACAGCGGGCAGCTGTCCGGCGGTTCCACCGCCCTGTCCATCGGCAGCGGGGGCACGCTCGGCACCCTGTTCAACAACGGCACGGTGCTGGGCAACATCGTCAACGCCGGCAGCCGGCCGCTGACCATCATCGGTGGCACCAACACCGGGCTGTCGGGCCTGCTGACGGGGGCCACGCTCACCAACGTGGGCACCATCACCAACACCGGCGCCAACCTGGTGTTCGCCGGCGGCTACCTGTCGCTGAACGACGATATCACCGTCGGCAGCCAGACGGTGGTCAACAGCGGCGCCGTGCTCAGCTTGACCTCGCCCATCAGCATCGCCGGCAATTACAGCCAGACGGACGGCGGCATCGTCTTGACGCCGGGTACCGGCCTGCTGTCGGTCAGCGGCGCCGCCAGCATCAGCGGCGGCGGCGTGGTGGCCCTGCTGGACGACCATGCCAACTATATCGTCAACACCATCGCCGGCACCCTGGTGCAGGGCGGTGCGGGGTCCGATTACACCGGCGTCACCGTCGCCTCCACCATCGGCAATCTGGTCCTGGCCGGCGCCACGGCGACCATCGGCGGCGCTGTCGACCTGCTGCTGAACCCGCTCAGCGACTATATCGGCGGCACCCTGGCCACGCTGAACAACAGCGGCACCATCAGCGGCGTCACCATTCCCATCAGGGTCGCCAGCAGCGGCAGCATCGGCACGTTGACCAACAGCGCCCTGCTGTCGGGCTCGCTCTACGGCATTCTGAACCAGGGCACCATCGGCCAGCTTGAGAACACCGGCACGGCCACCGGCAGCATCGGCCTTTATAATCTGGGCAGCATCGGCACGGTGCTGAACACCGGCGCCCTGGTGGACGCCCCCGCGCCGCTGGCTGCGGGGGTGAACAATGGCGGCACCATCGCCGCCCTGGTCAACCAGGGCATCATCAGCGGCACCCATTACGGCATCTACAATTCCCGCACCATCGGCGCGCTGTCCAACAGCGGCACGATCAGCGGCCGTACCGCCCTGTTCAATCGCAGCACCGGAACCCTGGGCACCATCAGCAACAGCGGGCTGATCGCGGGCAACATCGTCAACCAGGCGGCACAGGACCTGGTCTTCACCGGGGGCACGGGCGGTACGGTCGGCACCTTGGCCGGCACCACCCAGGGCACCCTGGGCACCCTCAGCAACACGGCCGGCAACGTCGTGTTCGCCTCCGGCGCGTTGGCCCTGAACGACGTCGTCACCGTCACCGGCCATACCCTGGTGAACAGCGGGGCCGCGCTGACCTTGGGCACGGTCATCGGCGTCACCGGCGCCTACAGCCAAAGCGCGGGCACGCTGGTGCTGGGTGCCGGCGCGCAGCTGGCGGTCAGCGGTGTCGCCAGCATCAGCGGCGGCACCGTCCTGGCCAACCTGTCCGACACCGGCATCTATCTCGCCGGCGCCGGCGCCACGCTGGTCACGGGAACCACCGGTTCCGGCTACGCCGGCGCCACGGTTATCACCACCGGCGCCATCGGTCTCACCAGCGCCAGCGCCGTCAGCGGCAGCAACCTGGTGCTGGGCTTCGCCAACGACTATGTCGGCGCCGGCATGGTCACCCTGGCCAATACCATCAGCGTCAGCGGTGTGACCCATGCCCTGCATGTCGCGGCGGGGGGCAGCATCGGCACCCTGCTCAACAGTGGCACGCTCAGCGGCAGCGCCGCGGCCCTCTATATCGCCGGCACCGTGGGCCAGGTGGCCAACACCGGCCTGATCCAGGGCGATATCGCCAACGCCGGCGGCACGCTGACCATCACCGGCGGCGGCTTCGGCACTGTGGGCACCCTGACCGGCCTGTCCGCCGGGACCGGCCAGGGCACCATCACCACCAGCGGCGACCTGGTGTTCGCGTCGGGCAACCTGCTGCTGAACGACAGCATCAATGCCGGGTCCAACACGGTGCTGAACGCTGGCGCCAGCCTGACGCTGCCCAGCATCGTGACCATTGCCGGCGCCTATCGCCAGACGAACGGCACCCTGGCGCTGAACGCCGCCACCAGCCCGCTGTCCGTCAGCGGGGCGGCCAGCATCATCGGCGGCACGGTCGTGGGCAGCCTGGACGCCGGCGGCAATTACACGGTGGGGTCGGCCGCCTACACCCTGGTCCAGGGCGGCGCCGGGTCCAGCTATGCCGGCGCCACGGTCACCAGTGGGGTGACGGGCCTGATTGGCGGCGGCGCCACCGCCGGCCAGAACCTGCTGATGACCATCGCCAACGACTATGTCGGCGGCACGCTGTCCAGCCTCAGCAACAGCGGCGTCATCAGTGCGGCCACCGGCGTGTTCGTGGCCGGCACGGGCAGCGTCGGCACCCTGTCCAACCACGGCACGCTCAACGGCACCTGGGGCGTCAAGAACCTGGGCGGCGTGGGTACGCTGCTCAACACCGCGCTGATCAGCGTGGCTGGCACCGGTGTCATCAACAACGGCACCATCGGCCTGTTGTCCAACAGCGGCACGCTGCTGGCGGATGGCACCAATGGCATCGCCAACCAGCAGGGCAGCATTGGCACGCTGGTCAACACCGGCCGCCTGATCAGTACGCAGATCAACGCCGGGTCGGGCACGGCCGCGGCGGTGCTGAACCAGGGCACCATCGGCGTGCTGTCCAACAGCGGTTTGATCAGCGGACCCGTCGCCCTGGCCAACAGCGGCACCATCGGCTTGGTCATCAACAGCGGCACCATCGCCGGCGATATCCAGAATGACGGCGTCACCCCCCTGACCATCACCGGCGGCGGCGCCGGCACGGTGGGTACCCTCACCGGGTATGCCGGCGTCGGCACCTTGACCAGCTCCGGCGCCGACGTGGTGCTCGGGGGCGGCAACCTGCTGCTGAACGACCAGGTGGATGTGGGCACCGGCACGCTGGTCAACAGCGGCGCCTCGGTCCGGATCGACACGGTGGTCAGCGTCACCGGCAATTACAGCCAGGCTGCGGGCACGCTGGCCGTGGCTTACGGCGGTGGCCAACTGGCGGTGAGTGGCGCCGCCAGCCTGACCGGCGGCACGGTCGTGCTCGCCGGCCTTTCCAGCACCGCCAACATCATGGCCGGCACCGGCGCCACCGTGGTGGCCGGCAGCATAGGCTCCACCTTCACCGGACTCTCTTACACCTCGGGCGTCACGGGCCTGGAGGTGACGGGCAGCGCCGGCGGCGACAGCCTCTACCTGGCCGTCGCCAATGACTACATCGGGGGCGCCCAGGGCACCTTGCTCAACAGCGGCAGCCTGATCGCGGGCAACGCCGTGTACGTGGCCGCCACCGGCAGTGTCGGCACCTTGTCCAACACCGGCACCGTGCAGGGCGGCATCGCGGCGGTCAACAACCTGGGGACCATCGGTACCCTGCAGAACCAGGGGCTGCTCGCCGGCGCCACGGCCGTCTACAACGCGGCCGGCGCCACCCTGGGCACGCTGGCCAACAGCGGCACCATCAGCGGCAACATCGTGAACCTGTCGGCGCGGGATCTGGTGCTGACGGGCGGCATCGCCGCCGCCGGCACCCTGACGGGCGGCAGCATCAACAACACCGCGTCCAACCTGGTGTTCGCCGGGGGACAATTGCTGCTGGCCGACGCCATCGACGTCGGCAGCCATACCGTCGTCAACAGCGGCGCCTCGCTGCGCCTCGACACCGTGGTCGGCATCACCGGCGCCTATTCCCAGGCGGCTGGCACGCTGGCCCTGGGGACGCTGGGTGAACTGGCGGTCAGCGGTGCCGCCAGCATCAGCGGCGGCCTGGTCCAGGTCAGCCTGTCCAGCGCCGCCAACTACCTGGCCAACGGCCTGACCACGCTGGTGGCCGGCGGTGCCGGTTCCAGCTATGCCGGCGCCACCATCACGGCGGCGGGCACCATCGATGGCCTGGGCCTGGCCACCACCATCCTGGGTGACAACCTGGTGCTGGCCATCGCCAACGACTACATCGGCGGCACCCTCGCGACCCTCACCAACAGCGGCCTGCTGACGGCTCGCACGGCGGTGTATATCGCGAGCACCGGCAGCCTGGGCACGCTGGCCAACAGCGGCGTCATCCAGGGCGACATCGTCAACGCCTCGGCCAACGCGCTCACCATCGTTGGTGGCGCCGGCACCCTGGCCGGAACGCTGATCGGGGCTGGCGGCAGCATCGGCACCATCACCAGCGCGGGCGCCGGCATCGTCTTCGCTGGCGGCACTACCCGCCTGGACGACGGGATCAATGTCTCCAACGGCACCGTCCTGAACATCGGTGGCGGCACCGTGCAGGTGGGCACCCTCATCACCATCGCCGGCAACTACAACCAGGGCACCCTTGGCAACAGCGGGACGCTCAGCATTGGCGCCGGTGGCGGGCTGGTCGTCACCGGCACCGCCAACGTCACCGCCGGTGGCATCCAGGTCGGCGGTTACAGCGTCACCGGCAACTACCTCGCGGGCGGCCTGTCCACCCTGATCAGTGGCGGGGCGGGCTCCAGCTACGCGCCCGCCCTGGTCGGCGCCGGGATCACCGGCCTTGAGCTGGGCGGCAGCGTCCTCGGCAACGCCCTGGTGGCCACCATCGGCAACGACTATGTCGGCGGCACCTTGGCCACGCTGACCAGCACCGGCAGCATCGGCGGCGGTTCGGCCCTTTATGTGGCGGCCAGCGGCAGCCTCGGCACCCTGGGCAACAGCGGCGCCCTGGCCGGTGCCGTCGCCGGCGTGGCCAACGCCGGCACCATCGGCACGCTGGTCAACAGCGGGCTGCTGACCGGTGGCCAGGCGGCGCTGGTCAACAGCGGCAGCCTGGGCCTGGTGGTGAACAGCGGCATCGTGGCGGGCAGCGTCACGAACCTGAGCGGCCAGGAGCTCACCCTGGTCGGCGGTTCCGGCAGCCTGGTCGGCACCTTCACCGGGCTGACGGGCACGGTGGGCACGATCAGCAGCACGCTGGGCAATGTGACCCTGGCGTCCGGCAACCTGCTGCTGAACGACATGGTCAATGTCGGCACCACCGGCGGCGTGCTGTCCAACGCTGGCGCGTCGGTGCAGCTGAACACCATCATCAGCGTGACGGGCAATTACAGCCAGAACGCGGGCACCCTGGTGCTGGCCAGCGGCGCCCAGCTGGCGGTCAGTGGGGTGGCCAGCATCACCGGCGGCACGGTGGTGACCACTCTGTCCAGCGCGGCCAACTACATCGCGGGCCAGGCGGGCAGCACCCTGGTGACGGGCGGCGTCGGGTCGAACTACACCGGCGTCAACGTTGCCGCCGGCACCATCTTCGGCCTGGCCGTGGGCGGCGCCACCAGCGGCACCAACCTGGTGGTCATGGCGCAGAACGATTACATCGGCGGCAGCCTGGCCAGCCTGGGCAACACCGGTAGCATCGGCGGCGTGCTCTACGCGGCCTATGTCACCTTCAATGGCACCGTGGGCACGCTGAACAACAGCGGCACCCTGGCCGGCGTGGGGGTCAGCACCACGGCGGCGGGCGTGCGCAACGCCGGCAGCATCGGCACGCTGTCCAACAGCGGCGTCATCCGTGTCAGCGGCGCGCATTTCAGCGACGCCCTGTACAACACCGGCACCATCGGCACGCTGCTGAACGCCGGCGGCACCATCGCCGCCACCGTCAGCGGCGCCGGGGTGGAGAACACCGGGCTGATCGGCACCCTGGGCAACAGCGGCACCATCATCGCCGCCAGCTATGGCCTGGAGAACATCGGCACCATCGCCACGTTGAACAACAGCGGCGTGCTCAGCGGCAACACCGCCATCAACAACGCCGGCACCATCGGCACCCTGGTCAACAGCGGCCGCATCGGCAGCAACCTCGGCCTCTACCAGCACGGCGCCGTCATCAGCACCGTGGTGAACAGTGGCGTGCTGGGCGGTAACGGCGGCGTCTTCGCCAGTTCCAACATCGACACCTTCATCAACAGCGGAACGCTGCTGGGCACCCTCAACGGCACCGGCGCCCTGATGCTGTCGGGCACGGCCACCATCGGCACGCTGGTCAACAGCGGCGTCATCAACGGCACCATCACCAACAACGGCGGCGGCGACCTCACCATCGGCGGCGGCAGTGGCGGCACGGTGGGCACGCTGACCGGCGGCCTGATCAGCAGCACGTCGCACAATGTGGTGTTCAGCGGCGGCGCCCTGGCGCTGGGCGATGCCATCGACGTTGGCACCAACATGGTGTCCAACACCGGCGCCACGCTGGCCTTGGCCAGCGCGATCAGCATCACGGGCAATTACAGCCAGTCGGCCGGCACACTGGCGGTCACCCCCGGCACCGGGCAACTGGTGGTCAGCGGGGTCGCCAGCATCAGCGGCGGTCAGGTCAGCATCAACCTGTCCAGCACGGGCAACTACCTGGCGGGCGGCAACTATACCCTGGTGCAGGGCGCCGACGGCTCCAGCTATGCCGGCGCGGGCTTAAGCGTCACCAGTGTCGCCGGCCTCAGCACCGGCACGTCCATTGCCACCATCGGTGGCAACGTCGACCTGCTGCTGGCCGTCAACAACGACTATGTCGGCGGCACGCTGGCCTCGCTCAGCAACACCGGCACCATCAACGCCGACAACGCGATCTATGTCGCCAGCGGCGGCTCGGTCGGCACCGTCAGCAACAGCGGTGTGCTGAACGGCAGCACCGTGCTGGTCAACCAGGGGCACATCGGCACGCTGGTGAACACCGGCACCATCGCCGGCACCATCAACAACGCCGGCGGCAGCCCGCTGACCATCGTCGGTGGGACGGGCGGCACGGTCGGCACCCTGACCGGCCAATCCGGCGCCGTCGGCGTCCTGGCCAGCAACGCCGACGTCGTCCTGGCCTCGGGCAGCCTGCTGCTGAACGACCAGGTCGTCGTGGGTGGCAACACCCTGTCCAACACGGGCGCCTCGGTGCGCCTGGGCACGCTGATCAGCGTCACCGGCCAGTACAGCCAGACGGCCGGCACCCTGGATGTCGGAACGGGCCGCCTGGCGGTCAGCGGGTCGGCCAGCATCACCGGCGGCACGGTGGTGGCCACCCTGTCCGGCACCGCCAACTATCTGGCGGGGCAGATCAGCGCCACCACCCTGGTGGCGGGTGGCGTCGGCTCCAACTACACCGGCGCCAGCGTGGCGGCCGGTGGCGTGACCGGCCTGGCCGTGACCGGCACCACCAGCGGCACCAACCTGGTCGTCGCCGGGCTGAACGACTACATCGGCGCCACGCTGGGCACCCTCAACAACACCGGGACCATCAGCGCCAGCAACGCCGTCTACGTGGCGGCGACGGGCAGCCTGGGCAGCCTCACCAACAGCGGCACGCTGCAGGGCGCGACGGCGGCGTTGAACAACCTGGGCACCATCGGCTCCATCCTAAACGGCACAGTCGGCTCCCTGGGGGTCATGACGGGCGGCGTGGGCGTGGCCAACACGGGCGGCATCGGCACGCTGGTCAGCTACGGTGCCATCACCGGCACCACCGGGGCGGCCATCGACAACCAGGGGACCATCCTGGCGCTGGGCAACGCCGGCGCCATGACGGGCGCCACCAGCGGCGTGAACAACGCCGGGGCGGTCGGCCTGTTCGTCAATATCGGCCAGGTCTCCGGCAGCATCGGCATCGACAACAGCGGCGTCATGGGCACAGTGTTCGCCCAGGCCGGCACCATCGCCGGCAGCGCCATCGGCATCCGCAACACGGGCACCATCGCCCTACTGGCCAACTCCGGCCTGCTGTCGGGGGCCACGGCCCTGTACAACGGCGCCGGCGCCACCCTGGGCCTGCTGGCCAACAGCGGCACCATCAGCGGCAACATCGTCAACCTGTCGGCGGCCAACCTGGTCATCGGCGGTGCCGGCGGCACCCTGACCGGCGGCACCATCACCAACACCGCCAGCGACGTCTTGTTCTCCGGCGGCAGCCAGGTGCTGGCCGACGCGATGAATGTCGGCAGCCACACGGTGGTCAACAGCGGCGCCACCCTGAGCCTGGCCAACACCCTGGTCATCACCGGCAACTACAGCCAGGCCAGCGGCACGCTGGCCCTGGGCACCCTCTCGGCCACGGTCAGCGGGGTGGCCAGCATCAGCGGCGGCGTGGTCAGCACCACCCTCGACACCCTGGGCAACTACGTCGTGGGCGCCTCCACCGGTGTCATCCTGGTGCAGGGCGGGGCGGGCTCCAGCTACACCGGCGTCACCGTCGCCTCCGGCATCACTGGCCTGACCATCGGCACCGGCGTCACCACCATCGGGTTCACCGTCGACCTGGTGCTGGCGGCGGTGAACGACTATGTCGGCGGCAGCCTGGGCACCCTGAACAACACCGGCACCGTCGCCGGCGTGGTGACGGCGGCCTACATCGCCACTGGTGGCAGCCTGGGCACCCTGGCCAACAGCGGTTTGCTGAATGGCGCCCAGTACGGCATCCGCAACCGCGGCACGGTGGGCCTGGTCAGCAACAGCGGCACGGCCACGGGCCTGATCGGCCTGTACAACCAGGGCACCATCGGCACGGTGGTCAACACCGGCGCCCTGCTGGACGCCCCGGCGCCGGCGGCCGCCGGCCTGAACAACGCCGGCAGCATCGGTGCCGTGGCCAACAGCGGCACCATCAGCGGTGCGGCCTATGGCTTGTTCAACAGCGGCAGCATTGGGGCGTTCAGCAACAGCGGCACCATCGCCGGCGTCACCGCCCTGTACAACCAGGGCAGCATCGGCACCATCGCCAACAGCGGCGTCATCGCCGGCAACGTGGTCAACAGCGGCGCCAACGCCCTGGTCTTCACCGGCGGCAGCGGCACGGTGGTCGGCACCCTGACCGGCCAGACCGGCATCGGCACCCTCACCAGCACCGGTGCCAACGTCACGCTGGCCAGCGGCAATCTGCTGCTGAACGACCAGGTCAATGTCGGCACGGGCACGCTGGTCAACAGCGGCGCCAACGTGCTGCTGACCAACGTTATCAGCGTGACGGGCAACTACAGCCAGTCGGCCGGCACCCTGGCCATGGGCATTGGCAGCGGCACGGCGGGTGAGCTGCTGGTAAGCGGCGACGCCGCCTTCACCGGCGGCACCGTGGCGGTCACGGCGCTGTCGGGCAGCAACCTCATCGCCGGCCAGAGCTACACCATCGCCGAGGTGGGCGGCGCCCTGAGCACCAGCGGCCTGACCGCCGCCGCCAGCGGCTTCAGCGCCACCCTGGGCTCAGGATCCAACGGTGCCGCCACCGACCTGCTGCTGACCCTGCTCAGCGACTATGTCGGCGGCACCCTGGGCACGCTCAGCAACACCGGCACCATCAACGCCGCCACGGCGGTGCTGATCACCAGCGCCGGCAGCCTGGGCACCCTGGCCAACAGCGGCGCGATCATCGGCAACGTGGTCAACGCCAGCGCCCATGACCTGGTGATCGTGGGCGGCAGCAACGGCACGGTGGGCAGCTTCTCGGGCGGCACCATCCGCAACAGCCTGAGCAACCTGGCCTTCGCGGCGGGGGCCATCAGCCTGGCCGACGCCATCGACGCCACCGGCCACACCGTCAGCAACAGCGGCGCCAGCCTGACCCTGGCCAGCGACGTCAGCATCACCGGCGCCTACAGCCAGACGGCCGGCATCCTGGCCGTGGCCGGCCATGTCCTGAGCGTCAGCGGGGCGGCACAGGTGACGGGCGGCGTGGTCAACGCCGGCCTGGCGGGCACGGCCAACTACCTGGTGGGTGACAGCGTCACCCTGATCCGGGGCGGCAACGGCTCGACCTACACCGGGTCCACGGTGGTCAGCGGCCTGACCGGCCTGGACGCCACGGGTGCCACCAGCGGCAGCAACCTGCTGGCCGTGGCCGGTAACGACTACATCGGCGCCAGCCTGGCCAGCCTCGCCGTCACCGGCACGCTCGTTAACACGGCGGGCGGCGCCACGGCGCTGTACATCGCCAGCACGGGCACCCTGGGCAGCCTGGCCAACAGCGGCACCATCAGCGGCAACGTGGTCAACCAGTCGGCGCGGGATCTGACGATTACCGGTGGCAGCGGCACGGTGGTGGGCAGCTTCAGCGGCGGCACCATCCGCAACACCGGCGCCAACGTGGTGTTCGCCTCGGGTGCGGTCGCCCTGGGCGACCAGATCGACGTGGGCGGCACGCACACGGTCAGCAACATCGGGGCGGCCCTGGCCCTGACCACGGATGTGGGTGTCAACGGCACCTACGCCCAGAGCGCGGGCAGCCTGGCCGTGGGCGGCCATGTGCTGACGGTCAGCGGCCCGGCGCTGGTCAGCGGCGGCACGGTCAATGCCGGGATCGGCGGCGCCGGCAACTATTTTGTGGGCGACAGCGTGACCCTGATCCAGGGTGGGGCGGGGTCGACCTACACCGGCGCCACCGTGACCAGCGGCCTGACGGGCCTGGACGCCACCGGGGCCACCAGCGGCACCAGCCTGCTGGCGGTCGCGGGCAACGACTACATCGGCGCCAGCCTGAACACGCTGAACGTTACCGGCACGCTGGCCAACACCGCCGGCGGCGCCACGGCGCTGTACATCGCCTCCACCGGCACCCTGGGCAGCCTGGCCAACAGCGGTGTCCTCATCGGCAACGTGGTCAACCAGTCGGCACGGGATCTGACGATTACCGGTGGCAACGGCACGGTAGGCCGCTTCACCGGCGGCACCATCACCAACACCGCCAGCAACGTGGTGTTCGCCAGCGGCGCCATCAGCCTGGGCGATGCCCTCAATGTGGCGACGCACACGGTCAGCAACGCCGGCGCCAGCCTGACCCTGGCCAGCAATGTCGGCATCACGGGCAACTTCGCCCAGAGCGGCGGCACGCTGGCCACGGGCGGCCATGTCCTGACCGTCAGCAATGCTGCCAATGTGACGGGCGGCGTGGTCGACGCCGGCCTGACGGGCACCGCCAACTATCTGGTGGGCGACAGCGTCACCCTGATCCAGGGCGGCACCGGCTCCACCTACACCGGCGCCACGGTCACCAGCGGCATCACCGGCCTGTCGGCCACCGCGCTGACCAGCGGCAGCAACCTGCTGGCGGCGGCGGGCAACGACTACATCGGCGGCAGCCTGGCCAGCCTGGCGGTCACCGGCACGCTGGCCAACACCACCGGCGGCGCCACGGCGCTGTACATCGCCTCGACCGGCACGCTGGGCGCCTTGGCCAACAGCGGCACCATCAGCGGCAATGTGGTGAACCTCAGCGCCAACGACCTGGTGGTCACGGGCGCTGCCACGACCACGGCGCCGGGCGTGTTCACCGGCGGCACCATCGACAACCGCCTGTCCAACCTGCGCTTCACCAGCGGCGCGGTGCGGCTGGCCGACGCGGTCAACGTGAGCGGCCACAGCGTGGTCAACAGCGGGGCCACCCTGCTGGTGACCAGCGCTGTGAACATCACCGGCGGCTACAGCCAGACGGCCGGCGGCCTGGTGATCGGGGCCACGTCGCAGACCAGCTACGGCAACCTGGTGATCAGCGGCGGCGCCAGCCTGACGGGCGGGTCGGTGACGCTGCAGGGGGCGGGCGGCAACGCCCTGCAGGCCGGCACCTACACCATCGCGGCGGCGGGCAACGGGCTGAGCCTCAGCGGGGTCAGCTTCAGCGCCACCGGCTACACCGTGACCAGCGACGTGGTGACGGTGGGGAGCAACACGGACCTGGTGGTGAAGGTGGCGGGCACCGCCACCAACTACACGGCGGTGGGCACCGCCCAGGGTGGTGCCGCGGTGGGCACGGGCTCGGCCCTGGACCAGATCGCGGCGCTGGCCAGCAGCAGCATCACCACCAACGCCCAGGTGGCGGCCTTCCAGCAGCAGGTGCTGGCGCCCTTGGCCACCCTGACGCCGGCGGCCAAGCAGGTGGCGGTGGCGCAGCTGTCGCCCAGCCAGCTGACGCCGCAGCTGACGGCGACCTCGGTCACGCCCACCACCACGGCCATCAGCCAGCACCAGGAGACGGTGGCCAGCCTGATGGACGGCAGCGAGAAGGGTGCCGCCGCCGGCTCCAACGGGCGCGAGGGCGTGATCTGGGGCGAGGTCGTGGGCGCCGGCGTGCTGCGCGGCACGACGACGGAGGCCGCGGGCTACCGCGCCAGCAGCTCCGGCGTGGTGCTGGGCGCCGACTGGTTCGCCAGCGACGAGGTCATGGCCGGCCTGGCCTTCAGCTGGATCAACAGCGCCTCGGTCGGCCAGGGCGTCATGTCCGGCAGCACCACCCGCGTGGGCAGCTACCAGCTGACCGCCTACAGCGTCTGGCGTCCGGACTTCGCCGACCAGAAGCTGTCGGTCGAGGGCCAGGTGGGCTTCGGCTACAACCACTTCGACCAGCGCCGCGTTATCCAGTTCCTGGGCGCCCGCGCCAACGCCAACTACGGTGGCGAGCAGTACCTGGGCAAGGTCACCGTCGGCTATGACCTGCCGTCGGCGGCGGACTTCACCCTGACGCCGCAGGTGAGCGTGCGGGCCGTGCGGCTGACCAACCATGGTTATCAGGAGCGGGACGCCGGGGCGGCCAACATGGCGGTGGACTCCCTGGTGACCAACGCCATCACCCAGGAAGTGGGGATGAAGGTGGACACCCGCTTCGACACGGGCATCGGCCGACTGTTGCCGGACCTGCGGGTGTTCTGGGTGCACGACTACCTGAACGGTCCCATCGCCACCACGGGCGCGCTGGCGGGCGTCAGCTTCGCCAGCACCACCGGCCGCCCGCAGGCGGACGGACTGGGCCTGGCGCTGGGCGCCACCCTGGAGAAGTCGGACGGCTTCAAGCTGCGGCTGGAGTACAACGGCGAGCTTCGCCGCGATTACCAGAGCCACGGCGGCATGCTGCGCGCCAGCTGGGACTTCTGACCCGGCGCCCCCACGAAGCCACGATGAACCAAGCGCCCATAAAACCAAGGGCCGGCACCGTCGCGAAACGGTGCCGGCCTGGTGCCGCGTTCATAAGGCCAATTCCGACGTCTGTACCGAGCAGAGCAGGTCCAGACCACTGGCGATGAAATCGGCCAGCGGGTGCCAATCGTTGTGATACTGGGCCTGCCGTAACCTGATCAGGAACCCGCCGTGGGAAATCTTGGAAAGGGCGTAGAGCGGGACGTAAAGAGGGGGCAACTGCGGATTGCCAATCAGCAGGTTGAACAAGACCCGCGATGTCCGGCCATTCCCATTCTGGAAAGGATGCAGGTTGCAGATGGCGTTCATGGCCACGGTGGCGGTGAACGACCGGCTACGGCCCAGGTTCGCCGCGACGAAATCGTCCATGGCCCGCAGGCGTTCAGGAATATGAGCCACACCGGGGAACAGCACCTGATAGCCCCCGAGGTCCTTCCTGGAATGGCAAGGCCCGTCGCGGTAGGTCGTCCGCAACCTCAGCGCCTCCCGGATCCCGGTTACGCCGGAGGCAAAGGATTGGTCCGCCGTGCCACCACCCGGCCACAGGCGGGTCAAGGCATTGATTTCCTGATCAATCCGGGAAGCTTCATAGTGATCGGCGTTGAGAGCCGTGAAATGTTCCGAAAGCTTGTGGCGCAAGTGGGTCGCATCGGCGTTGTGCAGGCGGTCGCGAAGAAGCGGGTCCCGCGCCTGCATCAGCAGGCGTGCGCGCCCCTTGGCCGAGATGCCGTCCAGACGCCGGTCCAGGGCGATGTAGGCCTGCCGGCATTCCTGGGGCAGGGCATCGAAATAGGGTATAGGCATCAGCGGGACATGGAACAGGCGTGATGGCGGCTGGGTTTGACCCAATGCTCCCCTCCTCCCCCGTGGTTTCGATCAAAATGCAAAGAATGGCGGCGCCATTGATGACGAGCGCCGCCATCCAGTTGGTTTACTTGCCGGAGGGTGAACAGCCGGTATTGTCGAAGAATGCCGTCTGAACCGTTTCCCGCGGTGTGGCCTTGTAGGCCATCACCTCGGAAAGATCAGGCAGGAGGATATGCTCAGGCGCCGCATCGCCGGCCTTCGGCAGGCTTTCATTGAACGCCAGGTCGGCGTTGGCGGCGAAGTAATGCAATTCCCCCAGGGGCCTTGTGCCCCCATCGGGATCCGGGGGATGCCAACCCGGCGCCGTTACGTCGGTGGTGGATATAAGGTTGATGTAACGGGCCGTTCCGGCATCGAAGAGGAACCAATAGGTCTTGCCCGTCGAATTGGAGCGCACGAAAAAGGCCAGCGTACTTTGCCAGTTTTCGTGGTGGCCGACATCCCGGAAGCCCGCGATGAACTGCGGGTTCCCGTGCAGTTGATAGGTTGCGCGATCTATGGTGCAGGGGCTCTTGGCGGCGGCTATGGCGGGCGTCAACCCGATCGCCGCGGCACAAAGCCAAGCTTTGACTCGATAGAGCATGGCATCAGCCCTTGGTGAAGCCCAGCGTCGAAACCTTGCCCGGATAATCGGCCACGGTCGGACTGTTCCAGTCCGTCGAGTTATTCCCGAGGTGGTGCTTCACTTCGAAGTAATTCTCGAAGCTCTCGCTGCTGGGAATGGCGCCGGACGACTCGCCACTGCTGTAACGGTCGGTATAGCGATTGATATCTGAATAAATGGCCTTGATCTGGTCATCCTCGTTATGGATGTCCATATTGCTATGCCCCAGAGCATCCCAGCTCTGCTGGTTGTACTGGAACAGGCCGGTGAAGTTGCCGTTCTGGGCTTGCTGGTTGAAACTGGACTCGTAATAGGCCTGATCCACTGCGGTCTTGATCTGGTCCGACGTGAAGCCATGCTGCTGACCGAAATCGACGATCTTGTCGACAACCTTCGTCTGAGCGTCGGTCAGGGGGATGTTGGTGGTGTAATGATTGCCGCTGGGCGTGGTGTGGACCTGGCCATTGCCCGGGTCCGGCGGGTCGTTGGGCGTCGGGCTGGGAATGGGAGATGGGAAGGGAGATGGAGAGGGCAGGGGAGAAGGCGACGGAGACGGGGACGGGTGCCCCGTCACCGTGATCGTCGTTATTGTTTGTCCGCCCGTGTCATAGCCGCCGGCGACGAGATCCAGTTCGGCTTTCTTCAAAGCGCGCATGTCAGTCTCCGATTGAGGTGTTGGTGAACGGTTTTATTGCGGGTCAGGCTGCGACATCACCGGATCGTCCGACCGTGTTTTTATAGTCGGTGAATTTCCTGACCCATTCCTGGCTAGTCTGGTCGGACTGTTTCTCGATATCCTGGAGGCCGAGTGGCCGAAATTCCGTGGGGTCTATCTCGAGGAATTTGGCTATCTCGTGAATAGATCCTTCAGTGTCCGCCAAAAAATCCTCATAATATATCCGGAATGGTGACGTTCCGGTCATTTTAAATATTTCTTCCCAGGCGTTCTCCTGGTGGTTAATCCACTGTTCGGCACTGAGCATTGCCTTCAGGTCATACTCTGGGTCTTTTTTGTATTCGACGCCTGAGAACCATGCGGCTGTCTGGACCGCCTTTGCATAGGAAACCGCCTGTGCGACCCGGTCCCTGCGGACCAGGTAAATAACCTTGTCGGATTCGATCATCGGCAACAGGGCTTCGTGATTGGCTGCGATGTTTCGATAATCCGAAACGAAGGCCTTGAACCCGAAGACCCCGTTGGGTGACGTCCTCACCGCCTTGAGGCGTTTCCAATAGGTAAGGCTGTCGCCTCGCCCCAGGCGCTGGATCATGCGATCCCGGTTGCTCAGGTTCGTATATTCCATGGGGGCGCCCATGGCCCCGGTGTTCCACAACTGGATACTCAAGTGGGTGCTGCCAGTCCGTGGAATGGCGGCGATCATGTAGGTTTTCTTGGGCTCTCCCCGATAAGGGGGAAAGTCGTTCTCACGCTCATACAACCTGGCAACCGGATGCAATTCATCCTCCATTGGTCATGACATGGGGCGGTGGCGGTGGGCGATCAGCAGCGTTCCAGCCTGATAAGGCGATCCGCGACCTGAATCGTTTCCTTGCGATGTGCAATCACGATTCTCGTTATATTAAGTGAGGAGAGGGTTTTATTGATATTTCTCTCTGTTTCGACATCCAGGTGAGATGTCGCTTCATCGAGGAGAAGTATTTTTGGGTCTTTGTATAGGGCGCGGGCCAGAAGAATGCGTTGCTTCTGACCGCCGGACAGGGTGGAGCCCATGTCGCCGACGAAGGTCTCCGCCTTCATAGGCATCCTGTTGACTTCCTTGTCGATGCAGACCATGGATAGGCAACGCCAGACCTTGTCCATGTCCAGCTTTTCATCGAAGAAGGAGACGTTCTCGGCGATCGAGCCCGGCAGCAGTTCGTCATCCTGCATGACGATGCCGAAGTTTCGGCGCATCAGCTTCACGCCCCAGGTCGCCAAGGGCAAGCCGTCCAGGCGTACCTCTCCCGCCGTGGGGGGGTAGAGACCGCTGAGAACCTTCATCAAGGTCGACTTGCCCGCGCCCGATGGGCCGACGATGGCGACGAATTCCCCCGGTTCCACCCGCAGATTCACATTGCGCAGGACCAGGCGATCCGTGGGGCCGTATTGGAAGTAGATGTTCTCCGCCTCCACAAGTCCTTGGATGTCCCCGAGGTCCGGCCTGCTGCGCTCCGCATCGTCTTCGGCGGGTGTCAACACGATGTCGGCGAGCCTGAAGGTGTACAGGCTCAACATGCGGGCACTGATGACTTGGTCGACCAGATTGGTGACGCGGGCGTTGAACTGGGCCCTGTAGCTGATGAAGGCATACAGGATGCCGATCGACATCGTGTTCTTGATGATGGCCAGCACGCCCAGATAAATCACGATGATGGTTATGAGAACGTCGATCGTGCGCTGGCAGATCTGAAAGCCATTGGCGATCAGGGCATTTTCCTGGCCGGTGCGGATTGTGTCCGCGAATTTGTTGGCCCAGTTTCCTTCCCGCTCCGCCTCGCCGCCCATGGCCTTGATGGTCTGGATTGCACGCAAGGTTTCCAGTCGCTTGCCCTGTTCGACGATGGTGGCCTGCAAGGCGTTGGCGGCATACTTGCGGCTGAGGGGCAGCCACGCCAACCGGATCAGGACGTACACGGCCAAACCCGCCAAGGTCACGATGGAGAGCGCCGGGGAGAACACGAACATCATCACGACCGTGACGATGGACAGGGCACCATCGATTACGGCGCCAACGACACCGTTGGAGATCAGGTTGCGGATGGGGTCGATGGACTGGAAGCGGCTGTTGGTGTCGGCCAGACGCCGCCGTTGAAACCAGGGTAGGGGCAGCCTCACCATGTGGTGGAACAGCCGGACAGTCATGT
The DNA here is from genome assembly GCF_034427435.1 of Nitrospirillum goiasense. NCBI lineage: Bacteria > Pseudomonadati > Pseudomonadota > Alphaproteobacteria > Rhodospirillales > Azospirillaceae > Nitrospirillum > Nitrospirillum goiasense. The sequence continues at coordinate 377,304 of NZ_JAXQNP010000001.1, read as the reverse complement.
CCCAATTCAGCAGCGCCGCCACCTTCTGGAATATCACGGCCCGGAACGCTTCCGCCCCGGCATTGATGACGGCGAAGCCCGCGAAGCCCAACGCCAGCGTTCGTAGCAGGTCTTCATCCCCTTTCATGGCGGCGTTGTCGATCGCCATCTGCAAATAGAATGGTGAAACCGATACGTAAATTTGGGCGACGATCGACAGGACGAGGGCGTGCAGCAATCCGCGCTTCACCTCGGGGGACAGGCGGATGATGCCGCCGAGGCCCAGAGGAGAGCGCTCCACCCGTTTCTGAAACCCGGGTGATGGCGAAAGTTCCAGGGCGACGCCGGTGAATTTGCGGGATATCTCCTGAATACTCAGGAAAATGTAGCCTTTCGCCGGGTCAAATAATTTGTATTTCTTGCCTTTTCGCCCGCTGAAGACGACGAAATGCTTCAGCCCCCAATGAAGGATGGAGGGTATTTTCAAATCGCCGATTTCATCCAACTCGCACCGCACGGCGCGACCTGACATGCCTACGGAATTGGAGATGGTTATGATGTCCTTCAGGCTGGAACCGCGGGCGGAAACGGGATACCGCTGACGCAGCCAATTCAAATCGATATTGGAGCCAGCCAGCGCAGCCGCCATCGCGACGCAGGCCAAACCGCACTCTGCAGCTTCCGTTTGGCGATTACGAATATCCGATATCATTCCGATCTGCGCCTTACCGCTAGGATGGGGTCAAGGATCCATTCGATAAAGGACTGGGAGCCGGTGGTTATATCGGCTGTTACTTTTGTTCCTGGGCTGATGTCCCATCGCTTCTGGTAGGCTTCTATGTATTGCTTATCTATTTTTACTTCGATCTTGTACATTGACTCCTTGGTGTCTAAAGGGATCGGAATCTCGTTGGGGGGCACTGGAGCGGTGGACAGCGCCGATACTTTCCCATGACCGACGCCGAAACGCTGGTATGGAAATGGGTCGTACATGACCCTGACCTCATCGTTTACTTTAATGAAGCCAATCGCCTTTGACGGGGCCCACAACTCAGCTTCCAATTCAGAGTTATTGGGCATGATAATTGCGACAATCGCACCCTGGTGGATGGAGTCCCCAGATTTCGCATGTAAATAAACAATTTTTCCTTTTACTGGTGATGTGATTGTTCCGCTGCCCTGGGCTTGGTTATTCGCTTGTTTCTGAGTTATCTCAGCTTTTGATATAGATAGTTGCGATGTCATGTCTTCATAGTCGTCTTCAAGTTTCTTAATTTGAAGCTTTATCTGTTTTATATTGGATTCATTTTCTTCAATTTGATTATCAATTCTTGATAAGCCTTGCTGTGCCTCTATAAGCTGGCCTTCCCTCTCCCTCAGTTGCACCTCAGAGAAATATCCTTTTTCGCTCAGCAGCAGGGCTGATTTGAAAGACTTTTCTCGTAGCTCAATGAGCTTTATCTGAAGTTGTCTGTCACTTTTATATCGTAATTGTTGAGACTGTATGGTTTTTAACTTTACTATTTCTGTGTCCTTCTGGTCTTTGAGAGAGGCGCTGCGGGTCTCCAGTTGTCTTTCCAGGGCCTCTTTTTGGGCATCGGCTGATGCGTTGAGAACCTCGCTTAACTGGTCGCCGCCGTTAATTGTCTGGTCCGAATTAATATCAAGTATAGGTGAATTCTCTTCTATGAAATCCCCCTCTTTCGCATAAATTTCGGAAACGACTGCGTCGCGCGGCATCGTTATTTTCAGGGCGCCGCCGATCGGCTGCATGATGCCTTGAACCGTCTCTTTTCTTGTGAATTGCCCAAGAATCAAAAATGCTATAATGACTATTACGGATGCTGTGATAAACCATGTAAATATAAGAGCGTTAATGCCTATGTTTTTAAAGGGCGAGCCGAGCTTTAATGTTGCTGCGTCTACGGCCTCTTTTCTATAAAGATCAACTTTATCTCTATCGGAATTTGGGTTCATGTAGTTCAAATTGGGACACCATTTAAAGTCGCGTTACGGGAAACGCCATTATTGCGTTTATGTGAACACTTCGGCGCCTGTATAATGATGCAATCTTGTGATGTTTTTTTTGGGTAACATGGGACATTTACCATGTCAACGTCCCGTGGGCGGGTATATCAACCATTCCAGAGTTATTTCTCCAGCGGACCGGCCAGAATTCTATCGAGAATTTCAAGATTTAAGGAAAATAGGACGGCTGCTTCTGGTCGTCTCACGGGGATGCCGGATGATATTTTGTAATCTTCTGGAAAAGATTTGCATCCTGTGGTCGGTTGAGTGCTGCGTGATCAACTAGTGGACAACCCTTCCGGGTGTATCGTGCTGTTGCGGATTGTGCCCATGATAAGCGACCGTCCGCCGGAATCCTTTATTCCGTATTGATTTAATTTGTCGTGGGCGGGAAGGGGCATTTTTTACGAAAATGCGTAACTTTGTTAGATAGTGACCCAGTGACAACTTGTCGCATTCCATTGTATCTGAGTGGTATAACCATTTATGACTATGAACATACTTGGGTGGTATTCCTAGAGTGTGCTGTTTTCCAATGGCGGTTGCCATTGTTGTCCGGGCACCATCGACTTCGCGGTCAGTCGCTTGATTGATTCATAGGGCAACTGGGATGCCAAGGCCCGGCATCGGTATCCGCGATGCCGGGCCGTCCCGGGGGGCAGGAGGGGAAGTCCGGATTGGGCTCGGAGGCCGATGACGGACGCCCTGATCTTACGGTCAGGGCTCCATGCCCAGGCACAGATATTTCAGGTCCAGATACTCCTCGATGCCGTGGCGGGAGCCTTCCCGGCCCAGGCCGGACTCCTTCATTCCGCCGAACGGCGCCACTTCGGTTGAGATGGCGGCGGTGTTGATGCCGACCATGCCGAAGTCCAGCGCCTCGGATACCCGGACGAAGCGGTTGAGGTCACGGGTGAAGGCATAGGCCGCAAGGCCCGAGGTGGTATCGTTGGCCAGCGCCACCGCTTCCGCCTCCGTGGTGAAACGGTGCAGCGCCGCCACCGGTCCGAACGTCTCCTCCCGGGTGATCCGCATCGTCCGCGTCAGGCCCGTCAGCACCGTTGGGCTGTAGAAGGTGCCGCTGTCACCCAGGCGATGGCCGCCGGTCAGCACTGTGGCCCCTTGTGACACGGCGTCGTCCACATGGCTCGCCACCTTGGCCAGCGCGTGGGCGTTGATCAGGGGCCCCTGGTCGGTCGGGCCCGCCAGACCATCGCCCACCACCAGCCCTGCCACGCGCGCCGCCAAGCGCTGGGCGAAGGCGTCGTGGATGCCATCCTGGACCAGAAGGCGGTTGGCGCAGACGCAGGTTTGGCCGGTGTTGCGGAACTTGGCCAGCATGGCCCCCTCCACCGCCACGTCCAGGTCGGCGTCGTCGAAGACGATGAAGGGGGCGTTGCCGCCCAGTTCCATGGACACGCGCTTCATGGTGCCGGCCGCCGCCGCCGTCAGCCGCTTACCCACGGCGGTGGACCCGGTGAAGGTCAGCTTGCGCACCCGGCCATCGGCCATCCAGGCATCGCCGATGGCCGGCGCGTCGCCGCACAGGATGTTCAGAACGCCCGCCGGCACGCCGGCTTCTTCCGCCAGAACGGCCAGGGCCAGCGCGCTCAAGGGCGTCAACTCTGATGGCTTGAGCACCACGGTGCAGCCGGCGGCCAGCGCCGCGCCCACCTTGCGGGTGATCATGGCCGCTGGGAAGTTCCAGGGGGTGATGGCCGCCACCACCCCCACCGGCTGGCGGGTCACCAGGATGCGGGCGTCGGCCCGGGGGGCGGGGATGGTCTCGCCATAGACGCGCTTCGCCTCCTCCCCGAACCACTCCAGGAAGCTGGCGGCATAGGCCATCTCCCCCTTCGCCTCGGCCAAGGGTTTGCCCTGTTCCGCCGTTAATAGCCGGGCCAGGTCGTCGCTGTGGGCCGTCATGAGGTCGAACCACCGGCACAGGACGGCCGCGCGGTCCTTCGCTGTCCGCTTGCGCCAGCCGGGCTGGGCCGCGTGGGCGGCGTCGGTCGCCATCCGCGCCTCGGCCCCGCCCATGCGGGGGACGTGGCCCAGCACTTGGCCGGTGGCCGGGTTGGTGACCGCCACCGTCTCGCCATCGGCGGTCAGCCAGCGGCCGCCGATATAGGCCGCCTCGCGCAGCAGGTCCGGGCGGGTCAGCGCCAGGCGGCGCAGGTCCATGGCGGCGCTCATCGCGTCACCGTCAGGGCTTGCACCAGGATATCCAGGCCGGCATCCAGCTGCGCGTCCGGAATGGTCAGGGGCGCCAGGAGGCGGATGACGTTGCCGTGAACACCGCAGGTCAGCAGGATCAGGCCCAACTCCAGCGCCCGTGCCGTCACTTGGCGGGTGGCGTCGGGGTCCGGGTCGACGCCGCCACGCTCCTTGAAAATCTCGAAGGCGACCATGGCGCCGGGGCCGCGGATGGCGCCGATGGGCAGGATGTCGTTACGCTCCCGGACCGTTTCCAGCGTGGCCTTGATGCGCTGGCCGATGGCGTCGGCGCGCGCCAGCAGGCCCTCCTCCTCGATGACGTCCAGCACCGCCAGGGCGGCGGCACAGGCCACAGGATTGCCGGCGTAGGTGCCGCCCAGGCCGCCGGGTCCCACCTTGTCCATGATCGCGGCCCGGCCGATGACGCCGGACAGGGGGAAGCCACCGGCCAGCGATTTGGCGATCGTGACCAGGTCCGGTTCCACGCCGGTATGTTCGATGCCGAACATGCGCCCGGTGCGCCCGAATCCCGCCTGCACCTCATCGGCGATCAACAGGATGCCGTGGGCGTCGCACAGGCGGCGCAGCTCACGCAGCAGTTCCGGGGGCGCAGGGTTGAAGCCGCCCTCGCCCTGCACCGGCTCCAGGATGAAGGCGGCGACGCGCTCCGGCTCGATGTCCGACCGGAACAGGAAATCCAGCGCCTTCAGGCTGTCGGCGACCGTGGTGCCGTGGTGCGGTATGGGGAAGGGCAGGTGCCACACCTCCGGCGGCATCGGCCCTGCGTCCTTCTTGTAGGGATTGACCTTGCCGGTCAGGGCGGAGGTCATGAGCGTGCGGCCGTGGAAGGCGCCGGTGAAGGCGATGATCCCGCTGCGGCCGGTGGCGACGCGGGCGATCTTCACGGCGTTCTCCACGGCCTCGGCGCCCGTGGTGAAGAACACGGTCTTGGCCGCGCCGCTGAACGGGGCCAGGGCGTTCAGGCGCTCCGCCAAGGCGACGTAAGGCTCGTAGGCCGCCACCTGGAAGGCGCTGTGGGTGAACCGCTCCATCTGCGCGGCGGCGGCGGCCATGACCCGGGGATGCCGGTGGCCGGTGTTCAGCACGGCGATGCCGCCCGCGAAGTCGATGTAACGCCGCCCGTCGACATCCCACAGCAGGGAATTGTCGGCGCGCTCGGCATAGATCGCGGTGGCATGGGCGACGCCGCGCGGCACGGCGGCGGTGCGGCGGGCGAGAAGGTCGGCGTTACGGGACATGGGGGGGCATCCTCTGGGGCGAGGGTAGGGGGCGGCGATCCCGCCGGTGGGCCGGCGGGCCGAATGGAAGGTCAGGCCGATGACGGTGGCGGGGCGTCAGCCGCGTTGTCGTCGCCGGTCCAGCGCCAGGGTGGCCAAGCACAGCTGTTCGAACAGGATCTGGGCGCCGACCTGGGCGGTGTTGCTGGTGGGATCGTACTGCGGGGCGATTTCCACCACATCCGCGCCGATGACATCCAGGCCGGCCAGCCCGCGCAGGATGGCCAGCGCCTCCCGCGAGGTCAGGCCGCCCACCTCCGGCGTGCCGGTGCCGGGGGCATAGACCGGGTCCAGGCAATCGACATCGAAGGAGATGTAGACCGGCCCGTCGCCCACCACCTCCCGCGCCTTGGCGATCACCGCCTTGGCGCCCATCTCCGCCACATCCTCGGCGTGCAGCACGGTCATGCCGGCGTCGTAGGAGAACTCCCAGAAGAACTCCGCGCTGCCGCGGATGCCGATCTGGATGGTGCGGTCCGGGTCCAATACGCCGTCCAGCACGGCCAGGCGGAAGGGGCCGCTGTGATGGAAACGGGCACTGTCGTCGCTGCCGCTGGTGTCGCAATGGGCGTCGAAATGGATCAGGCCCACCGGACGCTCCCGGCCCAGCGCCTTCAGGATGGAATAGCTGACGGAATGGTCGCCGCCCACGCTCAGCGGCACCACCCCCGCCGCCGCCAGCCGCCCGTAAAAGGCCTGGATGTCGTGGTGGCAGGCCCCCAGGCTGAGATAGTTGCTGAAGGGCACGTCACCGATGTCGGCGATACTAGCCTGGGCCGAGGGAACCAGGCGCAGCACGTGCTCGTACGGGCCGATGCGGTCCATGCCGCGCACGGCACGGGGACCGAAGCGCGACCCCGCCCGGTTGGTGACCCCGAGATCCATGGGCACGCCGATCAGGGCGATGTCCAGGCCGCCGAAGTCATCCAGCGCCGCCAGATCGGGACGCAAGGGCGCGTCCAACAGGGTGCCGGCGTCGGCGAAGGGCTGGCGCGGCGCCTCCGCGCCCCGGAACACCGCCTCCGCCACCTCGCGGAAATGCGGGTCGAAGAAATCGGCCGGCGAGGCGGCGCCATAGCGCTGCCGCAGGCGGGCCAGCTTGGACTGATCCACGGTCGGTCCCCGTTTCAGCGCGCCGCGAGGATTTCGGCGGCGGCCCGCTCGCCGGACCGGATAGCGCCATCCATATAGCCGGGCCAGCGGCTGGCCGTTTCCGTGCCGGCCCAATGGATGCGTCCCGTAGGCTGGCGCAAGGTCGCGCCCAGGCTGGTCCAGGCCCCCGGCACCATGACACCGGCGTAGCCGCCCCGGGCGTACTCCTCCTCCAGCCAGGACAGCTCGATATACTCCCGCATGTCGGCGGCCCGGGGACCGAATAGGCGCACCAGGGAGCGGGTGACGGCGGCTTGGCGCTCGGCCGGCGTGCGGGCGGTCCATTCCTTGGCCTCGTCCCCCTCGATGAAGGCGACCAGGATGCCGGGCGTGCCGGCGGCGGGGGAGTTGTCGTAGATCAGGCTGACCGGGCCGTCTTCGGTGATGGCCATGCCCGACAGGCCTTCCTCCCGCCAGAAGGGGACGGGGTAGAGGCACTGCACCTTGATGCAGGCGCCCATGGGCATGCGCTGGGCCAGGTGGTCCCGCGCTCCCGGCAGGGGCGGGCTGTAGCGCAGGCGCGCGGCGAGCGCCGGGGGCAGGGTCATGATGACATGGCCGGCCCGCACCGTTTCGCCCGTCACGGTGGTGATGGTCACGCCGTCCCCGTCTTGGGCCAGGGCGGCCACCGGGGTGTTGAGACGCAGTTGGGGGCGGACCGTGTCCGCCAGACGCTCCGCCAGGTGCTGGGCGCCCAGGCTGAAACGCCGTTCCTGGGCACCGCCGCCCATGCTGATCAGAGCGTCCAGGCCGCCGGCCGCCTTGATGTAGAACAGAACGTGCAGCAGCGACAGTTCCCGCGCCTCCGACGCCAGGACGGACCGGGCCAGGAAGCGCATCCAGAACCGCGCCTCGTCCCCGGCGGCGGTGCGGAGGATCCAGGCGTCGAAGCTCTCACTGTCCAGGGCGGCGGCATTGGGGCTGGTCCATGGGGCCTCGGCGTCCACCGTCGCCGCCAGGATGTCCAGCGCCTGGAAGGTGGCCTCCACTTCCGCCAGGGCGTCGGGCTCATGGGGCGGCAGCAGGCCGGTGAAGCGCATCAGGCGGCCGTTGTGGAGGCAGAGGTTTTCCCCCTCCTCGAAGGAGGGGAAGGTTTCCACCCCCAGTTCCTCGGCCAGGGCCAGCACCTTATCCTGGCCCGGCCCCACCCATTGGCCGCCGACGTCGATGGGGGTGCCGTCCTGGGCGCGGCGGGTATGGATGCGGCCGCCGACGCGGTCGCGCGCCTCCAGCACGGTGACGCGCAGGCCGGCGTCCACCAGGGCGCGGGCGGCGGTCAGGCCGGCGAAACCGGCCCCGATGATGGCGACATCAACCGGCTCCGCGCAGGCGGATTCCGGGCGGTAGGCGGACTCGATAGGCTGGCCCATAACGCTCTCCGGTTCTTAGAGGTAGGTGCGCTGCGCGGCGATGATCAGGGACTGCACCGCTTGGCGTGAGCGGAAGCTGTTGGCGGTCGCCAGCCATTGCAGAAGAATGCCGACGAAGCCGGTGAAGATGAAATTGGCCAGGCCGTCGATGTCCGGCTTGATGCTGCCATCACGGACATCGCTGGCGTCGGCCAGGACGGACCGGTACAGGTCCAGATATTCCTCGTACTTGCGCTTGGCCAGCCATTCGGACCCCGGCGTGCTCAGCGCGTAGAGGGTCAGGTTGAACAGGGCCAGTTGCTCATCGGGGCTGCGTTCCACCTCGCCCCGGATGAAGGTCAGCAGGTGGTCGATGCGGTCGTGCAGCCGTTCGGGCGCCGAGAAATAGGCGGACAGGCTGGCGCGTGACTGGGCCACCAGGTGGGTCAGCACGTTCATCAGCACGGCGTCCTTGCCGTCGAAATAATAGTGCAGGGTGCCCAGGTTCACGCTGGCCTCGCCCGCGATCTTGCGCGTCGTGGTCCCGTGCACACCTTCGCGGGCGATGACGGTGACGGCGGCGGCCATGATGGCCTCCCGCTTTTCCTCGCGCTTCTCCTCGCTTTTGGTCTTCGGGGGCTTGGACACGGGCGTTTCCTCTGGTCTCGCGGGCTGCCGGCCCTTTGGGCGGGCGGTTGGCGGGGACGGCATGCTGATCGGGGTGCTAGCGGGGGTCAACAGGGGTCGATGATGGCTGCGGATCAATGGGAGTGACGGCGCCCAGCCGTTCCTCCAGCGTGGCGGCGGCGGCCAGCACCAGGCCGTCGCGGAACCGGCCGGCCACCAACTGGACGCCCAACGGGCCGTCCGTTCCCCGGTGCACCGGCACCGACAGGGCGGGCACGCCTAGGAAGGCCGTCGCGGTGCAGGGGCTGTGCGCCGTCAGCAGCCGCCGGGCCTCCTCCACGCCGCGCACATCGTAGCCGACGGGGAAGGGCACCGACCAAGCGGTGGGCATCAGCAGCAGGGGGAAGTCCTCGAAGAACATTTGCCAGTCGCGCTGGAAGGTCGTGCGGCTGCCCAGGCCCGCCAGCATCTCCTCCGCCGTCAGGGTGGGGACGCAGGCCGCCGTCAGGTCCAGGGAGCGGAGGAACACCTCGCCGCCCAGGGCGAAGGCGGCCCGCGCGCTGGGGCTGCGGCAGTCGTTGGACAGCAGGGTCATCCACAACTCCGCCGCTTCCTCGAAGCGGGGCGGGGCGGCCTCCACCACCTCATAGCCGGCGTTGGCCAGCGCATCGGCGGCGCGGCGCAGGGCGGCCAGGACGGGGGCGTCGGCGGCGTGGTCCGGGGTGCCGGTGAACAGGGCGACCCGGTGCCGGGCCGTGTCATCGGGGAAATCCAGGGGCGCCGGCACCCAGGCCGGGTCGCGCGCATCGCGCCCCGCCATGGTTTCCAGCCCCAGGCGGATATCGCGGACCGAACGCGCCAAAACGCCCTGTGTGGACCCCGTCTGCAGGCACAGTGACCGCTCGGCCTTGCCCGTGGGGTTGTAGGCGGGGACCCGGCCCGTGGTGGGGCGCAGGCCGAAGACACCGCAGGCGCTGGCCGGCAGGCGGGCGGATCCCGCCAGATCGTTGCCGTGGGCCAGGGGCACCATGCCGGTGGCCACAGCCGCTGCCGCCCCGCCGCTGGACCCGCCCACGTTCAGGGCGGGGTTCCAGGGATTCAGGGTCAGGCCGTGCGGCTCGTTATCGGTGAACCAGCGGCAGGAGAAGGCGGGGGCGTTGCTGCGGCCCAGCAGGATGGCCCCGGCCTTGCGCCAGTTCGCCACCTGAGGGCTGTCCTCCGCCGCCACCAGGCTGGTGAAGGCGGCGACGCCGTTGGTGGTGGCGCTGCCGGCCTGGTCGACATTGATCTTGGTCGTCACGGGCAGGCCGTGCAGTGGGGGCAGGGGCGCGCCGGTGGCCGCGCGGGCGTCGGCCTGGTCAGCGGCGGCCAGGGCCGCGTCGCGGCTTATTTCGGTCAGGGCGTTCACCGCCGGGTTGACGGCCATGATGCGATCCAGGCAGGCGGTCGTCGCCTCCCGGGCTGAAACCCGTCGTTCCCGGATCGCGGATGCCAGATCCGTGGCATCCCATTGCCAAAGCGCGGTGCCGCCCATGTCCTGTCCCTGTTCCTGAAAGACATTTTTTTTAAGAAGGCGTCGGCGTCGTGCGGCGGGTCGTTGCCAGGCCGCGGACCGGTTCCGGGACGCTTTACGGGGCGTCCGGGGCCGGATCGACGTTTGTCATGCTTTCCTGGGTACAGGCCGCAAATGGCGCTGTCAATCATATTTGGTCATATGATCAATTTATTTTTGGGACGATCCTGGCCAGGGGTTCAGCCTATTCCATCGGTTTTTTTGTCGCGCTTTTTCCGGGCGGGGGAATGACTGCGTACGGGGATAACGACTAAAAGTATTATATAACAATATGTTATTATGGAACAGTCTGCGAGCTGTCGTCGTCCGTGATTGGCCAAACCCAAAATCTTTATCCTTGACAACCTTTCCGAAATGCGTCGCACTTGGGGCACAAATTGGTCAAATGATCAAACATTGACGTGAACAGGGTATCCGGCCGGCTCTGGCTGGAAATGGCTTTGATGCTCCGGTGCGGGACGACCGTCCGGTGATTTCCGATGCAGGCTGGCGTCCTTCGGGGCGCGGGTCCTTTTGGCGGGGCGCGACAGTGGCCCCGGACGGGGATGGCTTGCCGGACAATGGCCGCCGCAAAGGCGTGCCGCGATCAAATGAACGGGAAGATTCGGGAGACGGAAATGAAGCGGAAACGGTATGCCTATGCGGCCCTCGGCCTGTCTTGCTCCCTGGTGTTGGGGGCGTCGGCGCCATCGCGCGCCGCGGAACCCGCCACCGCCCCTGGGACCGCCCCTGGGGCTGGCGCCTCTGACGACGTGCTTCAAGACATCGTGGTGACGGCGCAACGGCGCGCCCAAAGCTTGCAGGACGTTCCGGTATCGGTCAGCGCCTTCGCCGGCGACGACCTGAAAAGTCGGGGTGTCACCTCCATCGACCAGATCGGCGGCATGATCCCCAACGTCCAGATCCATAACGACAAGGGCGGCGGCGCCCCCACCTGGGTCATCCGCGGCGTGGCGCTGTTCGACTTCAACGCCAACAATAACCCCGCCACCGCCATCTACATCGACGACGTCTACCAAAGTTCCGCCGTCATGGGCGGCGGCGCGCTCTATGACCTGGAGCGGGTGGAGGTGCTGAAGGGCCCGCAGGGCGGGCTGTACGGCCGCAACACCACCGGCGGCGCCGTCCAGGTGCTGTCCAAGCCGGCCAAGCTGGGCGCCACGGACGGCTATGCCTCCGTAGATTATGGCAAGTGGAACGAATACCGGGTGGAGGGGGCGCAATCCATCCCCGTCACCGATACCCTGGCGCTGCGCATCGCCGCGGTGCAGGAGGGCGGCGACGGCTGGCAGAAGACCCTGGCCGGCAATACCCGGTGGGGCGCGCCCGACCGGACCTCGGCCCGCCTTCAGGCCCTGTTGCAGCCGTCGGAGCGCTTCACCGCCCAGCTGAAGTTGTTCGGCAGCCGGGACCAGTCACAGACCACGCTGGCCACCAGCAACGCCGCCTATGACGCCAACGGCGGCTTCTGCGGCGCCGTGGCCGGTGGGGGCAACGGTAACGCCTCCTGCCTCAACTTCGCCCAGTTCAACAACCTGATCACCGGCACCACCGGCGCCTTGTCCTCGGCCAGCCAGTCCAACGACGGCCGCGCCGTCATCTCCAGCCCCATCAACCGGCTGGACAATCATGAGTGGGGCGCCACGCTGACGCTGGACTATGACTTCGACGCCGCCCGCCTCACGTCCATCAGCGCCGCGGATTATTTCCACTACGGCCAGGTTTACGACTACGACGCCACCAACCTCCGGCTGGGTGATCAGGCGGAACAGGCCACCATCCGCAACCTGTCCCAGGAACTGCGCCTGACCTCCACCGGCGACACCCGGTTCAAGTGGCTGGCCGGTGCCGTCTACGCCCAGACCGGATTCCAGGAGTACCGGACGTTCGACATGCGCGACAACGTGGCCGTCGTCTCCGCCTCCTTCACGCCGTTGGGCGTGCCGCAGCAGGATGGCGTGCTGGCGGTGCAGTACCGGCAGCAGACCCGCCACGCCTCGGTCTATGGTCAGGCCGACTACGCCTTGACCGACCGCCTGAACCTCTCGGCCTCGCTGCGCTACGCGACGGAGGAGACGGACTTCCGCAACGGCAAGGACTTCTTCCCCCTGGCCGGCATCACCCTGCTGAACAATCTGAACTCCACCTACCGCCTGCATGACCATGTGTCGGGCAAGGTGTCGGCCGATTACCACCTGACCGATACCGTTCTGCTCTACGCCTCGGCGGCGCGGGGCTACAAGTCGGGCGGCGTCTTCGGCGGCTTCCCCCAGGAACCGGGCGACGTGACCCCGTATAAGGAGGAAATCGTCTGGGCCTATGAGACGGGGGTGAAGAGCACCTGGCTGGACCACCGGCTGCAGGTCAACCTGGCCGGCTTCCATTATGACCACAATAATCTGCAGGCGTTGACCACCCTGCCCAGCGTGCTGACGCCAGGCCAGTTCATTTTCCGCCTGACCAATGTGGGCAAGGCCACGCACGACGGCGTCGAACTGGAAACGACGCTGAAGCCCCTGCCGGGCCTGACGTTGCAGGCCTCGGGCGCCTATGTCGACGCCGAGGTGACGCAGAGCAACGACGTCCTCTATTCCTTCGACAACCGCGTGCTGCCCTGGCAGGGACGCCGCATCGACTATTCGCCGCGGTGGACCGGCTCCTTCAGCGTCCGCTACGACCATGCGGTCACGGCGGATCTGGTGGGCACGGCGCAGCTCGATTTCGACGTGCGCAGCGCGCAGGTCATCGGCAGCACCTTGGTCGACAGCGCCTTGCGCAACATCGGCGGTTACGGTCTGCTGAACGGGCGGCTGACGCTGGCGTCCGACCATGACGGGTGGAGCGTGTCGCTGTGGGGCAAGAACCTGCTGAACCGGCATTACTTCACTGACCGCAGCAATGACGGCCTGGGCAGCTATTACTCGGTATACGGCCGGCCGCTCAGCTATGGCCTCAATTTGACGAAGACCTGGTAAGGCGCCATGGCCCACCACGCGCCGCCGCTTACCCCTGGGGAGGGCTTCATGGCTTCCGTCACCACGTCCACGGACCAACGGGTCCCGCCGCTCCTGTCACTGGCGGCCATCACCGCCTTTGGCCTGATCGGGCCCTTCGTCTTCCTGGTATCGCCGGTCATCGCCGGCCAACTGGCCCTTGAATGGCACTGGTCCCCCGGCGACATCGGCTTGCTCATGTCGGCGGAGTTGGGGGGGCCGCCCTGGTTTCCTTTCCGGCGGCCTTCCTGTTGCGCCGCTTTTCCTGGCGGCCGCTGACCGTGGCGGCCAGCCTGGTGTTCGTCGGTGCCGCGGTGGGGTCGGGCGTCGTTGCCCGCGCGGGGGGTGACGCCGCGTGGCTCATCCCGTTGCGCTTCATCGGCGGGGCCGGGGGCGGCGCGCTGTCGGTCGTCTGCCTGCTGGCGGCGGGGCGCTCCGCCGATCCCCATCGGGCGTTCGCCTGCTGGACAGGGGGGCAGACGGTGTCGGCGGCCCTGGGCCTGCTCTACCTGCCGCGGCTGTTCGGGCATGTCGGCCTCGCCGGGCTTTACGCGCTGTTGGCCGTGGCGGCGCTGCTGGCCTTGACGATGGTGGCGGGGTTACCCGGCGGCTGGCCGGAGGCGGCGGGTGTCCAGCGTGGCGATGGTGGCCAGCGGGGCGGCTCAACAGCCGCCCGCCTGAATTTTCTCGCGATCTTTTGCTACTACCTGGCCATCAGCGGCGCCTGGGCCTTCGTCGGCGTGCCCGGTCTGGCCTTGGGCCTGACGGAGGAGGGGGTGGGCACGTTGACGGCGGTCGCCATGTTCACCGCCATCCTCGGGTCCGTCCTGGCCACCCTGTCCGGGCATGCCCGTCGCCGGGACGCCTACACGGTGGGCGTCTTCGGCCTCTTGCTGGCCTGCCTGGTGGCGTTGGCGTTCCCAGCGGGGCGGGGCGGCTTCATCGCCGCGGTGGTGTTGCTCCAGGTCTGCTGGTCCTTCCTGGTGCCCATGCTGTTGGCGGCGCTGGCCGATGCCGATGACGGCGGCGGGCTGGTGATCCTGTCCAACATGATCATCGGCGGCGGCGCCGCCTTGGGCCCGCTGCTGGCTGGCTACGCGCTGGATTTTGCCGGCAGCTATGTCGCGGTGGCGGCACAGGGGGCGCTGCTGCTGGCGCTCTCGGCTGCCGCCTTCATCGCCGCGCGCCGCCGGATCTAACCTGCGGCGCCCCGGCTTTCCACTTCCCCCGGTTTCACTGTTTGGATTGAGCCCCATGTCTTCGCTTCCGCTTCTCTCCTGCTACATCGATGGCCAATGGCGCATGCCTGAAGGGGGGCGCCTGCTGGATGTCATCAACCCGGCGACCGAGGCGCCTTGCGCCCAGGTGGCCCTGGCCGGCCCGGCCGAGGTGGACGTGGCCGTGGCGGCGGCCCGGCGCGCCTTCGCCACTTACTCCCAGGCCAGCCGACAGCAGCGCCTGGACCTGCTGGCCGCCATCCTGGAGGCCTATGGCGCGCGCATGGCGGACATCGGCGATGCCATCCGGCAGGAGATGGGCGCGCCGCTGGGCTTCGCCCGCCAGGCCCAGGCCGGCATCGGCGCCGCCCATCTGGCGCAGATGCTGGAGACGTTGCGGGACTTCGTGTTCGACGAGGATCGGGGCCCCCTGCGCCTGTGGCGGGAGCCCGTTGGCGTCGCCGGGCTGATCACCCCATGGAACTGGCCCATGAACCAGATCGTCTGCAAGGTGGCGCCGGCGCTGGCGGCGGGCTGCACCATGGTGCTGAAGCCCAGCGAGCTGGCGCCGCTCAGCGCCAATCTGTTCGCGGAGGTGATGCACGCCGCCGGGGTGCCCGCCGGCGTCTTCAATCTGGTGCATGGCGATGGTGCCGGCGTGGGGCAGGCCATCGTCGCCCATCCCGACATCGACGTGGTGTCGTTCACCGGGTCGACCCGCGCGGGCGTGCAGGTGGCGAAGCTGGCGGCCGACACGGTCAAGCGGGTCAGCCAGGAATTGGGCGGCAAGTCGGCGAACATCCTCCTGCCGGATGCCGATTTCCCCCGGGCCGTACGGCAGGGAGTGCTGCGCTGCTTCAACAATTCCGGCCAGTCGTGCAACGCCCCGACGCGCATGCTGGTGCCCGAGGACCGGTATGCCGAGGTCGCGGCGATCGCGCGCGCGGTGACTGAAACCGTCGTGGCCGGCGATCCCCTGGACGACGCCACCACGATGGGACCGGTGTCCAACGCCAATCAGTTCGCCAAGGTGCAGCAGCTTATCGAGAGGGGTATCGCCGAGGGGGCGGAACTGATCGCGGGCGGTCCCGGCCGTCCGGCGGGGCTGACGCGGGGTTATTATGTCCGGCCCACGGTTTTCGGCCGCGTCACCCCGTCGATGACGGTGGCGCGGGAGGAGATCTTCGGCCCTGTCCTGTCCATCCTGACCTATCGCACGGTGGAGGAGGCGGTGGCCCTGGCCAACGACACCGTCTACGGCCTGGCGGCCTACGTCCAATCGGGCGATGCCGGCCGTGCCCAGGCGGTGGCCCGGCAACTGCGCGCCGGCACCATCTATGTCAACGATCCGGCCTGGAGCCCGGCCGTGCCGTTCGGCGGATACAAGCAGTCCGGCAACGGCCGGGAGTATGCCGAGTTCGGACTGGGTGAATTCCTTGAGCTGAAAGGCGTGGCGGTGGGCTGACCGTCCTCCCCACGCCGTCCATTATCGGAATTGCACCAGCGGCATGAGGGGCGTTCATGCCGCTGTAGGACGCGACGGCGTCCGCCCGGCGATCAAATGCCATTGGAATTAGAGCGGAACGCGATCAGGTGTAGTCACCTGATCGTGTAAATCCGCTCTATCATGAACAGGTTAAGAGCGAGATGCGATCAGACATGATCGCATCTCGCTCTAACAAGGCGGCGCCGTTTTGCGGCGGAGCCGATCCTTGGCCTATGGGCGCTTCGAGGGACCGCCGTATCAGAAGTCCCAGCCGGCGCGTGGCATGCCGTGCCGGCGATGGGGCCGACATCGGTGGCGTCATGTTTAGGATTAATGCTTCTGGGCACGGTGGAGGTAGGAAAGTACATGGATCAATTCTGATTAATTCTATGGACTCTCCGTAAATGTGTGAGAATCTATCAAATATGATGGCCATTCTGTCACGCTGCCGCCCTTAAACTGGAATCTAGCGACGGTATTCCAATAAAACTTGGAAATATGGGCGTGGATCGCACTAGATAATACCTGTTCAGTCCCTGATGGACTTCAGCGTGGCCTGCGGGTTCTTTAGGCCGTGGGGCAGAGGCCTAGTCCGACAGGCGTGTCGCCCGCTGGCGGGCGGGGGTGGACGGTAGAAGGCGAGGGGGCCGCATGCTGGACGTGCTGGTTGTCGAGGATGCGGATGGCCCGCGCGCGGATCTGGTTGATTACCTGCTCCTGAAAGGGTTCCAGGCCGCTGGCGCCGGCACGGGGGCGGAGGCGCTGCGGATCGCGGAGAGCCGCCAGCCCACAGTCTTCATCCTGGATGTCGGGTTGCCCGACTGCCTCGGCTTTGATTTGGCCCGCGAGGTCCGACGGCGCCATGGCCTGGCTTGCGGCATCATCATGCTCACCGGGCACAGCAGCCTCGATGACAAGGTCGAGGGTCTCGCCAGCGGCGCCGACACCTATCTGGTCAAACATACCAGCATGCGGGAAGTGGAAGCCAATCTGCGCAGCTTGATCCGCCGCTTGGGCGGGCCTCGCGCCCCGATGGCGAAGCCTCCGGTTCCCGCGCCGACGGGGGATTGGTGGCTGGAAACGGCGGACTGGCGGTTGGTCGCGCCGACGGGGGACAAGACGGCGCTGACCGCCACCGAATTCGCCTTCATGGCGCGTTTGATGGAAACGCGCGGGGAGATCGTGTCGCGGGCCGACTTGATCGCGTCGCTGGAGCGGCCGTCCATGGTGCATAACGACCGCAACCTGGACGCGGTTATCAGCCGCTTGCGCCGCAAGGTGGTGCAGGCTTGCGGTATCGAGCTGCCCGTGGCCATGGTCTATGGTCAGGGCTATGTGTTCCGCGCCCTGTCACTGGCGGAATAGCCGGCGATCTACCTGTCGGTGGCCCCCTCGGCGGGCGTGCCGATCACCCCGGACGCCGCCAGCGCCGCCAGGCGCGCATGGTCCAGGCCCAGGATGTCGCGCAGCACCGTGACCGTATCGGCGCCCAGGGCGGGCGGCGCCATTCCCTCCGTGAGGGGCGTTGCCGACAGCTTGACCGGGCAGGCGACGCCGGGCACCGACCCCAGCACGGGGTCGGGCAGGGTCAGGGCCAGCCGGCGATGCTTGACCTGCGGGTCGGCGAAGACCTGGCCCAGGGTGTTGATGGGCCCGGCGGGAACCGCCGCCGCCTCCAGCCGCGCCAGCCAATGCGCCGACGGGGCCGTCGTCAGGCGGGCCGTCAGCAGGTCCGTCAACGCCGCGCGATGGGTGACGCGCTGGCTGTTGGTGGCGAAGCGGGGATCGGCGCTCAGGTCCGGCACCCCCAGCACGGCGCACAGCCGCCCGAACTGCCCGTCGTTGCCCACCGCCAGGTTGATGTGGCCATCGCCGGTGGGGAAGGTGTCGTAGGGGACGATGCTGGGATGGCCGTTGCCCAGGGGCTGCGGGTCACGGCCGCTGGCCAGGTGGTTCAGCGCCTGGTTGGCCATGGCCGCCACCATGCAGTCCAGCAGCGCCACGTCGATGTGCTGGCCCTCGCCCGTCTTTTCCCGGTGGTGCAGGGCCGCCAGGATGGCGTTGCCGGCGTACAGCCCGGTGATGATGTCGGCCAGGGCCACGCCCGCCTTCTGCGGCCCCCCCTCCGCCGTGCCGGTGACGCTCATCAGCCCGGACATGCCTTGGACCAGGAAGTCATAGCCCAGGCGATGGGCGTAGGGCCCGTCCTGCCCGAACCCCGATATGGAACAGTAGATCAGGCGCGGATTGATGGCCCGCAAGCTGGGATAATCCAGGCCGTACTTGGCCAGTCCGCCGACCTTGTAGTTTTCCACCACCACGTCAGAGCGGGCGGCCAAATCGATCAGCAGCGCCTGGCCCTCCGCGGTGGTGAAGTCCACGGCGATGGAGCGCTTGTTGCGGTTGGCTGCCAGGAAATAGGCCGCGGTGCCGCCATCCGCCGTGTCCGCCCCGCCGACGAAAGGGGGCCCCCAGCGCCGGGTGTCGTCGCCTTCACCCGGCTTTTCCACCTTGATGATGGTGGCCCCGAAATCGCCCAGCAGCTGGGTCGCCCAGGGTCCGGCCAGGATGCGGCTCAGATCCAGGACCTGGATGCCCGTCAGCGCGCCCGTCATGATCCGTTCCAGTCTGGGGGTCAGAACGCGGCGATGCCGGTGATGGCGCGGCCCAGGATCAGGGCGTGGACATCGTGCGTGCCTTCATAGGTGTTCACGGTTTCCAGGTTGATCATGTGGCGCATCACGGGGAATTCGCCGGAAATGCCGTTGCCGCCGTGCATGTCGCGGGCGGCGCGGGCGATGTCCAGCGCCTTGCCGCAGTTGTTGCGCTTGATCAGGCTGATCATCTCCGGCGCCGCCGTGCCCTCGTCGAACAGGCGGCCGACGCGCAGCGCCGCTTGCAGGCCCAGCGTGATCTCCGTCTGCATGTCGGCCAGCTTCTTCTGCACCAGCTGGTTGGCGGCCAGGGGCCGGCCGAACTGCTGGCGGTCCAGGGTGTAGGTCCGGGCGGCATGGAAGCAGGTTTCCGCCGCACCCATGGCGCCCCAGGCGATGCCGTAGCGCGCCCGGTTCAGGCAGCCAAAGGGACCCTTCAAGCCGGAGACGCCGGGCAGCAGGTGTTCCTCCCCCACCACCACGCCATCCATCACGATCTCGCCGGTGATGGAGGCGCGCAGGCTCAGCTTGTTGGCGATCTTGGGCGCGGACAGGCCGGCCATGCCCTTTTCCAGCACGAAGCCGCGGATGGCCCCGCCGTGCGCGTCGGATTTGGCCCAGACGACGAAGACATCGGCCAGGGGCGCGTTGGTGATCCACATTTTGCTGCCGGTGAGGCGATAGCCGTCGGCCACCTTCTCCGCCCGGGTGCGCATGGAGGCGGGGTCGGAGCCGGAGTCCGGTTCCGTCAGGCCGAAGCAGCCCACCCATTCCCCCGATGCCAAGCGGGGCAGGTAGCGGCGGCGCTGCTCCTCGCTGCCATAGGCGTACAGGGGGTGCATGACCAGGGAGGATTGCACGCTCATCATCGAGCGATAGCCGCTGTCCACCCCCTCCACCTCCCGGGCCACCAGCCCGTAGGAGACATAGCTGGCGTTGGCGCCGCCGTACTCCTCCGGCAGGGTGAGGCCCAGCAGGCCCAGCGCGCCCATCTCCTGGAAGATGGCCCTGTCGGTATGCTCCGTGGCGAAGGCCTCCACCACACGGGGCGCCAGCTTGTCCTGGGCGTAGGCGCGGGCGGTGTCGCGGATCAGCCGCTCCTCTTCGCTCAATTGCGCGTTCAGCAGGAAGGCGTCGTCCCAC
Source organism: Nitrospirillum goiasense (assembly GCF_034427435.1). Lineage (NCBI taxonomy): Bacteria > Pseudomonadati > Pseudomonadota > Alphaproteobacteria > Rhodospirillales > Azospirillaceae > Nitrospirillum > Nitrospirillum goiasense. Next base: position 357,588 of record NZ_JAXQNP010000001.1, on the reverse strand, counting down.
TGGAACGAGGCGGCGTCACCTTTGGCCATCTTGTGCGATCCCTCTCGACGGCGCCGGTTCGACGGGGCGCCCACCCCCTGGATTTAAGCCGCCGGACCGGGGCGGGGCAAGCCATGTCCCGTCATGAGGTCATGCGGTTTACTCATGATCTGTGGACCTCAACGCCTTATTCCTGTTCCACTATCGTCTTGCACATCATGATAATGTGGGGATCCCGCATGCTTTCTCGTCGCCTTATTCCCAGCACGGCGGCCTTGGTCGCGTTCGAGGCGGCGGCCCGCCATGCCAGCTTCACCCTGGCGGCGGATGAATTGAACCTGACGCAAGGGGCGGTCAGCCGGCAGGTGGCCCAGCTGGAGGCGCAGTTGGGCGTGCCGCTGTTCCAGCGGGTGCGCCAGCGGGTGGTGCCGACGCTGGCCGGCCAGTTCTATGCGGAGCAGGTGCGGGACATCCTGACCCGGCTGGGTCAGGCCGGCGCCCAGGCCATCGCTTTTGAAAGCGGCAGCGGCAGCCTGGGCCTGGCCATCCTGCCATCCTTCGGCGCCCGCTGGCTGATCCCGCGCATGCCGGATTTCTTCGCCCGCCACCGCGACATCAGCATCAATTTCTCCACCCGCGTGCGGCCCATCGACCCGCGCGCCGAAGGGCTGGACGCCGCCATCATGAGCGCCCTGCCACCCTCGCCCGATCTCATCTGCCAGCGTTTCATGGGGGAGGAGCTGGTGCCGGTCGCCGCCCCGGCCCTGATCGGCCCCGAGGGCCCGCCGCGTCCCGCCGACCTGGCGCGGCTGCCCCTGTTGTTACAGGAAACCCGCCTCGACAGCTGGACGCTGTGGTTCGAGGCCCAGGGCCTGAAACGCCCGACGGGACAGCCCGCCCTGGTGTTCGAGCAATTCCTGCTGGTCATCCGTGCCGCTGTCGCCGGCCTGGGCTGTGCCCTGGTGCCCCGTTTCCTGGTGCGGGAGGAACTCGCGTCCGGCGAGCTGGTCATCCTCCCGGGCCGGGCGTCGCCGGCCGAGACGAGCTATTACCTGGTCTATCCCGCCAACCGCAAAACCTACCGCCCCCTCATGGTCTTCCGCGATTGGCTGATGGAGCAGGGGCGCGACCGGGACGGCCTACCGCCGAAGACGGTGTAGGGAACCGCAGCGGTCTTCAAATATCGGTTTTATCGTCAATCGCTTGGCGACGGCCGCTGCCATCCTGGCGCGGTGGTTGCGGCGCGGCCGCCCCCATGAACGTCAACGCGCGACCCTCGAACCGGAGACGTAAATGATCCGCTGTATCCGACTATGGACCGGCCCGGACGGTGACTCCCTTTTTGAAGAAGGGGCGCTGGAAATCGGCGTCGGCCTGCATGGCCGGGCTTCTGGCCTGCCCATCGCCGTGCATGAGCTGTCCTTCCAGGAGACCGCCACCGGCGGTTCGTTCGAATGGCACCAGGACCCGCAGCCGCAGTTCGTCATCACCCTGTCGGGCACCATCGAGTTCGAGGTGAAGTCCGGCGCCACCTTCACCATCCGCCCCGGCGACGTGCTGATCGCCCAGGATGACACCGGCAGCGGCCATCGCTGGCGCCTGATCGGCACGGAACCCTGGCGCCGCGCCTACGTCGTCTATGACCCGGGGGCCACCCTGCACTTCAAACCCGCGGGAGGCCAGGCATGACGGCTTTAGACACCCCGCCTGTCGACGCGCTGTTGATCGGCGCCGGCATCATGAGCGCCACCGTGGGAACGCTGCTGCAGGCGCTGGACCCGTCGCTGCGCATCGCCGTGGTCGAGCGCCTGGGCGATTGCGGCCAGGAAAGCTCCATGGCGTGGAACAACGCCGGCACCGGCCATGCGGCCAATTGTGAGCTGAACTACACGCCGCAGCGCCCTGATGGTGGTATCGACATTTCCAAGGCGCTGAAGGTGAATACCGAGTTCGACGTGTCGCGGGAGTTCTGGGCCCATCTGGTGTCGTCCGGCGCCATCCCGGACCCGCGCGCCTTCCTGCATCCCTGTCCGCACATGAGCTTCGTCTGGGGGGAGGAGAACGTCGCCTTCCTCAAGGCCCGCCACGCCGCCATGAGCGGGCATCATTGCTATCACGGCATGGAGTATAGCGAGGATCCCGCGCAAATCGCGGAATGGGCGCCCCTGGTCATGGAAGGGCGCGATCCGGCGCAGAAGGTCGCCGCCACCCGCATCGTCACCGGCACCGACGTCGATTACGGCGCGCTGACCCATCTGCTGGTCCGTCATCTGGGCGAGGCGGGCGTGGACCTGCGCTATCATGGCGAGGTTGTCGCCATCGACCGGGCGGCGGATGGCCGGTGGACGGTTACCATTGAGGATCTGACGGACGGCACCCGCCAAACCCTGTCCGCTGGCTTCGTCTTCATCGGCGCGGGCGGGGCGTCGATCGACCTGCTGCAGAAGTCGGGCATTCCGGAAGCCACAGGGTATGGTGGCTTCCCGGTCAGCGGCATCTGGCTGCGCTGCGACGTGGACGCGGTGACGGCGCGCCACCATGCCAAGGTCTATGGCAAGGCCGCCACGGGATCACCGCCCATGTCCGTGCCGCACCTGGACACGCGGGTGATCGACGGCAAGACCTCGCTGCTGTTCGGGCCCTATGCCGGCTTCTCGACCAAATTCCTGAAGCATGGCTCCATCACGGACCTGTTCGGGTCGATCACCGCCAGCAACATCCTGCCCTTGCTCGACGTCGCCAAGGACAACGCGGCGCTGGAGGAATATCTGATCGGCCAGGTGTTCCAAAGCCGGCATCATCAGTTCGAGATGCTGCGCCAGTTCTTCCCCACCGCCCAGCGCGGCCAGTGGCGGGAGGCGGTGGCCGGGCAGCGCGTCCAGATCATCAAGCCGGTCGCCGAGGGGCATGGCGGCGTTCTGGAGTTTGGGACGGAACTGGTCGCCGCCGCCGACAAGTCGCTGGTCGCCTTGCTGGGCGCGTCGCCCGGCGCGTCGACCGCCGCCGCCATCGCGGTGGAGGTTTTGCAAACCTCCTTCGCGGAACGCCTGACCGAGAGCGGCTGGCTGCCGGCGCTGAAGGCGATCTTTCCCAGCTACGGCATCGACCTGACCCATGACGCGGCCGCCTGCCGCGCCACGCGGGCGGCGACGGCCGCGGTGCTGAAGATCGAGGACATCGGCGGCTGAATCCGTGCCCGGATGGCCCCCGGGCGGAACCGGGGGCCTCCGGATCGCGTTCAGGGGGCCGTCACCGCCACCGTGGCCGGCTGGGTGTTCCAGCCGCGCAACGCCACCTTGGGCTGGCCCTGCGCCAGGGCGGCGGGGTAGGCGATGGTGACCTCGCGCCGGTCCCCCGGCAGGAGGGAGACGTAGTTGTCGCTGGCATAGGCCGGCAGCAGGCGGCTGCCGTCGGCGTTCTGCAGGGTCAGCTTGTTCATCAGCGACGCGGCGCTGCCGGTGTTGGTCAAGGTCACATGCACCTTGACCTCATCGCCGGCCCGTTCCGTCCGGGTGGAGAGGGTGACGGGCTGCGGCGCCAAGTCGTTCAGGTGGCGGGTGGCGGCATCGTCGGTCACGCGCCAGTAGACGTTCTGCGACAGCGTGCCGGCGGCGTCCGACAGCTCCAATTCCACCAGCACCAGGCCGTTGGCCTGGATGGCGGCGGCCAGGTCCAGTTTGCGCGCGTGGGTGGTGGCGTCGGCCGGGGCGTCGACCTTCTGCGTCTGGTCGCTGATGACCTGGCCGGCCACGGTCAGGACGCGGGCCCGGATGGTCAGGCCCTTTTTCGCCTCACGGGTGTTGTTGACCACGCTGATCCCGTCGTCCGGCGCGTCCAACTGCACGTGCAGGGGCTCCGCCGCCTTCTGCACGCCGTAGAAGGCGCCATGGGTGTCGTAGTCGTGGCTCATGATCTGCCAGTTGGTGCTGGGCCAGGCCGGCTGGGTCATCCACAGCAGGCGGCCACTGTTCACCGTCCACAGGCCGGCGTTCATGCCCTCGAAGATGGCCCGGTGGGTTTCATAGTTCATCAGCTGGGCCTTGCGCTCGAAGTCGGCCAGGCTGGTGGCGGCCCCCAGCTTGCGGTCCATGGCCGCCATGAAGCCGTGGGTGTCGCCGTTCCCGGACTGGTGCCAGTCGTGATAGGCCCAGTTGTCGCTGACCGGCCAGCGGTCGGCCTCGGGCACCGCGGCCTCGAACGCCTCCAGCGTGGGGAAGCTGGGCGTGCCCACCTCCACCGCGAAGCCGCGGGACAGCTTGGTGAAGTACTGCGACGGGTCGCGGTAGTCGTATGGCCCGCTGTCCTGCAGGTTCACGCGGTTGGAACTACCGCTGTAATAGCGGGTGCCGTCCAGGCTGGTGACCAGCTTTTCCAGCCCCTCGTTCAGCACCGGCTGCGGCACGCCCTCGTTGCGGCCGAACCACAGCACGATGGAGGGGTGGTTGCGATAGCGGCGGATGACATCGGCGGCGTTGTCCAGGAACAGCGGCACGTCCTGGGCCTCGATGTTGTAGTCCTGCGTGCTTTCCCAGAAGTCGTTCAGCACCATCAGGCCATACTCGTCGGCCAGGTCGAAGAACACGTCCTCGGTGTTCTGGCCCACCCAGTTGCGGATGATGTTGACGTGGGCTTCGCGGTGCAGGCGGAAGAACGGTTCCAGCCGGTCGCGCGACACGCGCTTGCGCCAGTCGTCGGTGCCCCAGCTGCCGCCGCGCGCCGGCACGCGCACGCCGTTGACCTTCAGGATCAGATAGGGGGCCAGGCTGGAGTCCGGCAACGGCTTCACCGCCGGCGATTTCTCGGCCCCCGGCGTCAGGGACGACACCCAGCCGCCGGCGATCTTGTGGATGCCGGTGTGGCTGCCGTCCACCACCTGCTGGCCCTGCGCCAGGGTGGGGTCGACCTCCACCCGCCGGACATGCCCCGTGGCATCCATCAGCGACAGCTCATAGCTGACCTCGCGGATGCCGAAGCGGGTGTGCTTCTCATCCGATTTCATACTCCCCTGGGGCCCCCCGGCGATGGCCGTCAGGGTCAGGCTGTGCAGGGCGGGATCGCCCAGGCCGTTGGGCCACCATAGCGTGGGGTTCTTCACGCTCAGTTGCGGGAACTCTGCGGGGGACAGGGTGACGCTGCCGGCACCCGGCGCCAGGGTCACGGTCTTGGCGACCGTCACGTCGTCGAAGGCGGCGCGGATCTCGGCCTGCACCGGCTGGCCGGTCAGGTTTTCCACCGGCACGGTGATGGTGATGTCGGCCTTGGACGTGTCGGGCAGGGGCAGCTTGGTGACCACCTGGCTGTCGCCGATGCGCACCGGGCCCGTGGCCGTCAGGGTCACGTCCTGCCACAGGCCGGTGTTGCGGTCGCGCACGGCGGGGATCCAGTCCCAGCCTTCGCTGGCGATGAAGGTGGGGCCGTCCAGGGCCTGCATGCCGCCGTTCTCGCCCACGCCGGCGGCGATCGACTGCTCATGTGGCAGGCCGGGATGGGGCGGGGGGCTGATCTTGACCGCCAGCACGTTCTTCTGCCCCGGGCGCAGATGCCCGGTGATGTCGAACTGCCCCCGGATGAAGGCGCCGCGCATGCCGCCCAGCCGCTCGCCATTCAGCCACACCTCGGCGGCGTAGTTGATGCCCTTGAAGGTCAGCAGCGGATGGCGGTCCCGCAGGTCGGCAGGGGCATCGAATTCCGTGCGGTACCAGTAATCCTGCTTGTTCAGGCTCTCCGGGATGGCCAGGTTGTCCAGGCCGTAATCCGGGTCGGGATAGACGCCCCGATCGACCAGGGTGGTCAGCACGGTGCCGGGCACGGTCGCCACGTACCAGGACGCGGTATCGAAGCCGGGCTGGGAGATGCGGGCGCCGTCACCCTGCACCTTGGGCGCCTCCGCCAGGCGCCAGCCGCCGACGGTCCAGTGGTTATCACTCCCGGGGGCACCATCGGCCTTCAGCGCCGGGCCGTCGGGCAGGGGCTTGGCCACGGGCTTGGTGAACGGGGCGGCGCTCTTGGGCAGGGTCCAGGCATCCTGCGGCGTCACCTGGCCCATCATCTGCTTGACCTGCACCGGCCAAGTCGGGCTGGCGGCCTCGAAATTGATCAGGTCGGCGGCGGGTGTCCGTTGGGCCGCCGCCTTGGCCTCGCCCGCGCTCATCGCCTTGGCGCTGACGGCGAAGCCGGCGATGCGGCCGGCGAAGGCGCCATTCCCGATGCGGGGCGCCAGGCCCACCACGGGGGTGGGGGTATTCGGCGCCGTCGTGCCGTGGGCCACCTCGGCGCCATCCAGGTAAAGGTGGGTGGTCTTGCCGTCCGAACTGGCCAGGGCATGGTGCCAAGCGCCGGCCTTGACCGCCGCCCCGCCGCTGATGCCCTCACCGGTCCCGGTGTGCAGGGCCAGCCGGCCGTCCTTCAGCGCCAGGTAGCGGCCCTGGGCCGGGTCGCCCACGCCGGCCAGCAGCACGGTGCCGGTGCCGACCTCATCGGCCTGGAACCAGGTGGACAGGGTCCAGGGACCGTCGGCGGGCAGGGTGACACCGCCCAGGGATTTGGTCAGCCCGTCGCCGCCGGCCAGGAAGGCGGCGTTGTAAGGGCCCGCGCTGACAGCGTTGTCAGACGCAAAGGCGCTCAACGGCGCGGCCCAGGCGGACGACACCATCAGCGAGGCCCACAGCAGGCGCCGGACGGCATTCGGCTTATCGATCCCGTGCATCAAGGATACCCTCCCTTGTTGGCCCGCTGGGCCACCCATTATTCTTCAGCTCGGGCGCGGGTGCGGAAGGGCACCCTTTCCCGATCAAGCCGGTTGACGATCCTAGTACAGGCTATCGACAAACCAGCATTGGCAATTTAATAAAACAACTTAGTTAAATAAAAAAGGGGGAGGGGGCGACCTATGGCATTTTTGTTCCTCAGCATCGCGACCGCCGCGTTGGCCGGCCTGCTGTTCGGTTTCGACACGGCGGTGATCGCTGGCGTGACCGGCGACCTGCGGACGGTCATGAACCTGTCGCCGGGGGCGGTGGGCGTCACCGTGTCCAGCGCCCTGGTCGGCACCTGCATCGGCGCCTTGGGCGCGGGCGGGCCGGGGGACCGGTACGGCAGCCGCGATTGCCTGCGCGTCATGGCGTTGCTCTACCTCATTTCCGGTGTGGGGTCCGCCCTGGCGTGGGACTGGCCCTCCCTCGTTTTCTTCCGCTTTATCGGTGGCCTGGGCATCGGCGGGTCTTCCGTCCTGGCCCCGGTGTACATCGCGGAGATCGCGCCGCCGCAGCGTCGCGGCGCCCTGGTGGGCCTGTTCCAGATGAACATCGTCCTGGGCATCCTGGTGGCCTACCTCAGCAACTACCTGGTTGGCGGCCTGGACTTGGGCGACGCCGAATGGCGGTGGAAGCTGGCGGTCACGGCCGTACCGTCCGCCGTGTTCCTGGTCTTGCTGGCCTTCATCCCCAACAGCCCGCGCTGGCTGGCGGTGAAGGGCAGGGTGGCCGAGGCCGCCACCGTGCTGCGCCGTATGGGGGCGCCTGCGGGTGACATGGCCGTGCGGGCGCTGACGGCGGGGGTGGGGGCAGCGGGGGTGGCGCAGGAGGCGGGGCGCCTGTCCTGGCGGCGCCATCGCCGGCCCATTCTGCTGGCCGTGGGCTTGGCGCTGTTCAACCAGTTCAGCGGCATCAACGCCATCCTGTATTACCTCAACGATATTTTCGCCGCCGCCGGCTTCGGCAAGGTGTCCGCGGACCTGCAATCCGTGGCGGTGGGGGCGACCAACCTGGCGTTCACCGGCATCGCCATGACGGTCATCGACCGGGCGGGGCGCCGGACGCTGCTGCTGACGGGTGCCGTTGGCATGACCCTCAGCCTGGCGGCCGCCGCCCTTATCCTGTCGGGCGTGGGCAGCCCCACCTATCTCATCTGGGCGCTCCTGGGCTTCATCGCCTCGTTCGCGTTCAGCCAGGGAGCGGTCATCTGGGTCTATATCGCGGAGATCTTTCCCACGGCGGTGCGGGCGCGGGGGCAAAGCCTGGGCAGCGCCACCCACTGGCTGGCCAACGCTTTCCTGTCCGGCGTCTTTCCCCTGGTGGCGACCTACTCCAAGGGCGCGCCCTTCTATCTGTTCGCCGCCATGATGGCCGTGCAGTTCGTGGTGGTGCTGCTGTTCTTCCCCGAAACCAAGCGCGTGTCGCTGGAGGAAATGGCCGAGCGGCTGGAAACCTGACGCTGGTCAGGCTGGGGGCGGTGGGGACAGGCGCGCGCCATAGCGCAGCCCATCCACCAGCAAATCCACCATGCGTCGTCCATGCTCCGGCCCCATGTCCTGGGACGGGGATGCCAGAACCGCAGCGGCCCGCAACAGATCGACGGGGTCGAAGCCGGCACGCACAACGCCGGCCGTCACGGCCGCGTCCAGCAAGGACTGCAGCGCCGGAACCAGCCTGTCCTTGAAGTAGCCGGGCAGCGCTTCATAGGCCGGGTCGCCCGAGTGCAAGGCCGCTCCAAGGCCCCGTTTCGCCGCGATGAAATCGACGTAGCGCCGCATCCAGCGCGTCAGCGCCTCCCCCGGGTCATGGGCCGCCGCCAGCGCGGGCGCGGCATCGGCGCAGGCGTCCACTTCCTGGCGAAAGACGGCGACGATCAGATCCGAGCGCTGGGGGAAGTGTCGGTAGACGGTGCCGATGCCCACGCCGGCCTTTTCCGCGATCTCCCGCACCGGGGCGTCGACGCCGGCGGTCGCGAACACCGCCATGGCCGCTTGCAGCAGGGCGTCCAGGTTGCGTTGCGCGTCGGCCCGAACCCGTCGCTTCCCCTCATTTTCCGGACGGATCTCTCCCGTCTTGTCGCTCACGCTGTCCTCGCTTAAAAAACGGAACAACGTTCCGTATATAAGGTCGGAACATTGTTCCGTTTATATATAGCAGCCATTGACGCGAGAGAGAAGGAGAGGGCGATGCAGTGCCGGACATTGCCCCCTTTCAGGTCGCCTATAATCCTACGGCGGCATAGCCGGGCACCATCGCCTCAGGGCGTTGGTGGGCGTAGTCCACACAGGGGGCCGCGCAGCCCGGCCTTCGCTTGCGGGCCCGCGTCGGTGAAGGCCAGGTAGGCCCCGTTTTGTGGGCTATAGGCGGGCCACCGGGCTTGGCCCTGGCCGTTCGGATCGCCGTTGCGGGCGAAGTTGACCCAATAGCGTTGCAGGGTGGGGGTGTCGTCGCCCGGTGTCCCCGCAGGCAACCCGCTGAACAGGAAGGGCAGGTCGCTGCCGTGGCTGACCGGCCCTTGTGCCGGGCTGCGGTCGAAGTGATACACCCAAGTGGGGTGGCCGTGGGCGGCATGCGTTGCCGCCACGTGCAGGGAGGGGCAGCGGAAGGTCAGGTCGTCGGCGAGTTGCGTCGCCACGTCGCCCAGTCGCGGATCGGGCGGGGGCAGGACGCCATCCTTGATGCCGTAAAAGGCCAGCGCCGCCGCCGCGTTGGCGCCGAAGGCATGATGGATGGTGGGGACCACGGCATCCGCCCCACCGTAGAGGGTCAGCTCACGCGCGTTACTGCCGATCATCAGGGGGACGGGGGCGGCATCCGCCAACAGTGCTTCCGGCGCCTTGGGCAGCACCCAGCCGTCAATGACGGCCTGTAGCCAGATGAAGCTGTCATCGGCGATGGTGGCGGGCTTCAGCGCATCCGTGGCCGCCAGAATGGCCGGCCCCGACAGGGCGCGCAACTGCGCCAGATCCTTCACGCCCGCCTTGTCCAGCAATTGCCGGCCCAGCGCCTCATTCTCCGCCAGGGTGCGGGGCGGAACGCCGAAGCCGGCGGTTCCGCTTTGCTCGATGGCCTTGGCGAAAAGGCCGCGCGCTTGCGGCGCCAGCATCAACTGACCCACATCCTGGCCACCGGCGGACTCACCGAAGATGGTGATGTTGTCGGGATCGCCGCCGAACCGGCCGATGTTGGCCCGTATCCAGGACAGGGCGGCGATCTGGTCCATGAGCCCGTAATTGCCCGACGCCTGGTGAGGGGATTCCGCCGTCAGCGCCGGCAAGGACAGGAAGCCGAAGGTGCCCAGCCGGTACTGGATGGCCACCAGAACCACTCCCCGATCGGCGAGGCTGGACAGAACCGTGCCGTCCGCTCCGCCGGCCCGGTTGGCGCCGCCGTGAATCCAGACCATCACCGGCAGGGCGGCGCGCGGCATAAGGGCCGGGGTGCGAATGTCCAGGTACAGGCAATCCTCCTGGCTGCGGGCCGCCAGGGCATCGTTCCAGCCATAGCCGCGTTGCAGGCAGGGGGGCGCGGGATGGGTGGCGTCGCGTGTTTGCTGCACCCAACCGACGGGCTGTGGTGGCCGCCAGCGCAGCGGACCCACGGGCGGCTGGGCGTAAGGGATGCCCTGGAACAGGGCGCCGCCTTTGCCATCGTCCGTGCCGAGCAGGGCGCCGATGCTGGTGAAGACTTCCACCGTGGCGGCGTAAGCCGGCGTCGCGCCGATGAGCAATAGGGCCAGCGCCAGAAGCGCAAGGATTTTCCGTTGGACCACCGGGGCCGCCCTCCCTGGCGCCGTTGTTGTGATCCAACTAAAGGAAATTGTTTTAATTGATCAAGCGCGTTTTTCTGTCCTGTAGGACAGAAGCCGGCGTCAGGTCTCCGCCGTTTTCATCAGGGCGGCCCGGCTGGGCAGCAGGCGGTCGGTGAAGGGCAGCATGCCGGCGCCCACGGCCGGCGCGTCGGCGGCCATGGCGGCCCGCAGCACCGGGGCCACCTGCGGGATGGCAAGGTCGCTCAGGCGGTGGTTCAGGGCGGTGGCCAGCCTGTCCACCAGGGGGGCCGGCAGGCGGCCACCCAGGAAAATGGCTTCGGGGTTGACCAGGCAGTTGGTGGCCACCAGCGGGTCGGTCATCAGGTCGGCGGCCAGCTCGATCCACTCCTCCATCACCGCTTCTCCGGGGGTGCCGGCCAGGTGGCATAGCTGTTCCGGCTCCTCGACGGGGCAGCCGGCGGCGGCCAAGCGGTCATAAAGGGCGGACAGGGACACGGCCTCCTGAAGCGTGCGGGCGCGGGTGCGGGCGGACCGGACGGGCAGGAAGCCGATTTCCCCGCTGCGTCCCCGGGCGCCCCGGAACTGGATACCGTCCACGACGATGCCGCCCCCCAGGCCGCCGCTGATCAGGATGTAGAAGAAACTGCGATGGCGCAGGCCGTGGCCGAATTGCAGTTCCCCCAGCGCCGCGGCCGTGGCGTCGTTCTCCACGAACACGGGCAGCGGCAGGATATCGGCGAACAGGCCGGGCACATCCACGTCATGCCAGGCGGCGTAGACGTCCGGGCAGCCTGGCAGGGGAACGCGGCCGATGTCATCCGGCATGGCGACGCCGATGCCGATGAAGCGGGACAGCGGCAGGCCCGTGCGTTGAAGGATGGCGGTGATTTCCGTCCGGAAGAATTGAGCGACGACTTCCGGCGGCGCGAAGTCGATCTCGCGCGAGGCGCGGGCGCGCACCTTGCCCAACAGGTCCAGCACCACCACGGTGACATGGTCGCGGTCGATGTTGACGCCGATGGAAAAGCAGCCGTCCGGGTTCATCTGCAACAGGATGGCCGGCTGGCCCCGGCCGCCGTGCTGGCGCCCCGCCTCCACGATCAGGCCTTCGGTCAGCAGGCGCTTGGTGATGTTGGCGATGGCCGGCAGGGTCAGGCCCGTCAGTTCCACCAATTCGGCGCGGGTGATCTGGCCACCGACCCGGATGGCCTGCAGGGTCACGCGCTGATTGTGGTCGCCGGCCCGTTCCAGGTTGGTGCCCGACAGGCTCGCCGCCAGGGAGTGTAGGGGCGCAACGTGGCTGTGGCCGTCGAGCATGGGCGTGCCCTTGTCCTGCGGGTGACATCGTTATCCAGTTGCGCTCCAGTCTGGCCCGATAGGGCCTATAAGTCACAGAAAAAGTTTTTCCTGTCTTGTCAGGACAGAGCCGGCGGCTGCACGGGGGCTTTCGCCCCCCGATCGGCGATGATCAAGCCGTGGATGAATCCCAGCTTGGCGATGACGGCCGGCGTCAGGATGAAGGGATAGAAATCCGCCTGGCCCATGCTACGGTTGATGCTGTTGACGGCGAACGCGATAGGCAGCCAGGCATCCACCATGTCCGCGATGGTGCCGCGCCGATAGGGGTTGAAGTCCGCCTGGGTGGACAGGTCGCCGGTGTGATCGACCATAGGGCGCACCCTTATGCCGAAGGCGTGGGCCGTTTCCAGCGTGTCGACGATGTGCAGGTAGTGCGCCCAGGTTTCGGCGAAGTCCTCCCACGGGTGGCTGGTGGCATAGGCGCTGATGAAGCCCTGCTGCCAGTCCGCCGGGGCGCCCTGGTCATAATGGCGCTGAAGGGCGGCGGCATAGTCCTGGCGCTCGTCGCCGAACAGGGCGCGGCAGTCCTCCACGCGGCCCTCGTCGCGCACCAGCCGGTCCCAGTAATAATGGCCGACCTCATGCCGGAAATGGCCCAGCAAGGTGCGGTAGGGCTCATGCAACTGGGTGCGGCGCGTCTCCCGCTCCGCATCGTCGGCTTCCTTCAAAGCCAATGTTATCAGTCCGTTGTCATGTCCTGTCATGACGGCGCCCTCCGGCGGGTCGTCCAGGAAGTCAAAGGCCAGGCCGCCGTCCGGGTCGTCTGTCCGGTTGGCCAGGGGCAGGCCCAGCTTGATCAGGGTGTAGAACAGCCGGTGCTTGGCCAGCTCGATCTTGCGCCATTGCGCCAGCGCGGTCGGGCAGGATACGTCGGGGATGGTGCGGTTGTGGCGGCAGGCGGCGCACAGGGGCTCGGCCGCGTCGGCGGGCACCAGCCAGTTGCAGGCGTCCTGCCCGGCGTTGGCGCACAAGCTGTAAAGGGCGTCGGGCGCCCCCAGGGCGTGCCAGGCGTCCCCCTCCGCCTCCAACGCATGCAGGGTGTCGCCGTCAGGCAGATAGCCCAGGCGATGGGAACAGCGTTCGCAAAGCCTGTTCTCGAAATACAGCATCTGGCCGCAGGCCTGGCAATTGAACAGCTTCACGCTTCATCTCCCCCATCGGTGGCCCGTTTCGCCAAACCGCGTTTCCACTAAACCCCGTGTTCGTTAAACGATGCAGGACATTACCAGTTCCCGCGACCAGTTCCCGGAACCCTCGCGTCGCCCGGGATGTTAAGTCCCGGTTTTCCCCACTGACGGCGGCTGCCATGGCACCCAGGGCGAATTGGAAGGGGTTTCTGAAGATCGGGGAGGTCAGTTGCCCGGTGGCGCTCTACACCGCCGCTTCCTCGTCCGAGCGCATCGCCTTTCATACCGTGAACCGGGCCACTGGTCACCGGGTCCACCGCCAGTTCGTGGACAGCGAAACCGGCAAGCCGGTGGAGCGGGAGGACCAGGTGAAAGGCTATGAGGTCGCGCGCGGTGATTATGTCATCCTGGAACCGGATGAGGTCGCCGCGGCGGTGCCGGAGAGCGACAAGACCCTGTCCGTCCTGGCCTTCATCCCCTGTGGCGAGATCGACGACGTCTATTTCGACAAGCCCTATTACCTGGCCCCCAGCGACCGCCACGCGGATGAGGCTTTCGCGCTGATCCGCGAGGGACTGCGCGCCAAGAAGGTGGCGGCGTTGGCCCAGACGGTGCTGTTCCGCCGTGCCCGCACCGTCCTGGTCCGCGCCCACGGCGCCGGCCTGATCGCCACCACACTCAATTTCGATTACGAGGTCCGCCCCGCCGCCCAGGCCTTCGATGACATCGCGGACATCAAGATCGAGGGCGAGATGCTGGCCCTCGCCAAGCACATCATCGAGACCAAGAAGGGGACCTTCAAGCCGGAGGACTTCGACGACCGCTACGAAGCGGCGCTGGCCGACCTGGTGAAGGCCAAGCTGGAGGGCAAGGCCCTGCCGGCGGCCAAGCGCCCCCCGCCGAGAAAGACCACCGACCTGATGGCGGCGCTGAGGGAAAGCGCCGGATTCGGCGCCAAGCCGCCGGTCAAGAAGCCGCCCCCCAGCAAGGCGGTCCCCAGCCGTGCCAAGCCGCGCGCTGCTGCCAAGGCCTCCACCCCCGCCCGGCGCAAGGCGGGCTGAGCCATGGCCCTGGAAACCTATCACAAGAAGCGCGACTTCACCGCCACGCCGGAGCCGCGGGGGCGGAAGGGGCGGGCGGAAGGCCATCGCTTCGTCATCCAGAAACATGACGCCACCCGTCTGCACTATGATTTCCGGTTGGAAATGGAGGGCGTGCTGAAAAGCTGGGCCGTCACCCGGGGGCCCAGCCTGATCCCGGGGGAAAAGCGCCTGGCGGTGCATGTCGAGGACCACCCGCTGGACTATGGCGACTTCGAGGGCACCATCCCCCAGGGCGAATATGGCGGGGGCACGGTCATCGTCTGGGACCGGGGTGAGTGGACGCCGGTGGGCGATGTGCACAAGGGCTATGCCAAGGGCCACCTGGATTTCGAGCTGCATGGCGAAAAGCTGGGGGGCCACTGGCATCTGGTGCGCATGCGTGGCCGGCCGGGCGAGAAGCGCGAGAACTGGCTGCTGATCAAGGGCGAGGATGAGGCCGCGCGCGGCGAGGGTGATCCCGACATCCTGGAGGAACGGCCGGAATCGGTGAAGACAGGCCGGGTCATCGACGATGTGGCGGGGGAGGAGCCCGGCTGGTCCTCCAAGACCGGCAAGATCGAGAAGAAGGCGCGCGCGTCTTCCAAGGCCGCGCCTGAGGGCACCAAGGCAGCCGGAACACATGGGCTGAAAGGGGCCAAGACCGCGCCGCTGCCCGACTTCGTAGAGCCGGCCCTGGCCACCCTGCAGGCCAAGCCGCCCGTGGGGGCGCGGTGGATTCATGAGATCAAGTTCGACGGCTATCGCCTGCAGGCGCGCGTCGAAGCGGGGCGGGTGACGCTGCTGACCCGCAGCGGCCTGGACTGGACCAAGCGGTTCGGCACGGTGGTGCCGGAGGCCCTGGCCGATCTGCCCATCGGCAAGGCCCTGATCGATGGCGAACTGGTGGTGGAGAACGCGGCCGGCGCCTCCGACTTTTCCGCCTTGCAGGCCGATCTCAGCGAGGGGCGCAGCGACCGCTTCGTCTTCTACGCCTTCGACCTGCTGCACCTGGAGGACCAGGATTTGCGCGGCGTGGGGTTGGAGCAGCGCAAGGCGGCGCTGAAGAGCCTGCTGGGTGAGGCCGGCGGACCGTTGCGCTACAGCGAGCATTTCGACGAGTCCGGCGGCCTGGTGTTGAACCACGCGTGCCGCCTGAGCCTGGAAGGCATCGTCTCCAAGGTGCGCGACGCCCCGTACAAGCCGGGCCGGGGCAAGGGCTGGATCAAGTCCAAGTGCGGCAACCGCCAGGAGTTCGTGGTGGCGGGCTATGTTCCGTCCACTACCGCGCGCCGCGCCATCGGGTCCCTGGTCTTGGGCGTCTATGACCAGGGCAAGCTGCGCCATGTGGGTCGCGTCGGCACCGGCTATACCGTTTCGGTAGCGGAAGAGTTGTTCCGCCGGCTGGAGCGCATGCGGGTGGAGGACAGTCCCTTCGACGACATCCTGACGGCGGAGGAGCGTCGCCAGGTTCGCTATGTCCGGCCCGACTTGGTGGCGGAGGTGGATTTCCGCACCTGGACGGGCGACGGCAACATCCGCCATGCCGCCTTCCGGGGGCTGCGGGAAGACAAGGACCCGAAGGAAGTCGTGCGCGAAGCGGCCGCGAAGGCGCCGGCGGGAACCGCGCGCGAGGGAGGCCGCGCGGAGCCCAAGCCCCTGCTGAAACTGAGCCATCCGGACCGCCTCTATTGGCCGGACGCGGGGGTCACCAAGGCCGGCCTGGCCGACTACTACACGGAAATCTGGAGGTCCATCGCGCCCTTCATCGTGGGGCGGCCACTGGCCCTGCTGCGCTGCCCCAGTGGTATCACCGGCGAGTCATTCTTCCAGAAGCATGCCTGGAAGGGGCTGAGCAAGGCCATCATCCAGGTGCCCGACCCGACGGAGCCGGCGGAGGGGCCGCTGATCGCGATCAATGACCTGGACGGGCTGCTGGGGCTGGTGCAGGCGGCGGTCCTGGAAATCCATCCCTGGGGCGCCACCCTCAAGGATTGGGAACGGCCCGATACCCTCACCCTGGACCTGGACCCGGGGGAGGGCGTGCCATGGCAGGCTGTCATCGACGCCGCGCACGAGGTGAAGGACAGGCTGGAGCAGGCCGGTCTGGCCGCTTTCATCAAGACGACGGGCGGCAAGGGACTGCACGTGGTGGCGCCGTTGACGCCCAAGGCCGACTGGGCGGCGGTGAAGGCCTTCACCAAGGGCATCGCCGACGCCATGGCCGCCGACAGCCCGGATCGCTTCGTGGCCACCATCACCAAGGCCAAGCGGGGCGGCAAGATCCTGGTGGACTATTTGCGCAACCAACGGGGGGCGACGGCCGTCGCGGCCTATTCCACCCGGGCGCGTCCCGGTGCCGCCGTCTCCATGCCCCTGGCCTGGGAAGAGCTGAGCCCCGCCATCGGCCCGGCCTATTTCACCGTCATGACGACGCCCACCCGGCTGGCCGCGCTATCCGCCGACCCGTGGGCGGACTTCCGCGCCGCCGCCCACCCGTTGGAGCAGGCGACAAGGCCGGCGCGCAGGCGGACCGGCGGCGGGCGGACGGGTTAAAGGGCTGGCGCCCCGCCCGGTTTCAGGCACAATGCGCCTCCCTTCATCAGGAGCCCCGTCATGCGCTTGATCGGAATGCCGGATTCACCCTACGTCCGCCGCGTGGGAATATCGCTGGTGGCCATGGGCCTGGCCTTTGAGCATGAGCGCCTGTCCGTCTTCCGCCACTACGACGCTTTCGCCGCCATCAACCCGGTGGTGAAGGCGCCGACCTTGGTGCTGGACGACGGAACGGTGCTGATGGACAGCACCCTGATCCTGCAGGCCCTGGAACGCCTGGTTCCAGCGGACCGGCACCTGATGCCCACCGACCCTGCCGCGTTTGTCCGTGCCCAGCGCGTCATCGGCCTGGCCCTGGTGGCGTGTGAGAAAGCGGTGCAGGTGGCCTATGAGGTGAACCTGCGCCCGGAGGACAAGCAGCACCAGCCCTGGCTGGACCGTGTCCGCGCCCAGGCCGTCACCGCCTTCGACCTGCTGGAGCGGGAGGTTGGCGACGGCACCACCTGGCTCGGCGGCGACCGGCTCAACCAGGCCGACATCACCACCGCCGTCGCCTGGTACTTCGCCCAGAACATGGTCCCGGGCCTGATCGACCGGGCGCCGCACCCCGGCCTGGTTCGCCTGTCGGAGCGGGCGGAGGCGCTGCCCGAGTTCCAGGCGGTGCCGTATTCCTGAGCTTTATGCCTCATACCAAGGAGCGATGATTTCCATTGATCGCTCCTTGGTATCGGCGGCGACTGCCCCCGCGCGCCAAGGCGCGGAAGCCAAGCCGCTGGATGGCGGCGCCGGCGATTGAGGGCGATGGGCCTGGCCATAGGTCAGGATCATCGCTACTTGGTATTATACGCGCGGCATTTGATCGTGACCTCTCAAATGCCACCTCAAGCGCCGGCGGGCGCATCCGCGCCCTTTGGCTTCCTCGCTGCGACCTGCGGTGCTCGCTGCGGCGCCCGCAGTCGCGGGCTACAGAGGCACGAGTCTCTATCTCGTGCCTCTGGTATTAGACGCCGGCCGCCCGCATCCGCGGGCTCGGCTTCCTCGCATTCCAGTCCGCTGACGCTTCCCGGAATGCTGCGGCGGACGCGGTCGCGTCCTAAAAAGGCGCGAGGTTTTCCTGTGCCATTGATGCCTATCGCCGCTTCTGCCCGCCCTTGCCCTCCGCGGCCAGGCTTTTCTTCAGCGCGTCCATGATGTTGATGACGTTGCTGGGCGTGTCCGCCTCGGGCGCCTTGGCCTTGGCGGGGCGCTTGCGGCCCTTCTTCTTGGCGGCGATCAGGTCCAGCAGGCGGTCCTGCACCGGGTCGTCCACCAGGGAGGGATCCCAGGGCCGGGTGCGCTCCTCGATCAGGGTCTTTACCAGGGACAGGAGCTTGGGCTCGGGCTTTTCCTCGCGGATGTCGCCGAAATAGGCGTCCGCGTCGCGCACCTCATCGCCGTAGCGCAGGGTCCAGACGATGATGCCCTTGCTCTGCGGCTCCAGCATCACCGCCCGCTCCCGCCGGTACATCACCAGGCGGGAGATGCCGACCCGGCCGGTGGCGGCCATGGCCTCGCGGATGACGGAGAACGCCTCCTCCCCCACCGGGTCGCTGGGGGTGAGATAATGGGGGGTGTCGTACCAGATCCACTCGATGCTATCGCGGGGCACGAACATCTCGATGTCGATGGTGCGGGTGCTTTCCAGCGCCACCGCGTCCAGCTCGTCATCCTCCAGGATCAGGTAATCGTCCTCGCCCCTGGGATAGGCCTTGGCCTCGTCCTCCTCATCCACCGGATCACCGGTGACGGCGTCGACGTAATGGCTGACCACGCGGTTGCCGGTCGCGCGGTTCAGGGTGTGGAAGCGGACCTTCTCATTCTCCGACGTGGCGGGCGTCATCGCCACCTGGCAGGTGACCAGGGACAGCTTGAGATAGCCTTTCCAGAACGAACGCGCGGCCATACCGGCGATCTCCCCAAGGGTGGTGCCCCGGGGAAACCGCCGGAAGGGATGGCCGGTTCCGTGCTATTCGGCCAGCGAGGGTATCGCGGCGCCCGCCCGCGCCGTCCCCGGCACCGCGAAGCGGCGGTAGAGGGCTGGCAAGACGACCAGGGTCAGCGCCGTGGCGCTGATCAGGCCGCCGATGACCACCGTGGCCAGCGGCCGCTGCACCTCCGCCCCCGGGCCGGTGGCCAGCGCCATGGGCACGAAGCCCAGCGAGGCCACCAGGGCCGTCATCAACACCGGCCGCAGGCGGGTGAGCGCCCCGTCGCGGATGGCGGCCAAGGGCTCGCCGCCGTCGGTGATGGCCTGGCGGATGAAGGACACCATGACCAGGCCGTTCAGCACGGCGATGCCGGATAGGGCGATGAACCCCACGGCGGCGGAGATGGAGAAGGGCATACCGCGCAACCACAGGGCGGCGATCCCGCCCGTCAGGGCCAAGGGCACCCCGCTGAACACCAGCGCGGCGTCGCGGAGGGAGCCCAAGGCGCCGTACAGCAGCAGGAAAATGGCGATGAAGCAGGCCGGCACCACCACCGCCAGCCGCGCCCGCGCCGCCGCCAGATTCTCGAACTGCCCGCCCCATGTGACCCAGTAGCCGGAGGGCAGGGGGACGGCGGCTAGCCGTCCCTGCGCCTCCGCCACGAAGGACCCGATGTCGCGGCCGCGCACGTTGGCCTGGATGACAATGCGCCGCTTGCCGTCCTCCCGCCCGATCTGGTTGGGCCCTTCCGCCAGGGTGAAGCTGGCGACCGTGCCCAGCGGCACGAAGCGCGCGGCATCCCCGCTACCGCCGGTCTGGCTGCCGGCGGGCAGGGGCACCGGCAGGGCGCGCAAGGTGTCCAGGTCGTTGCGCAAGGGGTCGGCCAGCCGCACGGTGATGTCGAAGCGGCGGTCGCCCTCGAACACCTGGCCGGCGGCACGACCGCCCACGGCCATGGCCACGACGTCCTGCACCTCCTGGGCGCTGAGGCCGAAGCGGGCGGCGGTCTGGCGATCCACGCGGATGTCCAGGGTGGGCAGGCCTGCCGCCTGGTCCACCCGCACGTCGGCCGCCCCGGCGGTGCCTTGCAGCACGCCGGCGATGCGGTTGGCCGACGCCTGCAGGGTGTCGAAGTCGTCACCGTACAGCTTCACCGCCACGTCGCTGCGCACGCCGGAGATCAACTCGTTGAAGCGCATCTGGATGGGTTGGGTGAATTCATAGGCGTTGCCGGGCAACCGGCCCAGCGCCGCCTCGACCCTCGCCACCAGATCGGCCTTGGGCAAGGCCGGATCCGGCCATTGCGACCGCGGCTTCAGGATGATGAAGGTGTCCGAGGCGTTGGGCGGCATAGGGTCGGCCGCCATCTCCGCCGTCCCCGTCTTGGAGAAGACGAAGGCGACCTCCGGCAGGCCGCTGACCACCCGTTCCACGTCCTTCTGCATGGTGGTGGATTGGGTCAGCGAGGTGCTGGGGATGCGCACCGCCTGCACGGCGATGTCCTGTTCGTCCAGCGTGGGGATGAACTCCTGCCCCATGCGGGTGAACAGGCCCAGGCTGGCCAGGAACAGGCAGGCCGCCCCGAAGATCCAGGGTGCCGGTGCCGCCAGGGCCCGGTCCAGCAGGGGCGCGTACCAACCCTTGGCCAGCGCCACCACGCGGTTCTCCCGTTCATTCACCGGCCCCGTAATGACCAGGGCGATCAGCGCCGGCACCAGGGTCAACGATAGGGCGAAGGCGGCCACCAGGGCGGTGATGACGGTCAGGGCCATGGGCCGGAACATCTTGCCCTCCACCCCGGTGAAGGTCAGCAGCGGCACATAGACCAGGATGATGATGGCCTGGCCGTAGACGGAGGGGCGGATCATCTCCTTCGTCGCGGCCACTACCTCCGCCATCCGTTCGGATGTCGTCAGCGGCCGGCCAGCCGCCTGTTGCCGGTGGCCCAGCCGGCGCAGGCAGTTCTCCGCGATGATGACGGCGCCGTCGACGATCAGGCCGAAGTCCAGGGCGCCCAGGCTCATGAGGTTGGCGCTGACGCCGGCCTCCACCATCCCCATGGCTGTCAGCAGCATGGTCACGGGGATGACGGCGGCGGTGATCAGCGCGGCGCGGATGTTGCCCAGCAGGGCGAACAAAACCGCCACCACCAGCAGCGCGCCCTCCGCCAGGTTCTTGGACACCGTGTGGATGGTGGCGTCCACCAGCTTGGTGCGGTCCAGCACCACCTGGGCCACCACGTCGGGCGGCAGGGTGCGGGCCACCTCGGCCAGCTTGGCGGTCACGGCGGCGGCGGCCGTGCGGCTGTTGCCGCCCACCAGCATCAGGGCGGTGCCCACCACCACTTCACGGCCATTCTCGCTGGCGCTGCCGGTGCGCAGTTCATGGCCCAGGGTCACGGTGGCCACGTCGCGCAGGAAGACGGGGGTGCCGTCCCGGCTGGCGATGGGCACGGCGCCGATCTCCCCCATGTCGCGCAGCCGGCCGTCGGCCCGCACGACATAGGCCTCGCCCCGGCGCTCCAGGTAGCCGGCACCGGCGCTGGTGTTGTTGCGCTCCAGCGCCTGGACGACATCGGCCAGGGTCAGGCCCCGCGCCGCCAGGCGCAGCGGATCGGGCGCCACCTGGTACTGCTTCACATAGCCGCCGATGGCATCCACCCCGGCGATGCCGGGCACGGATTTCAGCTGCGGCCGGATGATCCAATCCTGCACGGTGCGCAGGTAGGTCGCCCGCTGCGCCTCCGTCGTCAGCACCTGGCCCTCCGGCGTGCGATAGCTGCCGTCGGCCTGCCAGCCGGCGGCCCCCGGCTTCACGCGGGCGGCGTCGAACGGCGCCAGGGCCACGGTCCACATGGCGACCTCGCCCAGGCCGGTGGACAGGGCGCCCATGTGCGGTTCCGTGCCGTCCGGCAGGGCGGCCTTGGCCTCGTTCAGGCGCTCCGCCACCTGCTGGCGGGCGAAATAGATGTCGACGTTTTCCGCGAACAGCGCCGTGACCTGGGAAAAGCCGTTGCGCGACAGCGATCGCGTGCCTTCCAGCCCGGGAATGCCGGCCAAGGCCGTTTCGATGGGGAAGGTCACCTGCTTTTCCACCTCCACCGGCGATAGGGCCGGGGCGGTGGTGTTGATCTGCACCTGTTTGTTGGTGATGTCGGGCACGGCGTCGATGGGCAGACGCAGGGCCGCCCAGCCGCCGGCGGCGGCGGCCAGCACGGCCAGGGCCACCACCATCCAGCGGTGGCGCACGGATAGGGTGAGGATGCGCTCAAGCATGGCTCGTCTCCTCACTCGTCGTGGCCGGCGTCGCCCTTGCCGGCCTCCGCCTTCAGGATGAAGGCATTGCCGGCGGCGACGGTGTCGCCGGGCTTCAGCCCGGCCAGCACCTCGACCTGGGTGCCGTCGCCACGGCCCAGGGTGACCGGCCGGCGGGCATAGCCGCCGGGCACGGGCGCGAACACCTGGGTTTGGCCGTCCAGGGTCACCACGGCGCTTTCCGGCAGCAGCACTGCGGCCTCCTGCGCGTCCGCCTCCAGCGTGCCGGTGGCGAAGTCGCCGGGTCGCCACGACCCGTCCGGGTTATCCAGCGTCGCCACCACGGGGGCGGAGCCGGTGGCCGGATCCAACACCGGGCCGACATGGGTCACGCGGGCTGTGGTGGCGCGCCCGTCGGCACCACTCACCTGCAGCGCTTTGCCAACGGCGACGAACGGCAGATCGCGGGCATAGACGGGAAAGGTCAGCGACAGTTGCGACAGGTCGGCGACGACATAGGCGTCGGCATCGGCGGCCAGCCGGTCGCCCCGCGTGGCGGTGCGGGCGATGACTTGGCCCGCGATGGGGCTGCGCAGTTCCAGCCGTTGCAGGCCGGCGCCCGTGGACTTGGCGCCCGTGGACTTGGCGCTGGTTTCATCCAATCCCAGCGCCTGCAGGCTGTGATGCGCGCGGCCGGTGCGGATGGCGGCCTCCATCGCCGCCGCCTTGGCCTGGAGATAGTCGCGTTCCGGGGAAATACGCTGGCGCCACAGCGCCTCCTCCCGGTCGGCGGTGGTGCGGGCCAGATGCTCGTTCTCCCGCGCCGCCAGATATTCGGCGCGGGCATCCGCCACCTCGGTGCTATCGATCAGGGCCAGCACCTCACCGGCGGTCACCGCGTCGCCCAGCCGTTTGCGCGCGTCCGCCACCACGCCGGCGATGCGCGGGGCGATATGGACGATGTGGTCCTGGTCGGCCGTCACCGTGGCGGTGACGCGCACCCGGCGGACCAGGCGCCCGGGGCCCGCCGTCGCCGTGGTGATGCCAGCGGCCTGTGCCTGTTCCGGCGTCAGGCGCACCAGGCTGTCATCGTGCGCCTCTGTCTTTTGCTCGGCCGGTTCCCCCTTGGGTGCCTGGCCGGTGGCGATCCAGGTGGCCAGGGCGGCCAGGGTCAGGGCCCCGGCGCCCAGGCGCAGCAGGGCTTTGGTGCGGATGGTGGTCATGGCTGGGCCTCCCCGGCGCCGGTCAGCCGGTCCAGATCGGCCCGGCTCTGGTGATAGTCTTGATAGGCCGCGACCAAGGTCAGGCGGGCGGCCAGCAGGGTGCGCTGGGCATCCAGCACGTCGAGGTAAGGGAACTTGCCCTGGCGATAGCCTTCCCGCGTGGCGGCGGCGGCTTGCTCGGCCACGGGCACGACCTGGCGGGCCAGGGTCTCCGCCTCCTGGCGCGCCACGGCCACGCGGTCACGGGCGATGGCCAGGGCGGTGTCCTGGTCCCGGGTGGCGCGGTCCAGCTCCATCTCCGCCTCCACGCTTTCCTGATAGGCGCGGTGGATGCCACCCCGGTTGGTGTCGAAGGCGGGGATGGGAATGGTGACGCCCAGCACCAGGGCGGTGTCGCGCCCGTCATTGAAACGGCGCACCCCGGCGCCGACGGTCACATCGGGCACGGCGCGGGCGCGTTCCACCGCGATGGCGGCGCGGCTACGGCCCACCTCCGCCCGCCACCGGGCGACGTCCGGATTGTTCCCGGCTGCCGGGGCGGCCAGGGGCGGCCCCAGATCCCGCAGTGCTGCGGGGTCCAGGGCGGGGACGGGCCCGCCCACCAGCAGCTCCAGGCTGCGGCGGGCGGCCGCCTCTTCCCGTGCCGCACGGGCGGCCTCGATCTCCGCTTGGCGCAGATCGGTCGCGGCACGGTCTTCTTGAATGGCGCTGTCATGGCCGGACTGGACACGCGCGGCCACGGCGCGGGCGGTTTCCGCCGCCAGGCCGCGCTGTTCCTCGACAATGGCGCGCCGGGCCGTGGCGGCGAGCAGGGCGGCATGTGCGACCCGCACGTCCCGGATCAGGTCCAGGCGCACGATGTCGGCGTCCAGGCGGGCGCGGCTTTCCGCCGCCGTCGCCACGGCTTGGCGGCTGCCGCGCTTGCCGCCCAGTTCGATCAGCTGGTTCAGGCCGACGGTGGTTTCCATGGCCCGGGTGCCGCGATAGGGGCCGGACCCGGCCAGGTTCTCCGTCTGCAAGGACAGTTGCGGGTTGGGCAGGACGCCGGCCTGGGTGACGTCCCCTTGGGCGGCCCCGGCGCGGGCCTGGGCCGCCTTCAGGCGGGGATTGGTGGCGAGCGCCTGGGTGATGAGGGCGGTGAGGGCCGTGTCGTTCGCGGACACTGGGGCGCCCAGGGACGGGGCCGGTGGCGGTTCGGCCACGGCCCAGGCGGGCCAGGCGACGGCAAAGGCCGCGGCCAGCCCGATGATCGGGATGCGCATGAAAGGCTCCGGACAAGCAGGATCGATGACGCCGTGACCCGGGCCCTTCCTGGCGGAAAGGGCGTCAGGGGCCGCGGCGTGGAGCGGACTCGATCAAGCGGTCGGGGGCCGGTCCGGTGGGGCGATGGCGCGGGTGGTGTAGGGTTGATCCAGTGGTGGCAGGACCGCCAACCGGATGCGGACGCCCGGCCCCGGCATGAAGGCGGGACCGACCGCATCGGCCACATGGACATGGCCGCAGGGGCCCTGGCCGGCATGGAAATGAACCGCGCTGTGGCGCAGGCCGTCGGTGGGGTCGGGCGCGCCCTCCACCGCCACATGCTCCTGCGTGATGCCGCACGTCGGCGCGCCGCCTGCCATTTCGGTCAGGGACGGGCCGTCGAACACCGCCGTGAACAGCAGCAGAAGGGCGAGCAACCAGCGCATGGTCGCCAATCTGGCGATGTCGGCCGCCGGCTTCAAGTCCCAAGAAGGCTGATGGGCTGCCACAGAAAGTTGTGACGCGGGGCGGCGGGCCGCGCTAAAAGGAAGGCAACAGGGAGAGAAACCGTAGGAACCCAACGCATGGTCCCGTCGCACGCTTCGAATGATACCGCTACCAACGCACCATTGCGGCGCATCGTCATTGTGGGCGGCGGCACCGCCGGGTGGATGGCGGCGGCCAGCCTGGCCCGGTTCCTGCGCAACCTGAAGTGCGATATCCAACTGGTGGAATCCGAACAGATCGGCACCATCGGCGTGGGGGAGGCGACCATCCCCCCTATCATGAACTTCATCCGCGTGCTGGGGATCGATGAGGACGACCTGATCCGCCAGACCAACGCCACCTTCAAGCTGGGCATCCGTTTCCAGGATTGGACCCGCGTGGGCCATTCCTATTTCCATCCCTTCGGCCGCACCGGCTTCGAGATGGAGGGGATAGGCTTCCCCGCCTATTGGATGCGCCAGCGCCTGGCCGGTGGCGGCGCCCCGCTGGAGGAATATTCGCTGCAGGCCATGGCGGCGGCGCACAATCGGTTTATGCGCCCGGTGCAGGCGCCCGGCTCCCCCCTGGAGGGCATCACCTATGCCCTGCATTTCGACGCGGCGCTGTTCGCGCGCTATCTGCGCGGCTATTCCGAGGCGCGCGGCGTCACCCGGGTGGAGGGCAAGGTGGTGCGGGTGGACCTGCGCCCCGAGGATGGCTTCATCGAGGCCCTGCGCCTGGAGGACGGCCGCCGCGTCGACGGTGATTTCTTCATTGATTGCAGCGGGTTCCGTGGCCTGCTGATCGAGGAGGCCCTGCAGGCCGGCTATGAGAACTGGCAGCGATTCCTGCCCTGCGACAGCGCCGTCGCCGTCCCCAGCGAACGGGCGGGGCCGCCGCCCTCCTACACCCTGGCGGCGGCGCGGTCGGCCGGCTGGCAATGGCGCATCCCCTTGCAGCACCGCGAGGGCAACGGCGTGGTCTACGCCCGCGATTTCCTGAGCGACGAGGCGGCGCGGGAGACGCTGTTGTCCAACCTGGCGGGCAAGCCCCTGGCGGATCCGCGCGTGCTGCGCTTCGTCACCGGCCGGCGGCGGGAAAGCTGGAAGCGCAACTGCCTGTCCCTGGGCCTGGCCAGCGGTTTCCTGGAGCCGCTGGAATCCACCAGCATCCACATGGTCCATCGCGGCCTGGCGCTGTTCATCCAGATGCTGCCCGACCGGCATTGCGAACCGGCGGACATCGCCCGCTATAACCGCATGCTCGCCTTCGAGTATGAGCGGATCCGGGACTTCCTGGTGCTGCACTACGCCACCGGCCAGCGGCGGGACAGCGATTTCTGGCGCCATTGCGCCGACATCGACTGGCCCGACAGCCTGCGGGCCAAGATCGAGTTGTTCCAGGGCTACGGCCGTATCCAGCGCGAGGATACCGAGCTGTTCCCGGAGCAAAGCTGGCTCTATGTCTTCACCGGCCAGGATATCCGTCCCCGCCGTCCCGACCCCATGACCGACCTTCTCGACCCCGACAAGATCCGGGGGGCCTTGGCCAACATCCACGATGTCATCGGCCGCGTGGTGCAAACCATGCCCCACCACCAGGCCTTCATCGACCGGCACTGCGCGGCGGCGGGTTAGCTCACCCCCCGCGCAAAAGCTGCATCACCCGGGCGCGGAGGCGGCCGTAGTTGCCGGCCTTCAGGGGGCCCAGCACGCCGTGCTGTTCCGCCGGCAGGTGGGCCAGGGGATGGCCTTGGGGGCGGAAGACGTAATGGTCGAAGAAGGCGCGCCAGGCTTGGCGCTCCACCTCCGGTCGTTCGGCCAGGGTGATCATGGCCAGCAGCAGGCTGGTGAAGGGCGCGTCCGGCCCGGCGGCGAAGGCGTCCCACCAGTAGTTGACCATGCCGTTGAAGGGGGCCGTCGCCTCCACCTGGTGCCACCACAGCTTGGGCAGGAACAGGGCGTCGCCCGGGTTGAGGTCCGCCACCAGCGCCTGGTCGCGAATGGCCTGGAATCGGGGATAGGCTGGGTTGTCCGGATCGGATGCCGCCAGGCTGACGGGCTGGCCGGACAGGGTGTTGTCGATGGGCCCGACATAGAGATCGCTGATCGCCGCAGGCGGGTACAGGGTGAAGCGCCGCGTTCCCGCCACCACGCACGCCAGGTTCTCAAAGGCGTCGTAATGGGTGGCGACGCGGGAGGCATGGCCCAGCCAAATGCGCCCGGCCACGCCTGGCGGCAGCAGGGGCATGACGTTTTCCGTCGTGAAGCCCGGCAAATGGTCGTCCAGCGCCAGGGAGCCGGCGTACAGCGTGGGGGCGTCCGGGTCGTCCAGCGCCTGCACCATCTGCTCCAGCGCCTCGGCCAGGCTCAGGGGCCGGCGCTCGAAATTGAAGCCTTTGAGGCCATCGGCGTAGAAATACCGGCCCCAGATGCCCGGCGGGCCGACGAACGTTTCCATCGTGACGCCGGCCCCGAAACGGGCAAGGTAATCGCGCAAGGCGCCGGGGGTTCCCTGGTCCACCGCCGGCCAGTGGGCCACCAGGCCCCGCAGCACCAGGGGCCTGCCGGCGGCCACCACCTCATCCCGGAACTGGTCCGCGGAGGCGAGGGTGCGGCCGTCGCGTTCGCCGACGGTGGCCGTCATGGCGCCGCCGTCAGCCGCTTGTTCTTGCGCTCCGCCATCAGGGGGATGTGCTTCAGCGACGCGATCATCAGATAGATCAACTGCATATAGCCCCGGCGGAACAGATCCAGCACCGCCGCGTCGGGCAGGGCGCGCAGGGCGTCGCGGTCGATGGTGTACAGGCCGTCAAGCTGCAACTGGCTGCCATCGTCGAAGCTGAGGCTGATATCGATGGGCTCGATCAGCTTCAGGCCGAGCAGCGTGTCGATGAAGCGCTTGGTCCGCTCCAGCCCCGGACGCAGCTCCTGCATCGCGGCGATGATGCCCTTCAGATAGGGCGTCATCTCACCATTGGCGCCGAACAGCGGTTCGCCCACGTCCCGACCGACCCGGGCGTCGTCCAGGTCGATGCCCAGGTCGTCGCCCACGGTGTAGAAGGGGCCGCGTTGCAGGGTCAGGGGGCGGTAGCCCTGCCAGCCCTCCTGGGTCAGGAACAGGTTCTCGTTCTGCTGGAAGCCCAGCACCGCGCCGCACAGGAAGGCGCCGGTTTCCGCATCCTTGGAAAACAGGATGGGGCACTGGACGGCCAGCAGCGGGAACTCGGCCACGATGACGGCGACGAAATGCTTGGCGTCGAAGGCGGGGCTGGCCTTGGCCTTCACGTGCAGGTCGCGGTGGGTGTGGGCGTTGACGATGGCGATGTTGGTCATGGGTCCCGTCAGGCTCAGATCGATTGCATGCCGTGGTCGCGGATCTTGCGCACCAGGTCGCGGTTCTTGGGCAGGTTGGCGCGCATCTTCCGGGCCATGGCCGCGTTCTCTTCCAGGATGCGGCTGGCCAGGGTGGCATCGGCGCCGTTCTCGGCCGGGTCCACCTCGGTGCGGAACCCCATGCCATACAGCACATATTGATAGCTGGCGGCGGGGAACACCTCCTCCAGCCGGTCGAACTCATCCAGGAACCAGGGCGCACGGTATTTCCACAGGCGCAACAGGTCCCGCAAGCGCTCAGGCACGGAGGCGGGGTCGACATTGTCCCGCCAGAAGGCCGTGTCGGTCCGCTGGGTCAGGACGTAATGCAGCTTCAGGAAGTCGATGATGCGGCCCCAGCGATAGCGCGTCACCTCGTTGAAGCGGCGGGCCACGATGTCCATGACGCTGCGGCGGGCGGGCAGTTGTTCGGCGATGATCTTGGCCGACAGTTCGATCAGCATGATGGCGGAGGCTTCCAGCGGTTCCAGGAACCCGGCGGCCAACCCCACGGCCACGCAATTGTTTTTCCAGAACGTCTCGCGATGGCCGCCGCGGATGGGGATCTTGCGCGCCTCCGCTTGCGTCCCGGCATAGCGCGCCAGTTCGGCCCGCGCCGCTTCCTCATCGATATGGTCGCTGGAATAGACGTAGCCCAGACCGCGCCGGGTGGGCAGGGCGATGTCCCAGATCCAGCCGGACGACTGGGCGGTGGCGATGGTCTGCGACGCCATGGGGGCGTCCGCGGTCTCATAGGGGACCTGCACGGCCAGGGCCGTGTCGCAGAACAGCACGTCGCGGCATTCCTTGAACCCCACGCCCAGGGTCTTGCCGATCAGCAGGGCGTGGAACCCGGTGCAATCCACGAACAGGTCACCGGCGATCTCACCCGCCTGCGCGGTCACCAGGCTGGTGATGTCGCCGTTCTCATCCTGCCGGACCTCGGTCACATCGGCCAGGATGTGCTGTACCCCCAGCTTCTCCGTGCAATGCCGCTGCATGAAGCCGGCGAACTTGCCGGCGTCCAGATGATAGGCGTAGTTGGCCACGCCCCGGTATTCGGGGGTGGAGATGGTCTTGGGCGCCAGCCCGTCCTCGCAGATGGCCTCCTGCGGGCAGACGGCGTCGGAAAAGGTGCGGCCGCGCGCGTCCTGCAGCCAATGGGGCGCCAGGTTCACCTGCGACCAGCCGTGAGGCAGCATCAGGGGATGGTAATAGGCGTCGTCCGCGGCGCCGGTGGTCCAGCCCACGAACTTGCCGCCTTGCTTGAAGGCGGTGTCGCAGTGGCGGAAGAACTCCGTCTCCGACACACCCATCTTTTCCAGCGTGGTGCGCATGGTGGGCCACGTGCCCTCGCCCACGCCGATGATGGCGACGTTGGGCGATTCCACCAAGGTCACCTTGAAGCCGGCGGCCATGCGCGCCTTGTGCCGGGCGGCGACGATGCCGGCGGTCAGCCAGCCGGCGGTGCCGCCGCCGACGATGACGATATGCTGGATGGGACGGTCCATGAAGGCATCCTGGGTCTGGGGTGCCGTCCCGCCTCCCTGACGGGGGTATCGGCAACCAATTTTGCGCCAGTGTAGGGCTTTTCCCCGATCGCTCCAGGGGGAAAAAGGGGCCGCCGCGTGCCACGGCGGCCCCCCGGAGTTCAGGAGGAAGGTACGCTCACAAACAAACTCAGTACTTGAAGTGGGCGCCGATGGTGTACCGCTGCCCATAGGCGACGGCATCCAGCAGCTGTTCCTTGAACCGGCCATGGGTCGAGTAGGTCTCGTTGGTCAGGTTCAAGGCTTCGAAGTAGACGCTCACATACTGATTGATGTCGTAGCTGGTGCTGAAATCCACTTCCCAGGCTGGATCGACGAAGGTCGGCTCGGACCCGTAGATGGATCCGCCCTGCGCCTGGCCGAAATGGTCCAGGTACTCGTCGCGCCAGTTGACGGCGATACGGGCCTGGAAGCCGTACTTGTCAAAGAAGCCGACGAAGTTGGCGGAGTTGGCCAGGCCCGTGACCGCGAAGTTGCTGACCGCCAGGTTCAGCGGATCGTAAGGTTTGTTGGTGCCCACAACGGTGGCGTTGGCCTGGAAGCCGAAGCCGGTGTCATCAAACACATGCTGAACGGACATTTCCAGGCCGTAGACCTCGGCCGTCGGCCCGTTGACGTACGTGCTGTAGCTGTACTGCATATCCTTGCCCGTGGTCGGGTCGATGACGCCGGCGAAGGTCTTCTGCGAGGTGCCGCCGATCACGAAGTTGCTGACGCTCTTCATGAAACCGTCCAGGGCGACATAGGAATTGCGCTGGTAATAATACTCGGCACCGATATCCAGGTTATCCGACAGGTAGGGCATCAGGTTGGGATTGCCACCCGAGGCTGATACCGTGCCGACGCGCTGCGTGCTGATGCTGTACACCGGTGTCATATTGTTGAGCGGCGGACGGGTTAGGGTGCGCGACGCGTTGAAGCGCACCTGCAGGTCGTCGGTGACACCCAAGGTCAGATCCAGGTTGGGCAGCATGTACTGGTAATTGTTGGTGCCCTCGACGGTGCTGACAGGGCCATACGCCACCGTGAACGCGGTCTTGTCGCCCGGGGTCACGGTGAAGGCGGTTGGGGTCTGACCCAGACCGGCGGACGTCACATGAGTGATTTCCTCACGAACGCCCAGATTGACCTTCAGCGGCATGTTGGCCACGTCGGTCTTGAACGTCGCCGAGACATAGGGAGCGTAGGTTTCTTCTTCGATGTCGCGCTTGGACCCAGGCGACAGGATCAAACGGTAGGTGCCGTCGAAGGGCGGGGTGCAGCAGCCGTAGTTGAAGCCCGGGATGCTCTTGGTCTGGGGATTGCCCAGCGATTGCAGGTAATTGAGGATCTGGCCCGGGTTGGCCATCAGGATCTGCGAGGGCAGGTTGCCGTTGTTGGCGAAGCCGGGGATGAAGTTGGCGGTGCTGAAGGTCTGGGTGAACCAGCTCTGCGGCAGCGCCACGCCGGTGGGTGAACCCGACGCCGGACCATACCCGCTGTACGCCTGCCAATCGCTGTTGGTGAAGGTGTCGTAGCTGGCCAGGTCTTCCTTGTTGTCGATGTACTGCATGCCGAAGCGGATGGTGGTATCGCCGCTTTTCCACTGGCCTTCGACCTTGCCCTGGTCGATGACGTTGTAGTTGCGCGTCGACGTCATCGGGAAGACGTGCGACCCGATGAAGCCGTTGGTGAACTGCGCCGCGTTGCCGTTCGGGCCGTAGACGGTGGGATAGGGCAGGGCGCCGGCCGCGACGCCGGTGATGCCCACGTTGTTGGTGTTGATGCAGGTGCCACTGGCGCAGGAACCATAGCCCACGTCTGCGTCCAGGCTGGTCAGCTGATCGCCCGGGTTCTGCCAGGATTCGGACCGAGCGGCGTCAACCGTGACGGTCCAGTTGTTGGTTGGCGTCCACTTGACGTTCAGGCCGTACAGGTTGTTCTGCAGAACCTGGCTGTTGTACTGCGCCTGGAAGTCGGTAGGCGTGTTGGGCTGAACGAAGTCGATCACCGACCCGTTGCTGTTCAGCTTCACATTCTGCATGCTACGGGAATTGAACCAGATGCTGTAACCATACTGGTTCTGGTGCGCGTCCTCACGCTGGAAATCGTCGTTCAAGGTGACTTCGATCTGATCCGACGGCTGCCATTGCAAGGCCAGGCGAGCGGACTTGCGGATCGTGTCGCTGTGTTCCTGGTAGAGGCCGTAGTCCTGGATGAACCAGGCGGGGGTGCCTTCTTTGACGCCGGGCGCCAAGCTGGCGAAATGATAATTGACAGGATCTGTGGCCGGGGAGGTGGCCGTGGTGCCGATCCAGCCCTGGTTGTTCACATGGTTGCCACGGGTCTGGGTTTCGTTGAAGCCGCCGGCCAGCAAGATGCCGAAGGTGTCGTGGGCGAAGGTGTCGCTGACCATCAGGGCGCCGTTGGGCGAGGCGCCATCCGCGTCGGAGGCGTAGGAGCCCGAGACGGAGCCGGCGGCCCGGAACCCGGAGTGATCCAGCGGCTTGGGGAACTTGATGTTGACCGTGGCGCCGATGGCGCCGGCCGACAGCGAGGCGTCCGGCGACTTCAGCACATCGATCTGACCGATGAAGTCGGAACTGACGGAGCTGAAGTCGAAACCACGGCCGGAACTGGCGGCGGAGGCGGAAACGCGGCCATCGAACAGCGTTTCGTTGAAGCTGGGGCCGAAACCGCGCACCGTGATGGCGGTGGCGTCACCGGTGGAGGTTGGCACGCCGCCCATGCTGCTGGTGCCGCGGCTGATGGACACGCCGGGAATGCGCTGCATCGAGGCCGCGACGTTGGAATCGGGGAACTTGCCGATATCCTCCGCCGAAATGGCGTCGACGATGCCGTTCGCCTCACGCTTGATATCAAGGTTACGTTGCAGCGAGCCGATGATGCCGGTGACGATGATGTCTTCCATCGTATCGGAATTGGCGCCGCCCTGCGCCGGGCTGGTCTGTGTCGTCTGCGCGTAAGCGGGCGCTGTAAGGCCCGCAAGCGTCACCAGCGAAACGCCGGCCAAGACCGCCTTGCGAACAGTCAGTGCCGTTGACTTGGACGCTCCCATTTTTCTTTGTAGCTTTACCATATTATCCCTCCCTAGTCTTAAAAAGACGGTTTTGTTTGTGATATGCCGACACGGGGGCAGATAAATACGGGCACGCCAACAGTTTCTGTTAGCGCTATCATATTTATATGCAAAATACCGCGTAAGGCTTATGTCATGCAGGCAGGCGGCATCACTTGCCGACCTGCGCCCTTCCTCCCATTCGCTAGAGTAATTCTAAAACTACCACTGTCGTGGTAAGCCCCAACCCTATGCAATGGTAACGCTACCACAGGGTGTGGGTAGGGGCGACAAAAATCTGAACATTGCGAATTTGGGGGCGTAAGTGTGTCATTTGCACCATCATTCCGGGCGCCAATGGGTCGGTGGCGGCGGTTTCGGGGGTGTCCTTAGCTGTCGCAAGCCGGGCCAGGAGACGAGACTCAGGCGTTTTTTGACCGGCTCCCGGCAGGTCCCCACGACCGCGCGGCGTCATCCGCCGTTCCGGGCTGGAAGCCGGCCGGCGGTATCGTTACTCTCCGGCGGCTTTGCCCGGTGGGGGCGCCCAAGGAAGGGCGGTTGGGAGGATCAGCGGTGAAATCTCTGTTCGTTTTGACGATGGTGGCCGCCTTGGCGGCGGGGCCGGTCCTGGCTGGTGAAGCCGTTCCGAAGGTCGAGCCGGTCGCCGATCTGCCGGCGGGTGCCGCCCCGCTGCCCAGCCATATTGGCGGCCGGGTGCTGGCGGAGGGTGCCGATGGCGGCTTCCGCCGCCAGTGGCCAGGCACCTATGTGGAGACCCGGTTTCGCGGCGCTGTGGCGCTGTTCCGGGTCGGCCCCGGGGATGTCAGCCTGCGTGTCAGCGTCGACGGCGGCGCGCCGGTCGCGCTGGTGAAGCCCGCGCCGGGCGTCTACCGTGTCGCCGGGCTGCGGCCCGGCGCGCACACCCTGCGCGTGGATACGGCCAGCGAGACCCAGGCCGGTCCCAGCACCTTCGGCGGCTTTTATGCCCCGGCGGGTGTTGCCGCGCTGCCCCTGCCGGTCCCCACCCGGCAGATCGAGTTCGTCGGCGACAGCCACACCGTGGGCTATGGCAACACGGCGGACCAGACGGCCTTCCAGGCGACGTGCACGGTGTCGGAGGTGTGGAGCACCACCGACACCTCGCAGGGGATCGCGCCGCGCCTGGCCGGCCGCTACGGTGCCGACTATCAGGTGAACGCCATTTCGGGCCGGGGTATCGTGCGTAATTACAACGGCTTCGCCGCCGACACCCTGCCGGAGGCCTACCCCTATATCCTGTTCGACCATGCCGTCCGCTATGAGGACCCGGCCTGGCATCCGCAGGTCATCGTCATCGCCTTGGGCACCAACGATTTCACCACGCCGCTGCACGCCGGCGAGAAGTGGGCGACGCGCGACGCCCTGCATGCGGACTACGAGGCGACGTATGTCCGCTTCGTCCAGGGCCTGCGCGCCCGCAACCCGCAGGCCTATTTCCTGCTGTGGGCGACCGACATGGCCGAGGGCGAGATCAAGGCGGAGGTGGCGAAGGTGGCGGAGAAGTTGCAGGCGGCGGGTGAGCGGCGCGTGGCCTTCCTGCCCATGCATGACATCGCCTTCACCGGCTGCCACGCCCATCCCAGCCTGGTGGACGATGCCAAGATCGCCAAGGCGCTGGGTGACTATATGGATGCCCATCCCGACGTTTGGTCGGGGAAGTGAGCACCGGGCTCAGCTTGGCAGGGGGGAGGCGGGCGCCGGCATCCGCGCCCCCAGCCGTGGCGGCATGCGGCAAAGCAAGCCCAGCGTCAGAAGCGGGGGCAGGCTCAAGGCGATGGTCGCCAGCCATTTGATGCGTTCCGCCTGATCGGGGCCGGTGGCGCCCGCCGCGCGCGGGTCGAAGCCGGTTCCGGCCAGGGCGTGCAACACGACGAAGGTGGTAAGGGCGGCGGCGACATCGAACAGGAAGTGGAACGAGGCGTAATAGCTGGCCGCCGGCACGTCGGCGTGCTTGGCGGTGTGGTCTTCCAACAGTCCGCCCAGCAGGGTGCGGATCAGGATGAACTCCGTGCCATTGACCATGCCGCGCAGGATCGCGAGCCCGAGGAACGGTGCCAATTGGCCGTGGGGCAGGAAGGACAATGCCAGGGATGACAGCCCCTGCACCATCGCCACGAGGCGCAGGGTGGGCACCGTGCCCCAGCGGCGGCGGACACCCAGCCAGAGGGGGATGGACGCCAGCCCGCAGGTGAATTGCAGCAGCATCAGGCTCATGCCCCATCCCACCAGCCCCAGGCCCGCGCGCACCAAAAACAGGTACAGCGCGGATTCGACGGCGGTATAGATGCCCATGGCGATGAACAGCGCCGCCACGGGCGCGAACGCCGGCTTGCACAGCGGCAGGACATAGACCCGCCAGACTTGGCGGGCCACCAGCGGGCTGGGCGCCGCCGGCCGTTCCGGCACCAGGCGGCCCAGCAAGGCGATGCTGGCCGGCAAGGACGCCAGGATGAGGCCGCCGACCAAGGCCATCTGCGCCGCCACACCCGTGTCCGGCCACAGGCGCTCCGTTACCGCCGGCCCCATCAGGAACAGGACCATGGCGCCGTAGCCCACGAACTGCCGCATGCCGAAGATGCGGGCGCGGTCTTCCGTGCGATTGCTGATTTCCAGGGCCCAGGCGCCGTGGGGCACGTTGATCATGGTCCAGCCGGTGCCCAAGGCCAGCAGCGCCGCCGTGATGGTAACGGCCGGCAAGTCCGGCGGCGCGAAATAGAGGAGGGTGGTGGCCGCCAGGACAACGGGGGTCGCTGCCGCCATCCAGACGATACGGCGGCCGAAGCGGCTGGCGGTCGCGTCGGATAGCGCCCCCACCAGCGGGGCGATCGCCGTTTCCCAAAGGCGGACCGCCGCCAACAACGTGGCGGCCGCGCCCAGGGACAAGCCGAAATGCTGGGTGAGGTAGGTTGGGAAAACCAGGGTGATCGACCCGTAGAAGCCGACGAACGGGATGCCCGGGGCCGACAAGACCATCAGTCTTGGCCAATCAAGGACGGTAAATGCCCGGGGTGACCGCACGTTCCTGGACCCACCTGGTGAGGGGCGGGGATCATCACCCGGCCGGGGGTGCGTCCAGTGTTAAATTTTTGCGCCCAGCCAGGTCTCCAACGCCTGCACGACGGCGGCCGTGGCCGTGATCTGGTCGGGATGGCGGCCCTCCAGCATGCGCTGTCCCAGCCGTGTGACCGCCAAGGCTTGGGTCGTCAGCGGATCATAATGATGGGGCGTCCCGGTCCGGACGGTCAGGTAGCGGTTGATGTTCTCCCCCCGCCGGCGCCGCATCGCGGCGGCGCAGGCGACCAGTTCCGGCCGCCGCGTCGCCGCCAGGGCGATGGCGTAGGTGCCGCGCGCGATGGGGGCGTTGCCGCCCTCCGGGGCGCCGGCCGGCGGTGCCTCCACCTCCTGCCACATCTGCCGGATGATGCCTTCCAGGCCGGCTTTCAGCAGGTCTTCCTGGCGCCGGAAGCGATAGGCCAGGGTGGAGGCCGGCACATTGGCCGCCTTGGCCACGGCGCGATGGGTGACAGCCTCCGCCCCCTCGCGCACGATCAGGGCAGCCGCATGCGCCATGGCCTGGGTTTCCAGGGGCGTGCGCACGATATCCTCCCGGTCCAGCGCGACGGTGTCGGGAACCGTCGCGGATTCATCGTAAAACACCTGGAACAGCCGCTCATCCGCCGCCCTGTTTCCCGGCGGGGCGTGAGGCGTGCAGAGGCGCCGCAAGCCCAGCTTGCGCAGCCAGGCATAGGGAGCGTGGTCCCTCAGGCTCAGGCTGAAGGCGGTTTCGTCGATGCTGTAGGCGTGCAGCAGGACGGCAAGGTCGACCTGGGGGGCGGTCCCCGGCGCCGCCTTGGCGCACAGCCGTCGCCAGAACGCCAGACGGGTCGCCAGCCAAGGCCCCAGCGCCGCACGCACCGTTTCATCCCAAGCGCTGGCCTGGACCAGTTCGCAAAAAAACAGGCTGCGCTCCGGATGCTGGGCCGTCAGCGCCACCAACACCGCCTCGGCGATATCCGCGATGGCAAGGCCGGACAGGCCCGACATCGCATCCACCCGACGGGCCCATTCGCACCAGAAGTCCCGGTCCTGCTCATGGGCGGCGGCGATCACCTGGGCGATCAGGCGCTCCTTCTTTCCGAAGCGATAGGACAGGGCCGACAGGCTGGTTTCCGCCGCGGCCGCCAGGCGCCGCAGGCTCAACGCCCCCAAGCCCTCCTGGGCGACCAGCCTGAGGCTGGCGGGCAGCAAGTCCGTACAGTTGTTCTGTTGATCGTCGGTCATGGGATAGGACAGCGGGCGACAGGTGGGGCTTCGATTGGGGGCATGGTGCCATTGGATGGCGCGGATTTCCATGTTTAGATTGGAAATAATAGCATTATTGCCCTTCACTGTAAGGTGGCGGACGCAGCAAACCGACGCCACCCTCTCGTGCCGCCTGGTTCGTGTGGGCGCTTAAAATCCGTACAACCGTCATAATCTCTTCATTCGGCGCACGACCCGTCCTGGGTTAAAAGTCGCGGGACTTTGGACGGCCGTCCCGCTGCGGACCGCCTGTCCATCCCGTTTCCGCCAATCCAGGGAAGACATCGATGTGGAAAAATCGGATCACCGTCCTCATGGGCGCGACCATGCTGGCCACGGGCGGCGCCAGCGCCGCGGCACTTGAGTCCGACGCCCCGCAGGCCCTGGAAGAGGTGGTGGTGACGGCGCAACGCCGGGCCGAAAGCGTGCAGGACGTTCCCATCTCCATCACCTCCCTCAGCGGCAAGGCGATCGAAGAGTCGGGCTACCAGTCAGTGACCGACCTGCAATACATGGTCCCCGGTCTGCAATACGACCCCACCCAGGGCGCGGCCTTCCAGATCCGCGGCGTTGGCAGCGAGTCCTTCGACTTTTCCAATGAGAAGTCGGTCAGCATCGTGGTTGACGACGTGGTCATGGACGGCCAGCGGGACAATGGCCTCACCGGCCTGGATGACATCAAGCGCGTGGACGTGCTGATGGGCCCCCAGGGCACCCTGTTTGGCAAGAACGCCACCTCCGGCGTCATCGCCATCACCACCAACGATCCCGAATTGGGCCGCTTCTCGGGCAAGGTGGCCGCCAGCTACGGCGAGAACAACGACAAGATCGACAGCGCCCGGGTCAACGTGCCGCTGGGCGACCAGGCGGCCCTGCGCATGTCGGCCTTTTACCAGGGCCAGGACGGGCACGGTGAGTACACGGTGCTGCACAAGACGCTGGGATCCTTCGAGGATTACGGCACCCGCGCCAAGCTGCTGATCCAGCCGACGGACACCATCGAGATCCTGGCCTCCGGCGACTACGCCCACCACTGGGACACCACGGTGCGGACGGCCGTGTCCGGCGCGCCGGCCAAGGTCACGGCGGCGGAAATCTCCCTGGGCGTTACGCCGGGCACGGAAAACGTGGACAGCGCCGACGGGTCCGAAGGCGGCATCCGCACCGATGAATACGGTGGATCTCTGCGGGTCAAGGCTGACATCGGCAGCGACACCCTGACGGCCATCACCGCCCTGCGCTACACCACCTATGACAACGACACGCCGGCCGACCTGGTGCCGGGGAATATCTACGCCTACATCCCCTACAACCAGGGCCGCCTGGACACGACCAAGTTCAGCCAGGAGGTGCGCTGGGCCTCGCCCACCGGCCAATTCCTGGAGTACCTGGGGGGCGCCTACTTCAACGTCCTGACCGCCGACCAGACACAGTTGCAGCTTTACACGGCCGGCCAGCCGCTGGTGAACGCCAGTGGCCAGCCCCTCACCACCTTCTACAGCACCACCTCGCCCTACGGCAGCGGCAATGAGGCCCGATTCAAGGCGCGCAACCGTACCGCCGCCGCCTTCGGCCAGATCAAGCTGAACCTGACCGACAAGGCCAGCATCGCCTTCGGCGGCCGCTTCAGCGATGACCACAACGGGCAGGGGCTGACCTTCCCCACCGCCGATATCACCCCCATCGTCGGCTACAAGGCCACGGTCATCGGCACCAGCAAGGTGCCCTACCAGACCTATGGATCGGTTTCCGGGCAGAATTTCTCCTACCGCATTTCCCCGCAGTACAAGATCACCGACGACGTCATGGTGTATGGCACCTACTCCACCGGCTACAAGCCGGGCGGCGTCGCCTTCGTCGGCAGTCTTTACGACCCCTACAAGGCGGAGACGGTGCAAAGCTACGAAGTCGGCGTGAAGTCGGAGTTGCTGGATCGCCGCGTCCGCGTCAACTTCGACCTGTTCGAGGAGAAGTTCACCGACTTCCAGGCGTCCATCCTGACCACCGTTCCCGGCGCCGTCGTGTCGCAGGTGGTGATCGGCAACGCCGGCGGCCTGACCAGCAAGGGCGCGGAGCTGAACCTGGCGTGGCGCGCCACCGACGCCCTGACGCTGAACGGTTCGGTCACCTACACGGACGCGGCGTTCACCGACTATGTCTACAACGT
This sequence comes from Nitrospirillum goiasense, assembly GCF_034427435.1. Classification (NCBI taxonomy): domain Bacteria; kingdom Pseudomonadati; phylum Pseudomonadota; class Alphaproteobacteria; order Rhodospirillales; family Azospirillaceae; genus Nitrospirillum; species Nitrospirillum goiasense. The sequence goes on along the minus strand of NZ_JAXQNP010000001.1, from coordinate 318,302 downwards.
CACCACGGACTACACGGGCACGAAGCTGACGAACTCCCCGCGCTGGATGACCACGCTCAGCGCCGCTTATGACCAGCCCATCGCCAATGACGTGACCTTCCACGGCACGGTCAGCTACAGCTACCGCTCCACCATGTTCACCGTGGTGGGGGAGCCGGAATACTCCCGCACGCCGGGCTATGGCCTGGTCAACCTGCGGGCCGGGATCAGCACGGATGGCGACGCCCTGCAGTTGGGCGTCTATGCCAAGAACCTGTTCAACACCTACTTCTCCACCGGCTGGCAGCAGTACGGCGCCTTGGGGCTGCTGCACTACACCTCGCTGGACGCCTACCGCACCGTCGGCGTTTACGCCCAATACTCCTTCTGATCCGCCGACCGGAGCCGTGATGATGAAGCACACCGTGATGGCCGCCGCCCTGGCCGGGCTGGCGATGATGGCGGCCGCCCAGGCGGCACCTGCCGCCGATGAGATGGCGGGCGTCCCCGACACCCTGAAGATCAACCAGATTCAGGTCCTGGGCACCCACAACAGCTATGCCATGCCGGCCGATCCCCGGGTCCTGGCGCTCGCAGCACCCGGCTTCGAGCGGATGATGAGCCGTCTCCAGCAGATGCCGCCGGCCCGCCGCGCGCTGTTCGAGGAGGAGCACCCCAACGGCGTCAACATCCAGGAGGCGCTGAACTACGACCACCCCGACCTCAAGACCCAGCTCGACAGCGGGGTGCGCAGCCTGGAAATCGACGTCAACCCGGATCCCAAGGGCGGCACGTTCAGCGACCCGGTGGCCTATCGCATGCTGCGGGCCCAGGGGGTGAAGGACCTGCTGCCCTTCGACAGCACCGACCTGGACAAGCCCGGCTATAAGGTACTGCACATCCCGGATGTCGACTTCCGCAGCCATTGCCCCACGCTGGCGCTGTGCCTGCGGCAAATCCGCGACTGGTCCGACGCCCACCCAAGGCATGTGCCGCTGTTCATCATGCTGGAGGCCAAGGTCGACGACGCCTCCCCCCTGCCGAACCCCACGCGCACCGTTCCCTTCGACGCCAAGCTGTTCGATGACCTGGACGCGGAAATCCTGTCCGCGCTGGGGCGGGAGCGGCTGATCATGCCGGATGACGTGCGCGGTGCTTATCCCACCCTGAACCAGGCGGTGAAGGCGGGGAATTGGCCCACCTTGGCGGCGGCGCGCGGCAAGATCCTGTTCTTCATGATCACGGCGTCCGGGCCGGACGGCACGCTGGCCTATCTTGATGGCCACCCGTCGCTGAAAGGCCGCGTCGCCTTCCTGCGGGCGCAGCCGGGGGAGGACCACGCCGCGGTGCTGCTGATGGACAACGCCCTGGTGCGCGGGGAGGACATCCGGCGCTATGTCCGGGAGGGCTACATCATCCGCACCCGGTCCGACATCGAGACCTATGAGGCCAAGGTGAACGACCTGGGGCGGGCCAAGGCGGCCTTCGCCAGCGGCGCCCAAATCGTTTCCACCGACTTCGAACACCCCGGCAACGCCTATGGCACCGACTACGTGGTGCGTCTGCCTGGCGGCGGCCCGGCGCGTTGCAACCCCCTACTGGCCCCCGGTTGCCGGCCGGCTGGGAACTGAGCGTCGCTTCAGTCCCGTCTCACCCCGATCACCATCTGCTCCCCCGCTGCCGGATCGACGCCCAGGGGGTCGACACCCGGCGGCGGGGGCGTCATGAAGGTGACGGGGCTTTTGGGGCGCGCGTCCACCGTCAGGCTGAAGACGTCGGGACGGGCGTAGTGGCCGGCCACGTCCAGGTCGTACTTGCCACGGGCGATCAGGCGACGATCCAGGTCGGCAAGGTGGGTCATTTCGCCATCGAAACAGGGCGGGACCAGCACGTTGCCCAGTGGGTCAATGATGCAGGACCCGCCGCGGATCAGCACGGTGGACGGGTCGTCGCCCTGCACGGCGGCATAGTCGGCGGGGCAGTCGGCCCGGGTCAGGTACTGGCAGGACGACAGCACGAAGCAGCGCCCCTCCAACGCGATGGTGCGCATGGTGGGCAGCCAGGTCTCACGATCATCGACGGTGGGGGCGCAGTAGAACTCGATGCCCTTGGCATACATGGCCATGCGCAACAGGGGCATATAGTTTTCCCAGCAGATGACGCTGCCGAAGCGGCCGATGGCGCTGTCCACCACCGTGATGGTGGAGCCGTCGCCGAAGCCCCACACCAGGCGTTCCAGCGCCGTGGGCATCAGCTTGCGGTGCTTGCCCAGCAGGCGGCCATCGGGGCCGACCATCAGGGCGGTGCAATAGAGGGTGCCGCCCTCGCGCTCGATGACGCCCACCACCAGGTGCAGGCGGTCGCGCCGCGCCACCTCGCTGATTTCCTGGAACTCCGGCCCCGGGATGGTGATGGCGGATTCGTAATAGCGGCGGAAATCCTCCCGTCCCTCGGGGCTGCGCATGCCCAGGTGGGCGCCGAAGTTCAGGCCCTTGGGATAGCCGCCGACGAAGGCCTCGGGGAAGACGACAATTTCCGCCCCTTGCGCCGCCGCATGCTCCGCCAGTTCAACCAGCTTGGCGATGGTGGCGGGCGTGTCGAACATCACGGGGGCGGCCTGCACCACGGCAGCGCGCACGATGGGATTGACCATGGGACGGGGCCTTTCCAGCGGGGCGGGGGAGAGGGGGAGCGTAACAGGGGTTGGGGCGGCCGTGAACGACCGCCCCAACGACAAGGTCAGTCCTTGGACAGGGCCCGTTCCACGGACATCTGGGTCGGCATCATGTTCACGTTGGCGTTGTGCATCACCCAAAGCGATCCGATGACGATGGTGGCGATCAACAGCACGGTCAACGCACCGATGACGGTGTAGTTGCGCTGTTCCGGCGCCAGGCCCAGATGCAGGAAGACGATCAACTGCACCAGCAACTGCACCACCGCCAGGCCGCTGATGGCGCCCAGAATCTTCTCTGGCGGCAGCACCCCGCCCATGACGGCGCCGAAGGACAGGCCCGTGAGAATGAGGCAGAGGATGAAGCCGGTGACGTAGGAGGCCAGCGTGCCGTGGGCTGCGCTGGCGGTGTTGGTATGCGTGGTCGCGGACATCAGAGGGCCCCCCGCAGATAGACGAAGGTGAAGACGCAGATCCAGATCAGATCCAGGAAATGCCAGAACAGGCTGAGGCAGGACAGGCGGCGGCGCACGATGCCGTCCAGCCCGAACTTGGCCGTCTGGTGCATCATGACCGCCAGCCAGAGCAGGCCGGCGGTGACATGCAGACCGTGCGTGCCGACCAGGGTGAAGTAGGCGGAGAGGAAGGCGCTGCGCCCGGGGCCGGCGCCCTCGCCGATCAGGGCGGCGAACTCATGCACCTCCATGCCGATGAAACCGGCGCCCACCAGGAAGGTGACGCCCAGCCAGGCGATGACCTGGGCCTGGCGGCCCGCATGCATGTTGAGCATGGCCAAGCCGAAGGTGAAGCTGCTGACCAGCAGCAGCACCGTTTCCCCCGCCACATAGGGCAGGTCGAACAGCTGCTTGCCCGTGGGCGCGTCGGCCACGTTGCCCGCCAGCACGGCGAAGGTGGCGAACAGGCAGGAGAAGATGAGGCAATCGCTCATCAGGTACAGCCAGAAGCCCAGGACGGTCTTGCTGCCGTCGTCGTGGCTGTGGCTATGATCATGGGCCGCGTGGGCGGCCGCATGGGTGTTGGTTGCCAAGGCGGTGCTCATGATCAAGCCACCTTTTCCGATTGCTTCAGCAGCGCGTAGCGCGCGTTCTCGATGCGGGCGACCTCGGATGCCGGGACGTAATAGTCGATGTCGCGGTCGTAGCTGCGCTGGATGAAGGTCGCCACCATGGCGGCCAGGCCGAACAGCGCGATGCCCCACATGTGCCAGATGAGCGCGAAGGACATCACCAGCCCGAAGGCGGCGATGACGGCGCCGGCGGCGGTGTTGCGCGGCATATGGATGTCCTCATACCCCGTCACCTGCACGCCCGCCCGGCCCTGCTCCTTGTCTTCCCAATGCTGTTCCAGCGAGGTGATGTTGGGCAGATGGGCGAAGTTGTAGAACGGCGCCGGCGAGGCGGTGGACCATTCCAGGCTGCGGGCGTTCCACGGGTCGCCGGTCAAGTCGCGGTTCTTCTCCCGGTCGCGGATGCTGACCACCAGTTGGATGAGCAGGGCCAGGATGCCGGCACCGATGATGCAGGCCCCCACCAGGGCCACCACCAGATAGGGGTGCCAGCCGGGCACGTCATAGTGGTTCATGCGCCGGGTCATGCCCTTGAAGCCCAGGATGTACAGGGGCGTGAAGGCCAGCCAATAGCCGATGAGCCAGCACCAGAACGCGACCTTCCCCCAAAACTCATCCAGGGTGAAGCCGAAGACCTTGGGGAACCAGAAGGTCATGCCGGCCAGGCAGCCGAAGACCACGCCGCCGATGATGACGTTGTGGAAGTGGGCGACCAGGAACAGGCTGTTGTGCAGCACGAAGTCGGCGCCGGGCACGGCCAGCAGCACGCCGGTCATGCCGCCCACGGCGAAAGTGACCATGAAGCCGATGGTCCACAGCGTGGCCGAATGAAAGCGCACCCGCCCCCGATACATGGTGAACAGCCAGTTGAACAGCTTCACGCCCGTGGGGATGGAGATGATGGAGGTCATGATGCCGAAGAAGGCATTCACGTTGGCGCCCGACCCCATGGTGAAGAAGTGATGCAGCCAGACGAAGAAGGACAGGATGCCGATGGACGACGTGGCGTAGACCATCGATGTGTAGCCGAACAGCGGCTTGCGCGAGAATGTGGCGATGATTTCGGAAAAGGCGCCGAAGGCCGGCAGGATCAGGATGTACACCTCCGGGTGACCCCACACCCAGATGAGGTTGATGTACATCATCGCGTTGCCGCCCAGCTCATTGGTGAAGAAGTGCATGCCGAGGTAGCGGTCGGCCGTCAGCAGCGCCAGGGTGGCGGTCAGCACGGGGAAGACGGCGACGATCAGGATATTGGTGATCAGCGAGGTCCAGACGAAGACGGGCATCTTCATCAGGTTCATGCCGGGTGCCCGCATGCGCAGGATGGTGACGATGAAGTTCACCCCCGCCAGCGTGGTGCCCAACCCTGAGATCTGTAGCGACCAGATGTAATAGTCGACCCCGACGGAGGGGCTGTAGCCCAGTTCCGACAGGGGCGGATAGGCCACCCAGCCGGTGGCGGCGAAGTCGCCGACGAACATGGACAGCATGACCAGCACCGCGCCGGCCACCGACAGCCAGAAGCCCAGCGAATTGACGAAGGGGAAGGCGACGTCCCGGGCACCCAGCTGCAGCGGCACCACCACGTTCATCAGTCCCAGGATGAAGGGTGTCGCCACGAAGAAGATCATGATCACGCCGTGGGCGGTGAAGATCTGGTCGTAATGGTGCGGCGGCAGGTAGCCCGCCGCGTCGTTGTTGGCGATGGCCTGCTGCGCCCGCATCATGATGGCGTCGGCGAAGCCGCGCAGCAGCATGACCAGGCCCAGGATGAAGTACATGGCGCCGATCTTCTTGTGATCGACGCTGGTGATCCACTCATCCCACAGATAGCGCCACTTGCCGAAATAGGTGATCAGGCCCAGCAGGGCCAGGCCGCCCAGGGCGACGACGGCGCCCGTTCCCATAATGATGGGCTCATCCCAGGGGATGGCCGCCAGGGTCAGTTTTCCGAACATCGCGGCGTTACTCCGTGACGGATGCAGGTTTGGGCGTGGACAGGGCCCGGGCCTGAGCCTGAGCCTGGGCTGGGGCCCGGGGGGCGGTGCACAGCGCCAGCTTGTCGTTGAAGGCCATGGCCGGCATGAACTGGTCGACGATGTGGTCGAACAGGCCGGATTCGACGGTGCCGTACAGGGTCACCGGATGCTTTACGCTGGGGGCCGACAGCGCCTTGTAGACGTCGGCGTCCAGGGTGGCCGGGGCGGCCTTGGCCTCCGCGACCCAGGCGTCGAAGCCGGCGCGGTCCACGGCCACGGCATCGAAATGCATGTCGGAGAAACCCTCGCCGCTGAAGGCCGAGGACAGGCCGGCGTAAGTGCCCGGCTGGTTGGCGATCAGGTGCAACTGGGTGCGCATCCCGGCCATGGCGTAGATCTGGCTACCCAACTGCGGGATGAAGAAGGAGTTCATCATCGACTGCGCTGTCAGCGTGAAGTTGACGGGCGTGTCCACCGGCAGTTCCAGCCGGTTGACCGAGGCGATGCCGAAGTCGGGATAGATGAACAGCCACTTCCAGTTCAGGGCGACCACCTCCACCCGCACCGGTTCGGCTTTGGCCACCAGCGGGCGGTAGGGATCCAACTCGTGCGTCGTGCGCCAGATCAGCAGGGCCAGGAAGATGATGATGCAGCAGGGAATGGACCACACCACAACCTCGATCCGGTTGGAATGGGACCATTTCGGCGCATAGGTCGCCTTGGTGTTCGTCTCGCGATACCGCCAGGCGAACACCACGCTCAGCACCATCACCGGGATGACCACCAGCAGCATCAGCCCCAGGGCCAGCAGGATCAGGGTCTTTTCCTGTTCACCGATGGCGCCCTTGGGGTTCAGCAGCTCGATATCGCCGCAACCCGACAGGGCCAGCAGGGCCAAAGGCGCGAGCGCCTGGGCCGGCCAGTGCCAAGCCCGGGACGCGATGCCGCCGGCGCGGCGCGCGGCGGTCTTGATCTGATTCGTTAGCACACCGCAATCCTCTCCATACAATCTCCGGCCCATACACCCATACGGGGGGGGCGGGAAGGCGGTATTTGTATGTATGTTTTGTATGGCTCCGTGGGCGGACTTGGCAAGCCGCGAAAACAGTTGGCTGTGTTGATGGAAAACACGTCCGGCCCATCATCCCCCGGGTTTCCGTTCCTATTCCAGGGCGGGAGCGTCGTGCTGGCCACAAACGGCCGCGACTTCGCCGCCGCCGCAGATGGAAAATTCCATACAATTTTGTATAAAGCGTCCTATCTTTCCCGGCAGGATCAGGCGGCGCGCGCTTTTACCCAGCCCAACTGGCGTCCGACGGTGCTCAAGGCGTCCACCAGCGCCTGCATATGCGCCTGGGTGTGGAACGGGGTGGCGGTGATGCGCAGCCGCTCCGTCCCCCGGGGCACCGTGGGATAGTTGACGGGCTGGACGTAGAGCCCATGCTGGGACAGCAGCAGGTCGCTGGTGCGCTTGCACAGATGGGGGTCGCCCACCATCACCGGCAGGATATGGCTGGCGCTGTCCAGCACCGGGATGCCCGCCGCGTGCAGCATGGCGCGCAGCGTTGCCACGTTGCGGGCCTGCGCCGCGCGTTCCTCCGGGTGGGTGGCCACATGGTTCACCGCGGCCAGCGCGCCGGCGGCGAGGTGGGGGCAGAGCGAGGTGGTGAAGATGAAGCTGTCGGCCATGCTGCGGATGACATCCATCATCAGCGCCGGGCCGGCGACATAGCCGCCCATGACGCCGAAGGCCTTCGCCAGCGTGCCTTCGATCAAGGTCACCCGGTGGGCGACGCCATCCCGTTCCGCCACGCCGCCGCCACGGGCACCGTACAGTCCGACGGCGTGCACCTCGTCCAGGTAGGTGATGGCGCCGTGTTTTTCGGCGACATCGCAGATCGCCGCGATGGGGGCGATGTCGCCGTCCATGCTGTAGACGCTTTCGAAGGCCACGATCTTCGGGCGGTCAGCCGCCACTTGGCTCATTAATTCATCCAGATGCGCCACGTCGTTGTGACGGAAGATGAAGCGCTCGGCACCGGAACGCCGGATGCCCTCGATCATGGAGTTGTGGTTGAGCGCGTCGGAAAAGATGGCGCAGCCGGGCAGGGCGCGGCCCAGCGTGCCCAGCGCCGCCAGGTTGGATATCCAGCCGGATGTGAAGATCAGCGCCAATTCCTTGTCATGCAGGTCCGCCAGCGCCGCCTCCAGGGCCACATGCTGGCGGTTGGTGCCGGAAATGTTGCGGGTGCCGCCGGTGCCGGCGCCCGACAGGTCAAGGCTCTGGTGCATGGCCGCCAGGACGTCGGGGTTCTGCCCCATGCCCAGATAGTCGTTGCTGCACCACACGGTCACGCGGCGCTTGCCGCCATCCGGCGCATGCCAAAGGGCGGTGGGGAAGGCGCCGGCGATGCGCTCAAGCTCAATGAAGGTGCGATAGCGGCCCTCCAGCTTCATATCGGCCAGCAGCGCCTGGAATCTGGTGTTCAGATCCATTTTTCCATCCATTTCTCGGCGGGCGTCCCTATAAACTGAGGATATGGGCGCCTGCCCGGCGGCAGAAACATGCAATGTCCATATATATGGACACAATGAGACCTGCAAGGGATGGAGACATGACGAGCGCTCAGTGGAGGCCTGTTGTCAGCAAGGCGGCCGGGCCGGTTTACCTGGCCATCGCCGATGCCATCGCCGCCGACATCGCCGCCGGCCGATTGCCCGAGGGAACGCGGCTGCCGCCGCAGCGCGCCCTGGCCGATCTGCTGGGCCTGGATTTCACCACCGTCAGCCGCGCGTACAGCGAGGCGCGCCGCCGCGGTCTGGTGGAGGGGCGGGTGGGCCAGGGGACATATGTCCGTGGTTCGACGGCCGCGCCGGTTCCAGTCTCGGCGCCGGCGCGTCCGGCAGGCTCCGCGCTCACCGGCGGCCTGGTGGACATGAGCATGAACCTGCCGCCCCGCTTCGATGATCCGGCCTTGGCCGCCGCCATGTGGTCGGCCCTGGCGGAGCTGGAGGAGACACACGGTCAAGAGGCACTCGGCCATGAGGCGCGGGGGCTGGACCTGCTGATGCGCTATCAGGAGCCGGGCGGCAGCGCGCGGGATCGGGCTGCGGGCGTCGCTTGGCTGTCGCCCCGTTTGCCGGGCGCCGCCTTGGACCGAACCCTGGTTTGCCCCGGGGCGCAGGGCGCCCTGCTGGCGACCCTGGGGGTTTTGGCGGCGCCGGGGGAGGTGGTGCTGGCGGAATCCCTGAGCTATCCGGGGTTCCTGTCGCTGGCCGCCCACCTGCGCCTGCGGGCCTTGGCCGTGCCGGGGGACGCGCAGGGGCCGCTGCCCGATGTGTTCGAGGCCCTATGCGCCGCCCACCGGCCGCGCGCCTTCTACACCAGCCCCACCATCCAGAACCCCACCACCCTGACCATACCGGCCGCGCGCCGCGCCGCCCTGGCCGACATCGCCCGCGCCCATGGCGTCGCCATCGTGGAGGATGACGCCTATGGTGCCCTGCCGCGGGCGCCGGTGCCGCCGTTCGCCGCGCTGGCCCCCGACGTCACCTACCATGTGGCCGGCTTGGCCAAGTGCCTGGCGCCTGCCTTGCGCATCGCCTATCTGGTGGCGCCGGACGCGCGGGCGGCGGTGCGCTTGGCGGGGGCGTTGCGCGCCACCGCCTCCATGGCGTCGCCATTGACCGCGGCCTTGGCCACACGGTGGATCGAAAGCGGAATCGCCGACCGGGTGCTGGAGGCCATCCGGCAGGAGGCGGCGGCGCGCCAGGCCTTAGCCGCCGAGATCCTGCCGCGTGACGCCATCGGCGCCGATCCGGAAGGCTTCCATCTTTGGCTGCGCCTGTCGCCGCCCTGGACGCGGGGCGAGTTCACCGCCCGCTTGCGTACCGTGGGCATCGGTGTGGTGGCCAGTGACGCCTTCGCCCTGGGCACCCCGCCGGAGGCCGTGCGCCTCGGCCTTGGCGCGTCGCCATCGCGGGCCGAGCTGGCGCAAAGCCTGCGCATCGTGGCCGACCTGTTGGGGCAACCACCGGCCCTGTCCTCATTGGTGGTGTGAGGCTCAGGCCCCCGCCTCGCCGATATGGATGGCCAGCCAGACGGTGGGCTGGTCCGGGTCGGTGAAGGTCACCCGGTGGCTGGCGTTGGCCGGGATGAACAGGTGGTCGCCGGGCGCCAGGGCCGTTTCCGCACCCTCCACCTCCACCCGCGCGGCACCGGCCAGGACCAGCACCCATTCGTCATGCGCCTGAACGTAAGGCCGGTCGATCGGCGTCACCTGCCCCTGGGACACGATACGCTCAATGCGGCAGCCGGGTTGGCGTAGGATGTCGGTGAAGCATTCCGCGTCCAGGGCCGGGGGCAGGGCGGTCAGCAGGTTGCCGGGCATGTCCATCAGGGAGATTCTCTTCGCGGTATCAGGTTGTCAGCCAGTGTGACGCTGCTGCGGCCGGGCGGCAACGACGGCGGTGCAGCCCCCTCTTGACAGGGATTTCGCGCTGAATAAATTTTTCCCCGCGGTTCGGCCCAAAGGGAGGACCGCTGCATACAGATCCATGGCATTCGCTTGTAATGAGGAGTGACACCCATGCGATTCCGCCCGTTGCACGACCGTGTGGTCGTGCGCCGCGTTGACGGCGAGCAGAAGACCGCCGGCGGCATCATCATTCCCGATACCGCCAAGGAAAAGCCCCAGGAGGGCGTGGTGCTCGCGGTTGGTCCCGGCACTCGCAATGAAAAGGGTCATGTCATCGACCTGAACGTCCGGGTCGGCGACCGGGTGCTGTTCGGCAAATGGTCCGGCACCGAAATCAAGATCGACGGCGAGGATCTCCTGATCATGAAGGAGAGCGACATCCTCGGCGTCATCGATACCAGCGCGGCCCGGAAAGCCGCCTGAGTCAGCATATCATCACGGGAGTAAGGAAATGGCAGCCAAGGACGTGAAGTTCTCGGCCGATGCCCGCGCGCGCCTGCTGCGGGGCGTCGACATCCTGGCGGACGCTGTCAAGGTCACGCTGGGTCCCAAGGGTCGCAACGTCGTCATCGAGAAGAGCTTCGGCGCGCCCCGCATCACCAAGGACGGCGTGACCGTCGCCAAGGAAATCGAGCTGGCCGACAAGTTCGAGAACATGGGCGCGCAGATGCTGCGCGAAGTGGCGGCCAAGCAGAACGATCTGGCCGGTGATGGCACCACCACCGCCACGGTGTTGGCCCAGGCCATCGTGCGCGAGGGCGCCAAGGCCGTGGCGGCCGGCATGAACCCCATGGATCTGCGGCGGGGCATCGACCTGGCCGTGGACGCCGTGGTGACGGAGCTGAAGGGCAAGGCCAAGAAGATCACCACCAATGCCGAGATCGCCCAGGTCGGCACCATTTCCGCCAACGGCGAGGCCGAGATCGGCGAGATGATCGCCAAGGCCATGGAGAAGGTGGGCCACGAGGGCGTGATCACGGTGGAGGAGGCGAAGAGCTTCGACACCGAACTGGACATCGTCGAGGGCATGCAGTTCGACCGGGGCTATGTCTCGCCCTATTTCGTCACCAACGCCGACAAGATGACCGTGGAACTGGAGGATCCCTACATCCTCATCCACGAGAAGAAGCTGTCCGGCCTGCAGGCCCTGCTGCCGGTGCTGGAGCGCGTGGTGCAGAGCGGCCGGCCGCTGCTGATCATCTCCGAGGATGTGGAGGGCGAGGCCCTGGCCACGCTGGTGGTGAACAAGCTGCGCGGTGGCCTGCGGGTGGCGGCTGTGAAGGCGCCGGGCTTCGGTGATCGCCGCAAAGCCATGCTGGAGGACATCGCCATCCTCACCAACGGCCAGGTCATCTCCGAAGACCTGGGCATCAAGCTCGACACCGTCACTATCGACATGCTGGGCCGGGCCAAGAAAGTGGTCATCGGCAAGGACAACACCACCATCGTCGAAGGCGCGGGCGCCAAGGACACCATCCAGGCGCGGTGCGCGCAGATCCGGGCGCAGATCGAGGAAACCACCTCGGACTATGACCGCGAGAAGCTGCAGGAGCGCCTGGCGAAGCTGGCGGGCGGCGTCGCCGTAATCCGCGTGGGCGGCGCCACCGAGGTCGACGTGAAGGAACGCAAGGACCGCGTCGACGACGCCATGCACGCCACCCGCGCCGCGGTGGAGGAAGGGATCCTGCCCGGCGGCGGCGTGGCCCTGGCCCGCGCGGCCAAAGCCCTGGAGGGCCTGAAGCCGGCCAACGACGACCAGCGCATGGGCGTGGACATCATCCGCAAGGCGCTGCAGGCGCCGGTGCGGCAGATCGCGGCCAACGCCGGATATGACGGTTCGGTCGTTGTCGGCAAGGTCGCCGAGAACGGCGACTACACCTGGGGCTTCGACGCCCAGGCGGGTCAGTACCGCGATCTGGTGGCGGCCGGCATCATCGACCCCGCCAAGGTGGTCCGCACCGCCCTGCAGGACGCGGCCTCCGTCGCCGGCCTGCTGATCACCACCGAGGCCATGGTGGCGCAGATCCCGGAGAAGAAGCCCGCCACCGCTCCGTCCCCGGCTGACTTCGACTGAAGGGCTGCGTGAGTCTAATAAAAGCTGCGGGATTTCCATTGCGCCACGGCGGACTGGTCCGCCGTGGTCGCTCAATACTGCCATATATACTTCAATATACCACGACATGACAAAATATTTCCTTGATTTATTTGTGGTTATATTCTAGTGTTTGTGTGCCGGATGCCGATGGCGGATCCGGCCTGAACCGGCTCCCGGGTGGGTCCCGGGGCCGCTCGTACCTCGTTGCTCACTGGAGGACATGGCTATGAGCGCTTTTGATTTTTCGCCCCTGTTTCGTTCCGGCGTCGGCTTCGACCGGCTGGCCACGGTGCTGGAGCATCTGTCCACCACCACCCCGGCGGACAGCTACCCGCCCTATGACATCCTGAAGACCGGCGAGAACGCCTATCGCATCGTCATCGCCCTGGCGGGCTGGTCCAATGAGGAGCTGGCCCTGACCGCCCATCCCAACCTGCTGATCGTGCAGGGCCGCAAGGCCGGGGAGGAAACGGCACACTACCTGCACCACGGTTTGTCATCCCGCTCTTTCGAGCGCCGGTTCGAGTTGGCGGATTTCGTGTTCGTCGACCGGGCTTCGCTGGAAAACGGCCTGCTCACCATCGACCTGAAGCGCGAGTTGCCGGAGGCCATGAAGCCGCGCCGCATCGAGATCGCCGCGGCCGGTGCGGGGCCGCGCCTGGAGCAGCGGCCGGCCGATGAAAAGGAAAAGAAGGCCGCCTGAGGCGAACGATGAAGGGAGCCGCCGCCGGTCCCGCTGGGACACCCATCAGGGTTGGCGGCTCATTCCCTCAGCATGCCCGTCTGATCCTGGCGCCAGGAGGTTGCTTCATGAGCCGCAAAGCCAATCTTGTCCACTTCGCCAGCCGTATCCAACGGTCTGGCGGGAGGCTTCGCCGTCGTGTGCGTGTGAGCCTGTCCAGTCTTTGGCGCCGGTGGGTTCCGGCTGGAACGACTGAAGCGGTGCGGGCCGCACCGTGACGGAAGGACGGTGGGAGGGAAGGGGGCCGGGCGTTTATCCAACGAGAACGCCCGGCGCTCCGGCTGGCATTCCTTGTTCCTGACATGGGTGCGCGATGCGGGATCCCTATCAGACATTGGGCGTTGCGCGCGGCGCTTCGGCGGATGAAATCCGCCGCGCGTATCGGGCGCTCGCCAAAATCCACCATCCCGACCTGAACCAGAACCGGCCCGAGGCGGAGCGCCGGTTCAAGGAATTGAATGCCGCCTACGATCTGTTATCCGATCCGCTCAAGCGCGCCCGCTATGATCGGGGTGAAATCGATGCTGATGGTCAGGAACAGGCGCGTGCCCGCCGGCATCGCGACCATGCCGCGGCACCGGGCGAGGCGTTCTCGTTCACCGCCGGTTTCGGCGGCCCCAACGGCTTTGGTGGCATGAATGGTTTCGAGGATCTCTTCGCTGGCATGTTCACCGGCCGTGCCGGTTCCCGGCCCGGCGGCGCCCCACGCAAAGGCCAGGACGTGGCGGCCCGTGTGACGCTGGATTTCGCCGAGGCTGCGCTGGGGGGCCGCCGGCGCATCACCTTGCCCGATGGGGCCGCGCTGGATGTCGACCTGCCGCCGGGCCTGGAGGACGGCGCCAAGGTCCGCCTGCGCGGCAAGGGCTTGGCCGGGATGGCCGGTGGCCCGCCGGGGGATGCCCTGGTGACGGTATCGGTTAGGCCCCACCCTTGGTTCCGGCGCCACGGGGATGACGTCCACATCGATCTGCCCGTTACCTTGCACGAAGCGGTCTTCGGTGCCAAGGTGCGGGTGCCCACCATCGACGGTCCCGTTTTATTGACCATCCCCAAGGGGGCGAACGATGGCACCCGCCTGCGGCTGAAGGGACGCGGGATTCCCGCCGGGGGCGGTCGCGGGGATCAGCATGTGACCGTGCGTTTAACCCTGCCTCCCAAGATTGATCCGGCGCTGGAGGCCTTCCTGCGGAGCTGGCAGCCGGCGGGGTATGATCCACGGCGGGGGATGGAACCGGCGTGACGGTTGGCAGCAGTCTCGACAACCTGCTGCTAGTGTTTTGATTTATAACTTAAATATTGACCTGTGTCGGTTGTGTGGTGTCACAATTATCTTCCTTCATCACAGGGGTTGGAGGACACCATGATGACTGACTTGGAAAAGCAACTTCTGGGCTGGCGGCTGACCACGGCCGAGATCGTGTATCGCATGCCCGACCATCCGGGCCTGTTGCAGGCCTATGTTTGGCAAGAGCTGGACATGGCCCCGCGCTTTCCCCAACTGCGCCGCTTCCTCGATTTCTGGGAGACCCGGCTGGACGGTCGCATCCATCGCGTCCAGGTGGTTTCCGCCGCGCTCGTCCGTCCTGCCGAGATCCGCCACGGTCATGATGCGGGCTGGCTGCACTGACCTCAGCCGAGCCTGATCCGGTGCCGGGGCGGGGTTATTGGGGGCGCCTTACTTGGGCAGGGGGCCCAGGTCCGTCCCCGCGTCGTTTCCATGTCTGTGACGGGCAGGGTCCGCGATGGGCAGGGTGAACTCGAAGATGGCGCCCCCTTGCGGCGTGTTGCGCGCTGTGAGGGTGCCGCCCAGGGCCTCGATGGCGGACTGGCATATCTGCAATCCCATGCCCATGCCCCCCACCTTGGTGGTAAAGAAGGGCTTGAATATTTTCGACAGCGTTTCGTCGCCGATCCCGGGCCCCGTATCGGCCACCGATACCCGGACAAATCCCCCGTCCGCCGCTTGCGCCGTCACCATGACGCTTCTCGCCGGTGGCGCTGTGTCGGCCATGGCGTCCAGGCTGTTCATGACCAGGTTCACCAGAACCTGCTGTAGTTCGACGCGATCAGCGACCACCGGTGGCAGGTCCGGCGGGCAGGTGATGGCCATGAGCGTTTCATGAGAGATCAGGTCGCGTTCCAGCAGGGTGCGGGTTTCAGACACGAGCTTCGCCAAATGCAGCGGTGCGATCTCCCGTCTGCCTTTCACCAGCTGGTCGCGCGTCCGCCGTACGATGTCGGCCAGACGCTGACCATTGGTCTGCATTCGTTGCAACACGCGCAGCGCGGCGTCGGTATCGGGCGGGATGGCCTGCAACCGGCGCACCCCGGTCCCGGCATCGGTCAGGATGGCGGCGATGGGCTGGTTCAGTTCATGCGCCAGCGAGGTGGATAGCGCATCCACCGTGGCGATGCGGTTGGACCTGGCGAGTTCAGCCTGGGCCGCCAGGCGCATGGCCTCGATCCGCTCCCGCTCCGTCAAATCGACATGGCTGGATACTTGCACGGTTTCCGATACAAGGCGCACGCGGTACAGCACGGGGATGCGCCGGCCATCCTTGCCGATCAGCACCGTGCTGCCCGCGATGTTCCTCCAGCCATTGAAGGCGGCTTCCAACTGGTGGGTCAGCACCTGCAGCGCGTTTTCGGCGTTCTGTCTCGGTGGCTTGGCGGCCAGCTCCGCCCTGTCCTCATATCCCAGCAACTGCGCCAGAGCATCGTTAACTTCGACCGTTCTGATGGCGTTGACGCACCGCTCCAGAAACTCGGGATGCGCGGCGACATAGCCCCGGAAGTCGGTGATGCCCTGGGCCTTCAAGCCGTCCAGCAAGGTCTTGGCGTCGCCGATGTCCTGTTCGCAGAAGCTGATAGTGCTGACTTCGAACAGGCGACGGTATCGGGCTTCGCTGAGCGCCAAGTCGCGGGCTTGGGTGTCCAGCCGCTGTTCCAGCGTGGTATTGCACTGGCGGAGGCTTTCCCGCTCCTGATCGCTTTCCCTCAGCGCCGCGCGGGTGGCGTTTAACGTCCGCCGGCTGACCAGCAGCGCGGCGCCAACGGCGGCGAACAGCATCAATATGGTGAGGACAGATGGCGCCCCGGTCAAATCACTCATTTGGCTGTGCCGACCGTCCTGCCCCTCGATGGAAAAGCCGCCCTCGACCTTGAGCGGCGCGCCAAGGATGAAGCCGTGGGACCGGACGTTTGGCAAGCGCATCCCGCCCGCGCGGGCGATATATGTGCCGTTTCATGCAAATCCTGCCATCCGGAACAAGCCGCGGGACAGGACCGGGTGGAGAGTGCGGCCACCTCATTTCGATCCGGAGCCATAGACATGTCCGACGCCACCAGCCCCAAGCCGAACCCGCTGTACGCCGACCCGGAAAATCCGGTTCTGCCGTCCACCCCGGTGACCTTGGACCTGCGCCGGGCGGCGCTGGTCGTCACCGACCCGCAGATCGATTTCCTGAGCCCGCACGGTGCCGCCTGGGGCGCCTTCGGCCAGAACATCACCGAGATCGGCACCGTGCCCAACCTGGGCCGACTGATGGCCGCCGCCAAGGCGGTGGACCTGCCCGTCGTGATTTCTCCCCATTATTATTACCCGCACGACCACCACTGGGACTTCGCGGCACCGGGCGAGGCGCTGATGCACAAGATGCGCATGTTCGACCGGCGCGATCCCCTGTCACTGGACGGCTTCGCTGGCTCCGGCGCCGACTGGATGCCGGAATACAAAGCCCTGATCGAGGATGGGCGGACCATCGTCTGTTCCCCGCACAAGATCGCCGGGCCGCAGACCAACGACGTGCTGTTCCAGTTACGCAAGCACCGGGTGGACCAAGTCATCCTGGCGGGCATGGCCGCGAACTTCTGCGTGGAATCCCATTTGCGCGACTTCGTGGAGCATGGCTTCGAGGTCGTGGTGGTGCGGGACGCGACGGCCGCCAGCAAGGTGCCGGAAGGCGACGGCTATCTGGCGGCCCTGACTAACTTCCGGTGGCTGGCCAGCGGCTTATGGACCACGGATGAAACCATCGCCCGCCTGAACGCGGCCCAAGCAAGGGGATGAATCAGCGTGTGGATGTCCGCCGATTTCTGATGTCGGCGGACATCCGCATCCAATACCGGGAGTGATGGGGCCGGCTTCGGGTGCGGCCGCCTCATTCGGGTCCTTTACGGCCTAACACGAGCCCCGGCGCCAGAAAGCCGAAGCTGCCGAGGCGCCAGATTTGATCCCCGATGCTGCGCGAAATCACGGTTGCGATACCGGCTTCGCGCGCCCACCGTGCGTAATCGGACAAATGGCGGATATCGCTGATCACCAGACGGCCGTCGGGCGCGAGAACGCGGGCGATTTCGCGGATCGCGCGGGCGCGGTCGGCAGCATCATAGAGATTGTGGATGGCCGCTGATGAGAGCGCGACATCGAAGCTGTTGTCCGGGAAGGGGATCTCCCGCATGTCGGCGCTGCGGCATTCGACGCGGCCGGAAACGCCTTCGCGCGCGGCATTCGCGATGACCGCGCCGGGGCCATTGCCGGAAAGATCCTCCGCCTGCCAGATATCGATACCGACCACATGGCCCCGCGGCACGCGGCGGGCCGCCGCGACGGTGAACAGGCCGCGTCCGCAGCCGATATCAATGACCCGCTCGTCACCGCGCCAATCGATGCGGTCGAGGATGATCTCACGCTCCCGGATCTTGCCGCGGGCGCTCGACCAGATCATGGCGATCGCGCCGGCGCCCATCGACAACGTGGGCCAGATGAGGCCATTGACGTGGATCGGCAGAATCCCGACGAGGTCCAGCACGAAAAGAGCCCCGCAGAAAAACGAGCCTAGCAATAAATTGCGGACCACAGGCGGCGCGTCGAGACCATAGGAAAAGAGTCGATCCATGCCTTCCTCTGCCGTTGTCTGCGACTAACTCGAATTAACAATTCCTCCACAACATAGCGCAATCGCCGCGATTCCCGACTTGAGTTGTCGCAAGCCCATCAACGTCGGCTATGCTGGAACCGCAGGATATCGCACAGCCAAACATCTATTTCCATAATTATGCTTATCGGTCTTTTTCAAGTCCCGGGGGTGAATTCAATCCCGAAGTGCGACTCCCTTGCGCTTTTTAGTCTCCGGCTTATGCCAGGCCGGCCGGAATGTCGGCCCCTTAGCGCTAAATAGCTTCCCCGTTTCGGATGGTCTTCCGCATTGTTGGAGGCAGTGCCGCATGGGGTGGTGCCGATGTTGTGGGCGGTGGGAGTAGCATTGGTGGTTCCTCGACAGTCCGCCCTTCCGGTTCCCACCGGCGCCTATCGCCGGTCGATGGGGATCGCCGCGCTGTCCACGGTGGTGGAATGGTATGACTTCACCCTTTACCTTTACTTCGCTCCGGTGTTGGCCCGCCTCTTTTTCGGGGGGCAGCCGGCATCGCTGATCACCGCCCTGGCCGGGTTTGCCGTCGCTTACCTGCTGCGGCCGCTGGGTGCCGTGGTTTTCGGGCATGTCGGGGACCGCGTCGGGCGCCGCCCCATGATGCTGCTGTCCATGGCGCTGATGAGCCTCGCCATGCTGGCCACCGCTCTGTTGCCGACCTTTGACCGCATCGGCATCGCGGCGGGAGGGCTGCTGTTGCTGCTCCGCTGCGTCATGAGCTTTTCCGTCGGCGGGGAATATACCGGCGTGGTCGCCTATCTGATGGAGGGGGCCGACCTGCGTCGGCGGGGGCTGGTCACGTCCTGCGCCTCGGCGGCCAGCGAGGTTGGCGGACTGTTGGCGGTGGGCGTCTCCGCCTTGACCGTGCAGGGGCTTACCCCGGCGGCGTTGACGTCCTGGGGCTGGCGCATTCCCTTCCTTGTCGGCGCGGCCTTGGCCGGACTGGTCTGGGTCGCGCGTTCCACCATGCGGGAGTCCCCTGATTTCGAGCGGCAACTGGCCTCGGGTGCCGTGCCGGCCCAGCCCTTGCGCTACGCCTTGGCGCATCACCGGGCGGGGATTTTCCGCTCCTTCGCCATTTCGGCGCTGGGCTCCATCACCTATTACGTCGGCATCACCTATGTGCCGGTCTACCTGACCTCGGCGGGATCGTTGAGTGATGGCGCGTCGCTCTGGCTGTCCACCATCGCGGCCGGGGTGGTAATCGCGGTCACGCCTTTGGTCGGGGCGTTGTCAGACCGTGTGGGGCGCAAACCCGTCCTGATCACCCTCGCTATTGGCAGCGCCCTGCTGCCCCTGCCGCTTTTTTGGCTGATGGCGGGCAATTCCGCTGTCCAAGCCTTATGCGGGGCGGTGCTGCTGGCAGCGGTCGCCGGGGGAGTAAGCGCGGTTGGCGCGGTGGCGACGGCGGAGCAGTTTCCCGGCGAAGGGCGGCTGACGGGCCTGGCGCTGGGGGCCACCGGGGCCACCGCCCTTTTCGGCGGGGTCACCCCGTTCCTGGCCCAGGCCCTGTTGGCCAGCACCGGATGGCCACTGGTGCCCGGTGCCCTCATCGCCCTGGTCGCGCTTCTGGTGTTGCCGGTCATCGTGAGGGCCCCTGAGACCAGGCCCTGCCGGTCCTGATCCGCCCCGCCGGCCGATCGTCGAAAGGATGTCCGTTTACTGCGGCGCCGGCGCCGTCACGTAAGTGAAACGCCCCGTTGGCGGCCGCTCCCGCCACCCCGCCAACGCGGCGCGCATGTCGTCGCGGCCGGCTTGCCAGCGTTCCGCGATGGAGCGCGCGGAGAAATTCAAGCTTTTGCCGGCTTTCTCGTGGGCGGGCGCGCGGTGGGCGACGTGGACCAGGGCCAAGCTGCCGGGAAGACCGGCTCGGTCGCGCAAATCATACTCACGGCGCAGGCCGGCCAGTGATCGCCGGGCATGGCTGGCGCATTGCAGGTCCTGGCACCGCGCCAGGGCCCCCGCCATGTCCGAGGGCTGGGGGCCATCGATTGCGAACAACTCGCTGGCGAAGCACAGCACATCGTCCTCCCCTTTCTCCACCATGGGCCGGTCCAAAGGCATGTTGTTGCGATGGACAAGGTCGCACAGCAGACGGCCGCCCACCTCGACGGGCGGGAACAGGGGCATGGCCGCCGTGCTGGCCAGCAAATGGTCCCAGGTCAGGGGCGTCGTGGCACTGTCGACATACACCTCCTCCCCCGTCGTGACGTCCAGGCACCCCACCGTCAGCCGGATATCGCCCCATTAAGCCGGTCCATCTCCACAAGATCCCGCAGCGTCGCGGCCATGGGACGGTGGTCCAGCAAGGCCATGTCGTCCGGCAGGCCGGGCAGCATGGTCAGCACGCCGGGAAAGCGTGGCGTGAAAAAGCCCGGCTTGCCGGCCAGCAGCGCGCGCATCGCGTGCGCCTCGTTTTCATGGTCGCGCCGCCATGGCAGGGGACCCAAGGGCCAATCGGCGCGGTCGCAGGCCAGTTCCCAATAACGCCGTAGCCGCGGCAGGCGCTCCTCCGGCGCGTTCCCAGCGATCAGGGCGCCGGTAACGGCGCCGATGGAGGCGCCGACGATCCAGTCCGGCTGGATATCAGCCTCGCACAGGGCTTCGTAAACTCCGCCGTGGTACGCGCCCAGCGCGTTGCCGCCACCCAGGACAAGAACAGTCGTATCCACCATGTCTTTCCCACCATCGGGCCCACCATCGGGACGAAAAAGACCACGCCGGCGCGGGAGGCCGGCGTGGCAAAGGTGGGCGGGAGGGGTGTCATCGGGGTTCCCGCCCCAGCGACATCAGGCGTCTGCCAGATCCTCAAGGACCTGGCCGGAGCCCAGCTCGGCGCCGGTGATGGGATCGCTCTCCGGATTGGACATGGTCCGCGCCATCAGAGCCTCGGCCGCCTGCTGCTGCGCCTCGGTCAGGGTGACGGAGGGAAGTCCGGCGCCGCCATCCAGGGGAAGATTGCCGGCCACGTCATCCAGCCGTTGCCACCGTCCGCCCGCGTTCCACGGGCCCTCCGCATCGCCCTCGCCTTGCGAGGTGTTGACGTAGAGGTCCGCGAACTCCGGCTTGCCGGGCAGTTTGCCGGGTGGAAAATTCGGCTCGATGGCGTACAGCGCCTTCTCAAACGATTTCTGGTGCGCGATCTCGCGGGTCATCAGGAAGGTCAGGGCGTCCTTGATGCCGGGGTCATCGGTGATGTTGATCAGGCGCTCATAGACGATCTTGGCCCGGCTTTCCGCCGCGATGTTGGACCGCAGGTCGCATGTGGGATCGCCGATGCTGTCGATATAGGCAGCCGTCCACGGAACGCCGGAGGAATTGGTCAGCGACGGGCCGCCGCCATAGAGCAGCGATTGGGTATGGCTGTCACCGCCCTGGTTAAGGGCGGTGTAGAGATCCGCCTCCGCCATGCTGGCTTCAGCCAAGTCGCCCTTGATGCCTTTGTTGAGCATGGCGACGATGCTGCCGATGATTTCCAGGTGGCTCAGTTCCTCGGTCGCGATATCGAACAGCATGTCCTTGCGACCCGGGTCGGTCTCGCTCAGCGCCTGGGTGAAATAGCGCATGGCCGCAGCCAGTTCACCCTGCGGGCCGCCGAACTGCTCCAGCATGAAGCTGGCCAGGACGGGGTTGGGCTCCGACACGCGGACCGTGTATTGCAGGCGCTTGTTATGCATGAACATCGTCGTCCTCCTGATGGTGTCGCCAAATGAACGTCCTGTCGCTCTTGCCAATATAAAGGGGGTGTATCTGGAATTGTTCCAGGTATTTGAAGCATCTGCGAAGCTTAAGTCTCGCTTTGACTTGTGCAGCCCGGTTGAATTACAAATAAAATTTAAGATGTCCGCATTTTTGGCGGGCTTTCAGGGAACCGTTGCAGACGCGACGGCTTGTTTGCGCGCGGCACCCCGACGCGGTTTCCCTGAAGTGGTTTTCAGCGGGGGTGGGCGCCAACCCTCAAGCAAGGAGCACTGGCCATGGCCACGAACGAGGAACATCTGGTTGACTGGCTGCGCGATGCCCATGCCATGGAGCAGCAGGCGGAAACGATGATGACCGCGCTGTGTGAGCGCATTGAGAACTATCCGCCCGTGCGGGACAGATTGCAGCAGCACATCGCCGAAACCCGCACCCAGGCCCAGCGCCTGGAGCGGTGCCTGGAGCGCATCGGGGGCGACACCTCGGCCATCAAGGACCTCGCTGGCCGGGCCACCGCCTTCGGCCAGGGGTTGAGCGGCATGTTCGTGGATGACGAGATCGTCAAGGGGGCGTTGGCCAGCTACGCCTTCGAGAATATGGAGATCGCCTCCTACACCATCCTCATCGCCGCCGCCGAGGCGGTGGGTGATACCGAAACCCGCGACCTGTGCGACCAGAGCCTGCAGGAGGAAAAGGCCATGGCTGCCTGGCTGGTGGAGCATCTGCCCGCCCTGACCAAGAAGTTCCTGGCGCGGGACGAGGTGTTGGAGGAAGGCGGGAAACGGTAACGCGACCGCCCACGCGCGGGTCACGGGGTGTGCGGCGGCCGTCCAGCGACGAAAGAGCATGGGCTGGCGCATGGGCTGGCGACGTGGCCGCCGCCAGCCGGCAGGCGCCCCTTTTGGGGTACGCATGCCGGAATAAAGCAAAGTGCCGGGTTTTATTTTATTTAACGCATATTAAATGCATCTTTATGAGCCGGCGCGTTCAATAAATCGGCCCCTTATCCCCGGCTTTGGGCCATCCCGCACCTGCCAATGGGTGCCACGAACCCCTGCCCCTTCGCCCAAACCATGACAGGCGATGAGGATGAGCAGGATGGGGCATATGTTTTCGCACTGTGAGGACATCGGTGAGTACTCAAGATCCGGTTCCCGGAAACCTGGTTGGCGCGGAGCGGCGCTTCCAGCTTCTCGTGGATGGCATCAGTGATTATGCCATCTACATGTTGGACCCGAATGGCTTCGTGAGCAGTTGGAACGCCGGCGCGCAGCGCATCAAGGGCTACAGCCGTGAGGAAATCATCGGCGAACACTTCTCGCGCTTTTATACCGAGGAGGACCGCGCCGAAAACCTGCCCGGCCGCGCGCTGGCCATCGCCGAGGCGGAGGGCCGCTTTGAGCGCGAGGGATGGCGCCTACGCAAGGACGGATCCCGCTTCTGGGCCCATGTCATCATCGACCCCATCCGCGACCCGGCGGGCAAGCTGATCGGGTTCGCCAAGATCACCCGCGACATCACCGAGCGCCGGCAATGGGAGGAACGGCTGCGCCATTCCCAGAAGATGGAGGCCATCGGCCAACTGACCGGGGGCTTGGCCCATGACTTCAACAACCTGCTTCAGGCCATATCCGGCTGCCTGGAAATGCTGGCCCGCAATCCGGTGGACCCGGCGCGGCGCCATCGCCTGCTGGAGGGGGGATTGCAGGCGGTGGATCGGGGCCGCACCCTGATCCAGCAACTCATGACCTTTTCCCGCCAGCGGCCCGTGGACCTGGAGGCGGTCGACCTGCGCGACGTCCTGCCCGGATGCCTCGACCTGATCCGGCAGGTGGTGCGCGGCGATATCGAGGTGAAGGCCACGCTGCCCGCCGAGCTGTGGCCCGTGGAGACCGATCCGGTGCAGTTGGAGGTCGCGTTGCTGAATCTGGCGGCCAACGCCCGGGACGCCATGCCGAACGGCGGCACCTTGACCTTGGGCGCCCGCAACGTCCGGGATGCCGGCGGTCAGCGGGATATGGTGGAGATAGAGGTGAGCGACACGGGCGTCGGCATGGCGCCCGAGGTGGCCAGCCGGGCCTTCGATCCCTTTTTCACGACGAAGCCTTTGGGCAAGGGTACGGGTTTGGGCCTCTCGCAGGTCTATGGCTTCGCCCGCCAATCCGGGGGGGATGCCCGACTGTACAGCCGTCCAGGCGGGGGCACCACGGTATCGTTGTCGCTGCCCCGCACCGCCCGGCCGCCGCAGCGATCCGCTGGGGTGGCGCGAACCGAACCGCAAGGCGGCAGCGCGCGCATCCTGATGGCGGAAGACGACGCCGTCCTGGGGCCCGTGATCACCACGGCGCTGGAGGAGCTGGGCTACCGCGTCACCCATGTGGGCAGCGGGCAGGAGGCCCTGGACCTGATCGACCGCGGCGGCGCCTTCGACCTGGTGTTCAGCGATATCGTGATGCCGGGCGCGGTGAACGGCCTGACATTGGCCCGTGAAATTCGGCGGCGTCATCCGGACCTGCCGGTGATCCTGTCCACCGGCTATAGCGAGGAACCCGCCGTGCGCCAGGGCTTCCCCATCCTCGCCAAGCCCTACCGCATCGAGGATTTGACCCGCGCCATCAAGGAGGCCATGACGCCCCCCGCGCAATCTTGATCGCCGCCGGGCCCTACTCGGCGGCGGACAGCCCCTCAGCCTGCAGGCGCCACATGCGCGCGAACAGGCCGCCCTGGCGGCGCAGATCCGGCGCCGTTCCATCCTCCACGATGCGGCCGTCCTGCATGACCAGGATGCGGTCGAAGGCGGCGACGGTGGACAGGCGATGCGCCACGGCGATGACCGTGCGGTCCGCCATGCGTTCCACCAGGGAGCGCTGGATTTTCAATTCGGATTCCGTGTCCAGGGCCGATGTCGCCTCATCCAGGATCAGGATGGGGGAGTCCTTCAGAAAGGCGCGGGCGATGCCGATGCGTTGGCGCTGTCCGCCCGACAGCTTGGTGCCGCGTTCGCCGACCAGCGTCCCGTACCCTTCCGGCAGGGACAGGATGAAGTCGTGGCAGTTGGCGGCGCGGGCGGCGGTATGAACCTCCTCCTCCGTCGCGTCGGGCCGGCCGAAGCGGATGTTCTCCAGGATCGTGCGATGGAACAGCGTGATTTCTTGCGGCACCACGGCGAGTGCCGCGCGCAGGTCGTCCTGCCGGATGGCGGCCACGGCGTGGTTGCTGATCAGCAGTTCGCCGTCCTGCACGTCGTAGAGGCGTTGCAACAGGGCCACGAGCGTGGACTTGCCCGCACCCGATGGGCCCACCACCGCGACCTTCTGCCCGGCCGGGATGCGCACCGTCAGGTCCTGCAACGTCTCCGCCCGGAAGGGCGGCCGGGGCGCGCCCTCCCTGTCCCCCTCCGACGGCGTCCGCGAGATGCCGTAGGCGAAGCCGACGCGGCGCAGTTCCACCGAACCGGGATCGGCCCAGGGGTCGAAGGCGGCGCTGGCGGGATCGTCGGCGACGGTGGGCCGCAGACCGATGACGCGCAGGGTATCCTCGATATGGCCGACATGCTGGACCACGTCGACCAGGGCCAGGGCCAGATCGCGCGCGCCGTGCAGGATGCGGAAGGTCAGGGCGCTGACGATCACCACGTCGCCCGTGGTCACGCCCTTCTGGCCCCAGCGGAACAGCACCCAGCACAGCATGGCGCCGGCCATGAGCCATAAGACCACGTCATACAGCAGCCGGGTCTTTTCCATGTGCATCCAGCTGGCCCGCTGCATCCCCGCTTCGTCCCGGAAACTGGCAGCCAGTCGATCATATTCCCGTCGGCGGGCGGAAAACGCCTTCACCGCCCACATGTTGGAGATGACGTCGGTCAAAGCGCCCGCCACCTCGCCGGCACGGGCGGCATAGGCGCGGTGTAGCGGCTGCCCCCCTGTCCGAACAGGATCAGGCCGGTGGTGACGGCCACGACGAACAGGGCCAAGGCCGCCGCCATGCGCCAGTCGATGGTGGAGAACACCACCACCGCGCCCAGGAAATCCACGCAGGGCGGCGCCACCCGCCAGATGACGGTGTTGCACAGCGCGCCGAAATTGCCGGCGGTCGCGGTGATGCGCTGACCCAGCGAGCCCGCCAGGTTTTCCGTGAAATAGCGCATGGGCAGGCTGCTGAGATGGGCGAACAGGTCCAGGCGCATGTGGACGCCGACCCCGATGGTGGTGCGGCAGCCCAGCCAGCCGGTCAGGCGCCACAGCACGCTCTCGGCCCCGATCAGGCCAATGAACAGGGCCAGGGACCGCCAGACACCGACCGTGACGCCGCCGCCCTCCGGCTGGCCGGCGGCCATCGTGTCGATCAACAGCTTCATGGCGTATTGCACCGCCACGGCACAGGACGCGGCGGCTGTCACCAGCAGGGCCAGGCCCAGGAAGTGCCCCTCCCACGCCCGCAGGTAATGGCGGATGAAACGCCAGGGCGCCGTCAGGTGCGGTGGCAAATCGGCGTCGGTCTCGGCCGGCGGCTTAGCCATGGCTCGCGATCCCCTTGGCCACTCCCGTGGCGGCATAGACCCGGGGCTTCGGCCTCGCCGGGGGCAGGCGCGCCCGTTGCGCCAGAAGCTCCTCGACCAGGGGACGGTGAAGGCCGCAGCGGCCGTCGGCATCGCGCGCGGTCAACAGCCCCACATCGCAGGGCCGGTCGTTGTCCCACCCCGGATAATCCAGCACGGGATAAAGACAGACGCCGTGAACGGGAACACCCAGGGCCTGTGCCTGGCGTACCTCCGCAGCCACGTAGTGAAGCCAGGCCGCCCGGGCGCTGCCCTCCGCCCCGGTCTCCGAGATCACCATGGGCCGGCCGTAGCGGTCATGGAATTCGACCAGTAATTCATGCAACGGGCGGTAATCGTGCCGGCCGAAGGGAATGGTGGCGCCGCCCAGATGCCATTGGTTATAGGGATAGAAGTTCACACCGACGATATCCAGATAACCGGGGGCCCCGCCCAGTTCCGGCCGCAGCCGTCCGCTCAGCATATCGTACGCCTCGAACTGCGACAGGTGATAGCTGCGCGCGGCCGCCTGTTCCTCGGCCACTGGCGCCCCCGCGGCGACGTTGATGGCCGGTTCGGCGTAGACGAACCGGGCCCGGGGGATGGCCGTCCGCACCGCATCCACCGCCGCGATGGCGGCCCGCACCAGCAGGCACTTCAGGCGATCGCCCTCGCCATGGCCAAACGGGTTCATATAGCCCATGTCCCCCCCGGCCCACGCCAGGAAGGAGATCTCGTTCATCGGGCAGAAGACCGGCGCCGTGTCGCTTTCTGCGCCGATGAAACGGGCGGTGGCGGCGGCGAAGCGGGCGAAGCGGCCGACAAACTCCGGCGACCAGATGTCCAGCCCATCGGGCCAGCCGTAGTGGCACAGGTCCCAGACCACCTGCATGTCGGTCGCCCGCGCCGCCTGGACTAGCGGCAGCAGGCTGGACCAGTCGAACCGGCCGGGAATGGCTTCTATCCGATGCCAGCGCACCCCTTCCCGCACGGTGTGGATGCCGGCCGCGGCCAGCAATTGATAGTCCGCGTCGGCGTGCCGGTCGTGGCCGGTGGCGGAAAGCAGGTCCAGGCGGCGCCCGTCCGCGCGGCGATGGGTCGAACATTCGAAGCCGCCCCAAAAGAAACTTCGGAACAGATCCCCATCCTGCACGTCATCCAGCACGTCCATGTCAGCCCCAAGGTTGCCGCGGTTGAGCCGGGGTAATCCCCGAGGGGCCGTTAAGTTCGATGCCCGCCGGCATTTTCTAGAGGGCATTTTTGAGGGCCTGAGTATCGGTGGGGCGCCCCGGAACTTTCGTTCCCGTCTGTGCTTACAACCGAGAGCCCCCGATGGCGCCCCCCGCGCCCGGATCGACCCTCCCCACCAGCGCAGCCCCCGACATCCGGCGGCAGGAGTAATGCCATGCAAGACGCACGGGCACTTGGCCCACGCCTTGACTCGATCATGCCTGACCCGGCGCATCCGGCCGACCTGGTCTGTTTTTCTCATTTGCGGTGGGATTTCGTGCGCCAGCGGCCGCAGCACCTGCTGAGCCGGGCGGCCAAGCAGTATCGGGTGCTGTTCATCGAGGAACCAGTTTTCGTCGCGCCGGATGGCGACGCGGTCGCTTCGCCCCGGCTGGACATCACGTTGCGGCCGGACGGCGTTTCGGTGGTGGTGCCGTTGCTGCCGCAGGGCTTGGAGGGCGATGCCCTCAGCTTCCATCTCAGCCAGTTGATCTATGCGCTGCTGGCCGGCCGGGACCCATCGTCCCGCGTGCTGTGGTACTACACGCCGGCCGCCGTGGACTTCAGCGCCGATCTTCCGGCCGCTGTCACGGTCTACGACAATATGGATGAGCTGTCCGCCTTCCTGGGCGCTTCACCCCGGTTGCTGGCGCAGGAGAGCGCCCTGTTCGCCAAGGCGGATCTGGTCTTCACGGGGGGCATGAGCCTATATGCCGCCAAGCGCCATCGCCATCACAGCGTTCATCCCTTCCCGTCCAGCATCGATGTGGCGCACTTCGCCCAGGCGCTGAGCCATGACGGGGCCGAGCCGGCCGACCAGTTGGAAATTCCCCATCCGCGCGTCGGCTTTTTCGGCGTGATCGATGAACGCATGGACCGCGACCTGGTGGCCCAATTGGCCGACCAGCGCCCCGACTGGCAGTTCGTCATCCTGGGGCCCGTGGTCAAGATCGACCCGGCCGCCCTGCCCCGGCGGCCCAACCTGCACTGGCTGGGGCCGAAGAGCTATGAAGCGCTACCCCATTATCTGGCCGGCTGGGATGCGGGCTTCATGCCCTTCGCCCTGAATGAGGCGACACGCTTCATCAGCCCGACCAAGACGCCGGAGTTCCTGGCGGCCGGGGTGCCGGTGGTTTCCACGCCCATCACCGACGTGGTGACGCCCTACGGCGCCAAGGATTTGGTCAAGATCGCGGATAACGCCCAGGACATGGCGCGTCACCTGGATGGATTGCTGAGGCAACCCCGGGATCTCTGGCGGGCGGCGGTGAAACGTCAACTGTCCTTGTCATCCTGGGACAAGACCTGGGCCGGCATGCACGGCTTGATCCAGGGTATCGCCTCCGCCAAGGCACGGGGCCGGGCTATCTCCCCCGTCCAGCCGTCGCGGCGCGAGGCGGCCATCAGCGCCTTGGCGGAGCCCGCCCATGTTTGATTGGCTGATCGTTGGCGCCGGCTTTGCCGGCAGCGTGCTGGCTGAGCGTCTGGCGAGCCAGCGCGATGAGCGTGTCCTGTTGATCGACCGGCGGCCGCATGTCGCGGGCAACGCCTATGACCGCCACACCACCGATGGCCTGTTGATCCACGAATATGGGCCACACATCTTCCACACCAACAACGCGCAGGTCGTCGACTACCTTTCCGCCTTCACCGATTGGCGCGACTACAGCCACCGTGTCCTGGCATCGGTGGATGGCAAGCTGGTGCCCATTCCCATCAACCGCACCACCCTCAACGTCCTCTATGGCCTGTCCCTTACCAGCGATGAGGAGGCCGCCGCCTTCCTGCGCGCCCGGGCGGAACCGGTGGCGCCCATCCAGACATCGGAGGATGTTGTGGTCAGCGCCGTGGGTCGGGAACTGTATGAGAAGTTCTTCCGCGGCTACACCCGCAAGCAATGGGGCCTGGACCCAGCCAGCTGGACAGATCCGTCACCGCCCGTGTGCCCACCCGCACCAATACCGACGACCGCTATTTCACCGACAGCTTTCAGGCCATGCCGCGCGATGGATACACGCGCCTGTTCGAACGCATGCTGCGTCACCCCAACATCAAGATCATGCTGCAGACCGATTACGCCGACATCCAAGGCGTGGTCCCGCACAAGCGCCTGATCTACACCGGGCAGGTTGATGAGTTCTTCGGCTATCGCCACGGCCCCCTGCCCTATCGGTCGCTGAGATTCGATCTCGTGACCCTGGACCGGCCCTGGCACCAGCCGGTGGCGGTGGTGAACCATCCCCAGGACCAGGCCTATACCCGGGTGACGGAGTACAAGCACCTGACCGGCCAGGACCATCCCAAGACGGCCCTGACCTATGAGTACCCCAGCGATGTCGGCGACCCCTACTATCCCGTTCCCAGGCCGGAGAACCAGGCGCTGTACAAACGGTACGAGGCCATGGCCGACGCGACGTCCGATACCTGGTTCGTCGGCCGCCTGGCGACATACCGCTATTACAACATGGACCAGGTGGTGGCCCAGGCGCTGGCCACATTCCGGCGCATCGAGGAACGGCTGCCCCGCCGCCGAGTGTCGCCTGCGGCGGCCGTGCTGGAACTGGCAGGCGGTGGTTGAAAGGACGGTGCGCGCTTGACAATCACGGCCGTCGCGCATTGGCTGCGGGCATACCGACCCTGCCCCATGATTGGCCGCCTTGCCCGACCCGACGCCCCTCCCGCCCTTGCTCGCCTCCCTGCTGCAGGGTCTGAACGACGCCGTTGTGCTGTACGATGAAGCGGGGCGGTTGCTGGCCCTGAACCCGGTGGCGGAGCGGCTCTACGGCATCGCGGCGGAGGCGGCCCAGGGCCGGATGGCCACGGATGTGCTGGGACCGCAGGATGAGGCGGCGCGGCAGGAGATCGACGGCGCCCTGGCCGGCGGCGGTGTGTGGCGGGGTGAACTGCACCGGCGCGGCGCCGGAGACACCATCCTGACCCTTGAGGTCAGCATCAGCCGCATCACGCCGGACGGCGGACTCTTCATGGACGCGGCCCGCGACATCACGGCGGCCCGGGCGACGCAGGCGACCTTGGAGGACCTGACCGTCCGCAACACCAACCTGTTCCACGCCCTGGCCGTTTCCTTCTGGGACATGGACTTCCACGTGGCGGCCATGGCCGTGCGCCAGAAGATGGCCGAGGGCGTCACCGACATGGCCGCTTATTTCGCGGCGAACCCGGACTATGTCCGCTGGCTGCAACAGCAGGTGAAGGTGATCGCCGTCAACCAGCGCACCATGGAGCTGTTCGGCGGGAGGCAACAAAGTGACTTCGCCGACATCCGGCCCTATTGGCCGGACGACAGCCTGGTTCATTTCACCACCGGCTTGCTCAGGGGCATGCGGCGTGACCCCAGCTACGTTGCCGAAGTCAGGCTGGCCCGTGCCGACGGCACCACGTTCGAGTGCCTGTTCACCACCGCCTTCCCGTCCGAAACGGTCCCCTCGGGCCGGGTCATCGTCGGCGTGATCGACATTGATGATCAGAAGAAGGCGCTGGCCGAGTTGGCGCGCAGCGAGAACCGGTTGCGGACTTTGTTCGAGGCGAGCGGTGTCGCCTTCTTCCGCTTCGACACCACCGCCATAAACCGCACGTACGCGGCCTTGCGCGAGCAAGGCGTCGTCGATCTTGGCGCTTATATTGACCAGAATCCCGACTTCCTGGAACAGGCCAAGGCGGAAATCCTTTGCGTCGACGCGAACGCCAGCGCGCTGACCCTGATGCGCGCCGCATCCAAGGACGCGTTGCTGGGCCCCATCCGCTGGGTTACCACGCCGCATCATATGCGCGGCCTGCGTGAGTCCATGACCGCCAGCTTTGGCGGCCACTGCACCTATCAGGGAGAGCACCTGATCGGCCGTCTGGACGGCAGCCTGGTGCCCTGCCTTTGGTTCAATGTCGTGCCACCAGAATTGCGCAGCCAGAACATCGCCTATGTCGGCCTGATCGACATTTCGCGGCAGGAGGCGGCCCGCGCCGCGGTGCAGGCCATGCAGGCGGAATTGGCCCATGCGGCACGGGTGGCTATCCTGGGGGAGCTGACGGCGTCGCTGGCCCACGAGGTGGCGCAGCCTCTTAGCGCCATCTCCTCCCGGGGGAGGCGGTCCGGCGCTGGCTGTCGCGCGACGTGGTGGACGTTCCGGTGGTGCGGGAACTGGTCGCCAAGATCATGGACAGCGTGGACCGGGCCACGGCAATCGTCAGTCGCATCCGTGACATGGCCGTGAGGGCCCCTTACCAGAGCGAGCCGGTCGACATCGCCAAACTGGCGCGGGACACCGTGGCCTTCCTCTCCCATGAGCTGGAGCATGCCCGGGTGACCGTGTGCATCGATGCCGGCAAGGCCCCGTGCGTGGTGGAGGGGGACAGGGTCCAGTTGCAGCAGGTGGTGTTCAATATCTTGTTGAACGCGCAACAGGCCTTGGCCCAGAGCGATGTCGAGGAACGCGCCATCACCGTCACCCTAAGGGCCGATGGTGACTGGGCCGTCGCCACCATCGACGACAACGGACCCGGCATACCATCCGGTGACGTGGAGCGCGTGTTCGAGAGTTTCCGCTCCACCAAGAGCTATGGCATGGGGATCGGCCTTTCCGTCTGCCGCTCCATCGTCCAGCGGCATGGCGGCCAGTTGTCGGCCAGCAACCTGCCGGGTGGCGGGGCGCGTTTCCAAATCCGCTTGCCCGTGGCGGCGGACTGATACGCGCCGCCTTTTACGCAACGACATCGCACCCCCGGTGGCACCCATACCGCGGTATGAATGCCCAAGTTCAATGCCTACGGTAACAGTTGAGCCTGTGAAGCGATGTGCGCCATGCGAGGCGCGCAGCGGCATCGGCTGCCGCCAGAACGGGGAATTCCATGATCAAGATTTCCATCAACGGCACCGTCCACGATGTGGAGGTGGAGCAGGACACGCCCCTGCTGTGGGTATTGCGGGATGTCTTGGGCATGACCGGCACCAAGTTCGGCTGCGGCGTCGCCCAGTGCGGCGCCTGCACCGTGCATGTGGACGGCACGCCCGTGCGGTCCTGCCAGCTGGCCGTGGGCGATGTGGGCGACATGCCCGTCGTCACCATCGAAGGCATCGGCGCCACCCCCGCCGGCGCCAAGGTGCAGAAGGCCTGGATGGACCTTCAGGTGGCGCAGTGCGGCTACTGCCAGTCGGGCCAGATCATGGCCGCCGCGGCCCTGCTGGCGCAGACGCCGGCGCCCACCGACGCCGACATCGACGCCGCCATGGCGGGAAACATTTGCCGCTGCGGCACCTATGTCCGCATCCGTGATGGCGTGAAGCGCGCCGCCTCTCAAGCCTGAGGTGAGTTGATGGATACGCACCCCTCGCCCTCTGGCGCCTCGCGCCGCGACCTGCTGCGCGGCCTGGCCTATGGCGGCCTCCTGCTGGCCGTTGACCTGCCCCTGGGGCGTTTGGCCGTGGCGCGTGAGGATGCCCCCGCCGTTTTCGCGCCCGACGCCTTCATCCGCATCGCCGGCGACGGCGCCGCGACCCTGATCATGCCCCAGGTGGAAATGGGCCAGGGTATCTACACCGCCCTGACCATGCTGATCGCGGAGGAGCTGGATTTGCCCTTGGCCGCCGTCCGGCTGGAGGCGGCGCCGCCCAGCGACGCGCTCTACGGCAATCCGATCTTCAAGGTCCAGGCCACCGGCGGCTCCACCTCCGTTCGCGCCTATTGGACGCCCATGCGCAAGGCCGGGGCGGCGGCGCGGGCCATGCTGGTGCAGGCGGCGGCCCAGCGCTGGCAGGTGGCTTCCACAGCCTGCGAAACCCAGGACGGCATGGTCCGGCACGCGGCCAGCGGCCGATCGCTGCCCTATGGTGAGCTGGCGGCGGCGGCATCCCGCATGACACCGCCCTCGGATCCGCCGCTGAAGGATCCCAAGACCTTCCGCCTGCTGGGCAAGACCCAGACGCGCCTGGATATCGAGGCCAAGGGCAACGGCACGGCCAAGTATGGCATCGACGCCATGCCGCCGGGCGTGAAGGTCGCCACCCTGTCCAGCTGCCCCGTGCCCGGTGGCAAGATCCGGCGCGTTGACGATACCCAGGCGCGGGCCGTGGCCGGGGTGCGCCAGGTGGTGGTGCTGGAGGACCTGGTGGCCGTGGTCGGGGACCACACGTGGGCCGCGAAGAAGGGCCTGGACAAGCTGGTCATCGAGTGGGATGAGGGCCCCAACGCCACACTGTCGACCGAAAGCCTGCGTGCGGCGATGCACGAGGCGGCGAAGCAGCCGGGCGTGCCGGTCAAAAGCGAGGGCGCGGACGCCCGCCCAGGCGACGCCGGGGTGATCAGCGCCAGCTATGAGCTGCCCTTCCTGGCGCACGCCCCCATGGAGCCGATGAACTGCACCGTGCACCTGCGGCCGGGCGCCTGCGAGATCTGGATCGGCACGCAGGTGATGACCATGGCCCAGGCCAAGGCGGCCCAGGCCTCTGGCCTGAAGCCCGACCAGATCATCATCCACAACCACCTGCTGGGCGGCGGCTTCGGCCGCCGGCTGGAGGTGGACATGGTGGACAAGGCGGTGCGCATCGCCGCCCATGTCGATGGCCCGGTCAAGGTGGTGTGGACGCGGGAAGAGGACATCCAGAAGGCGATGTACCGCTCCACCTACGGGAGCTGGCTGTCCGCCCGGCTGGAAAACGGTAAGCCCGTCGCCTGGCGCCACAAGGTCGTCGGGCCTGCCGTCATCGCCCGCTGGCTGCCCCCGGCGTTCAGCGGCGGCGTCGACATCGACGCCATTGATGGCGCCGCCGACCAGCCCTACGCCGTCGGCGGCTTTCATGTCGACTATGTGCG
This sequence comes from Nitrospirillum goiasense, assembly GCF_034427435.1. NCBI lineage: Bacteria > Pseudomonadati > Pseudomonadota > Alphaproteobacteria > Rhodospirillales > Azospirillaceae > Nitrospirillum > Nitrospirillum goiasense. The sequence goes on along the minus strand of NZ_JAXQNP010000001.1, from coordinate 284,044 downwards.
CCACGAGCCGCAAGGCGTGCCCACCTGCTTCTGGCGCGGCGTGGGCCCCAACAACAATATCTTCAGCGTCGAAAGCTTCATCGACCGGCTGGCGCGTGAAGCCAAGAGCGACCCGCTGGACTTCCGCCGCGCCCTGCTGACGGCCAACCCGCGGGCCCTGCAGGTGCTGAACACGGCGGCGACGCAGGCCGGCTGGGGCACGCCCCTGGCCGCCAAGGCGGGCGAGCGGGTGGGCCGGGGCATATGCCTGCAAACGGTCTTCGGCAGCTTCCTCTCCACCATCGCCGAGGTGGCGGTGGATGACGATGGCACGGTGCGGGTGCGCCGCCTGGTCACCGCCGTCGATTGCGGCATGGTGGTGAACCCGGATGGCGTGATTTCCCAAATCCAGGGTGGGCTGGTCTTCGGCCTGTCGGCGGCGCTGCACGGCCGCATCACGTTCGAGAAGGGCCGGGTGCAGCAGAGCAATTTCCATGACTACCGCGTCGTCCGCATCGATGAGATGCCGGCGGTCGAGGTGCATCTGGTCCCGTCCACCGAAGCACCCGGCGGTATCGGCGAGCCTGGAACCACGACGGTTCAGCCCGCCGTGGCCAATGCCATCTATGCCGCGACGGGGGTGCAGCTGACCCGCATGCCCATCGACCAGACGTTGCTTGCCAAGGTGGGGCGGACCTGATGCGCGGAACCACGAAAAGAAGGGCGCTGGTCGCCGTCGGCATCATCGCCGTCGCCGGCGCCGCCGTGCTGGCCCATGCCGTTTTCCTGCCCGGCCCCCTGGATTTCGCCAAGGGGACGCGGGTTTCCCTGGCGGACTACAAGGGCCCCTCGCCCACCGGTGTGCCCCAGGAACTGGCGACCGCCGCCGTGCTGGAACGGGGCGCCTACCTGACGGCGGCGGCCGACTGCCAGGCCTGCCATACGGCGGAGGGCGGCACGCCCTATGCCGGCGGCCGGCCGTTCAAGCTGCCCTTTGGCACGCTGTACACCCCCAACATCACGCCGGACGCCGAAACCGGCATCGGCCGCTGGACGGACGCGGACTTCCTGGCGGCGGTGCATAAGGGCCTGGCGCCGGGTGGACGGCATCTTTATCCGGCCTTCCCCTACGCCTCGTACAGCCTGATGACGGATAAGGACGTGCTGGCCATCAAGGCCTATCTCTTCTCCCTGGCGCCGGTGCGTCAGGCGAACCGGCCCGACACCTTCTCCTTCCCCTTCAACCAGCGTTGGTTGATGGCGGTCTGGGGGGCGTTCTTCAACCCCGGCCAGCGGTTCGAGCCCGTGGCTGACCGCAGCCCCGAGTGGAACCGTGGCGCCTATCTGGTCGAGGGCGCCGCCCACTGCGGCGAATGCCACACGCCCCGTACCCTGTTCCAGGCGATGGATACCCGGCGCAAGTTCGCCGGCGGACAGGCGGAGGGCTGGAACGCCTATAACATCACCCCGGACCCAACCAGCGGCATCGGCACGTGGTCGGCACCGGAGATCGAGGCCTATCTGGCGCATGGCCATGCCAAGGGCCGCAGCGTGGCCTCCGGCCCCATGCGCGAGGCGGTCGAGCTGAGCTTCTCCAAGCTGGTCCCGTCCGACATCGCGGCCATCCGGACCTACCTGCAAAGTGTGCCGGCGATCCATACCGCCCTGCCGGCCCCGGCCGGTCCCGCCCCGCGCGACCATGCCACCGCCGTGGCGGGCGCCATCGACGGCAAGCGCATGTTCGAAGGGGCCTGCGCCAGCTGCCATGCCTGGAACGGTGCCGGCGTCAATTCGGCCGAGGCGCAATTGACGGCCAAGCGGGCGGTGAATGACCCCAGCGCCGCCAACGTCGCCCTCATGATCCTGAAAGGCTCCGGCCCGCAAGTGGCGGGGCGCCCCTACATGCCCGGCTTCGCCGGCGCCTACTCGGACGAGGAAATCGCCGCCGTCGCCAATTACGTCACCGGCCGGTTCGGCGCCGAGGCGTCGAGGATCACCGCCCAGGACGTCGCCCGCCTGCGGGCGGACTGACCCTGCTTCCTCACAGGTCGTGGGCGTTCCGTCGTGCGATCGCTTCAGGTGAGTGCCCCTGAAGCGATCGCACCCCAACCCGGACGGGCCCCTACCGCAGGGCTAGGCGGCGCACCTTTTGGATCATGTCGGCGACGCTGCGGGCCTTCAGTTTGCGGAAGGCGCTGCTGCGGTGCATTTTCACGGTGATTTCGGCGATGCCCATTTCAAACGCGATCTGCTTGTTGAGCAGGCCGCGATCCACCGCCTTCAGCACCTCCACCTCACGGGGGGTGAGTTGGGCTGCCAGTTGGCGCAGCTCATCCAGGTCCCGCTCTTCCCGTCGCCGCTGGGCGTCCACGCGCAAGGCGCCGGACACGGCGTCCAGCAGCTCCTGTTCCCGGAATGGCTTGGGCAGGAAGTCCACGGCGCCCGACTTCATGGCCTGCACCGACATGGGGACGTCGGCATGGCCGGAGATGAAGATGATGGGCAGCCGGGTTCCGGTCGCGTTCAGGCGGTTCTGGAATTCCAATCCGCTTTCCCCCGGCAAGCGCACGTCCAGGACCAGGCAGCTGGGGCGGTCCGGCAAGGTGTCGGCGAGAAAGTCCCGGGTTGAGGGATAGTTTTTCACATTGAGGCCGACGGACCGGAACAGGTCGGTCACGCCGCCACGCACATCTTCATCATCATCGACGACGTAGACGAAGGGGGCGTCCTCAACGAGCTCGGTCTTGGTCATGGGGGTGGTGCGTCGCGTCGAGGGTAAATAGGGGGCGAATGACACGGGCGTGTGCGGCCCGCAGCCATGACCGTTCCTTAAAAATCGACTAACACCGTAACACAAGTCGTCCGCAACCGCAAAAAACTCAGACATATCCTGAGGTCTGCTAATGCACATGCCGGCAGACTAGGTAACGAAGTGTGATCCACCCGTTCGATATAATGGCAGAAGGCGGTAACTTATTTCACCAACTGACCGACCAGGCGACACGCGGGGTGCTTTGTTTGTTTTTGCCGCTGCCGGCCGTTGTCACGTCGGGCGCCCGCACGGTCAGGCCGTGGGCGCCAAGGCCCGTTCGACGCTGGCGATCAGCGCCTCGGGATTGCAGGGCTTTTCAAAGAAATCATGGACGTTCAGTTTGCGTGCGCGGGTGCGGACCTGTTCGCTGGGAAACGCCGTCAGCAGAATGACGGCGCACATCACGCCCCGCTTGCGCAGCAGCGGCTGGATTTCCAGGCCGGACATTCCCGGCATCTGGATGTCGGATATGACACAGTCAACCAGGCCCAGGTTCGACGCCAGGAACTCTTCCGCTGACGCGAACGCCATGGTGGCGTAGCCGAAGGACTGCAACAAGTCCTCCAGACTTGTCCGGACGGACGCGTCATCGTCAATCACAGCAACGGCCTTCTCAGACGTCATCCCGGTCGCCTTCACTCATCCTGGTTCCGGTCCCGCCACCGCCGACCACGCGTCGCCCTGGCCGTGTCCGATCGCAAACCCCGGCACCCAAAGACAACCAAGACATTTAAACTACTATGAATCGCTGAAGGTTTTTATCACCGGGCACAGACGCTGGCGAGCCAGGGCGCGACCTTAGCCGACATGGGTGCGTTGCCGCGACCAGAGGTATCATTGGGCCAGCCGAGCGGTGAGGGCGTCCTGCGGCGCCGGATGCCAATTCCGTTTCCAGGTCCGGCGCCACCGGAGCGGCGTTTCGCCCACCAGCCGGCGAAAGATACGGGAGAAATGGGCCTGGTCGCAGAAGCCGCAGGCGCAGGCGACCTCGCTCAAGGTGTCGTTGGTAGACAGCATCAGCATCTGTGCCCGGCGTATGCGCTTCTTGGCGACGAAATCCCGGGGCGTCTCCCCCACCGTCACCTTGAAGGCGCGGGCGAAATAGGAATAGCTGAGGCGGCTGACCTCCGCGAGTTCCTTCAGCAGGATGGGCAGGGCCAGCCCCTTCTCGATATGGTCCATGACCTGCTTCAGCTGCCACGGTGTCAGACCTCCCTTGCCCGGACATCCCCGGGCGACAGGCGTCACGGAAACCAGCTCCACCCCCTCGCGTCCGGGGTCCATGATTCCAAGAACGCTGGTTATTTCCTCAAGATACTCCCGAACGGCTGATAGATCGAAATCCAGCGCATCCCTGGCGTTGATCGCCAGGGACATCAGCCGTTCCGCCTGGCCGCCGTCGGCCCCGCCATGCTTCGCACCGATCTGTTCCGCCGCGTACGCGGCGGGTTCTTGCGCATACTGGTCCATCGTCCACTCCCCATCAAACAAGGCGGGAGCATCGTGATTTGGTGGGTGAAGTTATGGAATCGTACGCATGCTGGTGCCAACCCCTACCGGGTAGGTGATACCCTATACCGTGGTCTAGGGTGGGGGCGCCAACGACCCTCCCCCGGTTTAAGGTCCAAGTCCGCCTGAAACCGATAAATTACGTCTTGAGACGACGGCGACAGCCCAGGGGGTTCGCCGGAATGAAGCGATGTCGCTTCCCCCTATCCGGCCATCCCTCAGACGCGACGACAATGATCCAGGATTTGCCGCCCCTTATCCTCGCAGCGGGGGTGTCGCTCTGCGTAGTCGTCGGGCTGCTGGTCAGCTGCTTCCAGCGCTACCGGGCCTTCCGGCGGGCTTATTTCGATGACGCGCCCATCCCCATGCTGATCGAGGATTGGTCCGGCATGCGCCCCTTCCTGGCGGCCTTGAGGGCGAAGGGGGTCACCGATGTCGTTGCCCACCTGCAGGCCCATCCCGACCTGGTGCGGGACCACCGCAGGCACCATCGGTTCGTGGATGCCAACGACGCCATGCTGCGGTTGCTGGGCGCGCGCGACAAGGCCCATTTCCAGGAGATCGCGCCCCAATTGCTGCCCGCCAACCAGGAGATCACAACCCGTGTCTACCAGGCCTTGCTGGATGGCAAGGTGTCGGCCCAGGGGGAGCGGGTGCTGCATACCATCGACGGCCGCGTGGTGCCGATCATTTGGCGCGCCACCTTGCCATCCTCCGGCGATGCGCGGCGCATCCTGTTCTACGCCTTCGATGTCAGCGACCAGAAGCGCGCGCAGGAGATGGTTCTGAACGCGCGGGGTGACCTGGCGCATGCCGCACGCGTTTCCACGGTTGGCGAGTTGAGCGCCTCCATCGCCCATGATGTGGCGCAGCCCATCGCGGCCATCGCGGCCTCCGCCGTCGCGGCGGAACAGTGGTTGCTGCGGGCGGAGCCCTCGACCGACAGGGCGCTGAACGCCCTGTACCAGATCCGCCGCGACGCCCAGCGGGCCAGCGATGTCGTGGGCCGCATCAAGACCTTCCTGCGCAAGGCGCCCAAACGCACGACCACCAGTGCCGACGCCCTGGTCAAGGACGCCCTGGCGCTGATCGATAGCGAAGCGCATCTCTATGACGTGACCATCCGGACGCTGATCGAACCCGATCTTCCCGCCGTGCGGGTCGACGAGGTGGAGATAAAGCAGGTGATCATCAACCTGGCGCTCAACGCCATGCAGGCTATGGCGCAGGCGCAGATGCCCGAGCGCGTGATCACCGTGGCCCTGTGCGACAAGGAGCGGTCCGGCGGGGTGGAGGTTCAAATCCGCGACAACGGTCCGGGTATGACCCAGGAAACCCTGGGCCGCATCTTTGAGCCCTTCTTCTCCACCAAGGAGGATGGCATGGGGCTGGGCCTGGTCATCTGCAAATCAATCATCAACAGCCACGGCGGCGACCTGTCCGTGGTGAGTGTCGAGAAACTGGGGACCATCTTCCGCTTCATTCTGCCGTATGACCGGCAGATGTTCCGCTGATGCCTCCGGTCAGGCGCGTCAGCCCAGTTCCAGCATGCTGACCTTCTGGATGAAGTCCGAGGACGTCGACGCGCCCAATTTGCGGAAGGCGCTGCTGCGATGCATCTTCACCGTGATCTCGGCGATCCCCAGCTCATGGGCGATCTGCTTGTTCAGAAGGCCACGGCCCATGGCTTTCAGCACCTCCACCTCGCGGGGGGTGAGGTCCTGGGCCAGGCGCCGCAAATCCGCCAGATGCCGCCGCTGTATCCATCGCTCCCGGTCGCACCGGATGGCCTCCCACACCGCGTCCAGCAGATCCTGTTCGCGGAACGGCTTGGGCAGGAAATTGACCGCCCCCTGTTTCATCGCGCGGACGGACATGCGCACGTCGGCGTGGGCGGTGATGAAGACGATGGGCGCTTGCCTGTCTTCCGCCTTCAGCCGCGCCTGAAGCTCCAGTCCGCTTTGCTCCGGCATGCGGACATCCAACACCAGGCAGCAAGGACGGTCGGGAATGCCATCGTTGAGAAAGGCGGTGGCGGAATCGTAGCTGGTCACATCGGTGCCGACCGACAGGAACAGGTCGACGAGGGCGTCGCGCAAAAGCGCGTCATCGTCGATCACCACGACCAGGGGCTTTGAATGCCGGGGATCTTCCGGGTCGGAATCATGAGGCATGTGACGATACTCCACGTCTCGACCGATGGGCGGCGCATCAACCAATAGGCAGGGCGCTCAAGATGCCCCAGCCGGCGCGGTGCGTGACCTCATACCTCGGTATGGGGCTGCCAAGATGGCGGTAGGATTTAAAACGCGATGGTCGGCGATCACCCTGGTTCCATGCTGCGGAAGACACCGCGGCGGCACATGGAACGGGATGGACGCCTGATGCACACGGTGGGCTTAATTCTGGCACCCGGCTTCCAGGTCATGAACCTGGCGGTCGCTGCCGCTTTCGAACAGGCCAACACGGCGTTGCCGAAGCCGGCCTACAGCGTCTCTTTCCTGTCGGAGGCGGGGGGCGAGATCCCCAGTTCCGTCGGCCTGGCCGTGCGCACGGCCGCCATCGGCGACCCGTCCTTCGACACCATCTTTTCCATCGGGGCGTTCGTCCACCCGGCCACGTCGCCCACGCCGTCGCGGGGTATGCGATCCTTCCTGCGCCAGGCCGCCGCCGGCGCCCGGCGGCTGGTGGCCCCCTGCACCGGGGCCTTTCTGCTGGCGGAGGCCGGGGTGCTGGATGGCCGGCGCGCGACCACCCATTGGGCCCACGCCGCCGATCTGCAACACCGCTATCCCAAGGTCCGGGTGCAGGCCGACCGTATCTTCGTCAGCGATGACAACATCTGGACCTCGGCGGGCATGAGCGCCACCGTGGACCTTGCCCTGGCCCTGATCGAACAGGACTTGGGGCCCGACATTTGCCAGGCGGTGGCGCGGCATCTGGTCCTGTACCACCGCCGGCCCGGCGGGCAGCCGCAACTGTCCGCCCTGCTGGATCTGCCCGCGACCACCGACCGGATCCAGCGGGTGCTGGCCTATGCCCGGGGTAACCTGGCCCGCGAGCTGTCCGTCGAGGCCTTGGCCGACATCGCCCGCTTGAGCCCCCGGCAGTTCAGCCGGCTGTTCCATCGGGAAACCGGCCTGTCCCCCGGCAAGGCGGTGGAAGGCCTGCGGCTGGATGCCGCCCGCGCCCTGCTGGCGGACGGGCGGCGCACCCTGGACGACGTGGCCCATCAGACGGGCTTCGCCGACCGGGAACGGATGCGCCGCGCTTTCCTGCGCCGCTTTGGCCATGGGCCGCAGGCGGTGCGGCGCCCTGTCCAGCAGGTGGGGGCCTGAAGGCGCGGGCCCGCCAGGGCGCGCGCCCAAGGAGCGGGTCAGACCGGGATGGGATTGGCGATCAGTGCAGCGTTGAAATCGGTCACCAGCTTGTGCTCACCCGCGCCCGGGTTGTTGCGGAAGCCGCGGGCCGCCTCCACCACCACCTCTTCCGCGTCGCTCGCGAGGCCTGCCATGGTCTGGTCGATGAAGGCGTCCAGCGGCATGGCGCGCGGGTCGTCGCTCTTCTTGATCAGGTCTGTGTTGACCCAGGGCGGCGCGATTTCCTGCACCCGCACGGAGGTTTCGCGCAGCATGAAACGCTGCGACAGGGTGTAGGAATGCAGCGCCGCCTTGCTGGCGGAATAGACGGCGGTCACCGCCAGCGGCACATAGGCCAGGACCGACGTGTTGTTGATGATGGTGGCCTGCGGCTGGCGCTTCAGATGCTCGATCAGGGCCGAGGTCATGCGGATCGGGCCCAAGAGGTTGGTGGTCAGGATGGCCTGGCTGACGGTGTCGTCCACCACCCCGCTGGCGTCGTCGAACGGCATGATGCCGGCGTTGTTCACCAGGACGTTCAGGGCGGGATAATCGCGGATCAGGGTTTCGGCGGCCTGGGCGATGCTGGCCGGGTCGGTGATGTCCATCTGGATCGCCGCCATGCCCGGGTTGGCCGCCACGACCGCGTCCAGCAGGGCCTGCCGGCGCCCGGCGATGATCACCGTGTTGCCCAGGGCGTGGAAGCGCTCGGCCAAGCCGCGGCCGATGCCAGAGGTGGCGCCGGTGATGAAGATGGTATTGCCGGTCATCTGCATGATGGGAAACTCCCGAGGGGTGGTGACGGGGCCTGCCCCGCCTTGCGCCGGTTGGCGTGACAGGTCCCTTTTTACCCCTCGGCCATCATGGCCTGAATGTCATATATGCCACGAAAACGGACATTCAGCGCGATGCCCCCAACGGAGCCGTCAGAGCCCGGCCTTCTCCCCCGTCGTCTGGTCACCCAGGCTGAAGATCTTCTCCGCCGGCACCCACTTCTCCCCGGGCCGCGCCCAGGGCAAGGGGCGCTGGAAGGTGTTCATCAGGGTTTCCCAGGCCTGCACGTCCGGATCGGCGGCGTCCGCCGCCGCCTTGGCCTCGGGGTCATAGTCGTCCGATACCTCCACGATCATGGCCAGGCGGTCGCCGCAGAGATGGATTTCCATGTCCAGGATGCCCGCCTGGCGTATGGAGCGCACCACCGCTGGCGGCACCTTGCCCGGCGCGTGCCATTGGCGATAGCGCTCGATCAAGGCCGGGTCGGACTTCAGATCCAGCATCAGGACATGGCGTCGCATCGCGGTCTTCCCTGCAAGAGGTCACAGCTTCACGGGCGTGAAGGACGGCGGCCGGTCGGCGGGGTCGGCGCCGAACCGGGGGTTGGGCTTGGGGCCCATCTGGAAGGTCAGGCGCCCGCCGGCGGCCAGGCTGGCATGGCTGATCCAGCTCTTGGTGTAGGCAGCACCGTTCCAGGAGACCGACTGGATATAGGGACTGTCCGCGCCGTTGCCCGGCGCCTCCACCACCAGCCGGCGCCCTGGCCCCACCACCACCTCCGCCCGGCGGAACAGGGGGGAGCCGAAGACATAGATGGGGGTGACGGGATCGACGGCGTACAGGCCCAAGGCACTCATGAGGTACCAGGCGCTCATCTGGCCGCAGTCCTCATTGCCGGCCAGGCCGTCCGGCTGGTCCTGGTGCATGGTGCGCAACAGCATGCGGACGCGCGCCTGGGTCTTATGATGCGCGCCGGCATAGGCGTAGAGATAGGCCACGTGGTGGCTGGGCTCGTTGCCGTGGGCGTACTGGCCCACCAGGCCGGCGATGTCGGGCGGGGCGTCTGCCGGCATCTCGGAACTGGTGGTGAACAGCTCATCCAGCTTGCGCTCGAACGCCTCCGGCCCGCCGAACAGGCCCATGTAACCGTAAAGGTCATGCTGGTTCAGGAAGGTGGCCTGCCAGGCGTTGCTTTCCGTGAAATCCCGCCACTTCTTCATATGGCCCATGGCGCGGGGATCGAAGGGTTCGATCCACTTGCCGGCGCTGTCGCGGGCGCGGACGAAGGTCAGCGCCGGGTCGAAGACATGACGGTAGTTGCGGGAGCGGTCGACCAGCGCACGGGCGTCGTCGCGGGCGCCGGCACCCGCCGCCAGGTGGGCCATGGCCCAGTCGTCATAGGCGTATTCCAGCGTGCGGCTGACCGCCTCATCCACCGTGTCGCTGGGGATGTAGCCCAGGCGCCGATACTCGCCCATGCCCAGGGTCGTATCCTCGAAGGCCCGCTTGCGGAACACCGGCCAGGCGGCCTTGTAGTCGATGCCCTTGAAGCCCTTGGCCTGCGCTTCCGCCAGCACGACGGCGGAGTGCCAGCCGATCATGCAGCCCGTCTCGCGCCCCTGCAGCGGCCAGACGGGCGGGCCGGCCGGGCTTTCCACCGCCATGCGCACCAGCCCGTCCACCAGGTCGGGCACGCGCTCCGGCTGCACCAGGGTGAACAGGGGGTGCAGGGCTCGATAGGTGTCCCACAGCGAATAGGTGGAATAGGTGTGGCGCCCCGCCGGCATCTGATGCACGGCGTCATCCATGCCGCGATAGCGCCCGTCCACATCGCTGAACAGGGTGGGCGCCAGCAGGGCGTGATACAGGGCGGAATAGAAGATGCGGCGGTCGACATCGCTGTCGGCATCGATGCGGATGCGGGACAGTTCCGCCTGCCAGGCGTCACGGGCGGCACCGCGCACGCGGTCGAAGTCCCAACCGGGGAGATCGGCCTGCAGGTTGCGCAGCGCGCCGTCCACATCCACCGCCGACAGACCGACCTTGACCAGCAGGGGGCCCTTGGCGGCGTCGGCAAGATGCAGCGCGCACTTGAGGTTGGTGCCGGCGGTCTGGTCGCCCGCCACCGGCTGGTCGTCGGAATAGAGCTGCGCCGTGGTGAAGGGGCGCGACAGCTTCAAGGCGAAGTAGATGTGGCGCCCGTCCGCCCACTGATGCACCCGCCGGCCGCCGACCAGGGTGTCGTTGCCCACCAGCCGCAGGGTGGCGTCGGTCACCCGGGTGGGCACGCCGTGCTTGTCCTGCATGCCGTGGTGGAAGTCGATCAGCAGATGCGCGCTGTCGCCGGTGGCCCCCGCCGGGAAGGTGTAGCGGTGCAGGCCGGCGCGGGCCGTGGCCGTCAGTTCGGCCGCGATACCGCTGTCCTTCAGCCGCACGCGGTAATAGCCGGGGGTGGCCTGTTCGTCGGCATGGTCGAAGCGGGCGCGATAGCCGCCCTCGGGCGCTTCAAGGCTGCCGGGTTGCAGCACCACCGGGCCGACCCGGGGCACCACCAGCACGTCCAGCATGTCGCCCACGCCGGTGCCGCTGAGATGGGTATGGGAAAAGCCCATCAGGGTGCGGTCGTCCTGGTGATAGCCGGAGCAGGAATCCCAGCGGCCATTGTCCGTGTCCGGGCTCAACTGCACCATGCCGAAGGGCACGGTGGCGCCGGGGTAGGTGTGGCCATGCCCGCCCGTCCCGATGAAGGGATCGACCCAGCGGGTAAGGTCCTCGCCCTCCCCCGCCCCTTCCCTGGCCCAGGCCGCCGCCACCGGCAGCCCACTTCCGCCCAGCAAGGCCAGGCCGGCGGTGCCCCCCAGCAACGTCCGACGTGTCAGCATGATCTTCTCCTTCCCATCGCGTCCTCGCCTCCTGGCGTGGCGCCCACAGTGCCGCCATCCCTCGCGGGAACCGGCGGGCTGATTATGTGGATACCTAGTCCTTGACCTGACCCGGCAGGTCCCAAATCTGCGCCCGTCCGCCGGCCAGGCTGGTGTCCAGGACCGGATGCAGGTCGAAAACGATGACCTCGTTCACCCCGACCCTGAGGAAGCTTTCCGGCACGAACAGGGTGCGCTGCGGCCCGACCGACCAGTGGCGGCCGAGATTGTGGCCGTTCACCCAGGCGTAGCCTTTGCCCCAGCCGCGCATGTCCAGGAAGGTGTAGCCGGCGTCCTTGAGCTCGAACGTGCCCCGATGGAACGCGGGGCCATCGGCGATGCCGGCCTGGAACGTTAGGCCGGCCAGGTCATCCAGCGGCAGCCCCTCATGGGTCCAGCCCTGCAAGGGCTGGCCGTCCAGGGTCACCCCGCCGATGAGGCCCTTCTGGTCCCGGCCGATGCGCTCGCCATAATTGACGTGCCCCATGGTGTCGACCAGGATCTCCAGGCTATCCCCCGCCTGGACGGACAGGGCGATCTCCCGTTCGTTCAGGCGCCGGTCCAGCACGCCCACGCGGCGCCCATTGACCGACACCACGGCATAATCGCGAACCTCGCCAATGCGCAGCGTGCCCTTGGCGGCCTTGGTGAAGCGGTGGCCATAGCGCATGAGGCCATGGCTTTGGCCCAGCGATTCCAGCGTCCGGGGGGCCGGCGCCGCCACCGGCTTGCCGAACAGGGGCGTGACCGCCACCGTCTCGGTCAGCCGGAAGCGGGGAATTTCCAGGGCCTTCTGCGGCGCCGGCAGGGGGGCGAACCGCTCCGCCGGCAGGTAGCGCTGCATCACCTCCAGCACCGCGCTGAACTTCGGCGTGGGGCGCCCGGCCTCATCGAACAGGGCGTCGTAGTCGTAGCTGGAGATGTCGGGCTGATAGGTTTCGGTCTTGCGGTCGAAGTTGGCGCCGGCATCGAACCCGAACGAGGTGCCGCCATGCGCCATGTAGAAGCTGACCGAGATCTGGCGGTCCAGCATCCATTTGAGGCTGTCGAGCAAGGGCGGCGCCGGCATCGCGGAATGCACCTCGCCGAAATGATCGAACCAGCCGCCCCAGAGTTCCGTGCAGATGCGTGGACCGGACGGCTTGAACGCGGCGTAGCGCTTGAACTCTTCCTCCGCCTTGTCCGTGGTGCCGAAATTGATGCCGTTGATCAGCGACGGTAGGGCGCCCTTCTCTATGACCGACGCGCCGTCCACGGTGTATAGCGCGCCGTCGAAGCCCGCCGACCGGATCTGGTCGCGCACCGCCTCCATATAGCGGTGGTCCTGGCCGAAGGAGCCGTATTCATTCTCCACCTGGGTCATCAGGACCGGTCCGCCCTTGTCGATCTCCAGGTGGGCGACCTCTTGCCCCAGCCGCTTCAGCCAGCGGCCGGAAAGCTGCATGTAGGTGGGGTCCAGCGATCGCGCCTTGACGCTTTCGTCCGCGAAAACCCAGGCCGGCAGCGCGCCGCCGTCCCATTCCGCGCAGGCGTAGGGCCCGACGCGCAGCAGGACGTGCAGCCCCTCCTCCTGCGCCAGGGCCAGCCAGGCGGACAGATCCAGGTTGCCGGTGAAGTCGTACCGTCCCGGCGCCTTCTCATGGGCGTTCCAGAAGACATAGGCGCTGAGCGTGTTCAGCCCCAGGCTCTTCAGCTTGCGCAGGCGGTCGCGCCAGTCCGCGCGGGCGATGCGGGGGTAGTGCAGCTCGCCGGCCAGGATTTGCAGGGGCTGGCCGTCCAGCAGGAAGTGATCGCCATCGGTGGTGAAACGGCTGGTACCCGCCCGCGCGGCGGTGAAGGGCGCCATGGCGCCGGCGGTGAGACCGGCGGCGCCGGCCAGAAAGGTTCTGCGGGGGATCATGGCAGTCCCGTTTATGGAGGGCCGGTTCGTGAGATCCTGGGGCGGGGCCGGGTCAGGCTTCGGCATGTGTCCCGCCCGCTCAGCGCACAGGCGCGCGGAGCAACGCCGGCTTGCGGGCCAGCAGATCGATCATCAGTTCGCCGAACAGCGTGTTGGCCCAGGCGAACCAGGACCGGGTGAAGTGGCTGGGGTCGTCCTGGTCGAACGCCTCGTGCATGAAGCCGGTGCCGGCGTGCGTCGTCTTCAGCCAGCCCAGGCACTGGCGGATTTCGGCGTCGTCGTCGCTGGTCAGGGCGCGCACGATGATGGCCATGGGCCAGATCATGCGCAGGCCCTCATGCGGGCCGCCCACGCCTTCCCCGGCGGTGCCCTGGAAGAAATAGGGGTTGTCGCCGCTCCACACCCGCGCCCGGGTGCGGCGGTACAGGGGATCGTCGGCAGCGCAGCAGCCGAGATAGGGCAGGCCCAGCAGGCTGGGCACGTTGGCATCGTCCATGAACAGGCGGTTGCCGAAGCCGTCGACCTCGTAGGCCCAGATTTCCTGGCCGGCCGCGTCGGTCATGCGGCCATGGGCCCGCACCGCCGTCGCCACCTCCGCCGCCAGGGCCAGCGCGTCCTGGGCCAAGGCCTCCTCCCCGCCCACGGCCCGCCACAGGGGCGCCAGAAGCCGGAGGGCGGTGACCGCGAACAGGTTGCCAGGGATGTTGAAGGCGTAGAGGCAGGCGTCGTCCGAGGGACGGAACATGGCGTGGATCATGCCCACCTTGCGCGTGGGGAAGCCGTAGCCGTCCAGCGCCAAGGTTTCGGTCGGCGTCTCCGCCTTGCGCTGGAAGCGATAGGGGCCGGGGCCGTTCTTGCGCTGCTGCTGGCGGAAGGTGGCCACCACCAGGCGCATCGCCGCCCGCCATTCCTCATCGAACGGCGCCACATCCCCGGTGGCCCGCCAATAGCCGTGGGCCAAGCGGATGGGATAGCACAGGCTGTCGATCTCCCACTTCCGCTCCGCCACGCCGGGCTTCATCTCCGTCATGTCGTCCACCGCCCATTTGTTGGGGGTGGTGCCCTTGGGATCCGGCAGGAAGGCGTTGGCGTAGGGGTCGATCAGGATGCAGCGTGCCTGGCGATGGATCAGGCCCTGGAACACCTGGCGCAACACGGCGTCGTTCTTGGCCAGCGGCAGGTAGGGCCACACCTGGGCGGAGCTGTCGCGCAGCCACAGGCATTCGATGTCGCCGGTGATGACGAAGCTGTCGGCCTTGCCGTCCAGCCGCCCCAGTTCCACCGTCGTGTCCAGGGTGTTGGGGAAGCAGTTCTCGAACAGCCAGGCCAGTTCCGGGTCGCCGATGGCCGCCTTCACCCGCGCCAGCTCCCGCTCCACCGCCGGGCTGGACACCTTGCGCTGGGCGGGCGGGGGGCGGCGGCTGGGCCGGTTTTCCGCCCAGGCGGGCTTCGCCGCCAGCCCGCCGGCCAGCATCCCGCCGGCCAGGCCCAACATCGTGTCACGACGGCTGATCATCGCGCTTCCCTCATTTCCGCCCGGTTCATTTTGGCCCCGTTATTGGGGCAGGGCTTGGCGGCCCTGGATGTCGACCGATTTCTCCAGCCCGGTGGTGAAGTCGGGCTGGCCGCCACCGACGAAGACCTGATAGCGGCCCGCCTCCACCGCGCGGTTGCCGGCGGCGTCCACGCCGCTCAGGTCGCGCGGCTGCACCGCGAACGTCACCCGCTTGCTTTCCCCCGGTTCCAGATGGATGCGCTGGAAGCCGGCCAGCATGCGGCGCGGCGCCAGGGCCCCGGCCGGTGGGGTGATGTAGAGCTGCACCACCTCGTCGCCTGGATGATCGCCCACGTTCCTGACCGTCGCACTGGCCGCCAAGGGCTGCCCGGCGGTCAGCTCGGCCGTGGACAGGGCCAGATCGTCGTAGGCGAAGCGGGTATAGCTGAGGCCAAAGCCGAAGGGATACAGCGGCGTCCCCTCGAAATAGCGATAGGTGCGGCCTGTCATGGCGTAATCCACGAACGCCGGCAGGTCGCGGACGGAGCGGTAGAAGGTCACCGGCAGGCGGCCGGAGGGGTTGTTGCTGCCCGTCAGCGTCTCGGCGATGGCGCGGCCACCCCGCTCCCCCGGATACCAGGCGGCCAGGATGGCGTCGGCGTGCTCCTGCGCCCAGGTCAGCGCCACGGCGCTGCCCGACATCAGCACCACGACCACGGGCTTGCCCGTCGCGGCCAAGGCCTCCAGCAACTGGCGCTGCGGCAGGGGCAGGCCGATATCGGTGCGGTCGCCGCCGTCGAAGCCTGGCACGGCGATGCCCAGTTCCTCGCCCTCCACGTCCGGCGACAGGCCGACGAAGGCGATGATGGCGCCGGCGCCCTTGGTCGCGGCCACGGCTTCCGCCCGCTGCACCTCCGCCGGGGCCAGCCACATCAGGCGCACGCCCTGGTCCTGGCCGCTATGCACCAGTTCCAGGCGCAGGCGATGGGGGCTGGTGCCCTCGACGTGCAGGGGCACCATCAGATCGCTGTCCTTGCCGGTGCCGGGGTCGTCCAGCACCAGCCGGCCGTCCAGGTACAGGCGGATGGGATCATGCCCCCGGCAATCGAAGCAGCGATCAACGCGCACAGCCAGGGTGTAGTCGCCGGGGCCCGGCGGCACCAAAAGACCGGTCCAGCGCACGGCGTAGCGCCGCGCGTCCATCCCCGGCACCGGCGGCACCTTGTCCCAGTCAAAGTCGATGGTGCGGTCGGTGCGGGTCACCTGCGGTTCGCCGCTGAAGTCCAGGCTGTCGAAGTAGTCACCGGTCAGGCCGGCTTCCGCCCCGCTGCCCGCCCCGGTGCGCAGCGCCGTTTCCGGCACCAGCACGGGCACGCCTTCCGCCAGGGCGGAACCCTGGGCGTAGCGGATGGTGCCGAGGCCGGGCGCCATGCGCAGCGCCGCCAGGGGCGTGTAGGCCTGCACCGCGGTGCCGTGGTAGTTGGCCTCCAGCACGCCCAACGCGTCGGCGTTGGGGCCCACCACGGCCAGGTTGGTCCCGGGGGCCAATGGCAGGGCGTTGTTGCGGTTCTTCAGCAGCACAATGGATTTGCGCGCCGCCTCCAGCGCCAGGGCGCGGGCGTTGACGTCGTCGATGCGCTCCGCCCCGATGTCGGCGTAAGGATCGGTGGCGGCGAAGGCGCCCAGCCGGGCGCGGGCGGCGATGACGCGGCGGGCCGCCTGGTCCACCGTCCCTTCCGTCACCAGGCCCTGGCTGACGGCGGCGCCCAGGTCGGCATAGGCGTAACGCCCGCCGCCGCCGCAGTTGAGATCGGTACCCGCCAGCACGGCGGCGGCCGCCGACGCGGCATTGTCGGCGCGGTAATGGTGGAAGCGCGTCATGTCGTCCACGGCGTCGCAGTCCGACACGACATAGCCCTTGAAGCCCCAGTCCCGGCGCAGCCGGCCGTTCAGCAATTCCGGATCCGCGCAGACGGGGGTGCCATGCAGGGCGTTGTAGGCGCACATGACGGAGCCCACCTGCCCTTCCGTCACCGCGGCGCGGAAGGCCGGCAGGTAGGTCGCCTCCAAATCATGGGGCGCCACGTCGATGTCGAAGGAATGCCGGCCCGCTTCCGGCCCGCTGTGTACGACGAAATGCTTGGCGGTGGCGATGGCCTTGGGATGGGCCGGATCCGGGCCCTGGATGCCCTGGATGAAGGCGACGCCCAGGCGCCCCGTCAGGTAGGGGTCTTCGCCGTACGTCTCCTGCCCCCGGCCCCAGCGCGGATCGCGGAAGATGTTGATGTTGGGCGACCAGATGGTCAGGCCCTGGTACCGGTCGTGGTCCGCCTTGGCGCCGGCGGCGTTGTACTTGGCCCGCGCCTCGGTGGAGACGGTGTCGCCCACCCGGCGCAGCAGGTCGGTATCCCAGGTGGCGGCCAGGCCGATGGCCTGGGGGAAGACGGTGGCGTAGCCGGCGCGGGCGACGCCATGCAGCCCCTCGTTCCACCATTCATAGGCGGGCACGCCCAGGCGCGGTATGGCGGGGGCGGCACTTTGGATCTGGCCGATCTTCTCCGCCAGGGTCATGTGGTTGACCAGGGCGTCGGCATCGGATGGGCCGGGCCCGGTTTGGGACCAGGCGCCGGTGGGCAGGGCCAAGGCCAGCAACAGCCCCCACGCGGCCGCGCGGCCGCGCGCGAACCGCGCCCTCACGACCGGGGGCCCTTGGTGGCGCCGGCCAGCGAGCGCACGGACAGCGCCTGGCGCAGGGCCGCGATGTCGGCGGTGCTGCGCACGGCCAGCGTCACCGTCTGCCCCGGCAACAGGTCGAAGGCGTTGTCCGACAGGCTGGCGTCCCGGTCGCCGAATTCCACCCAGACGCCACGGGCCAGGCGCTGCGCCTTGATCGTCAGGGTATAGCCGTCGGCGGCGGGCTGCAGGTCGGCGGTCAGCCCCGGATCCGTCAGGGCCAGGTCGATGGCGTCGGCGAAATAGACGATCTCGCGCGACACCGGCTGGCTACCCTGCAGCAGTTCCACCACCGCGACGGTACGGGCGGGATCGGCCCCCTTCAGCAGCGCGGCATCCTCGAAGGTGCCGGCGTCCGTGCTGGACAGCGGCGCCAGGGTGACCGGCGTGGTCCGCTCCTGCCGCACGGTGCCGTCCAGGTCCATGACCCGCAGGCGCCACTGCGCCGCCAGCGGCGCGGTCAGATCCGACACCAGGTGGATCTCGGTCTTGCCGTTGTGACGCTGGGCCGCTGCCAGCAGCGGGGCGTAGAAGCGGCGGGCATGGAACTGCAGCGCCTTCCAACGGCCGAAATAATCGATGCTGGACCAGGAGGCGCCCGGCCAGACGTCGTTCAACTGCCAGTAAAGGGAGCCCATGCTGTGCGGGCGGGAGGCGCGCAGGTGCTCCGCCGCCATCTGGATACCCTCCGCCTGCATCACCTGGCTGAGGTAGACGAAGGCGGCGAAGTCCTTGGGCTCGCCATAATATTTGCGGATGTAGAACAGCAGGCGGTCATTGCCGTTGCCATTGGCGAACTTCTGGTGCGCCCGCATGACCGGCGAGTTCGGGCTGGCCAGATCCTCGGCATTGGCGAAGGCCCGGACGGTCTGCATCACGGGGAAGGATTGCAGGCCGTACTCGGACTGGAAGCGCGGCGTGGTGTCCAGGTAATCCTCCAGCGGGGCGGAACCGGACCAAACCTTCCAGTAATGCTTGTCACCGTCGTCCATGACATCGGCGGGGCCGTCGAAGTCGGTGCTGGGGGTGCTGGCCCAATAGGGCACGCCGCCAGCATATTTGGTGACCACGCCGCGCAGCACGTCGCCGAACAGCACGGTCATGCCGGTGACGATGCGTTCCCGCTCCGCCGGCGCGATGCTGTCCTTGAAGGTCTGGCGGTCGGGCCAGGATTCCCAGCCGGTCTGCACCTCGTTGTTGCCGCACCACAGGACGATGCTGGGGTGGTCACGCAGGCGCTTCACCTGGTCCACGGCCTCGGCCCGGCTGCTTTCGCGGAAGGCCACGTCATAGGGGGTGATGGCGCCGCCGAACATGAAGTCCTGCCACACCATGATGCCCATCTCGTCCGCCAGGTCGTAGAAGGCGTCGTCCTGGTAGTGGCCGCCGCCCCACATGCGCAGCATGTTCATGTTGGCGTCGCGGGCGGATTGCAGCAAGGCACGGGCGGTTTCCGTCGGCACCCGGCTGGGGAAGCTGTCCATGGGGATGAGGTTGGCGCCCTTGGCGAAAACGGGGATGCCGTTCACCACGAACTCGAAGCTCTTGCCCCACTGGTCCGGCGTGCGGCGCAGTTCCACCTGGCGCAGGCCGGTGCGGCGCGCCGTGGTCGCCACCACCTCCGCGCCATCGCTGATGGTCGCCTTGAAAGTGTAGAGGTCGGGCGCGCCGTAGCCCACGGGATACCACAGGTGCGGGTGGTCGATGCGCAGCGGCAGGCTGACCTGGTTGGTCCCGGCGTCCAGCGTCACGTCCTGCGTGACGGCGGCAAGGGCCGTGCCATCGGGTGCCGTGGGCGTCACGGTGATGCGTACGCTGCCGGCGTGATCGGCGGTGATCTCGAACTCCGCCCGCACCGTGGCGGCGCTGGAGTCCACCCGCTGCTGGGCGATGTGGAAGTCCGCCAGGCGGGGGCCGTTCCAGGCCTCCAGCCGCACCGGCCGCCAGATGCCCAGGGTGACGTAGCGCGGGCCCCAGTCCCAGCCGTACTGGTAATTGGCCTTGCGGACGTAATTCGACGTCTGCTTGCCCGCAGGTTCATCGCCAAAGGCGCTGTCGAACTCACCCGGCAGGGCGTAGGGCTGCTTCAGCAGCCAGGGTTGCAGCTTGGCGATGGGGGAATGCAGCGCCACCGACAGGGTGTTGGCGCCGGGTTGCAGGGCTTGCTTCACCGGGATGCGCCAGCGGCGGAACATGTTGTCGGCCGACAACAGCGGTTTGCCGTTCAGGCTGACGTCGGCGAAGGTGTCCAGCCCTTCGAACACCAGATCCACGTGGTCGTGGCGCAGCGTCGCCTCATCCACCGACAGGGTGGTGCGATAGTCCCAGTCGGCCAAGCCGATCCATTGCAGGCCGGCCTCGGCGTCGCGATAAAACGGGTCGCCGATACGGCCCAGGGCCAGCAGGTCGGTCTGCACCGCGCCTGGCACGGTGGCGGCCCGCCACTGCGTTTTCCCCCATGCGCCTTGGCCGCCGGATCCTGGGGCGCCAGACGGAAGGTCCAGCCCTGGTCCAGGTCGCGCGTCACCACCGCCGCTGACGCCAGGCCGGGCGCCGCCAGGGCCAATGCCAGGACCAATGCCAGGGACTGCGGGCGGTGAAGGGCGCGGGACATGGGGAATTTCCTCTGATACGGCATCAGCTTAATCATGGGGCGGCCCGCAGGCTGACGCTTCCTATGGCATATAGCGGACCTTGGATAGGGGCCGTGTACATCAGGCATAGGTCACGCTCTCCCGTGGTGGCGGGAAGGTGGGCGGTCAGGGGGAACTGTTGCGGGGCCGTCGCCGGGGACGGCAGCGGCACCGTCGCGGCGGCCGGTCCGTCGCAGCCGTCCATGTGGACCACCAGTTCCCCGTTGGGGGTGGTGGCGGGATGGCTGCGCACCTTTACCGCGTCGTGGGCCAGGCCATAGTTGCGCGCCAGGCGGGCGGCGTTCACCGTCAGGGTGGTGACACCGTCCAGGCGGGCCTTGGGATAGACCCAGCAGGCGTCGAACAGGTTGACGTTGAACACGGGGCCCTTGGTGGTGGCGTCCGGCGTCAACGGAACGCGCAGGCCCATTTCCCCCTGCGGGCAGGCCTGAAGCTCGCCGCTTTGCCGGGTGCGCAGCGCCTCGGCCGTCAGCTCATAGCGGCGGGGGGCGGCCAGTACTTGGCCGGCCTCGCTGAACACCATGGCGTTCAGGGTGGCCGGCAGCGTCAGGTGCAGCGGCGCCTCGTAGCGCGTCGAGGCGCTGGTCGGCGTGCTGCCGTCCGTGGTGTAGCGGATGGTGCCCACACCCGCCTGGTTGGACAGGGCCACCGTGGCCGTGCCGGCGGCGAGCGCCGCGTTGGCGCCGCCCTCCACGGTGAAGTCGACGGCGAAGGCGCTGTCGGCGGCGTCCACGCCCAGATGGCGATAGCGGGCGAGCTGCGCCGGCAGCCGGTCCAGGAAACCCCGCCAGTCGCGCTTGTCCTTCGGGGACCACAGGCCTTCGGCCAGGGCGTCCATGCGGGGATAGACGGCGTGGGTCACATGCCACGGCGACATCATATATTCGGTCCAGACGTTGGCCTGGCCGCCCAGCACATGATGGGCCTGCTCGGCGCTCAGTTCCGCCGGCATGGCGTCGTATGCGTAGATGTCGGCCAGGGTGACGATGGCCAGGCGCCCCGCCGGTTCGTCATCGCGGCGGCTTTGCAGGCTGTCCAGGTATAGCGTGGGGGCCGGCGACAGGATCACGTCGTGGTCCATGCGCGCGGCGTCCACCGCCCCCTTGATGCCCCGCCACGACATGATGGTGGCCGTGGGGGGGATGCCGCCCTCCAGGATCTCGTCCCAGCCGATCATGCGCCGGCCGTGGGCCGCCAGATATTGGCCGACCCGTTCGATGAACCAGGTCTGCAGGGCGTTCTCATCCTTCAGGCCCAAGGCGCGCATGCGCGCCTGGACCTTGGGCGATGCCTTCCACTCATCCTTCAGCGCCTCATCGCCGCCGACATGGACGTAGGTGGACGGGAACAGGGCCATCACCTCGTCCAGCACGGTCTGGATGAAGGTGAAGCTGGGCTCATCGACGTTGAACAGGTAGGGGTTCACCCCCCAGTCCACCGCGACGGCGGGCCGGACGCCGGTGACGCCGATCTTGGGGTAGGAGGCCATCACCGCCTGGGCGTGGCCGGGCATATCGATCTCGGGCACGATGGTGACGTGCCGGGCGGCGGCGTAGGCGACCAGGTCGCGGATCTGGTCCTGGGTATAGAACCCGCCATAGGGGGCGGCCACCGGTCCTGGGACGACACTAGGAGGAGTGCGCCAGGCGCCGACCTTGGTCAGTTCCGGGTAATGCCTGATTTCCAGCCGCCAGCCCTGATCGTCGGTGAGATGGAGATGCAGGCGGTTCAGCTTGTGCGCCGCCATCTGGTCGACCAAGGCCTTGACGCTGTCCAGCGGCTGGAAGTGGCGGGCCACGTCCAGCATCATGCCGCGCCAGGGAAAGCGCGGCCAGTCGCGGATTTCCTGCGCCGGTATGGTCACCGGCCCCTGGTCCGACCCCGGGGCGGCCTCCGGCGTCAACAGTTGGGCCAGGGACATGGCACCGTAATAGAGGCCGGCCTCATCCCGGGCGACGACATGGGCGCCGCCGGGCGTCACCTCCAGGGCGTAACCTTCCGCCTGGGGCACCGGCGCGTCGGCCTGAAGGGCCAGGGTGATGGCGGCCCCCTGCCGGCCCTCGCGCACCATAAGGTCCAGCCCGCGGACGCGGCGGACCTGATCGGCCAGTTGGGTGGCAGCGAACCGGGCCTGGGCGTCGCCGGTGGGCACGGCGATGACCGCTCCCGCCGACAAGGTGAAGATGCCCTGGCCCGGCGTGACCTGGGCCGCGAGGGGGATCAAGGGCGGCGGTGCCGCCTCCGCGGCGGATGCCGCCAAGGGCGCGCGCCCTTGGGCGCCCACAGCGACACCCAAGGCCATGGCCAGGACCGCCGTCGCGGTCCGCTTCCCCAGTCCCCTCACACCCATCCCCTTTCGTGCGTCAGCGCTGCGACTTGGGCAACTCGTCCCAGACCTTGGGATCTTCCGACCCCAGGACCCAGGAGCAGAAGCCTTCCAGGCCGTATTCCTTCACCAGGGCGTAGCGATCGTGGAAGCTGCGGGCTTCGGGCATGAACACCCATTCCCGCATCTGGTCGCGGTAGAAGTAGTAGAACGCCTCGTGCTCCACCGGATCCCACTGGATCTGCGCGCCGTACTGCTTGGCCTGCGGGATGGACTCGTCGGCATCGAAATAGGCACCGGCGATGTTGGAGGCCTCGGTCCCGTCCGGCTTCACCGGATTGTCGGTGTACCAGCGGTAGCCATAGAGCGGGATGCCCAGCGACAGTTTTTCCTTGGGAATGAACTGTAGGGCGTACTTCAGGTGCTCCATCACCCAGGGCATGCCGGCGACCGGGCCGGGCACGGTCCAACGGGTGTGCTCGTCATAGGTCATCAGGCAGAACAGGTCGACGGCGTCGCCGATGGCCTTGTAGTCGAAGGCGCCGCGCCAGAATTCCCACATCCACTTGGAGAAGGGGCCGCGGCCGGCGTGGCCCGGCGCGTTGGGCACCACGGCGATGGACAGCTTCAGGCCGGCGCCGTGCAGGGCGGTCGCCGTCTGCTTGATCAGCAGGGTGAAGGCGTCGCGGTCGGTCCAGGCGATATTCTCGAAGTCGAACTGATAGCCGATCAGGCCGTGTTCCTTGGCCTGCTGCAACAGCGAGGCGATCATGGCCTTCTTGGCCGGTTCGCTGGTGATCAGCTCATGGAACTTCTGCTTGTCCACCGGCGAAATGATGGGCATCACCGGCACCTTGTTCTCGTGCGCCAGCTTCAGCACATAGGGGTTGGGCTGGCCATACACCAGGCCGTTCTGGTCGACGCCGTACCAGGTGGGAACCAGCAGGTCGATCTTGTCGATGTGCTGCTCGAACGAGTTAATCGATTTCTGGGTTTCCATCATATAGAACAGCGCCGTGGGCGCCTTGGCCCCGGCGGCGAGCGCGACGGAAGACGTGCAGGCCATGGCCATCATGGATAGGCCGACGGCCAGCGTTCCCAACAGACGTTTCATGAAATCTCCTTGATCGGCTTGAGGGCGGCCTTTGGCCGAACCCGCTCAGTGCATCTCGATGCGGTAAACGTAGGCGGCGACGGCGCCCTCCCCGCCCTCGTCGGGGCGCTTGGGCAGCGTCAGGTGCAGGCCGTCGGCCTCCTGGCGGACGTTCACGGGGGTGCCGCCCTGGGCGCCCAGCAGGGTCACGGCTTTCACCGCGTCCTCCGCCTTCAGGCTGTGGATCACCACCTCGCCCTCCGCCGGCCAGCCCAGCTCGATGGCGTAGAGCGTCCCGCCCTTGGTGGTGAAGCGGAAGTCCTGCGCCGTGTAGGGCTTGGTCTTGGTTTCCTGGAAAGAGCCGCTGGCCACCTCGGTGGGGCCTTCACCGAACTGGCGCCACGGACGGGTGCCATAGATGGCCTCCCCGTTCACCTTCAGCCAGGCGCCCATGGCCATCAGCGTGTCCTGCGCCCCCTGGGGGATGCTGCCGTCGGCCCGGGGCCCGATGTTCAGCAGCAGGTTGCCGTTCTTGGACACGACGTCGGCCAGCAGGTGGATCAGCGCCTGCGGCGACTTGTAGGTGTCGTTCTCGACATAGCCCCAGCTGTCGTTGCTGATGGACGTGCAGGTCTGCCACACGCGCGGCTGGATGCCGGGCAACTGCCCGCGCTCAATGTCCAGCACGCCGGCGCCCTCGGGGAAGGCGCCGATCTTGTAATTGACGATGGCGGAGCCGCCCAGCTTGGCCTGGGCGTTGTAGTAATAGGCCAGGAATTTCGGCAATGTGCTGCGGAACGCCGGGTGGCTGATCCACCAGTCGAAGTAGATCAGGTCGGGGTGATAGAGGTCCACCAACTCCGCCGATCGGGCCAGCCAATTGCTGAGCCAGGCCTGCGATACCGGGGTGAAGTCACCGAACACATCGGCATCGTCCGTGCCCTTCTCCTTCACGCGCAGTTGGGCCGGGCCGTAGAAGTCAGCGTAGCGCGGATCGTTGACGTCCGACGGGATCTTGCGCCCCTCGTCGAAGAACCAGTCATGCTCCGCCCGGTGGGACGACAGGCCCAGGTGCAGGCCCTGGGCCCGCACCGCCCGCGCCAGTTCGCCGATCAGGTCGCGCTTGGGTCCCATGCGCACGGACGACCAGTCCGACAGCTTGGTATCGTACAGGGCGAAGCCGTCGTGATGCTCCGCCACCGGCACCACATATTGGGCACCCGCCGCGCGGAACAGGCTGGCCCAGGCGCGGGGATCGTATTTCTCCGCCTTGAACAGGGGGATGAAGTCCTTGTAGCCGAACTTGTCCTGGGGCCCGAACGTCTTGATGTGGTGTTCGTATTCCTTGGTGCCCTTGGTGTACATGAGGCGCGAATACCACTCGCTGCCAAAGGCGGGAACGGAATAGAGCCCCCAATGGATGAAGATGCCGAACTTGGCGTCGGCATACCATTGCGGCACCTGATAGGCCTTCAGCGAGGCCCAGTCGGGACGGAAGGGCCCCTGCGCGTCGCCCTCGTCCACCTGCTTCAGTTCCGCGGCGATATCCGACACATGCTTGGCGCCGCGCTTTTCCCACTGCGCGTCGATCTGCGCCGGGGACAGGGAGGCGGTGGGGGCAGTCGCCGGCTGCGGCGCCGCCGCGAGGGCCGCGGTGACCGGTGGCAGGGCCAACGCCGCCGCCAGCAGGCCGGCCCTGATCCGCGTATGGATCAGGCGTCGGGAAGAGGGGCGGGTCATGTTTTGCCTCCGGTTTTGAATTTTGTCGGATGAAAGCGGCACGCCGCTCAGCCACAGGGGCGGGCGCGGTCCAGGGTGCACGGCCGCCGGCCTTGCGCCCCGGCCGCCGGGCCACTGTAGACCATCAAGGGGAAGGAGGGGAATGGACGGCCGTCGGTCATGCCAGCCCTTGTTCCTAATCCCATGACCTCAGGCTCCCCTGCCGTTGGCCCCGCCAGAGTGCGGGGATAGAGACGGACCCATGCCTGTCGTGGACAACCGTCCACAGGCTATTCTGCCAGGTATTTTCTTTAATTTAAAAAAGAATGGGCCGCCACCAAAGCACGGGCGGCGGCCCAGGGGGAGGAAGGCTTACATCTTGTAGGACATGTTGATCGAGTAAACGCTGCCGTTACGGTAGTAGCCGATCGGCGCCGACTTGGTGTTGTTGTACGAGTAGTACATCTCATCGAGCAGGTTGCTGGCGTTAAAGGTGACCTGCATCTGCTCATTGATGCTGTACGTGGTTGAGAAATCCAACTGAAGGTAGGAGTCAACCATGTTGCGCGAGTCCAGGCGGCCGATGCTGGTGAAGTACGGCGAACGCCAGCCCAGGCTGACGCGAGCCTGGATCGGACCCTCTTCGTAGTACGGGATGAAGTTGATGGTGTGCCGCGACAGGTACGGCATGTTGATGTTGGCAGTGCCGGTGTCGGCGATCGAGTAGGTGTAGTTGGTCTGCACGCCGAAGCCGTAGGCGATGTTCGTCTGATACATCGCCGAGAAGCCCTTCACGTTGGCATCGGAGTAGTTTACTGGCGTCGAGACGCTGTAAACCGCCGTGCCACCATGAGTGGTGTCCGGCAACACCATGTCGACCGCCGTGTTAACGATGTAGGACGAAATCTGCCGGAAGAAGAACTCACCCGAAACCAGCGAGTCCTTGTTGAAGTACCACTCGGCCGAAACGTCGTAGTTATTGGACTCGTAGGGCTTCAGGTTGGGGTTGCCGCCACTGGCGTTATGCTGGGTATCGTCCTTGGAGAAGGCGCCGGCCATATCGGCATAGCGGGGACGGGCGATCACCTTGGCCGCACCAGCGCGCACGATGACGTCGTCAGACACGTCGTAGGCGAAGTTAAAGCTGGGCAGGAACCGGCCATACCGGCTGGTCTGGGTCACACCGTCATATGTGGCGCCGTTATCGGGCGAGTTCCAATACTTGATGTCGTCAGCGGTGTGGACGTAACGGACACCAACATTGCCCCGATACTTGTCGCCAGCGAAATTAACCTGCGTATAGGCCGCACTGTTCTTTTCCGTCACCTTGTACTCGGAACTATAGTCCGGAGCGTAGACGGTATTCAGCCCATCCAGGTATTTGATCACCGCGTCCTGGCTAATGGTGTAGAAGTGCAGCCAGTCACCGGAAGCGTTCAGGCCATCAAACAGGTTGCTCGGGACCTGGGAACCACCCAACTGGGCCAAGGTCGTGCTGCCATTGGAGAAGGTTTTGCTGCTGTAGGCGCGGACCGTGTTCATGTGGTCGGTGTACTTGACACCAGCCTGGACGGTGGTGATGGGGCCCCAGTTGATGTCGTGGGTCACGTCCATCTGGCCGTAAGCCTCGGAGTCGGCATTCAACTGGGCGCCAATGCCGCCGACCTGGCCAGTTCCTTTGGTCGCCATGTTGTCCATGGACGCCGTTCCGTCCGCGGAGGTCACACTGGTGTGCGTACCATCGTAAGAGAAGCTGTACGGCGTGGACGAATAGAACGACAGCAGGTATTCCGGGTCCTTACCACCGAAGGCACGAGTGTAGCCGACGTCGGTATAAACCTTCCAGTCCTTGGTCGGCGTCCAGGTGCCGGCCAAGTTGACACGGGCTGTCTGCACCGAGGTCTCACGGTAGTTTGTGTCCAGCTCGGTGTAGGCGCCATTGCCCAGAGTAGCGCTGGTGATCAAGCTGTTGTTCACCGTGGCGGACTGGAACAGGCCGGTGCTCGCCGCCGGGAAGATGAACCGTGACTGACTAAAGTTGTTATAGTTGCCGTGAATGAACAGACCCGACAGGTTCAGGTCTATGGTGTCGGTCGGCTGATACTGGATCGCGCCCTGCAGGCCCTCGCGTTCACGGGTCTGCTTGAAATAGGCTGCGTTGATGCCGGCCGGGAAGGTCGCGGTGGCCAAGCTGCCGTTGCCCGTCACCGTCGGGTTGGAGGTGATGGTGCTACCTTTCTGGTAGCCGAAGAATTCGATACCGGCGCGCGACAAGTCTTCCTTGTCGTACGTGCCAGCGACCATCACACCGAAGTTATTGGCCGGGTTCTTCCAGCTATACAGCAGGGAACCGCGCGGGTTTCCCTGCTCAGACCGCGTGTTGTACGAGTAGCCAACCGAGGCGCGCAGGGTGTTGGCATCCAGGTCCAGCGGCTTGCGCGTGCGGATGATGACGGTGCCGCCCAGGCTGCCTTCGTCGAGGTAGGCCTCCGTCGACTTATGCACCTCGGCCTGGTCGATGATTTCGGGCGACAGCAGGCTGTAGTTGAACGTGCGGCTGTTCGGGTCGTTGGGGTTCCCACCCCAGTCGGCCGAAGCGATGGTCTGGCCGTCGACCAGGATGCGGTTCAGCGCCGGGTCGGTGCCCAGGATGCTGATCTTTTCACCTTCGCCAAACTGATGGTCAACACTGATGCCGGGCAGGTGGGACAGCGATTCCGCGACGTTGGTGTCGGGGAACTTGCCCACGCCTTCAGCGGAGATGACGTCGACGATAGCATTCGCCTGGCGCTTCACCTCGATGGAGCGCTCAAGACTCTTGCGAATACTGGTGACGACGATCTCTTGCAGCTCATCGTCAGGATTGGCGTCGGCCGCATAGGCCTGCGCTGCTATGAACGATCCCGTCCCCATGCTCATCAGCATGGTGGTCACCAAGGCGTATTTCTTAATTCCCATGATATGGTTTCCCCTGCTGTGCTTTATTCTTGTAGATCCTGCCGATCTCTTGAATATCGCTTCGCTCCGTATCGGCAATACTGGAGGCGTTGTTACCGTAACCAAAGTGCCGCACAGCCTCCCCGTCGTCAATTTTTTTTTAATTTGCTTTCATAAATCGCCTTTTGGCGTGATTATAAGGCAACGGGTGATGGCGGAAGCGAGGAAATCCGGCAGGATGCGGACGGGACCGCTGAACCTGCCCAGGGCTGGCGGATGGCCATTTCCACCCAATTCCGCCGCGGCTCTGCCCCAAGATGTTCCTTCACGATCCCAGACCCTGATCACCGATTAAGGATGGCGCCCATGGCCTTTGTGAAACCGCCCCCCTCACCGAACCAGAATCGCGCCTCCATGGTGGTTATCGGCGTCCTGTTCTTCATTTTCGGTTTCGTCACTTGGCTGAATGGACCGCTGATCACCTTTGTGAAGCTGGCGTTCAATCTGGATGACGTGAACGCCTTCCTGATCCCCATGGTGTTCTATCTGTCCTACTTCTTCCTGTCCCTGCCCTCCTCCTGGGTCTTGCGGCGGACGGGCATGAAGAAGGGCATGGGCTTCGGCTTGTTCGTCATGGCCATCGGCGCCGTCATTTTTGGCGAGTGCGCGACGATTCGGGTCTATCCGGGGGCGTTGACGGGGCTGTTCGTCATCGGCGCCGGCTTGTCGCTGCTGCAGACGGCCGCCAATCCCTACATCAGCATCCTGGGCCCCATCGACAGCGCCGCCCAGCGCATCGCCGTCATGGGCATCTGCAACAAGGTCGCCGGCATGCTGGCGCCGATCGTCATCGGCGCGCTGGTGCTGAGCGGCATCGACACCCTGGACCAGCAGGTCAAGGCGGCGCCCACGCCGGAAGCGCGGGAAGTGCTGCTGTCCGCCTTCGCCGCGAAGATACACATGCCCTACTTGGTCATGGCGGCGCTGCTGGCCCTGCTGGCGGTCTGGGTCATCCGCTCGTCCCTGCCCGAGGTTTCGGCGGAGGCCAATGTCAGCGCCGACGACTCGGCCGGCGATGCCGCCCCCGCCCTCTCCCGCGCGCCGCACCTCTGGCTGGGTGTTCTTTGCCTTTTCCTTTATGTCGGCGTCGAGGTTATGGCCGGTGACGCCATCGGCACCTACGGTCATGGCTTCGACCTGCCGCTGGATGAGACCAAGTTCTTCACCTCCTTCACCCTGGCGGCCATGCTGGCGGGATACCTGGGGGGCTTGCTGCTCATTCCCAAGGTTCTGTCGCAGGAGCGCTATCTGGCCCTGTCGGCCATCCTGGGCGTGATCCTGACCGTCGCCGCCTTCGCCACCAGCGGGTATGTCTCGGTCGGGTGCGTGGCGGCGTTGGGCTTCGCCAACGCCATGATGTGGCCCGCCATCTTCCCCCTGGGCATCCGCGGCCTGGGTGGGCGGACCGAGGTCGGGTCGGCCTTGATGATCATGGGTATCGCCGGCGGCGCCGTCCTGCCCCAGCTGTTCGTGCAACTGAAGCAGCACTATCCCTTCCAGGCCGTGTTCCTGGCGCTGATGGCGCCGGCCTACCTCTACATCCTGTTCTACGCGCTTTACGGCCACCGCGTCGGCCGCAAGGCCGTCGCCGAGGTCCCTTCCCTCGCCTGATCCCTCGCTCATTTCTGAAAATGCTCATGACACCCGATCGCTACTTTCTAGGCGTCGATGGCGGCGGCACCAAGTGCCGCGCCCGCCTGCGCGCCGCCGACGGCACCTTGCTGGGCGAGGGCCTGGGCGGCCCCGCGAACATCCGGCTGGGGCTGGACCGCGCCTGGTCCAGCATCCTCGAGGCCACACACGCGGCCCTGGCCCAGGCCGGGCTGAACGCCAGCATCTTCCCCCGGCTGCATGTCGGCCTGGGGTTGGCCGGCATCGTGACGCCGACGGACAGCATCCGGACCCGGACCGCCGGCCCGGCGTTCGCCAGCCTTGCCGCCGAGACCGATGCCCATGCCGCCTGCTTGGGCGCCTTCTCCGGCCGGGACGGCGCCATTCTGATCGCCGGCACCGGCAGCGCCGGCTATGCCCTGATCGGCGGCCGCGGCCATGCCGTCGGTGGCTGGGGCTTCGAGGTGTCCGATGAGGGCAGCGGCGCCAGCATCGGGCGGGAGGCCATCCGCCTGGCCCTGCGGGCGCATGACAATCTGGCACCGGAAACCGGCCTTACCCGGCAAATCCGCGACCGCCTGGGCGGCACGCCGGCCGCCGTCGTGGGCTGGGTGAACGACGCGGGCCCCGCCGACTATGGTCGCCTGGCGCCCGACGTCCTGGCCCATGCCGCCAAGGGCGACGCCGTCGCCTGCTCCATCATCTCGGGTGCTGCCAAGGAGCTGGAGACCTACATCCGCCACCTGCACGCCCTGGGTGCGCCCAATCTGTGCCTGATGGGCGGGCTGTCCGCCCCCCTCACCCCGTGGCTCAGCCCCTGGGCCCGGTCCCTGCTGGTCGAGCCGGAGGGCGACGCGTTGGAGGGCGCCCTGCTGATGGCCCGCCAAATCGCCCCCCGCGACATAACCCAACGCCCAATCGCCAAGAGCGCCCTGCCATGAGCACGACCACCCCCCTGATGGCCCGTGAGGCCGCGGAAACCCCCGATGCGATGCGCCGTCAGATTGAGCGCTGCGCGCCCCTGTTCCAGGAACTGGGCGACCGCCTGCGCCGCCTGGCGCCGCGCTTCGTCGTCACCGGCGCGCGGGGCAGCAGCGATCACGCCGCCACCTATGGCAAATATCTGATCGAAACCCGGCTGGGTCTGCCCGTCGCCTCCATCGGTCCGTCGGTGGTGTCGCTGTACCAGACCCCCCTGCACCTGAAGGACTCGCTGTACGTCGCGGTGTCGCAGTCGGGGCGCAGCCCCGACCTGCTGCGCCTGACCGAAACGGCGAAAGCCGGCGGGGCGCTGACGGTCGCCTTCGTGAACGATGAGACGTCGCCGCTGTTCCAGATGGCGGACGTGGCCATCCCGCTGTGCGCGGGTCCGGAAAAAAGCGTCGCGGCCACCAAGTCCTATCTGACCTCGCTGTTCGCCTTCCTGCAGATGGTGGCCCATTGGCAGGCGGATCCGGCCCTGCTGGCCGCGGTGGCTAGCGCGCCCGAATGGATGGAAAAGGCGGCGGCGCTGGACTGGTATCCCGGGCTGTCGCACCTGGCGGCGGTGCGCGGCCTGTACATCATCGGCCGTGGCCTGGGCGCTGCGGCGGCCCAGGAAATGGCCCTGAAATGCAAGGAGACCAGCCGTCTGCACGCTGACGCGTTCAGCGCTGCGGAGGTCATCCACGGTCCCCTGGCCCTGGTGGGGCCGGACTTCCCGGTGCTGGCGCTGACGCAGGATGACGCCACCCTGCCGCCGACGCTGGACGCCATCCGCCGCATGGTGGGCCTGGGCGCCACCGTGCTCTCGACCGCCACCGACGTTCCCGGCGTGGTGCCGCTGCCGACGGTGCCCGGCATCCCGGCGGAACTGGCCCCGCTGGCCTCGGTGCAGAGCTTCTACATGGGCATCCACCGCATCGCCACCGGGCGCGGCCTAAACCCCGATGTGCCGCCCAATCTGGCCAAGGTGACGGAGACCGTCTGACATGCGCCAACTTCTGACGGGGGCCCGCCTGTTCACCGGGGACGTGCTGCTGGACGGTCACGCCCTGCTGCTGGACGGCCCCGACATCCTGGACATCGTGCCCGCCGTCGCCACCGTGGCGGGGGCCGCCCGGGTCACCCTGCCGGAAGGCAGCCTGCTGGCCCCGGGCTTCATCGACACGCAGGTCAACGGCGGCGGCGGCGTGCTGTTCAATGACACGCCCACCGTCGCCGGCGCCCTGGCCATCGCCACGGCGCACCGGCGCTTTGGCACCACGGCGCTGCTGCCGACCGTCATCACCGACGACCTCAACACCATGATGGCCGCCGCGGAGGCCGCCGCCGAAGCGGCCACCGTGCCCGGTAGCGGCATCATCGGCGTTCACCTGGAAGGTCCTTTCCTGAGTGCGGCCCGGCGCGGTGTTCATAAGGAAAGCCATATCCGCCGCCCGAACGGGGTGGATCTGGACCGGCTGTGCGCCCTGCCCCGGCAATTCGGGGACCTGGGCCGGGTGCTGCTGACCTTGGCGCCGGAACAGGTGGAGGATGCGGACATCGCCCGCCTGGTGCGGGCGGGCGTGGTGGTGGCCGGCGGGCATTCGGCCGCCAGCCATGAGCGGACGCAGGCGGCGCTGCGGGCCGGCCTGCGCGGCTTCACGCACCTGTTCAACGCCATGCCGCCCATCAACAATCGGTCGCCCGGCATCGCCCTGGCGGCGATGACGGCCAAGGACGCCTGGTGCGGCCTGATCGTCGATGGCATCCATGTCCATCCCGACCTGCTGGCCCTGGC
This sequence comes from Nitrospirillum goiasense, assembly GCF_034427435.1. Lineage (NCBI taxonomy): Bacteria > Pseudomonadati > Pseudomonadota > Alphaproteobacteria > Rhodospirillales > Azospirillaceae > Nitrospirillum > Nitrospirillum goiasense. The sequence continues at coordinate 251,401 of NZ_JAXQNP010000001.1, read as the reverse complement.
CCTGGCCGTCAAGCCGCGGGGCAAGATGATGCTGGTCACCGATGCCATGCCGCCGACCGGCACGGACGCCAGCAGCTTCACCCTGTACGGCGACCGCATCCACCGCCGCGACGGCCGCCTGGTCACGGATGACGGCGTGCTGGCCGGGGCCGATATCGACATGGCCCAGGCGGTGCGCAACGCCATGAGCCTGCTGGGTCTGGATCTGGAAGAGGCCTTGCGCATGGCCTCGCTGTACCCGGCGCGCTTCCTTGGGCTGGACGGTCGCTTGGGTCAGCTGGCCGCTGGTTTCCAGGCCGACCTGGTGCTGTTGGACGCGGACCAGCAGGTCTTGGACACCTGGGTGGCGGGCCAGCGCGATGGAGGCATGACTTCGGCCTGATGCAACTGTCTGGCCAATTTTCTTTGCCCGCCCGCAAATGCGTCATTGTGTCTATGACAGCGGTGTCTCATCATAGGAACGAATAAACAATTAATTTGAAAAAGGGAACACGGCCGGATGCAGCCGCCCCTCAGCCCCCCATCTCCAGACCTTCACCCCACCCTGGGCGCGAGCCTTTCCGGCACGAATCTGGAACGGGCCGGCGACCACAACCAGAGGGTGATGCTGCAGGCGATTCGCGTCAGCGGGCCGCTCACGCGGGCTGACCTTGGCCGGCTGACGGGGCTGACCCCACCGGCCATCGCGAACATCACCCGACGGTTGCTGAATGACGGCCTGATCCTGGAAGTGGGCCGCATGCAGGGCACCCGGGGGCAGCCGGCCATGCGCCTGGCGATCAATCCGGACGGCTGCTTCGCCATCGGCGTGAACGTGGACCGCGACAACGTCACCCTGGTGGTCCTGGACCTGCTGGGCCAGGTGCGCCACCGGGCCGTCCTGGAAGCGTGCTTCCCCCTGCCGGAGGCGGTCAGCGCCTTCTTCAGGGCGCAGATGGAGACGTTGACGCGGACCCAGGCTTTCCCCCTCAGCCGCATCATCGGCATTGGCGTGGCCCTACCCGATGACTTGGGCCGGGTGAACCTGCCCAATCGGCCCAAGAGTTTCGAGGCCTGGAGCACGACGGACATCGCCGGCCTGTTCACAGCGGTCACGCCGCTGCCGGTTTTCGTGGAAAACGATGCCGCCGCCGCCGCCTTGGGCGAGTTGCAGTTCGGCTATGGCCTGCGCGATCCCAGCTTTTTCTATGTCCTGATCAACCAGGGCCTGGGTGGCGGCATGGTCATCGATGGCCATTACTTCCGGGGCGCCCAGGGGCGCAGCGGCGAATTGGGCTTTCTGCCCATCGTCTCCCCCCGGACCCAGGCCCGCACCCTGGAAGAGGCGGTTTCGCTGTCGGCGCTGTTCGCCTTCCTCGCCGCCCGGGGCAGCATCGTCAGCCGGCCGGAACAATTATTGGAATTGGACGATGTCGGCCAACAGCTGCTGGCCGACTGGTTGGATTTGGCAGCCGAGTTGCTGACGACGCCCATCGTTGCCGTCAGTTGCCTGGTGAACCCGGAGGCGGTGTTTTTCGGCGGACGCCTGCCGGCCCCCCTGATCGACCGCCTGGCGGCGATGATCAACGATCGGTTGCGGGCGCATTCCGGTGTCATCCCCGTCATCGTTCCCGTCCATCGGGCCGCCACGGCCACCGACGCCCCCGCCGTGGGGGCGGCCTTGCTGCCCTTCAACGACCGCCTTTTGCCCAGTCGGACAACTCTTATGAAAACGGCGACCGAATGACGGCATTAATTATTTAATTTTGCCTTTCTAATGGGTATGGTTCTTTCAACGGGGCCGGAGCAAAGGCGCCGAACAGGGCCAACGGGCACAGCCTCACCTCTGTCATTTCCCAGCAGCCTGCATGAGGGCTTACGCATGATTCAAATCGGGGTCGATTTTGGCGGCACGAAGATCGAGGCCGCCGCCCTGGATCTCAACGGCCGTTTCCTGTCGCGGCTGCGCGAGCCCAATCCCGGCAGCTACGACGCGGCCATCGCCACCATCTGCCGCCTGGTCAGCCGGGTTGAGGCGGAGGCGGGCGCCCAGGGCACCGTGGGCATCGGCGTTCCGGGGTCGATTTCCCCGCAGACCGGGCTCATGCGCAACGCCAATTCGGTTTGGCTGAACGGTCGCGTCTTCCACAGCGACATGGCCGCCGCCCTGGGCCGTGAGGTCCGGGTGGCCAACGACGCCAACTGCCTGGCCCTGTCCGAGGCGGTCGATGGCGCCGCCGCCGGCGCCCGCATCGCCTTCGCCGTCATCCTGGGCACCGGGTGCGGCAGCGGCCTGGTGATCGACGGCCGCCTGATCGAGGGCGCCAACGGTCTGGCCGGTGAATTGGGCCACGTCTCCCTGCCCTGGCCCAAGGCCGACGAAGTGCCGGCGCCCGACTGCTGGTGCGGCAACAAGGGGTGCCTGGAGACCTGGGTGTCGGGCACCGGCTTGAGCCGGGAGTTCAAGGCGGTCACCGGCCGCAAGATGGATGCCGAGACCATCATCCAAAGCATGCGCCGCCACGAGCCGGACGCCGTCGCGGCCTTCGACCGCTTCATCGACCGGCTGGGCCGCGGCTTGGCCCTGGTCAGCAACATCGTCGATCCGGACGTCTTCGTCTTCGGCGGCGGCCTGTCCAACGTCACCGAAATCTATGACCGGCTGGCCGGCGCCATCCGGCCCTATCTCTTCACCGACGTCTGGGAAGCGAAGCTGGTGCCGGCCCGCTGGGGTGATTCTTCCGGCGTGCGCGGCGCCGCCCGCCTGTGGGAACGCACGCTGTAATGCTGTCCCTTCGGCACTGGGCCGCGGTGGTGCTGGCCGCTGCGGCCGCCGCCGTGTCCTACCCCATTCCGGTCAGCGCGCAGGTCGCGTCTCCCTTGGATCTGTCGGCGGCCGTTGTCGTGGCGCCGCAGGTCCAGGGGCCGGAGGCCGCCGCCGTTGACATGCTGGTGGATGAGGTGCGCAAGCGCACCGGCATCGCCTGGTCCCGGTTGGCGCCATCCCAGGTATCGGGGCCGATAGGTGACGCCCCCGTCCGCATCGTCATCACCCATGCCGCCGGCGCGACCAAGCCCGAAGGCTACAGCCTGCGGACCGAAAGCCAGGGGCGGCAAACCACCCTGGTGATCGCCGGCAATGACAGCCGGGGCGTTCTGTACGGCATTGGCCATGTCTTGCGCACGCTGAGCATGACGCCGGGGCACATCGTCCTGGATCATCCGCTGAACCTGTCCACCAGCCCAGCCCAGCCGGTGCGCGGCCATCAGATCGGCTATCGCTTCAAGAACAACACCTACGATGCCTGGACGCTGGCGCAATTCGAACAGCACATCCGCGACCTGGCGGTGTTCGGCACGAACGCCATCCAGTTGATCGCCCCGGCCTCGGACGATGAGCCGACCAGCCCCCTGTTCCCCGCCCCGGCCCTGGAGACGACCCTGGGCATCGCCCGCCTGCTGGACAAGTACGGCCTGGATTGCGACCTCTATTACCCGGAGATGCGCGACAACTATGCCGATCCGGCGACGGTGGACCAGGAGTTGGCCGCGTTCGAGGATCTGGTGCGGCGCTTTCCGCACATCCATGCCCTGTACGTGCCGGGCGGTGATCCGGGGCACACGCCCCCCGCCCTGCTGTTTCCCTTGCTGGAGCGTGAGGCGCGCATCCTGCGGCGCTATCATCCGGGCGCCCAGCTGTGGGTGTCGGCCCAGGGGTTCGACCAGGCGCACTATGAGGACTTCTATCGCCTTCTGGACCAGCGCCCGGATTGGCTGACCGGGGTTTTCTTCGGCCCCCAATCGCGCGATTCCCTGCCGGTGCAGCGCGCCCGGGTGCCCCGCGCCTACCCCATCCAATTCTATCCCGACATCGGCCACACCCTGCACGCCCAGTTCCCGGTGCCGCAGTGGGATCCCGCCTTCGCCCTGCTGGAGGGGCGGGAGCCGATCAATCCGCGCCCGGAGGCCCAGACCCTTATCTTCCGGCACTTCGCCGGGCTTACCGCCGGCTTCGTCACCTATTCGGAAGGGGTGAACGACGACGTCAACAAGGCGCTGTGGACCCGTCTGGGCTGGGATCCGGCCACCCGGCCCGAGGATATCCTGCGCGACTATGCTCGCTATTTCCTCGATGCCGGCGCGGGCGACCGGCTGGCCGCCCTGATCCAGGGGCTGGAACGCGCCTGGGCGGGCCCCATCAAGGACAACGGCGGCATCGACGCCACCTTGCAGGGCTTCCAGGCCCTGGCGGGCCTGCCCGCGCTGACGGATAATTGGCGCTTCGAGTCCCTGCTCTATCGCGCCTATTACGATGCCTACGCCCGGGCCCGTGCCACGGCCGAAGGCAGTCGCGAGGCGCAGGCCATGGCCCTGCTGGCCCAGGCGCCCGCCCGGGGCAGCATGGACGCGATGGCGGCGGCCTCGGCCACGCTGGCACAGCCGGACGCGGCGGAAACCGGCCACCTGCGCGACAAGCTGTTCGATCTGGCGGAGCGCCTCTACGCCCATGTCGGCCTGCAACTGAGCGTCAGCCGCTATGGCGCGTCGGGAATCGAGCGCGGGGCCAACCTGGACCGGGTGGATACCAGCCTGAACGACCGCGTTTGGCTGACGCGGCGGTTCGAGGACATCGCCCACCTGCCGGACGAGGCCACCCGGCGGAAGCAACTGGCGGAGATCGTCGCCTGGGCGCAGCCGACGCCCGATACCCTGTACGACGATTTGGGTGATCCCCAGCGCGAGCCGCACCTGGTGCGGGGGCAGGACTATGCCCAGGACCCGGAACTCTACGACAGCGCCATTGACGGTATCGCCGACAAGATCCCGGACGACGGCTGGCGCCTGTCCTGGATCACCTATGCAGAGACGCTGTACGAACGGCCGATCCATCTGCGCTACGGGCATCTGGATCCCGCGCGCCACTACACCTTGCGCGTGACCTACGCGGGCGAGGACTACGCCCTGCCCATGCGCCTGGTCGCTAACGGCCATATCGAGGTCCATCCGCCCCTGGCCCGCCCGCGCAACCCGTCGACGCTGGAGTTCGACATTCCGCAGGCGGCGACCCGTGGTGGGACACTGGACCTGGAATGGACACGTCCACCCGGCATGGGTGGCAGCGGCCGGGGACACCAGGTGGCGGAAACCTGGCTGATCCCCCGGCCCTGACGTTCAGCGCGTCACCACGCCCAGCTCCGCGAAGGCCACCTGGCCTTCGCCGCCGGCGGCGCGGGTGATTTCCAGCCGGACGAAACGGCCCGGCCGCACCTCCGGGAACATCACCCGTTGCTCACTGGCATTGGCCGCGATGTTGGCGAACTCGCCCACCGCCGCAGGCCCCCAGGCCTTGCCATCCTCGCTGACCTGGATGCGATAGCCGGCGGGCGCCCCCACGCCCGGCGGCCGCTGGCCGGCCGGCAACAGCGTGACGCCCTTCAACGAGCGCCGCGCGCCCAAATCCACGACGACGGCGTGGGGCAAGGCGGCACCGCTGGTGACCCAAAGGCTGCCAGAGTCGTCATCAATGATCGCATCGGCGCCGGGCGCTGTGGCCGACACGATCCGCCAGTCGGCCTTGGACACGTCGAAGGTCCGGCTGGCCACGGCGCTGCTGGCCCCCGTCCGTGGCAACTGGCAAAGGGCCTGGACGATGCCGCCGTCCGGCAAGGGAAACGGCTCCTGGTACAGGGGGGAGCGTAGGGTCGGACTGGTGCCATCGGTGGTGTAATGCAGGGCGGCGCCCGGCAGGTCGCTGGACAGCGTGACCATGCCGCGACGGTCCCGGTGGATGGCGGGTTCCTCCACCAGGTCGGGCAGGCGGAACAGCCCGACCTCGCGGATGGCCGGGCAGGCGTCGGCGTCCAGGATGCGCAGGCGCAGGCGCGTCGTGGTCACCGGTGCCGCCAGGCGCACCAGGCGCTGACTGCCGATGGCGGTGTGGCGCGCGACCTCGACCCAGGCCGCCCGGTTACCCTCCCAGATCTCCAGGGTGAAGGTGCCGATCCGCTGACCCAGCGGCAGGTATTCGCGCAGGCGGATGACGTCGAAGGCGCGGGGTGTGGCCCACTCCAGCACCAAGTCGGCGGCCGTGGTGGCGTCGGGTGGGCACCAGTAGGTATCTGGCCGCCCATCCAGGACGGTGTCCGGACCGAAGCCGGGGCCGCGCGTGGCGCTGGCCTTCGGCACGGCCCCCTTGGCCAGATCCGTGCCGAAGGTGGCGCGCAGGGTATCGCCCCAGCCCTTCAGCATCGCGGCGTCATGGTCGGGGATGCGGCCGCGCCGGTCGGGCGGCAGGTTCAGGATGAGGTTGGCGCCCCGGCCCACGGATTCGAAATACAAGCGCACGAGCCGCCCCACCGACTTCACGTCGGCATCCTCCCGCGCGTGCCAGAACCAGCCGGGGCGCAAGGACACGTCGACCTCGGCCGGGCGCCAGTGCGCCCCGCCCCGCACGCCATGCTCCCCTATCTCCTGGGTGTAGGGGGCATCGCCCACGGTCGCCCAGCAGGGATCGCCGGCGTAGCCTTCCTCATTTCCCACCCAGCGGGCGTCGGCCCCCCAGGGGCCATGGGAATCCCGGCCCCAATTACCCCAGACGACGGCATCGGGCTGGTACTGCCGCACCAGGGCCCAGGTGTTGGTCCAGTCGTAATAGCTTTCGGCGTCGATGGAGCGCTTCTCCCGCGCGCCGCCGTAATAGCCATCGCCGCCGTTGGCGCCGTCGAACCACATCTCGAACAGGGGGCCGTAGCTGGTCAGCAACTCACGCAACTGGTTGCGGTAATAGGTGATGTAGGCCGGCCGGCCGTATTCCGCGTGATTGCGGTCCCACGGCGACAGGTAGAGCCCGAAGCGCAGCCCCGCCCGCTGGCAGGCCGCCGCCATTTCACCGACGATGTCGCCCCGCCCGTCCTTATAGGGGCTGTTGCGGATGCAGTGCTCGGTATACCGGCTGGGCCACAGGCAAAAGCCGTCATGATGCTTGGCGGTCAGGATCAGTCCGGTCAGGCCGGCGGCCTTGGCGGAACCGACGATCTGGTCCGCGCTGAAGTCGGTGGGGTTGAACAGGGACGGCGACTCATCACCATAGCCCCATTCCCGGTCGGTGAAGGTGTTGATGCTGAAATGGACGAAGGCGTAGGCCGCCATTTCATGCCACGCCAGTTGCCGCGCCGTGGGCACCGTCCCCCACGGCCGGGGCGCCGGTACCGGCTGCGCGGCCAAAGCGCCCGGCGCCGCCAGCGACAGGACGCCGGTGGCCGCCCCGCTGGCCAGAAGGGCACGGCGTGACGGCAAGAAACTGCGTGACATGGACGCCCCCTGGACAGGCTTATTTTAATGAAAATGAATTAAATAAATCATGCCATGTCCAGAGGGCTGACGGAACGGCAAAAGCGTCTCAGGCGCTTGAGCCCGTGAAGGAGGGCGGCTGGTTGTCCTTGCCGGCGCCGAAAGCGGGGTTGGGCTTAGGCCCCAGGGTGAACACCAGGCGTCCGCCCTGCATCAGGTCCGCATGCCGGATCCAGCTGCGGGCATAGGGTTTCCCCTGCCAGGTCACGGACTGGATATAGGGGCTGTCGGGCCCGTTGCCGGCGGCCTCGATGGTCAAGGTCCGCCCCTCCCCCACCGTCACCTCCACCTGGTCGAACAAGGGGGAGCCGAAGACATAGATCGGCGTGACGGGGTCCACGGCGTACAGGCCCAGCGCGCTCATGAGGTACCACGCGCTCATCTGGCCGCAATCCTCGTTGCCGGCCAGCCCATCTGGATCCGCCCTGTACATGGTCTTCAGCAGGCTGCGCACCCGCGCCTGGGTCTTATGGTGCGCGCCGGTGTAGGCGTAGAGGTAGGCGATGTGGTGGCTGGGCTCGTTGCCATGGGCGTACTGGCCCACCAGACCGGCGATGTCGGGCGGCGCGTCGTCCGGCAGGTCGGAACTGGTGGTGAACAGCTCATCCAGCTTGGCCTCGAACGCCGCCGGTCCACCGAACATCGCCATGTAGCCATAGATGTCATGCTGGTTCAGGAAGGTGGCCTGCCAGGCATTGCTCTCCGTGAAATCGCGCCACTTGCGGCTATGGCCCATGCCGCGCGGGTCGAAGGGCTGCGCCCAGCTGCCGTCGGTGAAACGCGGGCGCATGAAGGTGACGTCGCGGTCGAACAGGGCGCGATAGTTCAGGGAACGCTGGCGCAAGATCCGGGCGTCGTCCGGCGCGCCCGCCGCCTCGGCCAGCCGGGCGATGGCCCAGTCGTCGTAGGCGTATTCCAGGGTCTTGCTGACCGCCTCCTCCACCGTGTCGCTGGGGATGTAGCCCAGGCGCCGGTATTCCGGCAGGCCGCTGGTCTGGCCCTGGAACGCCTGTTTGCGGAAGACCGGCCAGGCGCGGGCGTAATCGACACCGGGAATATCCTTTGCCGCCGCCTCGGCCAGCACCACGGCGGAATGCCACCCGATCATGCAGCCCGTCTCGGTGCCCTGCAACGGCCAGACGGGCGGCCCGGCGGGGCTTTCCTCCGCCATGCGCACCAGGCCGCCGACGATGTCGCCCACCCGCCGGGGCGGCTGCGCCAGGGTGAACAGCGGATGCAGGGCGCGGTAGGTGTCCCACAGCGAATAGGTGGAGTAGTTATTGGCCCCGGCCGGCAACTGGCGCACGGTGCTGTCCATGGCGCGGTAGCGGCCGTCCACATCACTGAACAGGGTGGGCGCCAGCAGGGCGTGGTAGAGGGCGGTGTAGAAGATCTTGAGGTCGGCGGCGTCGCCGCCCTTGGTGATTGCCAGGCGGCCCAGCTCTGCCTCCCACGCCGCGACGGCCGCCGCGCGCACGCCGTCGAAATCCCAGCCGGGGATTTCAGCGTCAAGGTTGCGCAGGGCGCCGTCCACGTCGACGGCCGACAGCCCCACCTTGACCAGCAGCGGCGCGGACGCGGCGTCGGGCAGGTCCAGCACGCATTTCAGCGCGGCGCCCTGCACCTCCTGGGCGCCCTCGGGCAGGGCGTGATCGTTGGTGTAGAGCCGCGCCCCTGCGAAGGGCCGGGACAGCTTCATGGCGAAGTGGATGACGCGCCCCTGCCCCCACTGGTGGACCTGGCGGCCACCGACCAGCGTGTCGTTGCCCACCAGGCGCAGCGTGGCGCCGGTGATGCGGGTGACCGATCCGGCGGGGTCCTGGAAACCATGCGCCAGGTCGATGAGCAGATGCGCGCCCGCCTTACCCTGGGGAAAACGATAGCGGTGCAGGCCCGCCCGCGCCGTGGCGGTCAGCTCCGCCTCGATGCCGCTGTCCTTCAGACGCACCCGGTAATAGCCGGGCGAGGCCTGTTCATCGGCATGGTCGAAGGGCGCGCGATAGCCCTCACCCGGCGTGTCGGGCGTGCCCGGGTCCAGGCGCACCGGCCCCACCCGGGGCACCACCAGCACGTCCATCATGTCGCCCACGCCCGTGCCGCTGAGGTGGGTGTGGGAGAAGCCCAGGATGGTGCTGTCCTGGATGTGATAACCGGAGCAGGCGTCCCAGCCGGCGGTGTTGGTGTCGGGGCTCAGTTGCACCATGCCGAAGGGGACGGTGGCGCCGGGGAAGGTGTGGCCATGGCCACCGGTGCCGATGAAGGGGTCGACATGCCGGCAAAAGCCCCCGGCCGCCTTGGCGGCGGCGACGGCGCCCGACACACCGGCCGCCAGCGGCACCAGGGCCGCCGCGGCGACGCCGCCCAGCAGGTCACGCCGTGTCATCATGGGAAAGGCCTCCGTTATCACCCGCGCAGAATAGAAAAAGGTCCCGGTGATCACCACCGGGACCTTTCGTTTCAAGCCGGATCAGTAGCTGTACTTCATGCTGACCAGGATGGTCCGGCCCGTCTCCACCACGTCGGAGATGGCCAGGCTGGACTTGCCGATGTGCGACCAGTAGGACACGTCGTCGAACAGGTTGGCCACCGAGAGGTCGGCCCGGACGCCATAGCCGAAGTCGTAGCCGGCATGCAGATCCACCCGCTGGGACGACCGGACCCACAGGTCATCCCAGCTGCTGCCCAGGCCCAGGTAATCGTACTGGGCCACATAGGCACCGGTGTAGTGATAGATCAGGTCCAGGGTGAAGCCGTCCTTCTCATAGAAGGCCTCGATGTTGGCCATCCATTCCGGGGCGTTCTGGATGCGCTCGTTCGGATCCAGCCCCGCCGCCTTGGTGTTGACCGAGGTCCACTGCCGCGTGAGGTTGGCGCCGAGGCCGAAGCCATCGAAGGGCGCCGGCATGTCCTGGAACTTCTGCCGGGCGGACAGTTCGATGCCATAGACCTGACCATCCCCGCCGTTGGTGGGGTGGTGGAAGATCACAGAGCTGCTGTTGGTGACTGCCGAGTTCGTATAGGTGCTGCCGTTATCGTAGATGTAGTTCGACAGCTGTTTGGCATAGCCGGCCACCATCAGGTTGCCGCCGTGGCCCGTGTCCCACTGGCCGGAGACGTCATAGTTGACGGCGGTGATGGCCTTCAGGTTGGGGTTGCCTTCGGTGATGGTGGTGACGCCGTTGGAAATGCTGGTCTGTGAGCCGCCGCCCAACTGCACGAAGGGCGGGCGGGTGTAACTGGTCCAGATGGCCGCGCGGTAGACGGAGTTGTCGTTGGGCCGGTAGTTGGCGAAGATGCTGGGCAGCGGCTCGTTATAGTGGGTGGAGTTGTAGCCCCAGTGCCCCGCCAGCTCGTTGCCGTCGGAGTCATGCGGCGTGACCCAGAAGGTGTTGTGGATGGCCGTGTGCTCGAACCGGAAGCCGGGGATGACCTCCAGGTCATTGAACTTCAGGTTGGCCAGGACATAGGCGGCGGACACCGCCTCCGTCCCCTTCTGGGTGTTGCAGTTCCAGTTGTTGACGTACAGGCTGCTGCAGCTGTCCAGGTTGCCAGGGCTGGAATAGGTGTTGTACAGGCGGAACAGGGCGGCCTGGTCGATCACCGGCACGGACCAGTTGTAGAGGCCCGGATAGACCGATGAATAATTGCCGCTGATGATGCCCAGCGAGCCGAAGGTGCGGCCGTCGGTGAAGTTGCCGTTGTACCAGTCGCGGTTGGTCACCTGGCGTTCGCTGTCCTGGTACTTCACACCGAACTTGATGAAGTCCAGCGGGCCGGCGTTCACGTCGTACCGGACGTCCATCTTGCCGCCGCCGCGCACCTGGCCGCTGTACTGCTCCGTCAGTTCGCCCCGGTCGCGCGCCGGCAGGCTGGCCACGTTGCCCAACTGCGCGATGATGTCCGACCCCACCAGCGGATAGGGCAGATCGTTCACATACGTCGCCAGGGTGCTGTTGCCGTAGGCGAAGCCGTTGCCGTTGTTCTGGGTGGAGCGTGTGGAGATTTCGATGTGGTTAGGGCGGTCATTGTCGCCCCAGCTGATGAACGCGCTGGGGCTGATGGTCCAGTTGCCCCACTTCTTCTCCCCACCCAACTGCGCCGTCGCCAGGTCGGAATATTCCGGGTTGGTCTCGTACCACAGGCGGGTGGACAGGTATTGGATGTTGGGCCGGTACAGGCTGGTGCTGCCGATCTGGTCATAGGTCACGTTCATGCCGACCAGCTGGCTCAGCGTGCTGTTCTGTTCCGTCTGCGCCACGGCGTAACCCAGGCGGAAGAAGGCGCTGGTGGTGTCGTCCGGCCGCCAGTCCAGCGAGACGTTGCCGCCATAGCGCTCCGTATAGCCGGAGGAGACGCCGGCGTTGAAGCCCGTGGTCTCCAGGTTCTTGGACGGGTCCAGGTTGCTGGGATTGCTGCCGTCGGCGTTGGCCACGGCGAAGGCCCAGGCGTTGTCGCAGCAGGTGGACTCCATCACCGCGCCCATTTCGCTGTTGGCGTAATGGCGGATGTCGTAATAGGCGCTGACATAGACGCCGAACTGGTTGTCGCGGCCGAACTTACCCGCCGCCTCGCCCGCCAGGCCGTAGCCCAGGCTGCTCTTGTTGTAGTCCTGCGCCCGCGTCTCCAGCCGACCGCTGGCGGTGAAGCTGAACATCAGCGGCTGGTTGTAGTCGAAGGCCGTGGGCGTGCGGAAATCCACCGTGCCGCCGATGGCGTCGCCATCCATGTCGGCCTTGGAGGTCTTGTTGACGACGATGGTGCTCAGGCCCGAGGGGGGCAGCAGGCTCAACTGCACCTCGCGGCTGTAGGGCATGCCCTGGGCCACGTTGACGCCGTTGATCAGGTTGACGTTGTACTCGCCGTTCAGGCCGCGGATGGAGGTGAACATGCCCTCGCCGCGCGACGCGCCGTCGATGCCGCCCACGAAGGACTGCCCCGTGTTCATGACGTTGACACCCGGCAGCAGGCCCAAGGCCTCCGCCACGTTGTGCACCGCCGTGTGTTCCAGGTCCGCCGCCGACATGACGTCGACCGTGTTGCTGGCGTTCATCTGCAGGCTGGAGGCCTGGTAGCGGTTGGCCGCCACCACGATTTCCTCAAGTGCGGCGGTGTACGCCTCGAAACTGACCGTGACAGACCCGTCCTTGGGCACGGTCACGCGGGTCGAACTGGTGTGCAGGCCGGCGCGCGCGGCCGTCACCATGTAGGTCCCTTCCGGCACGTTGGCCAAGGTGAAGGTCCCATCCTCACCCGAGGCGGTCGTGTAGGAGGTGCCGGGAATGGTGATGGCCGTGGCCGGCAGGGGCTTGCCCGTGGCCGGGTCCACGATCGTGCCCGTGATGCTACCCGCCATGGCCGGCAGCGAGAACGCCATCAGCGTCGATCCCGCCAGAAGGCCAGCCCTGAATTTGCCCAGGCCCATGTCTTGCTCCCCGATTTTTGTGGAGCGGCGGCTGGCTCCCTGGGCACCCGCCCCGGGGAACACGGATTCAGCGCACCGTTCTAGCCACCAAGGAACGCCCGGCGGGGGCTCAAGTCAATTCATTTTTTCTATTTTAACTATTTTTGATTTGAAAATTCTATTTCAGTCCCGCGTCCTTTTGGAATTGGAGGTCGGCGATGGTACGAGAGCATTGGCGAAGGCCCTGGAATCGCTGACTTTCCAGAAATGGCCGCCCCGGCGTGGGCGGATGGAACGTAGGCGCATCGGACACCGGTTGTTGAACGCAGAGGGATAGGTTACCGCCCGCTCTAGCAACCACCATAGCGTTCCGGCAAGGTCCGAAGACGGGCTCTCCCGGAACCTCGAATCCCGCTTGCGGATCGATATAGTCCGAGATCGGCCCGGCATGCCCGTCAGTGACACCCGATAGGACGGCAGGGTGATGGGCTACCGCCGCATGATCCAGTCGTGCGCCGGATCGTTGCGGAAAATCCACCGGCGCTCCGGTCCCGCCATGACGTTGAGGTAATACAGGTCATAGCCGTGTGGGGCGCCCACGGGGTGGTAACCGCGCGGCACCATGACCAGGTCGCCGTCCTGCACGCAGATGGTTTCATCCAGGCTGCGGTCGTCGGTGTAGACGCGCTGGAAGGCGAAGCCCTGCGGCGGGTTCAGGCGGTGGTAATAGGTTTCCTCCAGCGCCGTCTCATGCCCAGCCTCGGCCGTGTCGTGCTTGTGCGGGGGATAGCTGGACCAGTGGCCGCCGGGGGTGATGACCTCCACCACCAGCAGGCTGTCCGCCGGTTTGCCCTCCGGCAGGATGTTGCGCACGTGCCGGGTGTTGGTGCCCTGGCCGCGCACCTCGCGCGGCATGTCATCCGGTGGGATTAGGCGCGCCTCGGCACCGGCCCGCCCCGGCGCGGTGCAGACGGCCAACTCCACGGCGTTGGTCGCCACGACGCGGTAGGGCTGGCCCGCCGGCACATACACGGCACCCGGCGCCCTATCCTCAAACACGCTGGCGCGGCCGCCAACGGCGCCCAGATCCAGCCCCGCCGCCGCCACCCGGGCGGTTCCCGACAGCACCACCAGGCAGGCCTCGCGCCCCGGCTCCGCCCCATCCAGGGCTTGGCCGGGGCCCAGCCGATGCAGGCGAAAGCCAACGTGGGTCCAGCCGGCGCTCCGCGGCGTCACCTCCAGCACACGGCCATCGGCGCCCGGCGCCTGGGGCCGCACCAGCAGGGGGGACGCGCTCATGACACCACCGCCAGGCCGGCACCGGCCGCCGCCTCTCGCAAGTGGCGCAAGCCCATCTCGCCATAGCGGCGCGGGTCGGCCTTGGCCGGGTCCTGCTCCGCCTCGATGATGACCCAGCCGGCATAGCCGATATCGGCCAAGGCGCGCATGACGGCGCCATAGTCCAGGCGCCCGTCGCCGGGCACCGTGAACATGCCGTCCAGCACCCCGTCCAGGAAGCTGCCGCCCCGATCCATCAGGGCCTGGAACACTGGCTGGCGCACATCCTTGCAATGGACATGGGCCACGCGGGCCGAATGGGTGCGGATGACCTCCACCGCGTCGATGCCGCCCAGGGCGGCGTGGCCGGTGTCCACCGTCAGGCCCACAGATGAACCCGTGTGGGCCAGGAAGTGGGCCAGGTCCCCCGGCCCCTCCACCACCGTGCCCAGGTGATGGTGGTAGGCGAAGCGCAGCCCCTGTCCGGCGATGTAATCGGCGACATCGGTCAGCCGCCGGCCGAAGGCGGCCCACCCGGCCTCATCCAGCCGGGGCGTCTGCGCCAGCGGCCGGGCACGGTCACCATGGATGGCGTTGCTGGTCTCGGCATGGACGAAGACGGTGCTGCCCATGGCCTTCAGCAGGGCCAAGTGCCCCTGCAAGGCGGCGATCTCCGCATCGGCGTCGTGGGCCAGCAGGCCGCCGCTGTACCAACCGCCCACCAGATCCAGGCCATGGCGGGTCAGCAACGGCTTCAGCGCCCCGGGATCACGGGGGAACTTGCCCCCCAGCTCGATCCCGCTGAACCCGATGGCTTGGGCATCGGCCAGCACCGCTTCCACCGGCGTCGCCCCGCCCAGTTCGGGCATGTCGTCGTTGATCCAGGCGATGGGGCTGACACCGAAGCGGATGGACCCGGGGCGGATGGACATGGGGGCTGCTCTCCCTAGCGTTGGTCTTTTGTTTTCTCGTCATAGGCGGCGCGGGCCGCGCGCACGGACGGCCGGTCGGACACTTCGGGCACGGCCACATCCCACCAGGCGCCGCCGGCGGGGGTGGACACGGCCGGGTCGGTGTCGATGACGATGACGTGCACGCCCCCGTCCGCCCGCGCTTGGGCCAGGGCCGTCTCCAGCCCCGCGATGTCCGCCACCTTGGTGGCCCGCGCGCCCAGGCTGGCGGCGTGGGCGGCGAAGTCGATGGCCGGCAGGGCCGTGTGGCGGGTGTCGGCCAGCAGGTTGTTGAAGGGCGCGCCGCCGGTGGCGCGTTGCAGCCGGTTGATGCAGCCGAAGCCCCGGTTGTCCAGCACGGTGATGGTCAGCGACAGGCCCAGCATGACCGCCGTGGCGATCTCGGAATTCATCATGAGATAGCTGCCGTCGCCCACCAGGACGTGGACCTCGCGCTCCGGCTCCGCCAGCTTGACGCCCAGGCCGCCGGCGATCTCATACCCCATGCAGGAATAGCCGTATTCCACGTGATAGCCGCCGGGCCGCCGCACCCGCCACAGCTTGTGCAGTTCCCCGGGCAGGCCGCCGGCGGCACAGACCACGACCGCGTCGGGCGCCGCCTGGCGCCAAACCGCGCCCAGCACCTGGGCATCCGTGGGCAGGGCCGTATCGCGCTCTTTGGGCGCCGCCGTCGCCGCCTGCCAAGCCTCATCCCAGGCCAAGGCCGGCGCCGCCAGAGAGCGCGCCCAATCGGCCGGCACCCGCCATCCGGCCAACAGCGGCGCCAGTCCGGCCAGCACGGCGGCGGCGTCGCCCACCACGCCCACGGCCCCCTGCTTGGCCGCGTCGTGGGCCGACACATTGACCTGGACCAAGGTGCGCGCCGCCCCCTGGAACAAGGCGCGGGACCCGGTGGTGAAATCCTGCAGGCGGGTGCCGATGCCGATGACCAGGTCCGCCTCGGCCGCCGCCGCGTTCGCCACCCCGGTGCCGGTCACGCCGATGGCGCCCAGGTTGCACGGATGGTCCCAGGGCAGCGCGCCCTTGCCCGACTGCGTCTCCGCCACCGGGATGCCGGTGGCCGCCGTCAGGCCGGCCAGCAGGGTTTCGGCCCCGGCATACAGCACGCCGCCGCCGGCGATGACCAGCGGCCGGCGCGCGGCGCGGATACGCACCACCAGGTCGGCCAAGTCATAGGGATCGGCCGGCGCGCGGCGGATGCGCCACAGGCGGGGGGCGAAGAAATCCTCGGGATAGTCCCAGGCCTCCGCCTGGACATCCTGGCAGAAGGCCAGGGTGACGGGGCCGCAGGCCGCTGGATCGGTCAGCACGGCCATGGCCTTGGGCAGCGCGTCCAGGATCTGTTCCGGCCGCGTCAGCCGGTCGAAATAGCGGGACACCGGCCGGAAGCAATCATTGGCCGACACGGTGCCGTCGCCGAAATCCTCGATCTGCTGCAGCACCGGGTCCGGCCGGCGGCTGGCATAGACGTCGCCGGGCAGGAACAGCACCGGCAAGCGGTTGACATGTGCCAGGGCCGCCGCCGTCACCATGTTGGTGGCGCCGGGGCCGATGGAGGTGGTGCAGACCATGGCGCGCCGCCGCCGCGCTTGCTTGGCGAAGGCGATGGCGGCATGGGCCATGCCCTGCTCATTATGGGCGCGGTAGGTGGGCAGCCCATCCTGGCTGGCCTGCAGCGCTTCTCCCAGGCCGGCGACGTTGCCGTGGCCGAAGATGGCCCAGCAGCCGGCGAAATAGGGCACCGGCCCGCCCGGCCCCTCCACCTGCTGCGCCGCCAGATAGCGGACGGTCGCCTGGGCGGCCGTCAGGCGCTGCCGTGCGCCGGTCACGCCGCCCGCCCGCCCATGGCGTCGGCGCGGGCCTGACGCCATGCGTCGACCAGGGTCTTCAGCTTGCCCGCCATCATGGCCACCACCTCGTCATCATCCAGCCGGTTGGCGAGCCAGCCGCGCGCCGCATCATAGAAGATGGTGCGCCCGACGGCGAAGCCCTTCACGATGCCGGCGGGCGCGGCGGCCAGGAAGGAGGCCAGAAGCTCCTCCTCCGGCGCGGACAGGCCCAGCAGGACCACGCCACGGCAATAGGGGTCGTTCTCCAGCACCGCGGCCTCGATGTTGCGCCAGGCCACGGGATCCGCCGCCGGTTCCAGCTTCCACCAGTCGGGCTTGACCCCGATGGCGTAGAAGCGGCGGATGGCGCGGGCCACCGTCGTGGCGTCGACCGGCAGCCCGGCCGGAATGATCACCTCGGCCAGCATCTCATGCCGCGTTTTGCGGCAGGCGTCGAACAGGCGCAGCAACTGCCGCTCCTGCCGCTCCCGCAAATCCTCAGGATCATCCGGGTGGTAGAAGACCAGGCATTTGACGACATGGGCCAACGGCCACTCCGTCAATTCGGTGGCCACGTCGGCGGAGCTTTCGAACACCAGCGGGCGGGACTTCGGTTCCTCGATGGGGCGACCGATCCAATAAGGGGCGTCGGCGGCGCTGGCCAGCGCGTCGAAGCCGTACCGGCCGTCCAGCAGCAGGCCGAAGCGGTCATCACCACCGGCCACCCGCTCCACCGCTTTCAGGGCCAGGGCCTTGAACTGAGGAATACGGGCGGGATCGGCATCCAGTTCCCGCGCCAGATCCTCGAACTGGCTGCGGTGGTCCACAGCCAGGACGGTCAGTTCGTCATAGCGATGCCGACGGGTGGTGGCCCAGTGGATGTGCTCCAGCTCGGCGCTGTCGCGCAGTCGGCGGGGCAGGCTGGGCTGGGCCAGGAACCATTCCAGTTCCGGCCAGGTCGGCATGGCCGGGGCGCAGCCGTGGCGGGACACGACGATGGCGCCGCAGGCGTTGCCCCAGGCGCAGCACCGTTCCAAGGGTTCATCGCGCAGCCAACCGCGCAGGAAGCCCGCCATGAAGGCGTCGCCCGCGCCCAGGACGTTGAAGACCTCGACCGGGTAGCCGGGGACCACCAGCCCGTCGGTGACGGCGGCCGGGATGGCCCCGGGGAAGGCCACACAGCCGTCCGCCCCGCGCTTGCAGACGATGACGGCGTTGGTCAGGCCGCGGATGGCGGCCAGGGCCGCCACCGTATCGGTCACGCCGCCCAGGATGTGGATTTCCTCCTCCGTGCCGACGACCAGGTCGCATAGGGGCAGCACCTCGCGCAGGCGATCGGTGACCCCGGCGTGGGCGACGAAGCGGTCCTCGCCCCGGTCGCGGCCGGCTAGGCCCCACAGCACCGGCCGGTAGTCGATGTCGAACACAACGCGGCCGCCGGTCTCCTTCACCAGGCGGGCCGCCGCCACGCTGGCGGCGAAGGCGCCCGGCTGCGACAGGTGGGTGCCGTTGATCAGGACGGCGCCGGTGCCGCGCAGCCAGTCGGGATTGAGGTCCGTGGCGTCCAGCGCCATGTCGGCGCAGTTCTCGCGATAGAAGATCAGGGGGAAATTGTCCCGGTCGCGGATGCCCAGGA
This sequence comes from Nitrospirillum goiasense, assembly GCF_034427435.1. Classification (NCBI taxonomy): domain Bacteria; kingdom Pseudomonadati; phylum Pseudomonadota; class Alphaproteobacteria; order Rhodospirillales; family Azospirillaceae; genus Nitrospirillum; species Nitrospirillum goiasense. The sequence goes on along the minus strand of NZ_JAXQNP010000001.1, from coordinate 232,957 downwards.
CAACCAGGGCGGTCAGGCGGTCCGGATCGGACACCACGCCGGTGACGTCCACACCCTCGCGTTCCAGTTCCTCCCGGATGAAGCGCCCCATGTGGTCGGCCCCCACCCGGGTGACCAGCCCGGTGCGCAGGCCCAGGCGCGCGCCGCCGGCCGCCGTGTTGGTGGGGCTGCCGCCCAGGTACTTGGCGAAGGAGGCCATGTCCTCCAGCCGGCCGCCCACCTGCTGGCCGTAGAGGTCGACGCTGGACCGGCCGATGGCGATCAGATCCAGCGACTTGGGAAGGGTTTGGACGGGGGATTGCGCAGAAGACGCCATGCCGGTTCCAGCCTTGGGGGTGCCGGATCAGCACCCGATAGAATGGAACGTATATTCCACGTTCTATGTTTTTGTAAATAAAATATCGGAAATGGATTTCATGATCGCCGCCGCCGGGCGCGCGGGGTGGTGCGGGCCCCCGCCCGTTCCCGCTCGAAGGCCAGGCCGATGACCAGGGTTTGCGCCAGGCAGAGGGACGCGGCCAGCGAGCGGAAGCCGCGCACCTCGGACTCGCGCACCTGCAGGACGTGCGCCGCCATCTTGGCCATGGGGCTGACCAGGCTGTCGGTGATGGTCAGGACCTTGGCACCGGCCGACACCGCCCCCTCCACCGCGTGGACGGTTTCCTCGGCATAGGGGTGGTAGCTGACGGCGATCAGCAGGTCGGACTCGCCGATGGCGCCGATCTGCTGACGAGTCAATCCGCCCACGCCGTCGACGAACACCGTGCGCTTGCCCACCTGCTGGAACGAATATGCCAAGTAGGAGGCCACCGGGAACGCGCGCCGGAAGCCCATGATGTACAGGGTCTGGGCCTGATCGATCAGTTTGACGGCGCGGGCCAGTTCGGCCTTGGTCATGGTCTGGCGCAGGTTTTCCAGCGCCAGCGTGTCCCGGTCCACGAACTCGGCCAGCAATTCCCCGTCGTCGCCCGCGCCGGCCTGGCTGTCCAAGGCGGCGTTGAACTGGCGCACCCGCTCGCCATAGCCCAGGGCGGTGTGGTTGGCCAGCAGGCCATCCCGCAGCAGGCGCTGCATGGGCATGGCGCCGGAATAGCCGAGCGCCTTGGCGAAGCGGACGATGGCGGACGGCTGGACGCCCGAGCGTTCCGCCACCACCGCCAGGGTTTCCAGCGCCAGATCGTCCGGATGGTCCAGGACAAAACGCGCGATCTGCTGCAGCCGCTTGCTGAAGGTGTCGTAGCGTTCCAATATGGCCGCGCGCAGCTCTTCCGCCGTGCGCGGCGCGGTGGCACTCTCCGTCATCGTCCCTCCAGAATTCGACATGCCCCTAAGAATAAACGGTCACCGGGCGAAGGCAACGCCACCCGGCGTTATGGATATTCCATCATACCCCATGGTATGATATTTTCATTCCATAATATGATCATGACCGCCCGCCGGACGGCGACCCTCCGGACACGCCGGGCGGCCAGGCCTTGACAGGGAGCCTGCATGTTCGACATCGCCATCCTGGGCGCCGGCCGCATCGGCCGTATTCATGCCCGTAACGTCGCGGCCCATCCGGCCCTGCGCCTGAAGTACGTCACCGACCCCAACGCCGCCGCGGCCGACGCCGTGGCCGCCGAAACCGGGGCGACGGTGGCCGACATGGACACGGCCCTGTCCGATGGCGCCGTCAAGGGCGTGATCATCGCCAGTTCTACCGACCTTCACCTGGACCAGGCGGCCCGCGCCATCGCCGCCGGTGCCGTGGTGCTGTGTGAGAAGCCTCTGGACATGGACCTGGCCCGCGCCCAGGCCGCCGCCCCCACCCTGGGCGGCGACGCCCCCCTGCTGCTGGGCTTCAACCGCCGCTTCGATCCCCATTTCGCCACCCTGAAGGCGCGACTCGACGCCGGCGCCGTGGGCCCCTTGGAAACCCTGCAGATCACCAGCCACGACCCGGCGCCCCCGCCGGTGAGCTACATCACGGTGTCAGGCGGCCTGTTCAAGGATATGGCCATCCATGATTTCGACATGGCGCGCTGGCTGCTGGCAGAGCCGGTCGTGGAGGTCTATGCCGCCGCCAGTTGCCTGGTCGATCCCGCCATCGGCGCGGCCGGCGATGTCGACACCGCCAAGACCATCCTGCGCACCGCTTCCGGCAAGCTGTGCGTCATCAGCAACAGCCGCCGCTCCGGCTATGGCTATGACCAGCGCATCGAGGCGTTCGGATCGCGCGGCCTGCTGCGCGCCGACAACATCCTGGAAAGCAGCGTCACCACCTGGGGCGGGGCTGGGGGCAACCCCGGCATGGCCAGCGACGCCTTCCAGAACTTTTTCCTGGACCGGTACGCGGAGGCCTACCGGCGCGAGGTCGCCCACTTCGCCGATATCCTGGCCGGAACGGCCAAGCCCGGTGTGGGCTATGCCGATGGCGTCGCCGCCCTGGCCTTGGCCGAGGCCGCGGCCCGGTCGGCCGCCACTGGCCAGGCGGTCCGTCTATGACCCCGGCCACCGAGCCTGCCACTCCCACCGCGTTGAAGCCGGTTCGCGGCATCGGGCTGGGCGGTGGCCTAGCCGCCAACGTCCTGAACATGGTGGGCATCGGCCCCTTCATCACCATCCCCCTGGCCATTTCCGCCATGGGCGGCCCGCAGGCCATGCTGGGCTGGCTGGTGGGGGCCGTGCTGTGCGCCTATGACGGGCTGGTGTGGGCGGAGCTGGGGTCGGCCTTCCCACGCTCGGGCGGCCCGTATCACTATCTGCTGCACGCCTTCGGCCCTGCCCGTCTGGGCCGGCTGTTCAGCTTCCTCTACTTGTGGCAGTCGCTGCTCATCGGCCCGCTGTCCATCGCCTCCGGCACGGTGGGCCTGGCGCAGTACGCCAGCTTCCTGGCCCCGGACATGAAGCCCTGGCACATGATGGTGGTGGCGGCGGCCGTCTGCCTGCTGAACACCGCCCTGCTGTACCGCGACATCCGGTCCATCCAGCGCCTGTCCATCGGCATCACCGTGGTGGTGGTGGCCGCCTGCGTCTGGATCGTCCTCAGCGGCGCCTGGCACTTCGACGCCAAGCTGGCCTTCGACTTTCCCGAGGGCGCGTTCAAGCCCACGGGCGCCTTCTGGATGGGCATGGGGTCGGCCACCCTGATCGCCGTCTACGATTACGGCGGATACAATAACGTCTGCATGATCGGTGAGGAGATCAAGAACCCCAGCCGCACCATCCCCCGCGCCGTGCTGCTGTCCATCGCCATCGTGGCGGTGCTGTACCTGGGCCTGAACCTGTCCATCCTGGGCACCCTGCCCTGGCAGACGGCGCAGAAGTCCGACGCGGTGGTGGCGGAGTTCATGCAGGTGATCTACGGCCGCTGGGGCGGCGTCCTGGTATCCATCCTGATCCTGATCGCCAGCTGGGGGTCGGCCCTGGTGGTGCTGCTGGGCTTTTCCCGCGTGCCCTACACGGCGGCGGTGGATGGCCGCTTCTTCAAGCCCTTCGCCAGCCTGCATCCCAAGGGCCGGTTCCCCACCGTGTCGCTGCTGTTCATGGGCGGGGCCTCGGCCGTGGCCTGCTTCTTCTCCCTGGCCGACCTGATCGCGGTGCTGATCGTCATCCAGACGCTGTTCCAATTCACCGCCCAGTGCGTGGCGGTGGTCATGCTGCGCCGCCAGGGGCCGGCCCAGCCGGGGCAGTTCCGCATGCCGCTGTACCCCCTGCCCGTCATCGTCACCATCGCCGGGTGGCTGTACATCGTCGCCACCAGCCAGCCCCGGCACATCGCCATCGGCGTGGCCATGCTGGCCCTGGGTGTCGCCGTCTATCTGGCCCAATCCCGGCGGGAGGGGGCCTGGCCCTTCCGCCTGCCGGCCTGGCGGGCGCCATGACCATGCCCAAGACCCATGACGTGGCGGTGGTCGGTGAACTGTACATCGACCATGTGCTGAGCGGCTTCACTACCTGGCCCCAGCCGGGGGAGGAGGTGGTGACCGACGCCTACACCCGCGAGGTGGGCGGGGGTGCCGCCAACACCGCATGCGGCCTGGCGCGGCTGGGCCGCAGGGTCCAGCTGGTCGGCATCATCGGTGAGGCGGACGCCCACTGGTTCCGGCAACGCCTGGCACCCTATGGCCTGGGCACTGATGGCCTGCGCATCGGTGCCGGCCATACCGGGATCAGCATCAGCGTCTCCACCCGTGAGGACCGGTCCTTCTTCACCCACATCGGCGTCAACAAGGCCTTGGCCGCCCTGCTGGCGGATCCGGCGACGGTGGCGGACCTGACCCGCGCCCGCCATGTCCACTTCGCCCTGCCGCTGGAGCGCGCGGTGGCCGAGGCCTTGCTGCCCGCCCTGCGGGCCGCCGGCTGCACCACCTCGTTGGACGTGGGGTTCCAGCCGGTTTGGCTGCCGGACCCGGCGAACCATGCCACCTGCCAGGCCATCGACCACTTCCTGCCGAACGAAAAAGAGGCGTCGCTGTTTTCCGGCAGCGATGGGACGGTGGACTATCTGACGCTGGCCCAGCGCCTGGCCCTGCCCCACCCGGTGCTGAAGCTGGGGCAGCGGGGCGCCGTGGGCTTGGCGGGGGAGGATCTGTGCGCCGCGACCCCGCCGCCCGTGGACACGGTTGACACCACCGGTGCCGGCGACGCCTTTGACGCGGGCTACATCGACGCGCTGCTGGATGGCGCGCCGCTGCTGGAACGCCTGCGCCGCGCCTGTATTTGCGGCGCCCTGTCCACGCGTGTGGCGGGCGCCCTGGGGGCATCCCCGACCGAACGGAACTATGGAGCACCTATGAGCAGACCTACCGATCGTAAGATCGCGATGATCGGCGGCGGCGGCGTGCGCACGCCGCTGGTCATCTTCGGCATCAACGAGGCGGCGGAGGCGCTGGGCGCCCGCGAAATGGTGCTGTACGACCCGGACCAGGAGCGGCTGAAGGTCATCGCCGCCCTGGGCCGCGCCGTCGTCGCCAAGGAAGGCGGCAGCCTGAAGATCCGCGAGACCGCCTCCATTGAGGACGCGGTGGAGGGCGCGGACTTCATCCTGAACAGCGTGCGCGTCGGCGGCATCGCTTCGCGCGCGGCGGATGAGCTGGCGGCCATCAAGCACGGCTATCCCGGCCAGGAAACGACGGGACCGGCTGGGGCCGCCATGGCGCTGCGCACCGTGCCCGTGGCGCTGGAGCAGGCGCGGGTGGTGGAGCGGCTGGCGCCCAACGGCTGGATCGTCAACTTCACCAACCCCGCCGGCCTGATCACCCAGGCCATCAGCACCCACACCAGCGCGCGGGTGGTGGGCATCTGCGACACGCCCACCGAACTGCTGCACCGCATCACCCTGGCGCTGGGCGCGCGGCATGACGAGGTGGTGTGCGACTATGTCGGCCTGAACCATCTGGGCTGGGTCCGCCGCATCCGGCTGCGCGGCGAGGACGTGACCGACAGGGTTCTGGATGACGACAGCATCCTGTCACAGCTCTACACCGCCCCGCTGTTCGACTTCGCCATGATCCGCACCCTGCGGCTGATCCCGACGGAATACCTGTTCTTCTACTACAGCCGCCGCCGCGCGCTGGAAAACCAGAAGCGCCAGGGCAGCAGCCGGGGCACGGAGGTGGAGCAGTTGAACCACGAGCTGTTCGCCACCCTGAGGGACCGGCTGGGCGCCGATGACGGCGAGGGCGCGGTCGCCGCCTATGCCGCCTACCTCAACCGCCGCTCCGGTTCCTATATGAAGCTGGAGGCGTCGGCGGGGTCCGCCTTCGATAAGGACGCGGCGTTCGATGAGGATCCCTTCCGCGTGGCCAGCGGCTATCACCGCATCGCGCTGGACGTCATGACGGCGCTGTGCGGCGATAAGCCGGCGCGCATCATCGTCAACACCCGCAACGACGGCGCCATCCCCAACCTGCCGGACGGGGATATCATCGAGACGCCCTGCCAGATCAGCCGCGACGCCATCATCCCCGAACCGCTGGAACCCCTGCCGGACGAAGTCCACGGCCTGGTGCAGTCGGTGAAGTCCTATGAGCGCGCGGCCATCCGGTCGGCCATGAACACCGACAGGCTGACGGCGCGCATGGCCTTCCTGATTCACCCCGCCATCGGCGAGTGGGAGCCGTCGGATCCGCTGCTGCATGAGCTGCTGGACCGCTGCATCCATTGCTGATCCGCGTCCATCCCCGGCTCCCCGCGTTCCCCATCGGAACCGGGGGGCCGGCTCACGGACGTCAGGCGAAAGGTCGAGTTGGTCGGCGGCGAAGGCCAGAACCTCTCGCGGCACCATCTCACCTGGTCGCGGAAGGCGGCCGGAATGGTCCGCTATGCCCCGCCCGCTGTTAACGCCGTCTGGTATTCCGCGACGATGCGCGACACCGTCGGCTGGCTGACGTGATGGAGCCTGGCCATCTCGGCGCCGGTCTTCCGGCCGGATAGCACGCTCTCGGCGATCTCACGCCGCTTGGCGGCATCGAGCTTCTTACGCCGGCCGCCAACACGTCCTTCCGCCCGGGCCGTGGCCAGACCGGCGCTGGTGCGTTCCTGAATCATGGCGCGCTCGAAATCCGCGAAGGAGGTGACCATGCGCATCAGCATTCGGCCGGCGGGGCTGGTCGTCTCGATCGCCTCGGTCAAGCTGCGGAATCCCGCGTCGGCCCGGGTGATCCGGTCGATCAGGTGCAAAAGGTCCTTCAATGATCGGGATAGGCGGTCGAGTTTCCACACCACCACCACATCGCCGGGACGCAATTGGTCGATGAGCCGGTGAAGCTCAGGGCGGTCCCAACGGCCGCTGGATATCGCCTCGGTGAAGATCCGGCCGCAGCCGGCTTCCTTGAGCGCCCGCAGTTGCAGGGCGTCGCCCTGGTCGTCGCCCTTGGAAACCCGGGCGTAGCCGATCAGCATGCCGGCACCACGTCCGTCGCGGGAAAGTCCTCACCCTTGAACAGCAAAGGTTCGCCGGTATCCATCGCCAAGGCATAGGAAAACCCGTCGCCATAGTTCAGGCTGGCGGGGTGGCCGGTTCCCTTGCCAAACCGGTCGAGGGCTTCAAGCGCCATCCGGGCCTGTCGTTCGCTGACAGGCTCGATCCGGATCGCGTAGTCCAGGATCAACTGGTCCAGTGCTCGCCGGCACGCGCCGGTAGGGTCGCGGCGCGTGATCAGGCCGGCTTCGATGAAGGTGGCGGCGGAAAGCCGGCAGACACTCGCCGCCGCCATCTTGGTGACGAAGGTCCGCGCTTCGGGCTCGGCATTCAGGATGGCGATAATCGCCGAGGTGTCGATGACCATGGCTCGGCGGGGGCTCAGCGGGGCAAGCCGTGTTCATCATATAAGAATGAAGACGGGTCCTCACCGGCGTCCGACAGACGCGGTAGACCCGCGACCATCGCCATCGTCTGTTCCACCTTGGCCCGTTGCTCCGAAGTCAGCGTATCGTTGGTCGCCCGTTCGGCACGGGCCAACTCGGCTCGCACCGCGGCGCCCACCGCCTGCTCCACCGAAACCCCGCGCAGCCTGGCCAGCCGGAGGGCAAAACGCTCCGTGTCCGCATCCACCGCGAGGTTCATGGTGTTCTCCTCGATTACATAACGACCGTTTTTGAAAGGCCGCCGTACAACACAGGCCCGCTTGGGAAATAATTCAAAATCGTATTGCGGAATGACACTGAAAGGCAATTCGTTTCTGCATAAACGCGGTGAGGCTCCTCTTCAAGAAGCCTTCAACCTCTTGGGCGAACATGCGTATGCGGTTGAGCGCCCGATAGGCCATGAACGTGAGTTTCGTTGCCGATATCTACCGGCACATAAGTGACGTGGCCGTGGCGCACGCCGCGTTCCGCGATGATGGCCTGGGCGAAGCCGCGGACCTCCGCCGTGGCACCGCGTAGTACGGCTACCTCCAGGCAATGGTCGTGGTCCAGGTGCACATGCAGGTTGGCGACCGTCAGGTCGTGGCGGCCATGGTACGTCTCTGTCAGGCGCCGGGGGATATCACGGGTGTGGTGGTCGTAGACATAGGCCAGTGTGGCATAGCAATGGCCGCTGGCGTCCTCGCTGGCCGCCACCGCTGTCTGGCCCAGGCCTGTCCGTGCCAGGTCGCGCAACGCCTCCGACCGGTTGTCATAACCGTAGCGGGCCATGAAAGCCTCCAGTTCCGCCGCGAACTCATCGGAAACGCTGATCGTCACACGTTGCATGAAGTCCCCCAAACATGCGCCAACCCAGCTTTTGGTGTATGTATGACGTATCTCAAGAAACAGCATACACGCCTAAGCTAGGGTCCATAAGCCTAACCGCCGGCTACAGCCGGGATGATGGCGGGAACGGGGGGTATTGGCAAATGGGGTATGGGGCAAGGGCGCGGCGCCGGCTGCTGGCCGGCACGGCACTGACGGGACTGTTTTTTTCAGGTGCGGCCGGGGCTGGTGTGCCCACGCAGGACGCCGGCACCTCGGTCATCGACGTCATCGGCCTGCGCCCCCAGGGCCTGATCGGCAGCGCCGACACAGCCAGCCAGGGCACGGTGCTGAAGGAACAGTTGGATCTGCGGCCCGCCTATCGCGTGGGCGAACTGCTGGAAACGGTGCCAAGCCTGATCGTCACCCAGCACAGCGGCGAGGGGAAGGCCAACCAATACTTCCTGCGCGGCTTCAACCTGGACCACGGCACAGACATCGCTATCAGCGTGGATGGCATGCCGGTCAACATGCGCACCCACGCCCACGGCCAGGGCTATGCCGACCTCAATTTCTTCATCCCGGAGCTGGCGGCCGACCTGCGCTACGGCAAGGGCACCTACACGGCGGCGGACGGAGACTTCGCCACCGCCGGTACAGTGCATATCGACTATCTGGACAGTCTGGACCATGACCTGGCCAGCGTCAGTGCCGGCACGCTGGGCGACCAGCGCGCCATGGCCGCAGCATCCCGGCAGGTGGCCGGCGGCACCCTGCTGGTGGCGGGGGAATACACCCATGTCGATGGGCCGTGGACCATCCCCGACAACTTCCACAAGGTGAACGGCGTCCTGCGCTACAGCCAGGGCAGCGCCGATAACGGCTGGGCCGTCACCGCCATGGGCATGAGCGACCATTTCCACGCCACCAACCAGATCCCCGAACGCGCCGTGGAGGAGGGGCTGATCGGCCTCTACGACGCCATCGACCCCACCGATGGGGGCAGCTCCTCACGCTGGAGCGTATCCGGCCGCTACGCCGACACTGACGGCGACCGGCAGATCAAGGCCAGCGCCTATGTCATCGGCTATGACATGACGCTGTTCAATGACTTCGACTATTCCATCGACTTCCCCGCACCCGTCAACGACCAGTTCGAACAGAAGGACCACCGCCACATCTATGGCGGGGAGGTCGGCTACACCCGCTATGCCAACTGGTTCGGCCTGGATGGACAGAACACGGTGGGCTTCCAGACCCGGGTGGACGACATCAACCTGGTGCTGGCCCGCACGACGGAGCGGGTGGAACGCTTCCTGGTGCGAGCCGATGACGTGGTGGAGGCCAGCGGCGGCCTCTACCTCGAGAACCGTACCCAGTGGGCGGACAAGCTGCGCACTGTGGCCGGGTTGCGGCAGGATGTGTTCTATGGCGACGACAGCAGCAGCGATACGGCCAACTCCGGCACGGCGTCCAAGGGGCTGCTGAGCCCCAAGCTGAACGTTATCCTGGGGCCCTGGGATGAAACGGAGTTCTACGGCAGCATCGGTCGGGGCTTTCACAGCAACGACGTGCGGGGGGCCGTCACCAAGGTGGACGCGCTGGGCACCATCCTGTCCGGCGCCATCACCACGCAGAACAAGACGCCGCTGATGACCCCCGCCACTGGGTATGAGGTGGGCCTGCGCACCGGCCTGATACCTCATCTCCAGGCCACGCTCAGCCTGTTCGTGCTGGACATCGATTCCGAGCTGACCTTCAGCGGCGACGCCGGCCAAACCTCCGCCGGCCGGCCCAGCCGGCGGCAGGGGATGGAGATCGGTACCTTCTACACCCCATTCCCCTGGCTGATCATCGATGCCGACTTCGCCCTGTCGCGGGCACGGTTCACCAGCCGCGACACGGGCGAGGCCGACGTGATCGATGGCCACCCGGGCGACTTCATCCCCGGCGCTTCCAAGATCAACGCATCGGTGGGTGTCACCATCACCGACCTGGGGGCCCTGGGGCCGTGGGCCTCGGGTCTGGAGGCGGGGTTGCAGTTCCGCTATTTCGGACCCCGGCCGTTGCTGGAGGATGGCAGCGTCTGGTCGCCCGCCACGAGCCTGGTGAACGCCCGCGTGGGCTACAAACTGACCGACGCCGTCAGTCTGCAGGTGGACGTGTTCAACCTGCTGGACCGTCACGCCCACCAGATTGACTACTACTACCCCTCGCAGCTGCCGGGGGAAGCGGCGCCGGTCAATGACATCCACTTCCACCCGGTGGAGCCGCGCTCCGCCCGGTTCACCCTTAGGGTCGCATTTTAGCCGCTAATGCGAACTTTTTAAGCAACCCGGGGCAATGCGTCGGGACTGAGACACCCCAGCTTGATGGCGATGGGTTCCGCCTGCTCAAAGGGCCCCTTATGGCCGTTGCGGCGTGATGTTCTCGGTTCGTCCGCTTGGCGCATATTTCTGCCCGGTCTATGTCGTCACCCCAATATACGCAAAACTCAGGCTCCACCGGCCGACAAATCCGAACTCGACGTCGCTCAGGCCTGGCGCACGACGACGTTGTGGTCGAAGCCGAACGCGGCACCGGCGGGGGTCTGGAACAGGACATCCAGGCGCCGCTGGCCGGCGCCGGGGGTCAGCGCGACCTCCACCCGGCCCGGGGCGGGCGTGGTCTTGCGGCCCAGCAGGCGGCCGCCTTCGTAAATGTCGCAAACGCCGACCAGGCTGATAAACACCACGCGCCCGCCCTGGCGCCCGACCTTGGCGTGGGGCGTGAAGCGCACGGAGCATAGGGTGTAGCCGTCGGTCGCCTGGGGGTCGTGGGCCCATCGCGTGCCGAAATCGTCCCAGGCCGTGGGATCCGCCTGCCGATACGCCAACGCCGCGTCCAGGGTCGCCGCCACGGGTGCGGCATACCAAGTGTCCAGGATCAGGTCGGACCCCGTTGTCGCCTGCCGTGCCGGCGGAGGGGCGGCATCAACCGCGACACGGGCGCGGGCGGGCTTCAGGCCGGCGGCCGTGGCGGTCAGCGTCAGGGCGGGCGCACCGGTCCGCGCCTGCACGATCAGCTGCGCCAGACCGTTGAAGAGGGCGCGGCGGTTCCCCTTCTCCGGTGCGGCGCTGTTGGGATCACCATTGCCCAGGCCGATGATGTCGCCGCCCTCGACCGCGAAGGTGATGAGATCCTGGGCCACGGGCACCGGCCGTCCCTGGGCGTCGATGGCCTCGACCGAGAACGGCTGCGCGTCCAGGCCATCGCCCCACATCCGGTCGCGGTCCGGCGTCAGCCGCAGGGCCACGGCGGGCCCGGTCGTCTCCACCTGGGTCCGGGCCGTGACCGTGCCCCCGGCATAGCCCACCGCCTCGAGCCGGCCGGGGGCGTAGGGGACCATCCAGTGGTTCATCTCATAGGGATCGACCGCTTGGCGGCCCAGGGAGCGGCCGTTCAGGAACAGCTCCACCTCCGCCATGTTGGCGCAGGCCATCACCTTGATGGGCTGCCCCTCCCGCCCAGGCCAGGTCCAGTGGGGCACCAGCGCCAGCACGGGCCGGTCCGTCACCCATTGGGCCTGGTGGATGGGGAAGGCCGCCTTGGCGAAGCCGCACAGGTCCATGATGCCATAGAAGGAGGAGTTGGACGGCCAGCCCCAGGGCGATGGCTCCCCGTGATAATCGAAGCCCGTCCAGACGAAGCCGCCGGCGATGAAGTCGCGTGTCGCGATGGCCTTCCAGGCGGCGCGATGGGTGTTCCAGCCTGTCACCGGGTCGTCGTAGGCGGCGATGGTGCGGCTGTCCTTGTCCGTCTCATAGGCGCCGCGGGTGCTGAACGCGCTGGTGTCTTCGGAGGACATCAGCGCCAGGTCGGGATGGGCGGCGTGGAAGGCGTCGTACTTGTCCTGCTGGTAGTTGAAGCCTACCACGTCCACCGCCTGGGACACGTTGACGGGGGTGAACAGGCCGCCGTTCATGGCCGCTGTCACCGGGCGGGTGGCGTCCAGCGCCTTCACCGCGTGGGCCATGCGCCGCACCATCTCATAACCGGCGGCGGAACCCTGCATCGGCTCCTCATTGAACACCGACCACAGGATGACCGATGGGTGGTTGCGATCCCGCCGCACCATCCATTGCAGTTGGGCCAGCGTGTCGGGCGACGGGTTGAACTGCCGGTTCTCATCCATCACCAGCAGGCCGTACCGGTCGCACAGATCCAGCACCACGGCGGAGGGGGCGTTGTGGGTGCAGCGGATGGCGTTGCAGCCCAGATCCTTCAGCCGACGGATGCGATAGTCCCACACCCCATCCGGGATGGCGGTGCCCACGCCCGCATGGTCCTGGTGTACGCACACGCCCTTGATCTTCAGCGGCCGGCCGTTGAGGAAGAAACCTTTGTCCTTGTCGAAGCGCGTGGTGCGGAACCCGCACCGGGTGGTGACCGCGTCCACGCACCGGTCCCCCGCCATCAGGCGGGTCTGGACGCGGTAAAGGGTGGGCGCCTCCACGCTCCATAGCCGGGGGCTGGCCACGGCCAAGTCCAGGCGGGCGACGCCCTGGTCCAGGGCGGGCACGGACACGGGCGCCTGGCCGCTGGCCACCACCCGGCCCTCCGCATCCTCCAGCGTGCTGACCACGGTCATGGCGGCGGCGGTCTTGCCGGCGTTGTAGGCGGTAACCTCCACCGGCAGCACCCAGCCGTCCCCCTGCGGCACCGGGTGGGCGTAGACGCCGTCGGTCACGATGTGGACCGGGTCGCGCTTTACAATGCGGACGGGGCGATAGAGGCCGCCGCCCTCATACCACCACCCTTCCATGGCGTGGGCGTCCACCCGGATGGCCAGGGTGTTCAGGTCGTCGCCGAAGGTGGCGAAGGGCGTCAGGTCGATGGTGATGCCGTTGTAACCGCTCCAGTTCCGCTCGACCACGGTGCCGTTGAACCAGAGGGTGGCGTGGGTGGCGATGCCGTCGATCTGCAATTCGATATGGCGGCCCTGGTCGGCCGGGTCTAAGCGCAGGGCGGTGCGGTACCAGGCGATGCCCCGCCGGCGGTAGCCCTGGGCCCGGTTGGCGTCCGGCTGGATGGGCTGGAAGCTGACGAAGTCATGGGGCACCTGGACAGCGGCCCAGTCGGAATCATCGAACTCGGGGGCCGCCGCCCCCCAGGCCTTGCCCGCCTTGGCGTTGTCGTAGGACTCATCCTGGCCCAGGATGTCCGGGAACGGAATGTCGCCCTCGAAAAAGCGCCAGCCCTGGTCCAGCAGCAGCACCTGGCGCGCAGAAGCCGGGGCTGTCGCCCCAGGGCGCGGCAACGGTGACAGGCCAGCCCCCATGACAGGAACAGGGGTCACCGTGGAGACGACCGCGGCGGCGCCCGCCTTCAGCATTTGACGCCGACTGACACCCCGTCCCGCCAAAGCCCCCTCCCCCACCGTTCCGCAAGCGGTGTTCAGCACCGCCAGGACGGGATGCTAACGGGGGATCTCCAGCCTCGCAACGTCAATTCCATATTTTATGTTTTTGGAATTTGCGTTCCACAGATGACCGGATCAGGATAGCCGCAGGCGGGGCGTCAGCATGAGGCAGAGGACCGCCCCCAGCGACGGCATGACAGCCATCGGCACGATCAGGCCCAGGGCGGAAACGACGGCCTGACGGTCACCCGCCCGCCACACCAGGATCTCGCTGACCACCAGGATGGCGACGGCGCATCCCGCCTTGATGCACAAGGTCAGCAGCCCGAAAACCTGCGTAGGCGCCAAATGCCGGCCGGACATCGTGGGGGCAGCGGCGCAGGCCCCGGCGGCGGCCCAGAGCAGCATGCTCAAGCCCCCCAGGCCCGCCCCCAGGAGAAGGGCGGCGGCGGCCGTCAGGACCAGGCTGTGCGCGCCGAACAGCAGGAAGGTCAGGGCCCCGGTGATGGCCATGGCGCCGGAGGCACGGAAGGCCGCCGACGGCGTGGTGCGCTCCACCACCGTGGTCCAGAGCGGCTGGCCCGCCAGGCCGCCCAGGGCGACACAGGCCATGACCGTTCCCCGCGCCAGGGAGGAGGTCAGGACGGTGGCGGCGAAATAAGGCTCCAGCCGGGTGAACACCGAGGCGCAGGCCGCCAGGCCGCACTCGGCGGCCAGGACACTGATCAAACCCATAGGCAGGCGCAGGGGCAATGACGGGCGCCGCGTCGCCCCCTCGGGGGACCGGGGCGTCCCCTCGGGCGCCGTGCCCCCCCGCGCCGCGCGCCAGAACCAGCCGGCGCTCACCATGCCAAGGCTCCACAACACCAAGGCGTAGAGGGTGAAGGCCCGCGCCTTGTCCGTCGCGCCGCCAGTCAGAAGGACAGGCGCGGTGACCGCGATGGACAGGGTGGCCAAGCCGGCACCGACGAAGCGTAAGGCTGAAACGGTGGTGCGGACCCTGTCGCTGGCGATCATGCCCAGGACGGCGTTCTGCGGCACGTCGTACAGCGCGTAGGCCAGGCGGAACACCAGCCCCGTCACCAGGGCGTAGCCCAGGCGCCAGGCCTCCGGCACCAGGCCCGTGGCCAGGAACAGCAGCAGGGCCGCCCCCGCCAGGACGCTGCCCATGAAATGCAGACGGGCGGCGGTGGAGATGGTCCCCGCCAGCCGCCGCAGCAGGTGGCCCATCGCCATGTCGGTGGCGCCGTTGATCACCAGTGACACGGCCAGGACCATGCCCATGGCGCGCGGCGGCAAGCCGCACGCCTCGGTCAGGAAGTAGGCGAACAGCAATTCGCTGCTGTACCAGACCAGGCTTTTGCCGTAATGGCCGACGCCATAGGCCCGCCACAGGGGCGTCCGCCATAGCGCCGCCCATCCCCCGTTCCAGGCTATCGCCCCGCTGGCCATCGGCCATGCCCCCAGCATCGTTCCGCCGGCACACTATCCCCGCCAGGTTACAGGGATGTGTCGGGCCCCTGCCGGTGGCCTGGGGGCTGCTTACACAAAAAAGGCGTTGCGCAGCGGCGTGACGGCGGCCCCCAAGGCCACCGGATCCCCGGGCGCCTCCGCCACGACCACCTTGGGCGAGGGCGGCGGCCGGTCGCGGCGGTGGTTCTGCTGCGGCACGACGATCTGCTCGACCAGGGCCTGGGCGATGGAGGGCGGCAGCCGGCCGCCGATGACGATCATGCCGGGATCGATGCTGTAGGCCAGCAGGCCGCACAGCACGCCGAAGGAATGCTTGGCATGGTCCAGCCATTGCGAAACGCCGGGCCAACTGATGTCGATGGCCTGCACCATGTCCTCCACCGTGGCGAAGGCATGGCCATGCTCCCTCAGGCAGGTCTGCAGCAGATCGAGATTGGTGTAGGTGACGCCCGCCAGGGTCCACACGCCGCCGAACTCGCCAGCGTTGCCGTGTTGCCCGCGGAAGGGCTTGCCATCGGCGATGATGCCGCCGCCGAAACCGTTGGTCAGGTGCAGATAGGCGAAATTCCGGCAGCGGCGGCCGACACCGAACAGGTTCTCGCCTATGGCGGCCACCGTGCCGTCGTTGTCCACCCGCACCGGCAGGCGCAGCGCCTCCTCCAGGATGGGTTCGATCTCCACCAAGGCCCAATCGTCCAGATAGACGGGCGGATTGAACAGCTGGCCCTGCCCGACATAGAAGCCGGAGATGCCCACCCCCATGCCGACCACGCGCCGGGAATCGATGCCGGCCTCATCCGTCAGCTCGCGCATGAAAGTGCGCAGTTTCTCCAGCACCACCGGCCGCGTCATGGTGGGCATGGCGGCCCGCCGCTGGCCCCGTACCGTTCCGGCAAAGTCCATGAGGGTCATGGACAGGGCGTCGCCCAGCATGGAGACGCCCAGGGCATAGGCGAAATCCGGATTCAGGCTGACATGGACGCTGGGATGACCGGGCCGGTCCGCCTGCCGGGCGGACAGACGCACCAAGCCATCCTGGTGAAAACCCTGCAGCAGCCGCGTCACCGTGGGCTGCGACAAGTCCAGCGATCGCGTCAGTTCCGCCTGGCTCAGCCCGCCGCTTTTGAACACGAGGTCGAGCAGGCGCCGCCCGCCGTCGCTGACCGGGCGGGCGACGGAGACAACGGGCAGGGCGGGATCAAGGTCGGACAAAGTCTGCATGGAAACAAACAACCAGCGGCAAGGGATGACATCGCCATAGAGACATAAGCGGCCCCCGTCATCAAGGCGTCATACATTCCGTATAGATTTCATACGTTCCGTATAGTATGCATGTTGCATAATTCAACTGCGCTAAGGGCGCCCGTGGCTAGCCACCTCCACGGTTCAAGGGCCGCAAAGGCCGGGGGAGAAAATGAAGTTGGGGATCATGCTCTGTGAGGGGCGGCGTAAGCGCGCCTTGATGGGTACCGCGGTGTCCTGGGGGCTGTTGCAGGCGGTGACGGTCTGGGCGCAGCCGGCGGATGCGCCAACGGCGGCCGACTCAACCACCGCCGCGCCGGCTAACACCGAAGCCGGGGGTATGGAGGAGATCATCGTCACCGGCGTTCGGCGGTCGAACGCCAAGGCGATCGACGCCAAGCTGAACACCCCCGGCGTCACCGACGTCATCAGCGCCGACGATGCCCAGGCCCTGCCGGACCGCACCATCGTCGAGGCGCTGCGCCGCGTGCCCGGCCTGTCCGTCCTGCCGGCCACCGACAACGAACACCCGCGCGACGAGGCGGCGACGCCCGTCATCCGCGGCCTGGGCCCCGCCTACAACAACGTGACCATCGACGGTGTGCCCATCGCCAGCCCCGGCACGCCCAACGGCAACCTGGGCTCCATGGGGCGCGGCGTGCGCCTGGACATCCTGCCCACCTCCATGATCAGCGAACTGCAGGTCACCAAGACCTTCACCGCCGATCTCGACCCCAACGCCGTCGGCGGCGCCATCAACCTGAAGACGCGCAGCGCCTTCGACAATGGCGGCCGCCCCTTCTTCACGGCGGAGGGCGCGCTGGGCATGGCCAACGACCATGGCCAGCCACGCAGCCAGGACCCGCTGGGTCGGCGCATCAGCGGCACGGGCAGCATGACCTTCGGCCCCGACCACATGTTCGGCGTGGTGGTGTCGGCCAATTACCAGAAGCTGGACAGCTTCACCGACACCCACATGACGACGGACACCGTCCACTACAACTTCTACAACAGCGCCGGCGTCCTGCAGAAAAACAACAACCTGGGCAACGGCATCGCCGTACCGCAGCAGGACAAGTACTGGTACGTGGAAGACAGCCGCCAGCGCGTGGGCGCGACCACCAAGCTGGAAGCACAACCCACGGACTCGCTTTATGGCTTCCTGACGCTGGGCCACTATCGCTTCGTCGACACCATGGAGCGGAACGAGGTCATCCTCGATCCCCGCAACACCGGCACCGTCTACAACCAGACCCCCACCTCGGGCAGCTATCCCGGCGGCGATGTCGAGGTGGGCTTCGAGCATTCCAACATCATCACCACCACCAACCTGGCGCAAGCGGGGCTGGATTGGCGGCCGGCCAACAACCAGGTGCTGTCGGTGCGCGGCGACATTTCGCGGTCGACCTACCGCGAGCCGTTCGACATGGTGAAGTATATGACGGGGTTGAGCTATCCCGCCCCCGGTTCCGCCGGGGCGATCAGCGCCAACGCGGCCAAGCCCGCCTATGGCTTCACCTACGACACCAGCCAGTTGAACCAGCAGTTCGCCATGGCGCCCAGCGCCTACTACAACCTGTCGAACTACAGCGGGCTGTACTGGCGCGACGCCAAGCGCTCGGCCGATGACGACATCAAGAACACTCGGGCCGACTATCGCTACAACATGGGCCCCAAGGACCAGGGCCTGGGCTTCGCCGTGGGCGCCAGCTTCACCGACGACCGCCCCGACTACAACGTCTGGCGCAATGATTGGGAGCCGAACAACACCGCCGGCAGCCTGCTGCTGATCAACGCCGCCGGCCCGGCCGGCGCGCCCATGAAATACTCCCAGGGCCTGAACCTGCTGACCATCGACCCGACCAAGGCCTGGGCCGCGTTCAACGCCAACCCGTCCTGGTTCAACCTGACGGACCAGTCGTCCTTCAACAACCAGGACAACTTCAAGCACACGGAACAGACGGTGGGCGCCTATGCCACCGTCGCCTACGCCCTGGACGATTTCCATGCCCAGGTGGGGCTGCATAACGACAGCACCGACCAGGACACCATCAGCCGGGCCAAGGTTTCCGGCGCGTGGACGAATCTGAAGACCAGCTCCAGCTACGACTACCTGCTGCCCTCGGCCCTGGCCAGCTACGACATCAGCCGTGACATGGACGTCCGCGTGGGCGCCAGCCAGACCATCGGCCGTCCCAGCTATGACAGCTATGCCGCCCGCACCTCGATCAGCTTCACCAACGCCTCGGACCTGGGCAATCCCAACGCCACCGGCGTGTCCGTCACCATCGGCAATCCGAACATCAAGCCGCGCCTGTCCACCAACGTCGACCTGGCCTTCGACTACAAGCTGCCCAACGAGGGCGGCGGCCTGTTGTCGCTGGCCTTGTTCAACAAGGACATCAAGGACGAGATTTTCACGGCCAGCTCCATCGGCTACACCTATCAGGGTGTGACCTACAGCAACGCCGTGGTCTCCACCCCGCAGAACGCCAGCAACGCCTCCATCCGGGGTGTGGAGCTGAACGCCATCGTCAACTCACTGGAATGGATCCATCCGTGGCTGCGCGACTTCGGCGTCAGCGGCAACTGGTCGTTCATGCAAGGCGAGCTGTCGGTGGTGCAGTCCAGCGGCGCCACCCGCACCTTGAGCCGCCTGGTGGGCCAGCCCAACCAGACGCGCAACGTCCAGGTGTTCTATAGCGACAGCGATTTCGAGGTCCGACTGGCCTATAACCGCCAGGGCAAGGCCCTGCGCTCCATCGTGCCCGACATCGCCTGGCAGGACCTGTACTGGGCCCCGCGTGAGCAGTTGGACTTGCAGGCCAGCTACAAGGTGCGCGACAGCGTCACCGTGTTCGGCGAGGCCAGCAACCTGACCCACAGCCGCCTGACCAGCCTGGTGGGCCCCAACCAGAACCTGCTGAAGGACAGCTATTCCGTCCCCACGGTGTTCTGGGTGGGGGTGCGTTTCACGCCCGACCTGTGACCGTCCGTCATCCCCGGGGGCGACCACCCCCGGGGCTTCTTTCCCTCTTCGACGCGAGATTCCCCGTGCGGCCCACCCGACGCCAACTCCTCTCCGCCGCTGGCGCCGCCGCCCTGCTGGCCCCCATCCGCCGCGCCCTGGCCCTATCGCCACCGGCTGGAAGCGGCAGCCTGGCGGACATCCGCCATGTCGTCATCCTGATGCAGGAAAACCGGTCGTTCGACCATTACTTCGGCACGCTGCGCGGCGTGCGCGGCTTTCACGACCGGGCGACGGCGCCCGGCAGCAATGGCGACATCTGGCGCCAGGCGGACGGCAAGGGCGGCCATGTGCGCCCCTTCCCCCTGGACGGCGCGTCAACCGCTGCCCAGAACATCGCCTCGCTGCCCCATTCCTGGGTGGACGGGCACGCCGCCTGGAATGGCGGGCGCAACGACAATTGGGTGCCAGCCAAGGGCGCGTTGACCATGGCGCATTACACCCGCGCCGACATCCCCTTCCACTGCGCGCTAGCCGACGCCTTCACCATCTGCGACGCCTTCTTCTGCTCCACCCCCAGCGCCACCAATCCCAACCGCATCCACCTCATGACCGGCACCACCGATCCCTTGGGCTTGGCGGGCGGCCCGGTGCTGAAGCAGCCGGCGGAGGGGCCCGATTTCCAGCCGTTGAACGGCCCGGCCTTTTCCTGGACCACGTACCCGGAGCGCCTGGAACAGGCCGGGATCTCCTGGTGCGTCTATCAGGGGGTGGACGCGGACGGCCCCTTCACCATCGACGTCCAGGACATGATCCGGCCGCGTCATCGTCCGGCGGTGGATGAGAATGATGGTGTCAGTTGCTTCAATTCCCTGCGTTTCTTCACGCAGTTCGCCCATGCCCCGGTGGGGTCGCCGCTGCACGCCAAGGCGATGACCCGCCGCCCGCCCAGCGTCTTCGCCGCCGATGCCAAGGCGGGCCGCCTGCCCGCCGTCTCCTGGCTGATGCCGCCACACAACCATTCCGAACATCCGCGCTACGCCCCGCTGGACGGCGCCGCCTACATCGCCACGGTGTTGGAGGCGCTGACCGCCAATCCGGAGACCTGGCGCCATACCGCCCTGTTCGTTCTGTATGACGAGAACGACGGCTTTTTCGACCATGTGCTGCCACCGGCCCCGCCGACGGCGCCGGCCGGCGGCCTGTCCAACGTGGACTTGACCGGCGCGATCAACGCCGGCGACGGACAGCCCTTCGGCCTGGGCGCCCGCGTACCCATGATCGTCGTCTCGCCCTGGACGACCGGCGGTGCCGTCTGTTCCGAGGTGTTCGACCACACCTCCGTCCTGCGCTTCTTGGAAGCGCGGTTCGGGGTGGCGGAGCCCAACATCAGCCCGTGGCGCCGGGCGGTCTGCGGTGACCTGACCAGCGCCTTCGACTTCGCGCGGCCGCCCCAGGCCCCGGTGACGGCGCTGCCCGACACGCGCGGCTATCGCGCCATGGTCGAGGCCCAGGCGCACAAGCCGGACCCCACCCCCGTGCGTCATGACGCCCCCCTGCCCCAGGAACCCGGGCAGCGCCTAGCGCGTCCCACCCCCTATGACCTGGCGGTGGACCTGGTGACGGGCGCGGATGGCCGGCCGGCCCTGGCCTTCCACAACCGCGGCCGGACGGGCGCGGTCTTCCATGTATTCGACCGGCTGGCGCCCGGCATCAACCCGGCGCGCCACACCCTGGCCGCCGGCACCAGCCTGTCAGCACCCCTACCGCTACACGATATCCAGGGGTGCGATGTCCTGGTGCTGGGGCCGAACGGCTTCCTGCGCCACCTGATGGCCAGCGCCGACCTGATCGGCCGGCTGGCACTGTCGGCGACGGCCGAAGGCGCGGACCAGACCTTGGCCTTGGCGGTGGAAAACCAGGGCGGCGAGGTCTTGCGTCTGCGCCTTGACGACGGCGCCTATGGCGCGACCAGCGTGACGGCGACGGTGGCGGCGGGGGAACGGCACCCGCTGTCCTGGCGCACAGCCGCCAGCGATGGCTGGTACGACGCCACGCTGGGCCTCACGGGGACGGGAGGGGAACTGCGCTGGCGCCTGGCCGGCCATATCGAAACCGGTGGCATCAGCCGGTCCGATCCGGCTTGGGGGGCCTTTAGCTGAAAGAGGGGTGCGTCCTGCGCGTCATCCTGAGATAAGAGCGCGAGGTTACCCCCGCGTGAATGAGCAGTTTCATGGATAATGTGTCGACGCCGGCCGCCGCCGGACGGGGCGCCCCCGCCACCGGCGCCCCGGAGGGCTTCTGTTCCGCCAATGAGCGGCGCCTGCTTCGTCTCATCCGCGAAAAGGGGCCCATCTCCCGGGCCGACCTGGCCCGGGAAACCGGCCTTACCCTGCAATCCATCGTGCGGCTGGTCGCGGCCCTGATGGAGCGCGACCTGGTGGTGGGCGGTCCCAAGGTGCCATCGGGACCAGGACAGCCCAGCCTGCCCATAGAAATCGCCCGCGACGCCGCCTTTTCCGTCGGCGTCTCCATCATGGACGACGCCCTGTCCGCGGTGGTGATCGACCTGTCGGGCCGCGTCAGGGCCACGCACGAGGAATTGTTCGACACCACCGACCGCGGCCGCGTCACCAGCCATCTGGGCAGCATCCTGAAAGATCTGTCCGGCGCCGGGGGGTTCGACCGCTCCCGGCTGGTAGGCGTGGGCGTGGCCATTCCCGGCTTTTTCGTCGACAGCCGGGGGGCGGTGAACGCGCCCCTGGTCATGAACGACTGGGCGCTGACCGACCTTGAGGCCCATCTGGGCGCGGCCCTGGGACTGCCGGTGTGGATCGAGAATGACGGCAGCGCCGCCGCCGCAGGCGAAAGCGTCTACGGCGCCGGCCAGCATCACCGCAGCTTCGCCTACATCCACATCGCCTCCGGCCTGGGCGGCGGCATTGTGCTGGACGGCAGGCCCTGGCGGGGGCGCAACGGCAACGCCGGGGAATTCACCGGCACCCTGCCGCCCTCGAGCCGGCCCGACCGTCCTACCCTGCGTCTGCTGCTGGACCTGGTGAATGCCCAGCCGGGTGCTGGCCGCCCCTTCCCCTCCGTCGGTGCCTTGGTCCAGGCCTTCGATCTGGAATGGCCGGCCGTGGAGACGTGGCTGGCCCGCACCGGGGAGGGTGTGTCCGCCATCCTTTCCGCCGCCGCCGCCGTCCTTGATCCCGATGCCATCGTTATCGGCGGTCGCATTCCCGCCGCCTTGACCCTACGCCTGATCGAGCGCGCCCGCTTCTATTCCGTGCCGGTGCGGGACCAGGACCGCCGCTTTCCCACCCTGGTGGCCTCGCGCACGGGAGGCGACGGCGCGGCGCTGGGGGCCGCCACCCTGCCGTTCCTGCATCACTTCTTTTGAGGTCCGCGCCAGAAGGCACGTCATGAAAACATCATAAATCCTCAGAGCAATAGTAACTCACAGTGAGTTATTTATCCATCCGAGCCATCGGGGGAGCACCATCATGACCACACACCGCTTTTCGACCGTCTGCCGTCTTGCTTTGCTGACCGGGTGCGCCCTGGTGGCGCTGCGCCCGGCGCCTGCGCTTGCCCAGACGGCCGGCGGGGATGACGACTTGCAGGAGATCACCGTCACCGGCCAGCGCACGTCCAACCTGCGCGCCACGGCGGTCAAGCGCGACGCGGTGCAGGTGTTGGACGCGGTCTCGGCGGATGAGACGGGGACCCTGCCCGATTTCAACGTGGCCGACGCCCTGAAGCGCGTGGCCGGCATCAACGTGCTGATTTATCAGGGGGAGCCGCGCTTCGTCACCATCCGGGGGTTCGACGCCAACTACGACACCGTGACCATCGACGGCTTCACCTTCGCCACCCCGGACAGCGGCGGCCGGCAGGTCTACATGGAAACCCTGCCGTCCAACCTGGCGCAACGGATGGAGGTGTACAAGTCCGGCTCCCCCGACCTGGATGGGCATGCGGTCGGCGGCGTCGTCAACCTGGTGACGCCCAGCGCCTTCGACTTCCCCGACGGCACCACGGTGGTTTCGGCCAAGGGCGGCTACAACCTGCAGCGCGACGATGCTGGCGGGCGTACCCCGGCGGGCGAGGGGCAGGTGCGCTCCTCCTGGCAGTTCGGCCGCGATGACCAGTTCGGCCTGCTGGTATCGGCCAGCTATTGGGAGCGGGATATCTTCGTTCCCCAGGAGGAGACGGCGGCAGCCACCAACTGGTACCAAGCCAACGGCAAGCCGGCGACGACGGCCTATGGCGGCAATGGCATCGCCGTACCGGCCGGGCGCCTCTGGTACAACTACCAGGATGACCGCCGGCGCCTGGGCACCAGCGCCCGCCTGGATTGGAAGCCCAACCCGCAACTGAGCACCCACCTATCATCCTTCTATTACTACCAGCATGAGACGGCGGTGCGGAACGACCTGAACGCCGCGGTCAACACCGGCGCCACCGACAGCGGCCAGACGGAAACCAGCGGCACTCTGTCGTCGGTCAACCAGTACGCCCAGAGGGCCAACCTCAACTTCACGCGTAAGCTTTGGGGCGTGAACAGCGGCGCCAGCTACACCTTCGCCGGCGACCTGGTCGCCGATCTGGGCGGCAGCTGGTCCCGCGCCCTGCTGGACAACCCGCAGATCTTCGATCGCTTCACGCAGAGCAATTTGGCCTTCACCTACGACACCAGCGGCGACGCGCCGCTGTTTACCGCCGTGGACGGCGGCAAGGCCCACAACTGGGCGCTCTATAACCAGAACTACCGCCAGTTCCAGGACTATCAACTGGCCGAGAACGTCTTCGACATCCAGGCCAGCCTATCCCGCCACGTCGGACCGGAAGACCGGGGCCTGGGCTTCAAGGTGGGCGCGAAATGGATGGGCACACGGCAGGACAACAGCCTGACGCAGACCACCTACAACGCCGGCGGCTATACCCTGGCCGACGCCTTCGCCGGCCAGTACACCTGCGGCTATACCTGCAACGATGGCGGCATCCCCCTGATCAGCCAAGCCTTGGCGGACCAAGCCTTCTGGCGCAGCTATGCCAAGGTGGCCGCCGCCTATGCCGGCTCCGCCGCGCAGACCAGCGACACCGCCTCGGCCCTGGGCGGCGATTACCGGGTGAGCGAGGATATTTACGCCGGCTATGGGCTGCTGGCCTATACCGCCGATTGGGGACGGGTGCAGGCGGGCGCCCGGGTGGAGGGCACGCGCTTCACCTCCGACGGCTACGTGAAGACCAATGGCGTCATTGGACCGGCGACGTCGGACAAGAGCTACACCACCCCCCTGCCCTCGGTCACGGGGATGGTCCATACGAGCGATGACAGCCAGTTGCGCCTGGCCTATAGCCGGACCCTGGGGCGGCCCCGCTATTCCGACCAGGCCACCCACGGCGGCTCACTCTCCACCACCAGCGCCATTTACACCCTGTCCCAGGGCAACCCGGACCTGAAGCCCCGCCTGTCGGACAACATCGATATCGCGGAGGAATGGTATCTGGACCACGGCCGGGGGTTGGTCTCGCTGGGCGGCTACTACAAGACCATCCATCATGAGATCTTCACCTTCACCCAGACGGAAACGCTGCCGGTGAACGGCGTGAACGCCCCGGTGAATGTCTCGGAGGCGCGCAACTCCCCGCATGACGCCACCGTCAAGGGCCTGGAGTTCAATGTCATCCACGACTTCGATTTCCTGCCGGAGCCCTTTTCCGGTTTCGGCATCGCCGCCAATGGCATGATCTCGTGGACCAGCTTCCCCATCATCCTGGGTGACGGCACGGTGGTGGACCGGCATGAGCTGCCGCAGCAGGCCAACCGCGTCTTCAACGTCTCGCTCTACTATGAGGGCGAAAAGCTGCACGGCCGCATCGCCTGGAACCATACCGGCAGGATGTGGGACGACCGCTACTCCAACCTCACCGGTGCGGCCGTCTATTACCAGAATCGCGACTACATGCCGGCGGATCGCTTGGACCTGCAGTTGTCCTATGACGTCAGCCGCATGCTGTCAGTCAGCGTCACCGTGCAGAACCTGACCGGCGAGAACGTGCGGGAAAACGACGGCCGCGACCTGGAACTGGGGCGGCAATATATCGGCTTCGCCCCCACCGTCATGCTGGGCGCGGCCCTGCGCTTCTGACACTCCTCATCAATTCAGAGAACCAAGGCCATCGATGTCCAAGCCCGATACCGTTCGCCGCGCTCTGCTGGGCGTCCTGGGCACCAGCCTGCTGGCTGCGCCGGCGCGGGCGCAACCGGCCGGCGACGGGCCGGCCCGCCCCGCCCGTCCGCCCGATGTGGGCCGCAAGTTCTGGCCCGATGGCCGGGTGAAGCCCTTCCTGGGCAACACCATCATCTGCCATCTGCCGCAGCAGGGGGAAAACGCCGCGGCCTTCGGTGCCCTGCTGGACATCTATCGTGAGGCGCCGGCCCACGCCTTCAGTCGCAAGATCACCTTGCTGCCGCCCTCCAGCTATCACATGACCGTTTTCGGCGGCGCCAACGATGTGGAACGCAAGCCTGGGCTATGGCCCAGCACCGTCCCGCTGGACGCCCCCATGGTGGACTGCGACCACCTGCTGGGGGACCGGCTGCGCGCCTTCGCGCTGGACTGCGACCTGCCGCTGCGCATGAAAGTGGACCCAGCGGAACCCGCCCCCGGCGAGGGCCCGCTGACCATGCACCTGCTGCCGGCTGACGCGGCCGAGGATCGCAAGCTGCGCATACTGCGGGACCGTCTGTCCACCTGCCTGGACATCCGCGCGCCCGGCCATGACCGCTATCGCTTCCACATCACCATCGCCTATCAGGTCGATTGGCTGACGGCGGCGGAGGACCAGGACTTCCGCGCTGCCCTGCGGGCGTGGAAGGCCCGGCTGCGGGACGCCAGCCCCCTGATCCTGCTGGGGGCGCCGGAATACTGCACCCTGAAGGACATGTTCGCTTTCCAGCGCCAATTCTTCCTGACCTGAGGACGTGTCTGCGTGTGCGGCGTTGGCGCCGCGCTATTCCTTGCGGTAGCGCAGCAGCCAAAGCACCGTGCCAATCTGGCAGACAACAGTGAAAACAGTAAATGTCGTTACTAGAATCCGATCGCCTACATCCGGAGGCGGAAATGTTGACCATTGCAGATAGAACGCAGCTAAGGCAGCGCAGAAACCTATTAGCTCTATCGAAAAGATTGCTGTTAAGAAGCAACGAACCAGATTTTGAATGGCCGGCTGAACACGTGAATAAAATATAAGCCGATACAGGTACCCTATCGATAAGGCGAAGACAAAAACATAAGGCGTTACATCTCCGTAAACGGCTATGGCATCGGCGTGTTTTATAATAGCCAGAGAACCCCCAAGGCTGACCGACAAGCCGGCCAAACCTGCAGATGCAAGGGACAGGTTAAGAAGATATCCAGGTGATGGTCGACGGACTTCCAAGCCTGGGGAGTTCAGTGTCATTGTTTCTTCACCGCGACGGTATGCATTTTGAGACGATGCGCAATTTGGTGCAAAACTGATGATTCCGTTTCGATCTCCTCCCGACCTATTATCACCGCCGATCCCGCCCCCGCTATGCGCGGCATAATATCCAGCGTAACACCTGCGCGAATTTGTTGAGCCCGGAGCTGTGATCTAAGGTGGGCGCGCTCTGCAACTTGCGCATATCTTTCAGCACGGGCGACGCTTGTAGTGCGTGCACCCAAAGACTCAGCTGCACGCGCAGTATTCATATCAGCACGTATCAGCTGACTCGCTTCTCGTATTTCTTTCAGAGCGATCCAGCCATTTTTAAAAAGATCTGGTAAGGTCATCACCGTAGCAACAATACGCATTTTTTCCGTCCGTTCCCGCACGGCATTTGCGCCCTCTTCATCACCGGCTAGTTCCATCCCATAAATGGTGCTATCGGCAGCCAGAAGAAAGGAACCGCCAATAAAAGCCAAAACACCCAGCTCACCTAAGCCAGTAGGCAGCAACGCGATTGTCGCTGCGAAACAAATAATGTCCAATGTAACGCCAAAGGCATCATCTTTGTGGGGAATACTGTTGAATATATTAGCCATGGCCTGGGCCATCGCCAGATTCGCTTGCCCCTGCGCAATGGCGGCCTGCCCCTGCGCCTCCATGCATTGATCAATGAAAGCTTTCACCTTATGCCAAAAATCCGTGGGGGGCGGATGTTTAGGAAACGCAGCAGGAATATGGTTCCACTGAAACACAACATTGTCACCGAAGCCGCCACTATCCCAAGTCGGTGCACGCAATGGGTAAATAGCATCACCCGTAGCCCACGTAATCCCAACGTCCGGTCCACATACCCGATTGATGTAAGGGATAAGATAGGCGGAAGCCTCGTTTGCGTTTTTATAGGGCCCCCAATCGCTATCCAAGGCGATGGTCATGGCGCTTCTCCCATCAATTACGGCGGTAATCGTATAGAGCGACGGCGGCAGTCCCTAGGATATGGCCGACGGACAAGAAGCCGGAGGGACAGCAGGCGCCATCCCCCCGGACACCTTTGATCGATCAAGCCGACTTGGTGGTGGCCAGGTCGTAGGAGGCGATGATCGGGGACTGCGGGTTGTGCTGGCTGTCGTACGGGGTGTACTTCATCTCCACCTTGGTGAAGTTCAGCACGATCTGCTCTTCCGGACGGTCGCTGGACGCGGAAATGTTGTAGGACGAGATCAGGGTGTTGGTCAGGGTGAACTCGATGTAGGTGTCACCCGGGTTGCCGGCGGTGACGATGTGGATCTTGGCGGTCACGCCCGTGCGGCCGCTGCAGGCCTGGGAAAACAGCTTCACGGAGGAGCTGTCGCTGGTCTTGGTCAGGACGACTTCGCGCACCGACGGCTCGGACCCTTCACGGTTGGCGGTGGCGCCGGCCAGGGTGTTCATGGACCGGGTCACACCCCACTGCAGGGTCTTGATGTCGGTCCACTGCTGATGGTTCTGCTGGGTGGCGTCGCCGGAGATGCCGTCGATCTGCAGGTAAATGGGCATTCTTTAGTTCTCCTCACTTCATGGACAGGTTGAACGCGGTCTTGCGTCGGTGCACCGGACTGGCGGGCGGCCAGCGGCCGGTGCGGTAGGTACGGTGCGCCGGGTGACCCCAAGCGGCTTGGGTCCGGGCTGGGCCTTGGCGGCCCTTATTCCGCCGCGGACTCCACCATCGGCCTTTCGGCCAGTGGCACCGTCTGGATGTCGATCCGGAAATCCCCGGCCTCGTCATCCCAATCCACGGTCGCGGCGGCGACGGTGCGCCGGGCGGCCAGGGTTTCCAGAAGGCGCTTGGACAGCGCCGGCATCAGGCTGCGTGACAGCACGTGGTCGATGGCCCGGGCGCCGACGTCGCTTTCGCCGCAGCGCGCCACCAGCCGCTCCACCACCGCGGGCGACACCGTCAGGGTGGCGCCGTAGGTCTGCTCCACCCGCTGGCGCAGACGGCCCAGTTGCAGGCCGACGATGTCGCGCAGGCGCTCCGCCGTCAGCGGCAGGTAGGGCACCACCGTGACGCGGCCCAGGAAGGCGGCCTTGTAGTGCTTCAGCAGTTCCGGGTGCAGCGCCGCCGACAGGCCCGCCAGGTCGGGCAGCGTCTCGCGGTCCGCCGCCAGGGCGGTCAGCAGATCCGAGCCGGCGTTGGACGCCATCAGGATGGTGGTGTTGCGGAAGTCGATGTCGCGGCCTTCGCCATCCCGCAGCACGCCCTTGTCGAACACCTGGTAGAAGATGTCCTGGACCCCGGGGTGCGCCTTTTCCATCTCATCCAGCAGCAGCACGCCGTAGGGCCGGCGGCGCACCGCCTCCGTCAGGATGCCGCCCTCGCCATAGCCGACATAGCCGGGCGGGGATCCCATGAGGAGGGACACCTTATGCTCCTCCTTGAACTCCGACATGTTGATGACGGTCAGGCTCTGTTCCCCGCCATACATCATGTCGGCGAGCGCCAGGGCCGTTTCCGTCTTGCCCACGCCGCTGGGACCGGCCAGCAGGAAGATGGCCGGCGGTTTGCGCGGGTCGGCGATGCCGGCGCGGGCGGTGTGCAGCACGTCGGCGATCAGGTGCAGGGCGTCGTCCTGGCCCACCACCCGCTGGCCCAGGCGCCCCTCCAGGCCCAGCACCGTCTCGATCTCGCTGGACAGCATGCGGCCGACGGGAATGCCGGTCCACCGCGCCACCACCTCGGCCACGGCCTGGGCCGTGACGTCGTGGTGCATCAGCGGCTGCTCGCCCTGGTAATCCGTCAAGTCCTGGTGCAGGCGGGCATGGCGGCCGCGCAGGGCCGCCACATCGGTGTCACCGGCGGGGGCGTCCTGCGCGGACTGGGCGATCTTGGTTTCCAGGGCGCCGCGCACGCCGATGATCTCATCGACCAGACGGCGCTCCTCCGTCCAGCGCTGGTGCAGGGCGGCCTGGCGCCGCTGGGCATCGGCCAGCCGCTCATCCAGGGCCGCGACGGCCTCCCCATGATCGGCGCCCAGCGCCATCTCCCGCAGCAGGGAAACCTTTTCCGCCTCCAGCCCCTCGGTCTCGCGCGCCACGGCGTCCAGGGCCTCGGGCCGGCCGGCCTGGCTCATGGCCACCATGGCCGCCGCCGTGTCCAGGACGCTGACGCACTTGTCGGGAAGCTGGCGCCCGGTGATGTAGCGATGCGACAGGTGCACCGCCGCCCGCACCGCCGCGTCCAGGATGCGCACGCCGTGGTGCTTCTCCAGCGTGGGCACCAGGCCGCGCATCATGGCGATGGCGGTGTCCTCGTCCGGCTCATCGACCTTGACCGGCTGGAAGCGGCGCACCAGGGCAGCGTCGCGCTCGATATAGCGCTTGTATTCCGCCCAGGTGGTGGCGGCCACCATGCGCAGGGCGCCACGGGCCAGATCCGGCTTCAGCAGGTTGGCGGCGTCGCCTTGCCCCGCCTGGCCACCGGCACCGATCAGGGTGTGCGCCTCGTCCACGAACAGGATGATGGGCTTGATCGAGCCCTTGACCTCGTCGATCACGCCTTTCAGGCGGTTCTCGAACTCGCCTTTCACGCCGGCACCGGCCTGCAACAGGCCCAGATCCAGCGTGCGGATGCTGACCTCGCGCAGGGCCGCCGGCACCTCGCCCGCGGCGATGCGCAGGGCCAGGCTTTCCACCACGGCGGTCTTGCCCACGCCGGCCTCGCCCACCAGGATGGGGTTGTTCTGCCGGCGGCGGGTCAGGATGTCGATGACCTGCCGCACCTCGGCGTCACGGCCGGTGATGGGGTCGATGCGGCCCTGGGTCGCCTCCGCCGTCAGGTCGATGGTGTAGGCGTCCAGGTTGGGGCTGCGTCCGCCGGGCTTGGCGGACGCGGCCGGGGCGGCGCCAGGAGCACCGGCCGCCGGCGTCTCCGCCTCGATCAGGGCGTCCAGCGCCGGCGGGTCGATGGCCTCCAAGGCCGCCGCCAAGTCACCAAAAGCCAAGGCGCCCTTGTCGTCGGCGACCAGAGCCGCCAGCAGGTGCAGAGGCGACACGGCACCCGCCTTGAAGCGCAGGGTGGCCAAGAACCACGCCTCCCGCATCAGCGACACGACGCGCGGCGAAAAGGCCGGGGCGCGGCTGCTGCCGGTGCGGCAACGGGCCAAGCCCCGATCCAGCGCCCGTTCCAGCGCCTCCGGCGACAGCCCGATCTTGGGCAGCGCCCCGCGCAGGCCCGTGTCCGGCCGGTCGAGCAGGGCATGCAGCCAGTGCTCGATCTCGATTTCATAGTGGGTCTTGGCCATGGCGCCGCCGGCGGCGGCTTCAAGCGCCCGGCGGGCCGTGGGGTCCAGCCCATCGACCAGTGTCCTTAGATCCATCGAATCCATGTCAAGACCCGCGCTTTTTGTTGACGTATTCCCCTACCCCATCGTCCGACCCAGGCCAGCCGACAGCACAGTGCAAAATAAAACTCGGAAGAAGTTTGGAACTTATCCAATAGTTATAGAGTCTATTTTTTTGGCCGTTAGCCTGCCGTTTACGTAACATTACATTAATATAGTCGCCTTACTTGCGGCATATACTTAAAGTAAAATTAGTCTATATCATCTATGCTTATGATTGCATCGTCCGGATCTTCCAGCATAGGCAAGGAGGCCAGCCAACTGTCGTAGCCCAGGCGCGGCCCTTCCCCATTCCGGCCATCCAACTGGCAGGGCGGCACCTCTTCGCGATGCAGGACCAACTGCACGTCGAAACTCAGTTCCGGCCCGGCATAGAGCCGCGCCAGTTCCACCAGGCGGGTCAGGCCGGGGCGACCCGGCAGATGATCCATGAACTGGCGCCGCGTCAGGGGGCCCAGGACGATACGGAATTGCCCCTGCACGTCCCACATGCGGGATCCCGCCACGGCATCCACGCCCAGGCGGTTGTAGGCCGGGGCCTTGCCACCCAGCCTCAGGCAGGTCTGCTCCTCCGCCGGGATGGCGATCCAGCGGCCGGCGAACTGCCGCACCTTCACCGGCAGGCCGCAGGCGTCGGCCAGCATGCGCTCCAGCGAAATGGCGGCGCGCGGCTGCTGGCTGAACAGGCCGGCGTAATAGACCGGAACCCCGTCCGGCACGGACAGGCGGCCGCGCAACTGGGCGGTGCCAAAGCCGGCGACGCTGAACAGGGCAGCCGTGGCGGCATCCCCGCCCTCCAGCCCGCGATGCTCGAACAGGGCGGGGAGGCGGTAGCGGCGCCAGGCACGGAACAGCAGCGTGGCGATGCGGTCGTTGAACAGGTCGAGGAAGGCGGCGAAGCCGGGCGTGCGGTCGCGCAGGCTGCGGATGGCCGTCTCGGTATAGGCCTGGGGCAACGCGGAAACCGGCCCCGTCAGGGTCATGACGTTCAGGTCCAGCCGGGCGGGCTCCGCCGCTTCCCCTTCTTCCCCGCCCTCGGCCGGCGCCGGCAGGTGCAGTCGCTGGATCTCATGTGCCGGGAAGCACAGCGACTGATGGGCGGCGAAGCGGATGGGCAGCTCATCCTCCTCCGCCGACGCGCCAAACTGCCGTTCCAGGAGCTGGATGGCGCGGAACAGGTCGAACCGGAACGGCTCATACCTCAGCATGTCCAGCAGGGCGGGCGATCCTGACAGGGGGGGCACAGGCGCCATGGCGTTCATGCCGTCACCTTGGCCCCGATGCGGGCCCCCCAGCGCACCAGCGCCTCCTTCCGCCCCTTGGCCCGCACGGTCAGGCGGGTGAAGGAGTTGATGGAGGTGTACAGGGCGAAAAATCGCTCCAGCACCGCCGACGGCAGGTAGATGCCCATGGCGCCCGCCCGTTCCGGGTCCATCACCAGGTCGATGTCGACACCCCGGCACAGGGCCGCGAAATCGGCGTGCGGTGCCCGCGCCGTGGCGCGGCGGTAGCTGATGGCGGTGACGCTCTCGACGATGGCCCGCGTTTCCGGCGTGTCCTTCAGGTCATACAGCTTCAGCAATTCCCGCAGGGCCGCCGCCCCGCCCTGGCCATCCATCAGCGACAGATGGTTGAGGTTGAGGTGGGAGATCAGGCGCCAGCGGGCGCCGTTGCCGATTTGCGGCCGCACCACCGCCGTGGGCGGGGTCAGGCAGGTGACGCTGGCGATGGGGCCACCCTCGGTCAGGTGCAGGCGGGGATGGCCCCCGCCGAACGGCAATTGCGCCGGCAGGTCGCGGTTGAAGCACAGCGTCTCCACGCTCACCGTCCAGTCGGGCGGGGCGTTGGGGTTCAGCCCCAAATCCACCAGCGACAGGTACATCTCGCTGCTGGCGTCGCGCCCGCCCCGGGGCCGGCGCATGGCATGCCAGAAGTGCTGCTGCCGGCCCGGATCCGTGCCGTGATGATTGCCGTATAGCGGCAGGAATTCCGCCTTCTCCCCGCGGGGAGAGGAGGCGCGCACCCGCTCGATGGCATAGATTTCCCGCGCTTCAGGCCGGCGGGCGTCGGGTTGCACCAGATACTCGGTGGCGTCATGGCCCAGGATGATGGGTTCCGCCGACTGGCGGAACAGGTTGACCATCGGCGCGCAGCCCAGGGCGAACACCTGCGGCCGCACCAGCCGCTCCCCCTCCGTCCACACCCGGTCGAGGTAGAGGTAGACCTCCATATGCTGGCCCACGCCCCGCAGGGCGCGGGCGCTGAGGCCCGCCAGGTCCACGAACAGGAACTTCTCCGGAAAGGCGAACAGCTCGCTCAGCAGGCGATAACCCAGGAAGGACTGGGCACCATAGGGCACCATGCCGTCCTCGGGCTCGAACCCGACAGGCGTCAGATACTCGGGGCCCAGTTCCACCGGCGCGGGGTCGTTGACATCCTCCACCACGGCCATGCCGACGACGTTGTTCAGCAACAGCTCATGCAGGGTGTACGCCACCTCCGGCGGGCCGGAGAGGAACAGGCGCAGGCGGTCCACCCCCAGATCCGTCAGGCCCAGGCCCTGGGCGGTGGAGCTGATCTTCAGGCGCAGCACCGACTTCGCCTGGCGGGTGGCCGCCACCAGCGGGGCCGCGGCCGGCAAGGCCGCCAGGCTGGCCGCCGTCACCTCCACCGGCCAGATCTCGGCGGGCATGGTGGTCTGGAAGCGGCAGGGCTCGCCCCGCACCGCCTCCGTCTCCACCTGGGCGCCCCGGGGCACGGTGAAGCTGCCCGTCAGCTCCGGCGCCGCCTTCATTTGCACGATGGCCATGGACGGCAGCGGCGTCACGTAATGGGGATAGAGCACGCCCAGCAGGGCGTCGGTCAGCTCGGGAAAATCGTCGTCCAGCTTCTGCCGCACGCGGGCGGTCAGGTAGGCGAAGGATTCGATCAGGCGGCCGACATGGGGATCATCCACCGTGGTGGGGCTGATCCGCAGGTTGCCCGCCACCTTGGGGTGTTCCGCCGCGAAGCGCGTCGCCGCCCGCCGGATGGCCGCCAGTTCCTGGTTGTAAAGGGACAGGAAGGTGTCAGGCATGGGGGTCCCCCTTGATCAGGAAGGTCTGGCTGACGGGGTCCAGCACGGATTCAAAGACGATGGGCTCGGGCGACGGGTCCAGGCGGATGACCGCCTCCACCCGGAAACGCAGGGTGCGGTCCAGATTGCGGCCGCCGTTCAGCAGGGTGACCGCCACGGCCGACAGGCGCGGCTCGAACTCGCGGATGGCGATCTCCAACGCGCGGCCGAACGCGGCCTGGCGTTCGGGGGCCGCCATGCTCATGGCCGTGAAGTCGGGAATGCCGTACTGCAGGGGGGAGCGCTGCACCTCGGCGATATCCGGGCCCAGCTTTCCCGGCCGCCGCCGGGTATTCAGCATGGCCTCCAGATCCCGGCGGATGGCGTTCTTCAGTTGCGACAGGGCGGCATTCCAGCCGGGACTGCGCACCGTCGGCCCTTCCACCGGCTGGATCAGCCGGTCAAGGACGGAGGGGACGATGGTGGCGGGCTGGGGGGCGGGCATGGCTTACGCCGCCTCCACGCCGGCCTGGGCTTCGTCGAAGCGCAGGCTGCTGAGATCGGCAGCGCCCACGGCCTCCTCCCCCACCAGGAAGCACCGCTGGCCCCGGCCCAGGATGCTGCC
Organism: Nitrospirillum goiasense; assembly: GCF_034427435.1. Taxonomy (NCBI): domain Bacteria; kingdom Pseudomonadati; phylum Pseudomonadota; class Alphaproteobacteria; order Rhodospirillales; family Azospirillaceae; genus Nitrospirillum; species Nitrospirillum goiasense. The sequence continues at coordinate 198,172 of NZ_JAXQNP010000001.1, read as the reverse complement.
GTCCCGCTCCACCCAATCGGTCAGGCGGCCCAGGCGGTGCTGGTCGGTCAGGCCCTCGGTGCCGGTGCCAGCATAAATCATGGGCATATACAGGCTGCCAGCGGTGCCGTCGCGCAGGGTCAGGCGCACCGGCCGCCAGATCAGGTCGGACAGGCGCTTGGCCGGGGCAAAATCCAGGCCAAGCACATCGTCCAGTCCAACCCAGAAATACGTGCCATCGGCGCTCAGCATTTCCAGCAGGCCGCCACAGGCGTCGTCCAGATCACGGAAGTCATCGAAGGCCGCGCCCTTGTGCCGACCGGCATGAGGAGTGCGCAGGGCCTCCGCCTCCGCCAGCGTGGCGGCTGCCGCCGGCCCGTCGCCCGCGCGGGCCTTCACCCCCGCCTCCAGATGCAGGCGAGCGGCGGCGGAAATCTCCGTCAGGAATTCCGGCGGGCGGCCGTCGCGGTGCCAGTCCTGGCGGGCCGTCTCCGCCCGGATGAGCTGGCGCAGCAGCGAGACGGGAACCATGCTGCCCGGGTCCTGGTTCAGCACCACGGACAGCTGCGTGTCAGCCCGTTCCAACTGGCCCGCGACGCACAGCAGCTCCGCCAGCAGATAGCGCGCGCCGCTATCGGTGGGGGCCTTCTGCACGTGCGCCGTGGCGGCGGACACGGCGCCCGACAGGTCGCCGGCCTCGATGGCGTGGTTGATCGCGGTCTGGCTCATGGGTTCCTCCGGTCAGGCCTGCGGGCCGACAAGTTCCGTGACCAGCCGAAAGCTGGTCTGGACATCGTCGAGCTGGAAATGCGGTTTCAGGTGGATGACGCAGCCGAAGGCACCCGGCCGGCCGGCGATGTCGCGCACCTGCACCTCGGCCTCGCGCAAGGGGTAGCGGGCCTTGAAGGAGGTGCTGGCGTCGTCATTGGCCAGGCAGTAGCCCCGCAGCCAATCACGCAGATGGTCCTCGAAATCCTGCGCGGTGGCGAAGGAGCCGATCTTGTCCCGGCCGATCATCTTGATGTAGTGCGCGAAGCGCGAGGCGCAGAGCACGTACTGCAGCATGGCCGACAGCCGGGCGTTGGACGTGGCTGTCGCCCGGTCGTAGATCTTGGGAGCGTGCAGGGACTGGCAGCTGTAGAAGACGCAGGCGTCGAGATAGTTGACCCGCGACAGGGGCACGATGCCCAGGTCGCTGAGCTGCTTTTCCTGCCGGTCGGACAGATAGACGTCCAAGGGTGCCGCGGGCGCCGTGGCGCCCCCCAGTGCCGGGAAGGCGTGGCCAGGGAACTGGTCCACCAGGCCGCCGCCGTTCAAATCATCCGGCGTGCCCCGGATGTCGGCGAACCAGCCATATTGATGGAAGGCGCGCATGACCACGGTGGCGAAGGCGAAGGCGGCATTGCCCCACAGGTAATCGCCCGCCCCAGGCCGCCCCGTCCGTTCCGCGAAGCGGAAGCCGTCGATGCGGTTGGGATCGTGGCGGTAGGGCGGTCGCATCATCACCCGCGGCAGGGCGATGCCGATGAAGCGGGAGTCGTCCGCCTCGCGCAGGGCCCGCCAGCGGATGAACTCATGCCCCTCGAAGGAACGGGCGAGGTCCACATCGCTGGCCATGTCGCCGAAGCTGTCCAGCCCGAACAGCGCCGGCGAACAGCTGGTGACGAAGGGGCAGAAGGCCGCGGCCGCCACGGCGGCGATGGCCTTCAGCGTGCCCACGTCGTCGGTGGGGTGGTCGGCGTCACGCTGGTGCTGCACGGCATAGTCGCCGATCAGCAGGCCGAACGGCTCGCCACCGGGGGTACCGAACTCATCGCTGTACACCTTGGTGAACAACTGGCTCTGGTCGAACTCGATGGCGCGCTCGAAATCCCGGCACAGCTCGCGCCAGGACACGTCCAGCACACGGATCTTGATGGCGCGGGTGGAGGCTGACGCCTCCACGAGCTGAAGCAGCCCGCGCCAAGACGCCTCCAGTTGCTGGAAGCGCGGATTGTGCAGGATCGCGTTGACCTGGGCCGTGAGCAGAGCGTCGATCGCCGCGATCAGCTGGTCGATGACCAGGCGCTTGTCCGGATGGCGGCTGAGGTCCAGCCGCCAAGCCGGGGGCGCGTCGGGCCGGGGTTGCCGGCCTTCCATCGCGTCGATGCGTCGTTCCACCCCCGGGGCTGCCGCCTCAAGGGTCTGTTGCATCAGAGTTTGCTCGGTATCCGTGCCACCATGCGCAGGGAGGTCGTCAGCTCCTCCATCTGCAACCAGGGCCGCAACCAGGCGATGGCGTTATAGGAGCCCGGCTTGCCCGGGATTTCCTTCACCGTGATCTTGGCCTCGCGCAAGGGATAGGCGGCCTTCATTTCCTGGCCGGCGCCCTCGTTGGCGTTGACGTAGTTGTTGATCCAGCGGTTCAGCCAGGCCTCGCAGTCCTCGACCTCCAGGAAGGAGCCGATCTTGTCGCGCGCCATCACCTTCAGGTAATGGGCGAAACGGGACGTGGCCATCATGTAGGGCAGGCGCGCGGAGATGGCGGCGTTGGCCGTGGCGTCCGGGCGATCGTACTTCTTGGGCTTCTGCACCGTCTGGGCACCGAAGAACACGGCGTAGTCGGTGTTCTTGTAATGGCAGAGCGGCAGGAAGCCCAGCTTGCCCAGCTCGGCGTCGCGGCGGTCGGTGATGCCGATTTCCGTCGGGCACTTCTGGTCGGGATCGCCGTCATCGCTGACGAAGACATGGGTGGGCAGGGTTTCCACCTTGCCGCCGCCCTCGGCGCCGCGGATGGCCGTGCACCAGCCGTACTTGGCGAACGCCTCGGTGGCGCGCGAGCCCAGGACGTAGGCCGCGTTCATCCAGCAATATTCGTTGTGCTCCAGCGCCAGCGACTTGCCCGAGGGGTCCAGCGGCGCCTCCTCGAAATTGAAATCGTCAACGCTGAGCGTGCCGGCGCCGTACGGAAGGCGGGCCAGCACGCGCGGCAGGGTCAGGGTGGTGAAGCGGCTGTCCTCGCTGTCGCGGAAGCTGCGCCACTGCGCGTATTCCGCCGTCTCGAAGATCTTCTCCAGATCCCGGGGCTTGGCCAGCTCCTGGTAATCCTGGAAGCCGAACAGCTTGGGGCTGGCGGCGGAGACGAAGGGGGCGAAGGCCGCCGCCGCGATGCCGGAGATACCGGCCAGCATCTGCACGTCTTCGGGGTGGTTGGTGAACTCATAGTCACCGATCAGCATGCCGTAGGGCTCACCGCCCGGCGTGCCGAACTCGTTCTCATAAAGCTTCTTGAACAGCTCGCTCTGGTCGAACTCCACCGCCTTAGACAGATCCTTCATCAGCTCGCGCTTGCGCACGTTCAGCACGCGGATCTTCAGGTTGGCGCTGGTCTCGGTGTTCATGACCAGGTGGTGCAGGCCGCGCCAGCTGCCTTCCAACCGCAGGAATTCCGGATGGTGCATGATGGCCGCCAGCTGCTTGGACAGCTTGGCGTCGATGGCCTTCACCGCGGCGTTCAGGGTCTGGGTCAGGTTGCGGCTGTAGGTGACGGTGCCGCCCAGCGCCTCTTCGGTCAGGGTGCGGAGCAGTTCCTGCACGCGGGCCGGCTCCGTCTGCTTGGTGGCGCCGATGGCCTGGTCCAGCAGGGAGGGGCCCTCGACGGTGCCGGCCGCGGCGTCCTCGCGGGATACGGTCAGGGTATCGGACATCACTTCACCTCCTCGGCGGCGACACCCAACTGCTGCGACAGCTTCCGCAGTTGCGCGTCATCCTGAAGAATGGATTCCAGCAGGTCTTCCAGCTGGGTCGAGCGGTCAGCCTTGGTCAGCAGATCGCGCAGTTGGTTGCGCGTCTCCAGCAGCTTGCGCAGGGCCGGCACTTGGCGGACGATCTGGCCGGGCTCCATGTCCTCCAGCGAGGAGAACTTCAGGTCCACGGCCATCTCGCTGCCGTCATCCTGCAGCTCGTTGCGCACACGCAACGACAGTGACGGCTTCATGCGGGCCAGGATTTCGTTGAAGTTGTCCCGGTCGATCTGGATGAACTTGCGGTCCTTCAGCGGCTTCAGGTCGTCCGTCGGGTCGCCGGAGAAGTCGCCGAGCACGCCCACCACGAAGGGCAGCTCCTTCTCGACCATCGCGCCATCCGTTTCGACCTCGTACTTAATATGCACGCGCGGCTTGCGAACCCGCTCTAGCTTGTCATGAACGCTGGCCATCTACCTTCTCCTACCCAGGGGTTTCTTCATGCCATCCGGGATTTGCCCGGGGTAAAAATCATTCTTAATCAGCGGGTTATTGCCCATTATTCGAAACCGGCCTTATGCCGGCCGTGGTCAAGAGGGTGTTGCGCGCCCCGGCATCCGCCAGCAGTTCGGCCAGCAGCTCGGGCAGGCTCATGCGCCCGCGCCGGACCAGATCCTCGATGGTGTAGGACAGGGGCGAATGCGGCTCGGTCCGGCGGAAATACTGGCCGATCTCCGACAGCAGGCTCAGCGCCTCCTCCCGGGTGGTGATGCCCTGGGCCGGCCGCTGCGGCGCCGATACCGCCTCGACCACCGGGGCGCCGCTGGCGGATTGCAGGATGACGTCGGGCACGGCGGCCTCCTCCACCTCTTCCTTGGCCGACAGGCCGGTCAGGAACACCACCGCGTCCTCCACCTCCTCCAGGATGTGGGTGATGGTGGAGGTGGGCGGGGCATCGGCGCCCGCCCGTTCGGTCAGCAGCCGGTCCAGGTCGCGAAAGGCCTGGCGGCAGGCCCGGATGTCGGCCAGCAGCGCCCGGTTGCGGGCCGCCGGCACCTGGCCCATGCGCTGCGACAGGGCGTCCAGCGTGGGCGGCGGGGTGCGGCCCGGGCGATTGCGGGTGTCCGGCGTCTGGCTGGCGCGCTGAGCCAGCGCGTAGTGCCAATAGGCGATGGGCTGGTCTTCGCGCAGCAGCGGCACCTTGCGGATGGGCTGGATCAGCGTGCCTTCGGCGCCATGGCCGTTCAGTCCGCCGATGGGCGCCAGGCGCACGGCGATACCATCCTCGTCCGGCTCGGGATGGACGCCATCCCAATAGCGGTCCACCAGGCCGGCCAGCAGGCGGAAGCCATCGGCCAGGCCGGCGAAGCCGTCCAGCCGCACGGCGGCCTCCGTCAGCCAGACGGCGATCTCGATATCCTTGCTGCGCTCGGCCAGCACGGCGCGGGCCAAATCCTGGATACGTTGCCATTCGCCCAGCGACGACTGGGCCTCATCCTCGGAGTCCGCCCGGCGCTCAATGGCGCGGGCGGTGGCCCGCAAGTCCTTGAGCTGGAAATAGGCGGCGTCGCCGCCGTTGTGGACGCGCAGATCCGGCCCGCAAGGCTGCTCACCCGGGATGGGGGCCAGCAGAGCCGCCAGATCCAGCACGCTGGATGACACGATCGCGCCGTTATCCATCATGCACCTTTCCGTGACGGCCACAGCCGGCCCCAGAAGCCCCCGCCCCTGCCCCCGGCGGCGGCGCTGGCGTCCAGCGCGCGCAGCAGGGCGGCCAGGTCCGTGGGCCGGCGCTTGGGATCGGGCTGCAACATGGTGGCGACCACGCCGCGCAGGCGGTCCGGCACGGCGCTGATGTCCGGGACCTGGCGGCGGGCTGCCGTCGCCTCCTCCACCGTCTGGCCCATGGGCAGCTTCTCACCCCGCGCGGCGGCGACGATGACCAGGCCCAGGCTGTAGATGTCGGACGCCACGCCGATGGCGCCGCCATGCATGCCCAGTTGCTCGGGCGAGGCGAAGGAGAACTTGCCGGCGAAGTCCAGGCCGTCACGCGGGGTGGCGCCGTTGCGCATTTCCCGCGCCACACCGAAGTCGATCAGCTTGGCCCCCGCCGGATTGTCACCCGGCAGCAGGATGTTGTCGGGCGACACGTCGCGGTGGACGATGCCGGCCGCATGCACCGCCGTCAGGCCCGCCGCCAGGCGGCGCAGCAGGGCTTCCAGTCCGGTCAGGCCCAAGGGCCCCCGGCGCAGGAAATAAGACAGCGACTGGCCGTCGATGTACTCCAGTACCAGCATGGACCGGCCGTCGCCATCCCGGTACAGGCCGGCGCAACTGACCACCGCGTCGTGGCGGATGCGTTGCAGCAGGCGGCCTTCCTCATGGAACAGGCCGACGATCTTGGCGTCGTCCCGATACTCCGGAATGATGACCTTGATCGCCTGGTCGGTCTTCAGGTCGCGGTGGCGCACCCGGTAAATCTCGCCCATGCCGCCCCGGGCCAGCAGGGTGCGGACGATGAAGGTGTTCAGCATGGTGCTGCCGGGCGCCACCGACCAGCCGGTGGGGTCGGTCTTCACCGCCTGCCCCGCCGCCGGCGCCGGGTCATCCTCCCACGGGCGCTGCACCGCCTGGATATGACGGTCCAGCGCGGCGCGGGCGCCGCTCAACAGATCCAGCGACGCCACCTCATCCAGTCCAGCGCGGTGCGCCTCCGCCCGGACGCTGGCGATGAAGCCGGCCACCCGGCTTTCCATCACCTCCCGCGTCGGCACCACCGGCGCGGCATCGGGGGTGACCATCACTTCGGTCAATTCGGCCGGGGCGAAACGGGTCAGCTCATCCGGCGCCTCCGGGCTCACCAGCAGCGAGGTCATCTCGTCCGGCTGCTGGGGTGCGTCGGCTATCGCATCGGCGCCGGGCACACTGGTCTTGGCGACGGCCTGGGTCATTCAGCACCCCCTTGCGACGCCGCGTCCAGGGTCGGCGACGGCTGCGCCGACACCGCGCCGCCACCGGCATGCAGCGCGGCCTGCGCCACCGGATGGTCGCTTTCCGGCACGTCGACGACGACGGCCGTCAGGTTGTCGGGCGCGCCGCTGACCAGGATGTTCTCGATCAACGCGTCGACGGTTTCCCGGGGCGGCATGCCGCGCAGGATGCTGGCGATCTCCGTCTCGTTCAGGACCTTGGTCACGCCGTCGCTGCACAGCAGGAAGCGGTCACCGGGCTGGACGACATCCTGGACCATGTCGATTTCCAGGGTGTCGGCGGCACCCACGGCGCGGGTGACCAGCATGGTGGCGCGATGCTGCTGGTTGATGCCGGCGGCGACATGGTCGGTGGTCAACTGGCGCAGCCGACCCTCGCGCAGCATATAGACGCGGCTGTCACCCACCCACAGGCAGTTGAAGCGGTTGGCGTAAATCAACAGCACCACGGCGGTGGAGGCGATCAGGGCCTGGTCGCCCAGCATGGCGGCCTGCGACCGCAGCTTGTCGTTGGCCTCGACCAGGGCCTCGCGCACCTCGTCCACGAAGCCTCCGTAGGACAGCGGCGGCATCACCGCGTCCAGCGCCTTCACGGTCAGCGCGCTGGCGACCTCGCCGGCCGAATGGCCGCCCAGGCCATCGGCCACGCACCACAGCCCCAGGTCGGGGCGCACCAGAAGGGCGTCCTGGTTGATGCTGCGGCGGGTGCCGGCATGGGTGCGCCCATGACTGGGCAAGGCCACCACCGGACGCAACAGCAGGATGGGCAATTCCTCGTCCGCCAGGTGCAGCGCGGAGTCCGCGGGGCGCTCCCAGCCCCAGCGTTCCCATCGGCCATCCAGGAAGGCCGCATAGTTCTGTGGCGCCGGCAGGCCGGGGGAGATGAGCAGCGAGGACGCCACCTTGTCCGATCCCGTGGTCCACCACAGGCTGAAGCGGTTGTTGAAGCCGATCAGCACCTGGTCCAGCAGTTCGGCATAGGCGGTGCCCAGGGCACCCCGTCCGTTGCCGCCGCCATTGTTGGCGAGACCGACGCGGAAGGCGCTGCTTTCGGCCGGGCCGCGCGTCGTGTCATAGGGCGGGGCGCCCAAGACGCGGGCCGCCCGGTCGAAGCTGTCGAAGTCGAAATCGTCGTCCAGGGAGCTGAGCGCCAGATCCTCCAGCTTGTCGAACCAGGACCGGCCGCTTTCGATCAGCCGGATGGGGGCGACACAGCCGGGCAGCGGGGTGGCCAGCACTAGGGGGAAATAGCGTCCCACCCGGTCGACACTGGGCATCAGCACCCCGGCCATGGCCACGTCGCCGCAGACCCCTGGCCCCAGGACGAAGCGCCAGACCGGCGTGTCCAGGTAGCTCGGCAGCCACGCCTCGCCCATCTGCCGCTGGCTGGTCGACAGGGATGCCTGCAGCCATTCGTCCAGCGGGCGGACGACCGTGGGATCCAGCCGCCGGGAGACGAAGTCGCCCCGGGCCGGGATCTTGCCGAAGAAACCCGGCTCGTGAGCCGAGACGGCGCCATTCAGAAAGAGACTGGACAACGGAACGCCCTCAGTTCTTTGAGGATGAAGGGATTGAGCGAGGTGCTGGACTTCACCTCGAAGCCGGCGTTGTGGCTGCCCGAGGTGAAGTTGACGCGGAAGTTGTCGCTGCCCAGGGTGGTCACCGTGCCCTGGTCAACCAGGTGGAACAGCGACCACGGGCCGGTCTTCATCACGCTCTGCGGCAGGCCGTCGGTCACCTCGAACACCACGCGGCTGACGCCGTTGGGGTCGCTGTCCGGCCACTGGAGGGAGGCCGGCCACTGCGGACCATGCTGGTATTCGATCTGCTGGCCGCCACTGGCGAACAGCACGCCGGTCGTCTTCGGATCCAGGGTGACCGGGGTCACCTGCAGGGCCACGCGGGGCTGCTGACCGCCATCGGGGAAGAAGGCGTCGCGGATCTGGGCGGCGTACTGGAAGGAGGCCAGGACGCTGTCGGGAATGCCCAGGCCCGTGTCGCCCACCTTGCTCCACCGCCACTTGGCGCCCGAGGTATCGACCAGGGTCTTCAGGTGGTTGTTGAAGAAGTTGTCCAGCATGCCGTTGGGGGCGAACAGCCGGGTGAAATCACCCACCGAGATTTCCTTGGCGCTGTCCTTGGCGAAGGGGTAGCGGCCGTTCACCGCGCGGGTACAGAAGCCGCCGACCTCGGCGCCCCACAGATTGCTCAACTGGGCGCGGGCGCCGCCCACCGACTGTTCCGACGCGCTGCCGGTGATGGTGGCGATCCAGCCGTTGACCGGGCGCGGCATCTGCGGCGCCTGGCTGTTCAGCATCTGGATGGGGCCGCCGGCGCCGCCGTGGGAGGTGCGGGCATAGAGGGCCATGCGGCCATTGCCCGGCCCGCTGGCGACGTTGCTCAGCTCTTGATAGGCCTCACCCAGCAGCCGCACCAGATCCTCCGCCCGCGCCGGCGCCCCGTTGTTGGGCGTGACGAAGTCGGCGATGGGCTGGAAGTGCTGGGCCACGGCCACGGCGCCCGAGGGGGCGTCCGGCGCCGGCAGGGCCGCCGGGGCCGCGGCACCACCGCCGGCGGCCACCGGCTTGGGACCGCCCGGCAGGGGGACGATCTGCGTCTCCGCCGCGATGTCCTTCAACAGCTTCAGCATCGGCATGTCGGGACTGGACACCAGGTTCAGCACCGCGATGGTCTGCTGCATGTCGGCCAAGGGCACGACGCGCAGGTCGCCCAGCATGGTGTCCCACTGCTGGATATAGTCGGCGTAGTACAGCTGCGTCACACGCTCGCGCAGGTCCTCCGCCTGGGCCGCCTGCGACGGGGCGTTCGCCCCGGCAGGCTTGTCGCCCAGGACCCAGCTCTGCCCCTGCACCTCGGTGATGACGGCGTTCAGCGTCGGCAGGAAGGCCTTGTAGCCTTCGGGCGTGTAGAGGCCCGGGATGCCTTCGGTCAGCGGCTTGCCGGAGATGCGGGTGAAGACATGGTCCGCGGTGGCGCCGGCATGGTCGATGGGCCGCCACTGGGGCAGTTGGCTGACGCCTTCATGCTGACGCACCAGGGCGTAGACCCGCTCCGCCGGCGACAGCTTTTCCAGGCTGCGGCGCGACTGGCTGATCAGGTTGGCGTCCAGGGGGATGGGGGTCAGGCTGCCCAGGGTCAGCAGGCTGTCCAGGTGGCGCGCCAAATCCTCACGCAGGCCCTTGTTGGCCTCGCCCGGCCAGGTGGCCGCCCAGTCGGCGGTCATCCATTGGCGCACGGCGTTCGCGTCCAGGGGGCCGCGGCTGCCCAGCATCAGGTAGATCTTCAGCGCGCCGGCCACGAAATCGTCGTCGTCCTCATGCGCCTGGATCTGCTCCTGTAACCGGACCAGCAGACGGGGCAGCATCAGGCCGTTCAGCGCCCGATGATAGACGGCGGCATGCACCGTCTTCAGCTTGTCGCCCTGGTAGAGGCCGAAGGTCAGCCATTTGCTGGCCACGCCCTCATTGTTCTCCAGGCCCGTAGGCAGGTTGCGCAGGATGTTCAGCGGCTTCACGGCGCGGACCAGATCCTCGTCCGTCACGCCTTGGCTGGGGATACCGGCCGCCGCCTTGTCATAGGCTTGCAGGCCGTCGTCGATCAGGGCCACCTGGCGCTTGTTCTCCTGGTAACCGGTGCTCCAGGCATAGGCCAGGACGCCCAGGATGACGGCGGCGGTGGCGTAGGTGGCGATGCGCAGGCGGCGGCGGCGCTGTTCCACCTTGGGGTTCAGGCTGACGACGGCCGCCTCGGCGAAGATCACCTCGTTGAACAGCCGGGTCAGGAAGTAGCTGCGGCCCTGCCGGTTGTTGGCTGGCATGCGCACCGGGTCCAGGCCGAAGGTGGCGGCGATGGTGGCCATGGTGCGGTCGATGGGCATGCCCACCTGCACGCTGCTGGTGAAGTAGCTGCCGCGCAGCAGGGGCCGCGTCTCGTATGGGCTGGCGCGGAAGATCTCCGTCAGGATTTCCAGCAGCGCGTCGCTGAGGCTGGCCACCTGGTTGGGGAAATTGAACACCAGGCCGCGGCGCTCGATGTCCGTCTCCTGCTGCACCCGTTCCAGCAGGCGCTCATTCAGGCGGACGACCAGGCCCTCCAGCTCCTGCGGGAACTGGTCGACCACACCCGGGCTGTCGGCGGCGCCGTCATCCAGGGGGAAGGTGGTGCCCCAGACCTGCTCGCGCTCGGACTTGCCCAGGTTGTCGAAGAACTCGACGAAGCCCGGCACCAGGTCGACCTTGGTGAACAGCACATAGACGGGGAAGCGCAGGCCGAAGCGGTCATACAGCTCGTTCAGGCGCAGGCGGATGGCACGGGCGTGGTTGAGGCGCTCCGTCGGGTCGGGGGCCATCAGGTCGGCCAGGCTCATGACCACGATGGCGCCGTTCACCGGCTGGCGCGGACGGTAGCTCTTCAGCAGGTCCAGGAAGCCCAGCCAGGCGGCCTGGTCCTGATGCGGATCGCTGTCCTGGGTGGTGTAGCGGCCCGCCGTGTCCAGCAGGATGGCCTCGTCCGTGAACCACCAGTCGCAGTTGCGGGTGCCGCCGATGCCCTTCAGGGGGTCGCGGCCGATGGTGGTGGACAGCGGGAAGTTCAGGCCCGAGGTCAGCAGGGCGGAGGTTTTGCCCGAGCCCGGCGGCCCGATCATGATGTACCAGGGCAGCTGGTAGAGATAGCCCCGGCCCATGCCCTTGCGGCCGGCCTTCTTGCGCAGCTGGCTCAGCGCCTCCTGCAGGCGGTCGCGCAGCAGGCGCAGTTCCTCGGCGGAGGCGGCATCGGCGCCGCGGCGCTTCTCCTCCTCGCTGGGGTCGGTAAGGTCGTGGACCATGCGCCGGTCGGTCTGGCGGGCCTTGAGGTTGACCTGAAGGTTGAAGGCCGCCCAGATGGCGAAGACGGCGCCGCAGGCGATCATCCGCACCAGGTCGCCCTCCAGCGGCCGATGGCTGCCCACCGCCACCAGGGCGCCGAAGAACCAGATGACCAGGGCGAAACCGATGGCCCACACCAGGGACCAGGCCCAGCGGGCGCGGAAGGGCTGCGCCAGGGCGGAAATCAGGGGTTGCGCGAAGTAGACGCTGCTGGGGACGTTCATTGGGCCGTTCCCTGGTTGGGGGTCGGGACAGGCGTCGCGGCGGGGGTCGCTGAGGCGGCCGACGGCGCCGGAACGGCGGCCGGGGGGAGCTCAGGATCACGTCGATGCGGCGGTTGGCTTCCCGGCCGGCTTCCTGGTCATTGCTGGCGACGGGCTGGGTGTCGGCCATGCCCTGCGCCTTCAGGCGGGACTTGTCGGTCAGGTGGGTGGCGATGACGGCGGCGACCGCGTCGGCACGGGCCTGCGACAGATGCCAGTTGGAGGGGAACCGGATGGTGCGGATGGGAATGTTGTCGGTGTGGCCCGTGATCAGCACATTGCCGGGCCGGGTGTTCAGGGCCTCGCCAATGCGATGCAGCAGGGCGATGTAGCTGTCATTCACCTCGCTGCTGCCCGACGCGAACATCCCGGCGTTGCGGATGCGGACGACCGTGTCGGTGCCCTGGGGCACCACGGTGACCAGGCCCTGCGCGATCTCCGGCGCCAGGAAGGCGCGGAACTGGTCAATGTCCCTTGACTTCGGCTGGACGGGGGCTGTCGGCTGGGCCAGGGCGACGCTGGGCTGGCCCACCGGCGGCAGGGTGGCCATCTTTTCCAGCGTGGCGTCGGAGCTGCCGTTCAGGGCGAAGCTGAAGCCCGTGGCCATCACGGTGATGATGATCAGCGTGGCCGCCATGACGGTCCAGAACTCGATGCTGGGCAGCAGCGGGCGGAAGGGCGCTTCCACCCCGCGCCAATGCACCGACAATTCGCGTTCCGCCTCGCCGCGCCGCTGAGTCAGCACGCGGTAGAGATTGTCGCGGATGCGGGCATGCTCCAGCGAGCCTTGCGGCAGGATGCGCAGACGGCCCTCGAACCCCAGCGACAGGCAGAGGTACATCAGCTCCAGCACCTGGAAATTGGCGGCCGGATCCTTCAGCAGGTGGTTCAGCAGGTCGTAGAACCGCTCGCCGCCCGTCACGTCGATGTGGAAGGTGATGACCATGCCCGCCCGGGCCCAGCTGCTGCTGGCGCCCCAGGGGGTGTTCAGCACGATGTCATCGAGGGTGGCGCACAGCGCGTAATGGGCGGCGCGCGCGGCCTCGTTGGTCACGCCTGTGCCCTGCGCGCGCTTCTCGAAGGTCTTGATCTCATCGGAAACGCGCTCGCGCAGTTCCTCGATGTTGGACTGGGCGGCGGAGGTGCGCAGGCGGCGGGCCAGGGTCAGGATGGGGCCGGCAGCCGCCACCAGTGGGTTCAAACCGCCGAGCGTCAGGTCGACCGTGTCCTCGGGCGCGTAGTCGCTGGGCGGGGCCGCCACCTGCACCGCGGCCGGACGCCGGCCACCGGGCGTCGGCTTGATGATGGTGGGTTCGTGCGCCGTCTGGCCGTAACTGGGATAGGACATCACGCACCCCCCTTGATGGCCCACAGCTCCATTTCGACCTGGGCGAAATCACCCGCCAGGTGCAGGGCGATGCCGCCGGACTTCTGAAGCTGCTTGAAATGCTGGCTGCTGCGGTCCAGCTCGAAGAAGACTTGGCCGCTGCGATAGGGCAGCTGGCGCGGCGCCACCGGCAGGGGCCGCACGTTGATGCCGGGCAGCGCCACGTTCACCAGCTGCGCGATCTGTTCCACCGGGCCGATCTTCACCTGGTTGGGGAAGACGCGACGCAGATGCTCCACCGGCATATCGGCGTTCACCGCCAGCACGAAGGTGGCGTTGAACAGCAGCGACCGGTCGACGATGACGCCGACCTTGATGCCATGGCGGCGCGCCTGCAGCGGGATGGCGACGGCGGTCTGCTCCAGCACCGCGCTCAGCGAGGCGCGCAAGTCGGAGAACACCGGGCGGAAGGTGTTCTGCAGATCCTCGTGCCGGTATTCCGGGAAGACGGCGGCGCGCTTGGCCTCGGTGGTGAAGGTGGCCAGTTCCCCCGCGATTTCCACGCACAAACGATAGAACCGCTCGGGATGCAGCATGGGGGCCGTGGCGGCGTAGTGGCGCAGCAGCGGCTCGTACCGGTTCACCGTCTGCAACAGCAGGAAATCCGCGATCTCCGCCGCCCCCTTGGCCGAAGGGCCGGACAGGCGCCCGGCCAGGGCCTCCGCCCGGTGCTGGATCAGGGCCTGCAGCTCGGTCAGGAAGGCGGCCAGGGGGGCCTGCGCCGCGACCGAGGTGACCGGGGCGATGAATTGCTCATCCAGGATGATGGCGCGGTCGGACCGCACCTCGACCACCCGGGCGATGGCCACCTTCTCATAGCCGGCCAGGGGCTGGGTTTCCGGCGCCAGGCGCAGGCGCAGGCGGGCCACGTCCATGGGGGCCGCCTGGTCGCTGCCCAGGTTCGCGTCCTCCGCCTCATACCGGGCGGGGACGAAGCGGGTGATGGCGTCCTCGGAATTGGCCAGGCCGACCTCGGCCCCACCCGGCTGGCGCACCGGCAGCGTCAGGTAGATCAGGCAGTTCTTGGTGGTGTCGAACAATTCCAGCGGCGGCGGATGGTCGGCGTCGTCGGGAATGGAGAAGGGCGTGCCGTCCGGCAGGATGCCCTTGGCGGACACGATGGCGAACTTGCCGATGCCCAGCAGTTCCCGGTTGATGGTCAGTTCGCTCAAGCCCCAGGCGAAAGGCGTCAGCGGTTCGGTGCGCGCGTGCAGCAGGCGTTCCACATGGCGGTCGGCCTGCTGGAAATGCTGGACCCGGAGGAACATCCCTTCGGTCCAGACCACGCGGTTAGCGGACATCATGGCCGGGGCCTCACTTGGCGGAGGTGCGCTGGGGCGCGGCACCGGGGGGCGGGACGGCATCCGCCGTGTCGCGCTTCACCGCCAGCCCGGTGGCCCCCACGGTGACGTTCAGCGTCACCGGGCCGGTGTCCGGCAGGGCCACGACCTCGCGCCAGTTCGCCTGGTCGATGGCGCGGTAGGCGGCAACGATGCCCACGTAATGCACCTTGTCGTTCTGCGGCAGGGTCATCTGCTTCTTCTCACCCGGCTGCAGCACGAACTCATCCCGGCCCAACTGGTCCGCACCCAGGGCCTGGGCATCGTGCTGGATCAGCTGGATGGGGGCGGCGATCGTGAACTTGTCCTTGGACGCCAACTGATAGACCCGGGTCACGATCGGCGACGGCCGGCCCAGCGTGTCGGGGTTGGCGTCGGGGCCGACATTGATCGACACGGGCACCGTGGTCCGCGCCGGCGGGGGCGGGGGCGGCTCGTGCGAACACGCCGCCACTTGCAGGACGGCGCCGGCGAGCACGGCGGCGAGAGCCACGCGGTGGATGGGGCGGCGGGCGGTGGTCTGGGCGAGAGGCATCGTCTGGGGAACCCTGTTGGTCTGGGCTGTTTTTGGGGAATTGAGAGAGGCGCCGCGGTTCAGAGGCTTCTGAACTGCTGGGTGTAGGCGGAAGAGAACTTGCTGCCGAGCGGCGGGCCGGAGGACTGTTCCCCCATCATCCGCTGGTGGGCCTGCTCATACCGTTCCCAGCAGCGGGCCTTGTGCACCTGGGGCAGCATGGAGGCGCTGACGTCGTTCTTGATGGCGTCGGGCGACAGCTGTTCCAGCACATCGCCCACCACCGTCTTCATCCCGGCGATCAGCGCGACCTCGTGGGCCTTGATGTCGCGCAGGCTTTCGCGGATGGCCTCGGGCGCGTCCATGAAGCCCATGACCCGCCGGCCGATCAGGACGGCCAGCGTGCCTTCCAGGTTAGCGGAGAACTTGAGCGGGTTGTTCTCCTTGGCGCGCAGCAGCGTGTGCTCGATGCGGAACTCGGACTTCAGGAAGGCGCGCAGCTCCAGCAGTTCACGCAAACCGGCGACCGCCTCGCGCAGGGCCAGGCCCATCTTGTGCATCAGCGCGGGGGCGTCGGCCGCGTCCACGGCGTCCAGAGGCAGGCCCACGCCGGCGAGGAAGGCCTCGAACAGGTCGTTGGGGATCTGTTGGGGGCTCTGTGACGCCGACGCCTGCGGCGCGGGGCCGGACGGCGCCGGGGTTGGGGCCAGATGGGTTTGAGCCGGCGGCGGCGTGACAGGCGTGGCCAAAGCGGCGGGCGTCATGGTGCCGGGCGCCGACGCGGCCGGGGCGGCAGCGGGAATGGGGGCGGGCGCAGCCGCATGGGGCCGCGCCGGGACCGACGGATTGATCGGCAGGATAGTGGCGCCGGCGCCGTTGGCCGGGGCGACCGGCATCGCATTGCCCGGCGCCGGGCTGACCGGCGACGACAGCGGCATGCGCGCCGCGGCCTGACCGCCGCGCGTCCCGGCGAACGCCTCCGCGATGACGGGGGCGCCGACGGCCTCCAGCTCACCTGACATGCCGGCGCCATCGGCGCCCTCCGCCTGCCAGTCCATGGGGATGACGGGGTGCTTCACCTCCGGCGCCTCGAAATAGGCGCCGGTGCCGGAATGGGCCGCCAGCGACGGGGCCAGCGCGCCGCCGAACGGCGCCTCCACCTCCGCCTCCCCTTCCCCCAGGATGTCGGTCAACTGCATCTCGCCAACGCGGTCGCCGGCCAGGACCTGGGTCAGGGAGGGGACGTAGCCGGTACGGGCACCGTTCAGGCCCTCAAGGCCGTAGTCCATGTCAGGATCGGTCGTGGATAGCCCACCCTGGGGCAGGCCAGGATGGGCGGCCACGCCAAGGGAATGCCCCAGGGGCGTGGCCACTTGCTGCTCACCGATTTCCAGCCGCAGGCTGCAGGGCCCCAGGTTGATGACGTCGCCGTCATTCACCGGCTGGGCGTTACCCCGGCCCAGGGGAGAGGAAGCCCCGCCGACGTACACGCCGTTGGTGCTGGTATCGATGACGAAATAGGTCTGGCCCCGCAGTTCTATGCGGCAGTGCTGTTTGGACAGGTGCCGCTGCGGGTCGCTGACCACCCAGTCGTTCTCGGCCCCGCGCCCTATGGTGAAACTGCCGCCGTCACAGACGCGCGTCTCACCTTCGGAAACGGAGCAGTCCCCAGCCATAATAACCCGTAAGACAAGGGCCATCTGTTCCTCGCTGAGCAAGGACGACGTTGTCGACGCCACCGAGAAGCCGACAATGCGTCCAATCTTTTAACGATAAATTTACCAAGCAATGCACGCTGATATAATTCGGAAGATAGTTCCGTCGAGCCCCCAGAAACGGCTCTCGGCGGCTTATGCATATAGAGGTAGATATAGGCTCAGCTCGTAAGAAACCCCAATCATAGGGCATAGCTTCAAAGTATATTTTGAACGGTATTTTAATCGATATTATTCGAAGCAACCCCTGGATTCGCCTGAATAAATTGGAAATTCCAACCGCAGGTGACGGTGTTCTATAACGACTGGGTAGAACGGCATATATACCAGCAAGGTGGCGGCCTATGACCCGCCCCAGACCCCATATCGGGGGCCTTTGGAACCAGCTTCCCATCCTTTCGTCCAGTTCAATAACGCGTTAATACAAAGGTGCCACATGTCGGGAAAGGCGCGGAAATCCTAGGTTTTTATTGGGTTTTTCGTGATGGCGACGCTTCATTTCCCCCGAGGCCTTCCGCCATCAGCACAGGCGCGGTTATTTTTGATAAGCCGGAAGGACATAATCATTCGGGGGATATGACCCCTCTGATATTAAAGCGACACTGAAGATCAAACGGCCAATTCTCCAATAACAGCCGGTTCCCCAAGCCGTATCACACGGCCCGACCACCTCATTCATCCACGATTAAAGTATTAAATGCGTCACTTTCTTGCCGGATTCATGACGGCATAGGTCGAAGGCCCATTTGGCAGGCCCTTGACGTCCCGCTGTCGGCCCATAGCTTTCTGTCGCGGCACCACGTCGGAAATTGCCGTTGGGTTTTAAAAGTACGACGTGTGAACCGTCGATTAACAGGCAGCAAGGGTAGCAAGCGGCGCCCCGCCCGCAGGGCTCCACCGGGCAGGAACCAGACCGGGGCAAGGATGGGCCGGGATTGAAGCGTTCGGCGGCCCCGTCCGCCGGGCACATGAGGAACGGATGGACGGTTACACGCAAGCGGAACGGCTGTTGGGGATAGAGAGCCCCTTGGGTCCGGACCAGCTTTTGCTGGAGGCGCTGGAAGGGCGGGAGGGCATCTCGATGCCCTTCGAGTTCCGGGCGACCGTGCGCGCCCTGGACGACGACATCGACCCGGCCGCCCTGCTGGCGCAGAGCGTGGACCTGAAGCTGCGCGTCGACGACGGCGTCTATCGCGTCTTTAACGGCGTCGTCGCCGCCCTCACCGGCGGCAACGCCGCCTCGCGCGGGCAGCGCCACTACACCCTGCGCGTCGTCCCCCGCCTGTGGTTCCTCACCCGCACCAGCGACTGCCGTATCTTCCAGAACAAGACCACGCTCGACATCCTGGAGACCATCTTCGGGGAACTCGGCGTCACCCACTACGACTTCTCCGGTGTCAGCGCCCCGCCGCCCCGCGCGTACTGCGTGCAGTATCGCGAGACCGACCTGGCCTTCGTCTCCCGCCTGCTGGAGGAGGATGGGCTCTACTACTTCTTCCGGCACGAGGCGGGGAAGCACACCCTGGTCCTGGGCTCCCAGACCTCCGCCTACCAGACGGGCGAGGAGGCGCTCATCCCTTTCAGCGCCACCTCCTCCCGCTCCAACCACATCAACACCTGGAACCGCGACCATGCCTACCAGGCCAGCGCCTGGGCCATGTCCGACTACAACTTCCAGACCAGCAAGCTGGACCTGAAGCAAACCATCCCCACCGTCTCAACCTACGCCCAGGACCCCCAGCACGAGCATTTCGACTATCCCGGACTGCACGACACCGCCGGCGATGGCGAGCGCCGCGCCAAGCTGGCCATGCAGGCCGAGGAGGCGGAGCGCGAGACCATCCGGGGCGCCAGCGACTGCCGATCCCTCGCCCCCTGCGGCCGCTTCCAGCTCACCGACCATCCCGTCATGGCGGAGAACGGCGCCTATGTCGTCCTCAGCGTCAGCCATAGCGCCAGCGACATGAGCTATGAGGGCGGCGGCGCCAGCCATTCCGGCTACGCCAACCACTTCACCTGCATGCCGGCCGCCACCCCCTTCGTCCCCCCGCACACCACCCTGCGCCCCACCATCCCCGGCATGCAGACCGCCGTCGTCGTCGGGCCCAAGGGCCAGGAGATCTACACCGACAAGTACGGCCGCGTGAAAGTCCAGTTCTTCTGGGACCGCCGCGGCCAGTCCAACGAGGCCAGTTCCTGCTGGGTCCGCGTCGCCCAGGGGTGGGCCGGCCGCGGCTTCGGCGCCCAGACCATCCCCCGCATTGGCATGGAGGTCGTCGTCGCTTTCATGGAGGGCAACCCAGACCGCCCCGTCATCCTCGGCTCCGTCCCCAACTCCGAAACCACCGCCCCCCTGGGCCTGCCCGCCCAGCAAACCCAGACCACCTTCCGCACCGCCAGCAGCCCCGGCGGCGGCGGCTTCAACCTCTTCACCCTGGAGGACAAGGCGGGCTCAGAAGAGATCGCCTTCCACTCCCAAAAAGACCTCTCCATGGTCGTCCAGAACAATGCCTTCGAGACGGTGACCAAGACGTCCGTCCGCCAGGCGAAGGAATTGCTGGCCTTCAAGGTCGGCAACAGCTCCATCCAGTTCACGCCGGACAGCATCATCCTGTCCAGCAACGGCAGCACCGCCGTGCTGGACAAGGACGGCATCCGCTATCACGGCGGCAAGATCTGGCTGAACATGAAGGAGCAGGCGAATACCGATGCCGGTGTGTCCAACCCGGAGGTGGCGGCCCGCATGGCGGCTTGCGCCGCCCTGGCCAATGCCCGCGACAATGCCGTGCTGGCCAACCACACCTATGGCACCGACCCGACTCTGCCGCCGGGCTACCGCATGTTGGACCCCGATACGCCGGAGGGCAAAGCGGAGCTTGCAAAGTTGGGTGTGCGTAAATCCGATCTTTCTCCCGAAAACACGACGTTTCGCGCCCAGGTCTTCGCTAAAGAAGAGGCCGATGGCACGCATTATACCGTGGCCTATCGCGGAACCCAGACGGGAGAGGATTGGAAGAACAACTTGCAGCAGGGCTTGGGTAAACAGTCGGCGGAGTATCAGCAGGCGATTAGTTTGGCGAAGAAAGTAAATAATACGTCTGATGGTAAAGTATCTTTTACCGGCCACTCCCTAGGTGGCGGCATGGCCTCCGCCGCCTCGGTCGTGACCGGCAAGCCTGCCACCACTTTCAATGCCGCTGGCCTGAACGCCCATACCGTGGGTGGTTATCCTTCACCAGCAGCGCCCGTAAACGCCTATTACAACGACGGCGATCCATTGTCCGGCATTCAGGACAACCGTGAGACGGCTTTAAGTGGAATAACGTCCGGACTAATCGTGGCCGAGCCAGCGGCGGGCATCCCGCTAGCCAGCTATGTACTGGGACAAGAGGCCCAGGGGACGCCCGTACTTCCCCGCGCCTACGGCGTACGGCACGAGCTGCCAAAGGTGCCGCCACCCGGTGCAGGTTTCCTTTCGCGAAACAACCCAAAGGCGGCTCACGGCATGGACTATGTCATTCGGGGCATAGACGCGAAACGACAGGAATGTGGGTGCCAATGAAACGATCTTCATGGCCAGGTCTGGTGGCCTGCATTCTGGTATTGGCCTTTGCGGCCCGTGGCGCTCTTTTCTTCTGGCGCCCCTCTCATGGTGGAACGATGGCGACAAATCCCCTGGTTTTCTTTCCTGACCGCTTCAGCGACCCTGCCGCCCGTCGCTTCGCCGAGGCCGTGGCCGCCGGCAAGGTCGATGCCGCCTTGGCCGCTGCCGCTGACGCGCCGGGCGGCGTTAACACTGTCGGTCGGGATGGCGCCACCGGCCTGATAATGGCGGTGGAACGCCACGATCAGGCCATGGTCAACGCCTTGCTGAAGGCCCATGCAAATCCCAATGGTGCACAAGGCCTAGCCCCCCTCAACAAGGCCGCAGCCATTTTTGACCTCCCGATGGTCAAGTTGCTTCTGGCTGCGGGTGCCGATCCCAACGCCACGGCGGACGGGCAAACGCCCCTGCATGTCGCCGGCCTTATGGGGGACATCCCGGTGGCGCAAAGTCTGCTGAACGCAGGTGGCGACGTCAACGCGGCTGACGAAGTTGGGGACACTCCGCTATTGACCGCGGCTGCTACCGATCACTGGCAGATGGTCGCTTTCCTGCTGGACCATGGGGCCTCCCCATGGGCGGAAGCCGGCGGAGCCACCGTTGCAGGCTTGGCCGCAGACTCCCGTATCCTGCCCAATAACCCTGATGGAAAGGCTTTGCCGGAAGTCATTGAGAAAATTAAGGCAGCCGGGCTCGCCTGGCCTCCTCCTCCCGCGTCCCAGGTGCGCAAGCTGAAGGAGGAAGGCAAATGGCCGCCCCCTGGCAAGCATTGAGACCGGAACCCGGCCGGCGCCGGACGATTGGCCTTCACAGTGCCCTGACGCCAATGGGTTAAAGGAACGGGGAACCTCCGCGGAGCGACAATCATGAACGCCCTCACCCGAACCAACGGCCTGGAAATGGCAACGCCCTTAACGAAGAGACAGCACTTCGCGCGGCGCTTGGCCCTTGGCCGTGCCGCGCCATTGCCGCGAACCGGAATGATCAGGCTGGCACTAGGCATCCTGTTGGCCGTGGGTAGCCCGCGCGCAGGTGGTGCGGAGGAGCGAAAAATGGCCAGCCTGGGCACCACCATCCATGCCTCTCGCGCCGAGGTTGAGAGACTATCTGCGGCAGGCTTTTCAAAGCCCGGCGCCTGCTTTCGCATTTGATCTAATGATTCCGAAAGATTGGATCTGGTTTGAGAAAGACGGGCAGCCCAACAAGGTGAATGGCCGCCTTCAATTGTTGGCGCACTACGGAAATAAAGAACAAAGCTCCATAATTGAGATTTATGCGCAGAAAATTGACCGCGAAATGGCTCCGGAAGATTGGCTTGATCAATGGATGCAGGCCAATCACTACACTATCATTGCACGCCGCACCGTTGCATCGGACGCAGGGCGAAACGCGGATGTTTTGGCCTCTCGGACTATTGAGGGGCGTCCTTATCTCTACCGCCTGCGCACATTCAAGAATGGTAAGTTTATCTATTTACTCCACAGCTTCGCTGAGGAGGCGCGCTACGCCTCTGCCGAAGATGCCTTCCTGGTGGCCGCCACAAGTTTCAACCTGACCGCTGCAAAACCCCAGCAGCCATATGCCGAAGAACTGCAGGATGTCCCGCTGCACAAGGTCTTCCAGGTCGGCTTCAAGATACCGTCGTCCTGGACGGTGAAGCCGGACGAGAGTGTCGATGCCGCTTGCGAGTCTTGGGGCTTGTCCAACGGCTCAGGCACCGACCGGGTTGGGATGATCAATGTCTACACAGCCCCGCGGAACCGTTTCAAGAACGCTCAAGAAATCGCGCTGTACGCGACGGATGCGGTGAGGAAGTTGGGAATAGATCCTACCGGCGGCACCTTGGCAGAGGTTCCGATTGGCGACCCGGTGGTCTCACTATGGACGTCCGACAGCTTCGCTAAGCTCGATGACCGATCAATGTTGGTCCGCCAGGTGGTGCTCGGCACATCGAAAGGATGGGCCATATTCACCCTGATCAGCCCTGTCGCCGCGACTGATCCTTATCTGGTCACAGCCATCAACAAGCGTGCTTTGGAAATCGCCTACATCAAGCTGCTGACCGCCTCGTCCCCAACGGGTTGATCAACTGACGAGCCATCAGCCACCAGACATCCAACAAAAGCCACACGATGAACGCCCTCATCACCAGCATTTCCAACCTAGGAACGGCGGCACCTTTGCCGAGCACCCGGTCTTTCTTGCTGGCCGTCATCGCGGCGATGGCGCTGCTGATGGTGACCTATGGGCTTACCATCGCCCTCACGGATAACGACCCACGGGCATTCGCGGCGCTCGGTACCGGGCGGTACATCATGTTGAGCATACTGGCGCTCTCCGTCCTGCTGTTCTTGTTCAGCGCCGCCGCTCTGACCTTCCGCACCGTCTTCCACCTCAATGGCAGAAGGATTCTTGAAGCGGCGAAGCGGAACGGTACTCCGCCCCCCTGGCTGGAGGCTGTAGTGGCCGTCTCATTCGCCGATGGGCTGACCGTGCTTGCTTGGCTGGTCTACATCATCGCCAGCCCGTTCCTGCTGAAGGGGCTCTTATGAAGACCAGTAACCCGACCGAAATACGAATGACACGCGCCGCCGGCGCCCAAAGTTTGTGAGGCTTCCATGGACGGTTACACGCAAGCGGAACGGCTGTTGGGGATAGAGAGCCCCTTGGGTCCGGACCAGCTTTTGCTGGAGGCGCTGGAAGGGCGGGAGGGCATCTCGATGCCCTTCGAGTTCCGGGCGACCGTGCGCGCCCTGGACGACGACATCGACCCGGCCGCCCTGCTGGCGCAGAGCGTGGACCTGAAGCTGCGCGTCGACGACGGCGTCTATCGCGTCTTTAACGGCGTCGTCGCCGCCCTCACCGGCGGCAACGCCGCCTCGCGCGGGCAGCGCCACTACACCCTGCGCGTCGTCCCCCGCCTGTGGTTCCTCACCCGCACCAGCGACTGCCGTATCTTCCAGAACAAGACCACGCTCGACATCCTGGAGACCATCTTCGGGGAACTCGGCGTCACCCACTACGACTTCTCCGGTGTCAGCGCCCCGCCGCCCCGCGCGTACTGCGTGCAGTATCGCGAGACCGACCTGGCCTTCGTCTCCCGCCTGCTGGAGGAGGATGGGCTCTACTACTTCTTCCGGCACGAGGCGGGGAAGCACACCCTGGTCCTGGGCTCCCAGACCTCCGCCTACCAGACGGGCGAGGAGGCGCTCATCCCTTTCAGCGCCACCTCCTCCCGCTCCAACCACATCAACACCTGGAACCGCGACCATGCCTACCAGGCCAGCGCCTGGGCCATGTCCGACTACAACTTCCAGACCAGCAAGCTGGACCTGAAGCAAACCATCCCCACCGTCTCAACCTACGCCCAGGACCCCCAGCACGAGCATTTCGACTATCCCGGACTGCACGACACCGCCGGCGATGGCGAGCGCCGCGCCAAGCTGGCCATGCAGGCCGAGGAGGTGGAGCGCGAGACCATCCGGGGCGCCAGCGACTGCCGATCCCTCGCCCCCTGCGGCCGCTTCCAGCTCACCGACCATCCCGTCATGGCGGAGAACGGCGCCTATGTCGTCCTCAGCGTCAGCCATAGCGCCAGCGACATGAGCTATGAGGGCGGCGGCGCCAGCCATTCCGGCTACGCCAACCACTTCACCTGCATGCCGGCCGCCACCCCCTTCGTCCCCCCGCACACCACCCTGCGCCCCACCATCCCCGGCATGCAGACCGCCGTCGTCGTCGGGCCCAAGGGCCAGGAGATCTACACCGACAAGTACGGCCGCGTGAAAGTCCAGTTCTTCTGGGACCGCCGCGGCCAGTCCAACGAGGCCAGTTCCTGCTGGGTCCGCGTCGCCCAGGGGTGGGCCGGCCGCGGCTTCGGCGCCCAGACCATCCCCCGCATTGGCATGGAGGTCGTCGTCGCTTTCATGGAGGGCAACCCAGACCGCCCCGTCATCCTCGGCTCCGTCCCCAACTCCGAAACCACCGCCCCCCTGGGCCTGCCCGCCCAGCAAACCCAGACCACCTTCCGCACCGCCAGCAGCCCCGGCGGCGGCGGCTTCAACCTCTTCACCCTGGAGGACAAGGCGGGCTCAGAAGAGATCGCCTTCCACTCCCAAAAAGACCTCTCCATGGTCGTCCAGAACAACATGTTCGAAACCGTCGGCAAGGCGATGGTGAACGTGGCCGGGGAGATGGTGGTGCTGCAGGTGGGCAAGAGCGCCCTGCAGATGACCACCGACCACATCGTTCTCATCAGCAACGGCAGCACGGTGGTGCTGGACAAGGACGGCATCAGCCAGGACGGCCAGAAAATCTGGCTGAATTGCAGCAGTTGACGCCACCGGCCCCAACCCTAGTTCCCATCAGCTTCATTTCCCGGGAGAGTTCCGGATGGTCGACCTACCCGCCCTGATCCAGCCCGGCGCCATTGGCGCCAGCCTCGGCATCCAGCCCTACACGCCGATATCCCTGTCGGCGGCGCCGGCCGGTTTCGGTTCGGCCAGCGACCTGGGCGCGCTGGCCAACGCCGCAGCACCGGCCCTGCCCTCCTCCGTTGGCAGCCCCCTGGGCTCGGCGGCGCAGGCGGCCCAGTTGCTGGGTGGCGGCGGAACCCCGGCGGTTGGGTCGGCGGGGGGGATGGCCGGTGGTGGCCTGGCGCAAACCGCGCTTGGGCAAGGCATGTCGGGCGGCAGTGGCTTGGCCGCACCCTCGCTGACCAACCCGTCGCTGCCGGGCGCATCCGGTATGGGCGTGCCCAACGTGGGCGTGCCGAGCATTCCAGACGCGTCGACCGCCCCCGGCCTGTCCAATCTGGCCGCCAGCGGCGGCATGAACACTGGCTTGCCGACCCTGCCCCAGGCCCCATCGGTCGCGGCACCCTCCTTGTCGGCGCCCACGTTGGCGCAGCCTTCCCTGGCGCAGCCGTCCCTCGCCGCCCCGGTGGTGCCCCCGTCCCCCGCCGCGCCGTCCTTGATGCCGTCTTCATATTCCAGCGTGCCGCAGGCGGGCACCTGGGGGCAGGCGAGCAGCGTGCCCGCCGGCAGTCTGCCGGGCAGCCAAGCCACCCTACCCACCCAGGCGCCCTTGCCCAGCCAAGCGCCGGGCCTCAGCCAGACCGCGTCCGCCCTGCCTAGCACGGGCAATGCCGATGCCGACAGCGCCATCGCGGTCGCCCGCATCCTGGGCCAGATCTAAAGGAAACCCGCCATGCCGCAGACCTGCCGCACCCCCGACTTCAGCATCCAGTTGCCGGATAGTTGGATCGACCGCTCCATGATCGCCTGGTCGGCCCCGCCCAGCGGCGGCCCGGTGGTGCCCAACATCATGGTCGCCTATGACCGGCCGCAGGCGGAGGAAGGCCTGGGCGCCTACGTGAACCGGCAGTTGAAGGATCTGATCGCCCGGGCACGCAGCTTCCAATTGATCACCCGCCAGGATGTCATGCTGGCCGGCCGACCGGCGGTGGAACTGCTCTTCCAGTGGGATGGCGGCGCCGGCCCGATCAAGCAGCGGCAGGTCTACAGCCTGTTGCCCGACGGCCGCTGCATCACCATCGTCAACACCGCGCGCCTGACCGAATTCGCGGACGCGGATGCGCAGTTCATGCAGATCCTGAACAGCTTCGCCTGGCCGGCACCCGCCGGTGCCGGCGCCGCCGGGGCCTGACGATGGACGGCGGCGCGCCGCAATACGGGGCGGCCCGGCTGGAGGACCCCATCCAGCATACCAGCGCGCTCTCCGGCTTCATCGCCGGGGCGGCCATTGGCTTGGGTGCGGCGCTGGCGGTCATCGCCGTGGTGGGAACGGGCGGGGCGGCACTGGGCGTCATCGCGGCGGTGGGCGGCGCCATGGCGGCCACCGGCGGCGGCGCCCTGCTGGGCGAGGCGCTGGGCAGCACCTTCACCGATCAGACCGGGGAAATCGCGCCCGATTGCTCCAGCAATGTGCTGATCAACGACAAGCCGGCCGCCCGCGCCATCCAGGACGCCGCCACCTGCTCCCGCGACGGGCCGCCCAACCAGCACATCGCCCAGGGCAGCAAGACGGTCTTCATTAACGGCAAGCCGGCCGCCCGTATCGGCGACAAGCTGGAATGCGACGGGTCCATCATGGACGGGTCGCACGACGTCTTCATCGGCCGCGACCCCGGCACCTACATGGATATCCATGGCGAAGTGCCGGACTGGGCCAACACGGCGGCCGAATACCTGATGATCGGCGGCTCCCTCTTGGCGCTGGGCGCCGGTGCCGCCGGCGCCTTCATGGCGGAAGGGCTGTGCGGCCTGGCGACCTTCGGCGAGACCACGGTCATCAGCATGGCGGGCGGCTACGCCGGCTCCAAGGTGGGTGGCGCCATTGGCCAGGCGGTGGGCGGAGAGCGCGGGCGCATCATCGGCGAAGCCCTGGGCGGTGCCGCTGGCGGCTTCGCCGGCGGCAAGCTGGCCAGCCGCTACACTGCTGGCCACCCCGTGGACGTGGCCACGGGCGAGCTGTTCACCGAGGCGATGGATTTCGAGGTGGCGGGCCCCCTGCCGCTGGTGTGGTCGCGCGTGTGGATGTCCAGTTCCACCCACAAGGGCGAGCTGGGCTCGGGCTGGCACCACCCCTTGGACATGGCGCTATACCGCTGGATCGACGGGGGCGGCTGGGCCGCGCGCCTGGCCGACGGACGCCTGGCCTTTTTCACCGACCCGGCCCCCGGCCGCCCCAGCCTGAACGTGGTGGAGCGGCTGGTGCTGCACACCGACGGCCGGCGCTACTGGCTGGCGACCTACACCGGCATCGCCTACGTCTTCGGCGACCGGGACGGCCAGACCGGCCTGCGTCACCTGGCGCACGTCGTCGACCCCAACGACAACGCCATCGTCCTGCACCGCGGGGCCGGCGGCCGCCTGACCGGCATCCGGGACAGCGCCGGCCGCGCCTTCGCCGTCACCACGGATGAGGCCGGCCGCATCACCGCCGTCGATGGCCCCGACCCCGCCGGCGGCGACGAGCCGCTGCGCCTGGTCAGCTACGCCTATGACGCGGCCGGCGACCTGGTGGAGGCGCGCGACGCCCGCGGCAACGCCTGGCGTTACCGCTACGACAACCATCTGTTGGTGGAGGAGACGCGGCGCGGCGGCCTGCGCTTCCAGTTCGTCTGGGACGATGTGACGCGCGGCCGCGATGCCCGCTGCGTCGACACCTGGGGCGTGCATCTGTCGGGCGAGACCGGGCTGTACCGCGCCCGCATGGTTTACGACACCCAGGCCCACACCACGGTGGTCACCACCGGCCGCGGCGCCGTCACCCGCTATCGCTGGAACAAGCTGGGCCTGGTGGAAGAGGAGGTGAACCCGCTGGGCGGCGTCACCCGTCACCGCTACGACCCCGCCGGCAACCTGCTGGCCCTGACGGGGCCGGACGGCCGCACGCTGCACCTGACCTATGACGATCTGGGCCGCCTGGTGGAGCGGGTGGCGGCGGACGGCGCCGTCACGCGGCTGAGCTACGGTGATGACAGCGCCCAACGCGACCTCTCGCACCCCACCCTGGGCCGCCCCGTCCAGGTGACGCGGGCCGATGGCGCGGTGGAGCGTTTCGGTTACGACCGGCGCGGCAACCTCATCACCTATACCGACCCGCTGGGGCAGGTCACCCGCTATACCCGTGACACGCGCGGCCTGCCGCTGGCCATCCAGGACCAGTTGGGCCTGCTGGCGCGTTACAGCTGGTCCCCCCAGGGCGACCTGCTGGCCGAGGGCACGGCCAAGGCTGACCGCCGCCGCTACACCCACGACGCCCTGGGCCGGGTGGTGGAAATGCGGCGGGGCGAGGACGCGCCCCTGCGGCTGGAGCGTGACGCCAACGGCAACGTCACCACCCTGCACCGCCCCGACGGCGGCACGGTGACGCTGGACTACGATGCCGAGGACCACGCCACCCTGCACCGCGACCCGCTGGGCCGCGTCACCCGCTGGCGCTATGACGGCCTGCCTTACCCCGTGGAGCGCATCGCCGCCGACGGCTCCGTCTTCCGCTATCAGTACGACAGCGAACTGAACTTGGTGGCCCTGTTCAACCAGAAGGGGGAACAGTACCGCCTGGAGTACGATCCCGCCGGCCGACTGGTGGGGGAAACGGGCTTCGACGGGCGGCGCCTGGATTATCACCGCGACGCCGCCGGCTTCGTCGCCGCGGCGGTGGACCAGGGCAGGGTGACCCGCTTCACCCGCGACCCCGCCGGCCGCCTGCTGGAAACGCTGTACGCCGATGGCCAGAGCCATCGCTTCGGCTACGACGTCGCCGGCCGATTGCTGTCCGCCGACACGCCCGACACCCACGTCGCCCTCACCTATGACGCCGCCGGCCGGCCGGTGCTGGAACGGCAGGGCGACCAGGAAATCCGCTTCCTGCGCGACGCGCGGGGCCGGCGCATCGCCACCCTGTTGCCGGACGGCCGGCGGCTGGACACCGCCTGGGGTCCGGACAACCTGCCGGCGGCGGTGGGGCTGGACGGCAAGGCGCTGGCCCGCTTCGCCCGCGACGCGGCGGGGCGGGAGGTGGAACGCCTGGCCGGCGGCATCCATCAAATCCAGGCCTTCGATCCCCAGGGCCGGCTGGTCCGCCAGGAAGGCCGCCGCCGGGCCACTGGCGGCGCGGCGGGGGGAGAGACCGTCTACGCCCGCGCCTACGGCTATGACGGCGCCGACACCCTGACCGCCATCGAGGATGCGCGGCGCGGGGTCAGGCGCTATCGCTATGACGCTTGCGACCGCCTGCTGGCAGTGGAGGGCGCCAACCCCGAAAGCTTCGTCACCGACCCCGCCGGCAACATCCTGGCCTCCGGCCCCGATGCCGCCTTCTGGGGCGGCGAGGCGCGGGGCGACCGGCTGCTGGTCCATGGCGACGCCAAGTTCGAGTACGACGCCTGGGGCAACCGGGTGAAGGAATGGCGCGCCGCCGGCGGCGCCGTGACCGTGGACTATCGCTACGACGCCGGCAACCGCCTGACGGCGGTGGAGGAGAGCGGCCGCCGGGGCACCACCCTCACCCGCTTCGGCTACGACGCCTTCGGCCGTCGCGTGTGGAAGGAAAGCGCCCACTCGGCCCCCGTCCCGGCCAACGACGCTGGCGCCCCCGCGCCCGTCGCCGCCCAACGCACCACCTTCCTCTGGGACGGCGACGCCCTGCTGGCCGAAAGCGCGCCGGTGGAGGTCAAGGCGGCGGACGCGGCGCCCGCACCCGCCGACCCCCTGGCCACCGTCTATGTCTACGAACCCGGCACCTTCCGCCCCCTGGCCCAGTTGCGCCGGACGGACCCGGAGCAGCGCGCCCAGGCCTACCACTACCACCTGGACCATCTAGGCACGCCACAGGAGCTGACCAACGACAATGGCGAGGTGGTGTGGGCCGCCGACTACAAGGCCTGGGGGGCGCTCGCCCGCCAGACCGTCGCCACCATCCCCAACCCCCTGCGTTTCCAGGGCCAGTACCACGACCCCGAAACCGGCCTGCACTACAACCGCCACCGCTATTACGCCCCGGCCGAGGGCTGCTTCATCACCCAGGACCCCATCCGGCTGCGCGGTGGCAGCAACATCGCCGCCTACGCGCCCAACCCGGTGCAGTGGGTTGATCCGATGGGGCTGGAATGCGGCTTGGATGCATTATCCAGTAACAGAATTGATTACTCCAGAGGGTTCGAGGATGACCTCGCCAATTTCAAGCCTGGCTATAAGCTGATGTCAGGCCCCCTGGAAGAAGACCTAACCCTGACTTCTTATCATGCTAATACTCCGCTGGGTCAGGGGCGGAGTGCAAAGTGGTGGACGAGTCTTGAGCAGGGTAACAAATTTTCGACTATTGACGACGTTCATCAAGGGCTTGCCCTCCCCCTGAATGGGGAAGTCGTGAAATGGCAACTGTTATTAAAATCCCAAAAGGAACTGACATAACGGCTTATGTTGGTGAGGCCGCTCAACAGACAGGCGCTGACGGCACAATTTTCCAGGGCGGCGCGCTGCAATACAGATTTAAAGATTTTGACCCATCTTGGGTCGTGGAATCCAGAGGAATACCAAAATGAACACACTTGATGATAAAGAAGAAGGATTTATTAAGCTTATACAGGACAATATAAATCTTTCAGAACGAAAGATATCAGAAATAAATTACGAAAAATCCGATCTATGGCGGATTGAATATTATCAAAGGCTTATTGATAATCTGATGAAAATGAAAGAATCTGTTATTGCAAAAAAATTCCCTCGCCCATCATCCGGATTTTCCCCTGGTGTTACCAACATCGGAGTCACCAGATATCTTGGAGAATGGTGCGATGACGAAGATGTCATAGAAATTGCAAGGAAATTAGAGGCGTTCTACAGGGAGAAATATTGAAAACAATACCACACAGTCATAAATTTCAGAAATATTTCAGCCAAATCAAGAGAGACCGCCATGACCTCCAAGGCAGTATTGATCGGTGTCGCCATCATCGCCGGCGGCGTGATTGGTTTTGGCTACACATTCCTCAAAAGCAGTCATCCCGATGTCGCCACCTTGCGCAAGAACATGGCCGGCGGGATGATGGAACAATGCGTCAAGGCAGCGAGCGCCGCACCGGGGATCAGCGCGGCCCAGGTGCAGGCTTATTGCGGATGCACCACCACCAAGCTGGACGCCGCCTTGAGCGATGATGAGGTCAAGCACTTGGTGGATCTGGAGCATCAGGGCCAAACGGGCGTGCCACCGGAACTCGCCCCCAAGCTCGACCTCATCTCCAACGCCTGCCGCAAAGAGGCGCAGATCCCAGGCTGATGCCAATAGAGCGGCATCTGTAGCACCAACAACCGAGCCTGGGCCTGGAGCGGAGTTCGAGCGTTACCGTCGGGACCTGTCGGCGGCCTTGCCCCTGGTAGAGCAATGCCGCCACCGTCAGGCAGAAGGCCGGCTGGCACCGCCGGGCACAGACCGGGGCATTCCATCGTAGAACCGGGAGGCCACCATGGATGGACTGATCACGGTGCACCCAGGCAAGAATGTTTTCTGGGCGCGGGAGGGTGGACCGCTCACCCTAGCCATTCCGGGCGCGGAGTCAGCCTATGCGTACGGCGACCGCTTGTTCGTCCTTGCCGCCTGCCCGCCCACCTACGACGTCGTTCATCTCATGCTGAAGATATTCGGCCCAGATGGCGCGCTGGTGGCGGAGCTGCCGCCACCAGCGGGCTATATCTTCGGATACTTGTCCAGCAATCTGGAAACCGGCGTCTCCATAGTCTGTGGAGCGATGAAATTGACGGAACCCTGGGCCGATTGGCATTTCGCCTATGATCCGCTGGTGAGCGCCTTGGTCCGGCTGGGGCCCGCATATTGATGAGCGATCCATGGCCCGAAGGTGGCCAATCTCAACCCTGGGGAATCTTCCATTGAGTCACGGGGAGCCCGCGGCGGTTCTGCCTAAGCAGGGCGTCATCGTTACCGAACTGGCGGGAGCGCGCGCGGTGGCGATGGCCATGACCCCCGCCGACCAGGGAGCCCTTGCCCCTTTAGGATTTCAGCTGTGGAACGGTGAACATAGACGCGCCATCACGTCCACCGAGGACAGGATCACCCTGATCCATGCCCTGATCGATATCGGCGCCCTGTTTTCCTCTGGCCGGGATTGGTGCCCTGCGGAGGTTGTTGCCCACTATCGAGACAACGGACGTGTCGATCGACCGTATTGGGTGATCGCGTGGACGGAACCCAAGGCGTTCTCAATCCGGCCCGCGTGACAAGGATCAAGCGATGACGAGAGAAGAAGCGACCATCATTCTGAAGGATCTGGTCCGCCTGTACGTGAAAGACGCGCACAAGCGGCAGGAATTACTGGCCATCCTGGCCTTGGATTTGCCCTCACCCCCCGTACGCGGCCTGCTGAATGACATCTGTATCAATCTTCGCGACCCCATCGCCCCGGAAGATCGCGATAGGATCGCCGATCTCCTCCATTATTTCGGATAAGACTACTGAACAATGCGACGCCCTCTCCCGTTTTCCCCTGGGCAAGGCTATCCCGCCGGAAAAAATATAAGTTACGAATGCCTGAACTGCGGCAACATGGTGCCATCTATGCCCGCCCATTTCGCCGAGTGCCGCTGCGGTAACATCACAGTCGATAGCAGCAGTGCGCGCGCATACATCCGCCGACCGGAAGAAATGCGGATCTACCAGACCCAACGATAGGTCGGAACCCTGCGCGTGGTTCAAGATTATTCTGGCCAAGCGCCCCTGACAAAACCGCCGCGTCCGTCCATACTCCCGTTCACGCGGGATACACAGAATGGAGAGCCGCCGATGCGCATGAACCAGACCAAGATGGCCGTCGCGCTTGTCGTCGTTTGCGGCGTGGCCGGCCTCGGGGTCGCCTTCATGCGGTCGCCATCCTCCCCGTCGGCGGCCCAATCGGCGGCCCAATCGGCGGAGGTGGCTGGTTTCCGGGCCGCCATGACGGCCAACTTCGCCGAGCACTGTTTCCAGGCCGCGCGGGCGTCGTCGCCGGCCGGGGTGGCGGACGCCAAACTGCACCGCTTCTGCGACTGCACCGCCACGCGCGTGAACGCGGCGCTGACAGACAAGGAGGTAACGGTCCTGGCGGAGCAGGAGCGCAAGGGCCTGACCGGCGCCCCCGCCCTGCTGATGGACAAGGCCAAGCCCATCGCCGCCGCCTGCCGGGGCGAGGCGGGCCTGACCGGCTGAAGCCCGAAATGAAAGGGGCGCCCCCAAGGACGCCCCTATTATACTAACGGCATTTGATCGTGACCGCTCAAATGCCGCCCTCAGTCGCCGGGCGCCGACATCCGCCGGCTTGGCTCATCCTCGCTGCGCCCTGCGGTACTCGCTCCGGCGGCCGCAGTCGCGGCCTACGCGGCATGAGGCAATACCTCATGCCGCGCGTATTACTCACGCGATGATGCGCTTACGGCGCGCCCACGGGCAGGGTGGCGTCCGGCAGGTGCACCGTCACCTTGGCGGTGATGTCCTGGTAGGACGTGCCGGTCATCACCGTGTAATCGCCGCCCTTGATCTTCCAGGCGTGCGCCGCGGTGTCGTAGGTCGCCAGCAGGCGCGGGTCCACGGCCAGGCTCACGCTCTGGCTTTCACCGGCCTTCAGCGCCACCTTGTGGAAGGCGCCCAGGCGCTTCGGCGCTTCCCAGCCGCCGGCGGCCGGGGCCACGTAGACCTGGGCCACGGCCTTGCCGTCGCGGGCCCCGGTGTTGCGCAGCGTCAGGCTGACCTTCAGGCCCTTGCCCTCCGGCGCGGCGGCCAGGTCGGACGCGGCGAAGGTGGTGTAGCTAAGGCCGTAGCCGAAGGGGAACAGCGGCTTCAGGCCCTTCTTCTCATACCATTTGTACCCGACGGCCGCGCCCTCGATGGTGTAGTCGACATGCGGATGTTCCGCCTTGTCCTTGCGGTCGCCGTCCACCACCTTGCGCGGCAGTTGATCGACCGAGGCCGGGAAGCTGACCGGCAGGTGACCGGAGGGGTTGACCTCACCGGCCAGCACACGGGCGATGGCCTCGCCCCCGCTGGTGCCGGGGTACCAGGCGTCAACCACGGCCGCCACCTTGTCCAGCCAGGGCATGACCACCGGGCCGCCGTTCTCCACCACCACCACCGTCTTCTTGTTGGCGCCGGCCACGGCCTTGATCAGGGCGTCCTGGTCGTTGGGCAGGTTCAGGTCGATGGCGTCCTGGCCCTCGCCCGTCCATTGCGTGGCGAAGACGATGGCGACGTCGCTGCTGGCCGCCAGCTTGGCGGCGGCCTTGGCGTCCTTGCCGTCGATGTAGGTGATCTTGGCCTGGGTCAGGCCCTGCAGCGCCTTGAGGGGCGAGGAGGGGTCATAGACCATGGGGCCGGGGAAGACGGCGGGCCCCTCGTTGGGGATGATCAGGCCGTTGGCGGGCGCGCCATAGGGGTAGACCTGGGCCGAGCCACCGCCCGACAGCACGCCGACGTCGGCATGGCCGCCGATGATGGCGATGGTCTTCACCGTCTTGGCCAAGGGCAGCACGTCGCCCTGGTTCTTCAACAGGACGATGGCCTCTTCCGCGTCGGCCTGGGTGACCTTGGCGTGGGCGGCGTAGTCGATGGTGGCCGCCTGGTCGCCGTTCAGCGGATGCTCGAACAGGCCATTGGCGAACATGGCGCGCAGGATGCGCGCGGCCATGTCGTCCAGGCGGGCGGCGCTGACATGGCCGTTGTTCACCGCCTCATCCAGGGCGTCCTTGAAATAAGGTGACTTGTCGAAGGGATAGCCGGATTGCTGGTCCAGCCCGGCGTTGGCGGCCGGCGCGGTGGAGTGGGTGGCGCCCCAGTCGGACATGACGAAGCCCTTGAAGCCCCAATCCTTCTTCAGGACCTGGTTCAACAGCCAGTCGTTCTCGCAGGCATAGGCGCCGTTGACGCGGTTGTAGGAGCACATGACGGAACCGGGGTTGCCCGTCTCCAGCGCGATCTCGAAGGCCAGCAGGTCGGACTGCCGGCCTTCCGCCTCATCGACCTTCACGTCGATGAAGTTGCGGCTGGTCTCCTGGTCGTTGAAGGCATAGTGCTTCAGCGTCGAGATGATGTTGTTGGACTGGATGCCCTTGATGGCATGGCCGACGATGGTGCCGGCCAGCAAAGGATCCTCGCCGCCGTATTCGAAATTGCGGCCGTTGCGCGGCTCGCGCATCAGGTTGACGCCGCCGGCCAGCTGGACGTTGAAGCCGGAGCGGCGGGCCTCGTCACCGATCATGGCGCCGCCGGCGAACGCCATATCCGGGTTCCAGGTGGCGGCCGTCGCCAGGCCGGACGGCAGCGCCGTGCGCAGGCGCGGGGTGGGGCTGGCCTGGGTGGCCACGCCGACACCGGCGTCGGTCTGCGACTGGGCGGGAATGCCCAGGCGGGCGATGCCGGGAACATAGCCGGCGGAGTCGGCCATGCCGCCCTCGATGCGCGTGTAGGCCTTGGGCTTGAAGTCGGTGGAGAAGTAGCCGAACACCAACTGCAGCTTCTCTTCCCGCGTCATCACCTTCAGCAGGGCGCTGGTGCGCGCGTCGGGCGATTGGGCGGCATCCTGCCAGGCGCCGGTGACCGGGGCGGCCGGCGCGTCGGCGGCCCAGGCGGCGCGGGAACCGGCATAGGTAAGCGTTGTCATAAGCAACGCAGTGGAGAGCAGCAGGTGATGTTTAACCGACATGGACGTTCCCGATTTTCGTTTGGTCGCTAAGGCGGCGGGGCCGGTGACGGCACCGCTGGCGCGTATTCTCCCTGGGCATACCCGGGTGGGTGCCGCTCCCCTTCATACCAGCACGCGGCGGGCGGGCGAAGGTGATAATTCCGGGATATCGCATATCCCTTGATGAATGCCCTGGGGCCACGGGTGGGCGCGCCGTGCTTCCGGGCGGGGCGGCTTTGCGGTACAAGGCGCCGCGCCCCACACCTCGGGGCCGCAGGACAGGCAGAGCCCAGACCATGACCGGCGACAGCGGACAGAAGACCACCCTTTACCAGTGGATCGGCGGGATGGAGCCCATCGGCCGGCTGGTCGAGGCCTTCTATCACCAGATGGACACGGTACCGGAGGCGCGCGACCTGCGCGCCATGCATCCCGTGGATCTGGCCGAAACCAAGCGCGTGCTGACGCTGTACCTGGCGCAATGGATGGGGGGGCCGGGCGATTATTCCGCCGAGCGTGGCCACCCCCGCCTGCGCGCCCGCCACCTGGGTTTTCGGATTGGCGAGGCGGAGCGTGACGCCTGGCTGCTGTGCATGAAGCGGGCGCTGGACGAGACCATTCCCGATGCGCGGGGCCGCCAGGCCATCCTGGGCGCACTGGCACCCCTGGCCGATTTCATGCGCAACCAGCAGGCCGGGTAGCGCGTCGGCACGGCGCGGCCGGCGATTGAGTCACCAGGCCATATGTGCGAACACTCCCCACGACCCTGCACCCGGGTCCCTGCCTGGTATGGTTTTCAATGCGAATATTGTTCACCTTTGAAAATTCCCTCGCCAGTACAGAGGCCGATGCCGAAGTCTTCACGACAACGGCCCGTTATCTCGCCGCGCTGACCGAGCGATCGTGGATGCATGTGCCGGTGGCGGAAGGGGACGCGGCCATCGTGGCGGAGCGGGTCAGCGGCCTGACGGTGGTGCCCGCGCACGCGCCGGCGCGCCCGGCGGCGCTGCGGCATTTCCTGTGTGGCCTGACGCTGCCCTTCCGGGCGGAATTCAAACAGGCCGATCTGGTCTATACCCGCAACCTCTGGGTCGCCTGGATGGCCCTGCTGTTCGGCCAGCGGGTGGCCTTCGACCACTACCGCCCCTGGCCGGACCAGATCCCGCCGCTGCAGTACTGGCTGTACCGCCTGGTCGGCCACCGGCGCTTCATCGTCAAAATCTGCCATTCCGAGTACACGCGGCGGAAGTACCTGGCGCTGGGCCTGCCGGAGGACAAGGTGCGCTGCATCCGCAACGGCTTCGAGCCCGCGCGCTTCCAGGCGCGCATCCCGGTGGCGGAGGCGAAGCGGCGCATCGGTGTCGAGCCCGACCGCAAGACGGTGGTCTATACCGGCCGGGTGAACCACAAAAAGGGCCTGGCCCTGGCCATCGAGGCGGCGAGGCTGCGGCCCGACGTGCTGTTCATCCTGGTGGGATCGTACGGCGAGGGCCCCATCGAGGTGATGGCGCGCGACGTGCCCAATGTGCGCATCGTGCCCTACCAGACGGCGGACGCGCTGGCCGATTACATCTACGCCGCCGACATCCTGCTGATCCCCCCATCCCGGCTGCCGCTGGCGGAGTTCGGGTCCACCGTCCTGCCGCTGAAGGTGTTCTTCTACCTGGCCTCCGGGCGCCCCATTCTGGCCGGACAGACGCCGGACGTGGCGGAGGTACTGCGACATGACGAGAACGCCTATCTTTGCCCGCCGGATTCCCCGGCCGAGCTGGTGGCCGGCATCGACGCGCTGTTGACCGATCCCGCCCGCGCCCACCGGCTGGCGGAAGCGGCGCTGTCCGACAGCCAGGGCTACACCTGGGCGGCACGGGCGGCGCGCATCCACGCGCTGATCCAAGAGCGCCTGACGACACCAGCGCCGGCGCGGCGCCCCTGGGGCAAGGCGGAGTTCCGGGCGTGGTTCGGCCAGTCGCGGGACTGGCTGCGGCACCTGCTGCGCACACGGGCCTTGGTCCTGCCGCCCCGGCCGGACCCCGGGACGCCCCCTTCCGCCGCTGTTGACCGCCCGTGAGCGACACCGATCATCAGCGCCACCTGCGCCGGGGGTTCAACTGGCTGGGCGGCGCCACCGTCCTGGCCAAGGTGATCGACTTCACCACTATCCTGGCGGTGCTGGGCTTCCTCAGCAAGCAGCAGGTCGGCGTCGCCTCCCTGGTCATCTCCGCCGGCATGGTGATCGAGGCCTTCGACGGCCTGGGCACGGGCGATGCCCTGCTGCAGGCCCCATCGGTCAGCAAACGCCAGTTGGACAGCCTGTTCTGGTTCATCATGGCCGCCGCCCTGGCCATGGGCGCGCTGACCCTGGTGGCGGCGCCGGGAATAGAGTTGCTGTACGGCGTGCCCGGCATGGCCGCCTATTTCATCGCGGTGGGCGCCAAGCAGCCGCTGGTGGCCGCCGCCGTCATCCCCCTGGCGCTGCTGAACCGCGACCTGCGCTATGAGCGCATCGCCATGGTCAACGTCGCCGCCACCCTGGGCGCCGCCCTCACCCGCCTGGGACTGGCCATGGCCGGGGCCGGCGCCTGGGCCCTGGTGGCGGGCTACGTCGCCAGCGGCCTTTACACCCTGATCGGCGCGACACTGGCGCGTCCTTTCCGGCCCAGCCTGCATTTCCAACGGGACGACATCCGGGGCCTGGTCCGCTTCGGGTTCCGGGCCGCGGCCGTGAACCTGTTCGAGCAGATCTTCAAGAACATCGATTTCCTGCTGGTCGGCTGGTTCTATGGTGCTGCCCCCCTGGCGCTGTACCGCGTGGCCTTCGACATCGCCATGGAGCCGGTGATGGCGGTGGGCACGCTGATCAACCGCACCGCGCTGCCCGTCTTCGCCCGCATGGCCGGGAACCGCGATGGCCTGACCCAATCGCTGACCTGGTCGCTGCGCCGGCTGGCCCTGCTGACAGCGCCGTTGATGGTAGGGCTGATCCTGGCGGCGGACTCCCTGACCGCCCTGATTCACGACGACAACGGCGGCAGCTATGCCGCCGCCGCCCTGCCCCTGAAGTTGCTGGCCGGCGCCGCCCTGCTGCGCGTCACCGCGCAACTGCTGACCCCGCTGATGATGGCCTCGGGGCGGCCGGGGCTGGCGGCGCGGCTGTCCGCCACCAGTCTGGCGCTGCTCAGCGCCGGCATCGTCGCCGTGGGCCTGCTGCTGCCGGCAGCGGCCGGCATCGTCGCCGTTTCGGCGGTATGGCTGGCGATGTACCCGCCGCTGCTGCTGTGGGGCGCCCACTACCTGCGCGGCACCTGGGGCATCGCCGCCGGCACCGTGGTCCGGGCCTTCGCCCTGCCGGGGGCGGGGATCGCCGTCATGGCGACCCTGGTTTGGCTGTTGCGCCTGCTACCGGGCAGCGAGCGGCCCGCCGCCGGGGTCGCCATCGTCGTGGCGGCCATGGCGGCGGTTTACGGCGGGCTGTTCCGCTACGACCGGGAAAAGCCGGTCAGCTGACCGGCCCCGCCGCGGACACCGGAGGCGTGGACGCCTTGGTCGTCGGGTCGGTGATGGTCTGCCGACGGCGGTCGAACATGCTCATCTGGTGCACGCAGCTCAGCGTGCAGGTGGCCGCGCAGCCCTTTTCCGTATGATACTCCCGCTTGATGTCCTCCAGCGTGTAGTCCAGCAACGGGATGTTGGGATATCCGCGCTGCTGCGAACACCAATGCACCCGGCCGTCCTCGGTGACGTAGAGATAGCGGGCGCCGGCGCGGCAGTGCCAATCGTTGCCCTGGCCGTTCATCAGGTTCTTCTGGAACAGCCAGTAATTCAGGCTGTGCACCATCGACGGCGAGATCTGGGTGACCTTCTCATAGGCCTGCATCTGCGCCGGGCTCAGCGGCTTCAGCGTGCCGCTGCCGTCGTGCAGCACACCCACCGAATGCTGCAGGCCGTATTTGGCGGCCGTCTCCGCCACCGTGACCACGTCCTGTGTCCTCTCGCCGGTCACGCCCAGCACGGAATTGACGTTCACCTTGAACTGGGCGTGCTTGGACAGCAGCTCCAGCTTGCCCTCCACCGACTTCAGGCTCTTCATCGAGATGTCGTCGGGTTCCAGGTTGTCGATGCTGATCTGCATGCCCTGGAGGCCGGCGGCGTTCAGTCGCTCGATCCATTCCTGGGTCAGGCGGAAGCCGTTGGTGATGGTGGTGACGATCATGCCGCGCTTGCGGGCGTGGCGAACCGCCTTGTCCAGGTCGGGATTCAGCAGCGGCTCCCCCCGGTGAAGGTGATGGAGGCGGTCTTCAGCATCGCCAGATGATCGACGCGCGCCAGCAGGTCCTTCAGCGGGACGGGCGGTGAGAAGTCGTCATATTCATTGCAATAGCCGCACGCCAGGTTGCAGCGGCGGGTCACCACCACCTGGGCCAGCAGCGGGGTGTAGCGTTGCCCGATGGCGCGGGCCGCGAACCGCAGGCCGGAGGCCAGGTTTTCCAGGCGGCCCGGGCGGGCGTTGTCAGTCGTCGACGTCATGAGGACATTCCGGAAAGGGGCCGGGAAGCCGGCCAGGAAACAAAAGGGGTGTGCGAAAACGGAAAGGGTGGGCATAGGGTCAGGTTGGACGATCCGGCAATCGCCGCCGGGCGGGGCGCCAGGGCGGCGGCCACCAGCGCAAACCCGCGACGTCCAGCAGCACCTCGCCCGACAGGGGGCGGCGCCCCTCATCAGCCGGCGCCTGGCCGTACAGCGTCTCCTCCACCGGCCAGCGGTGGAAGGCCGTCCAGGTCCAGGCACCCTGGCGCCGGTATACCGCCCGAAGGCGTCGCGCCATGGCGACGTCGGGCCGAACGGCGCGGCGCTCACTCCACCACGGATCACCGGCCAGGCGGGATGCGAAGGGCCAACTGGCGGCATCGACGTAATTGCTGAACCAGAGGCGGAAGCCAAGTTCCACCTGCAAGGCCGCGACGGCGCGATGGACCTGGACATGCTCGGCATGCCCGTATTCACCCCAGGGATTATGGGTGTAGACCTCGGCGCAGCCCTGCAGAACGGGGCGCAGCGCCGCGACCAGGCGGGGAAAGTTGGCCTCGTACCGGGCGCGGGCGTCCGCGTCGCGGATCGCCAGGCCGAAGGGCGTGGCCACCGGGTTGGCCCGGTCAACGGCGAAGCCGGCCCCACTTTCCGGGATGCGCAAATCCACCAGCTTGGGCAGTGGCAGGTCCGCGACCGCGCGGCGCCGTGCCGCCGCCTTGGCCGGACGGCCGAAGGGGTCGCCGAAACAGAAGACGACGCGGTCGGCGTCGGCCAGCACGGAACTGAGCCACAGGATCTCATCATCCGGGTGAGCGACCACCACGGCGGTGGGCCGCCGGCCCTCCCCCTGCCGCCCGTCATGCCGCCCGTCAAGCCACATGGCCGGTAACCCCGTCGTACAGCCGTTCCAACGCGGCGGTCTGGTGGCTGATGTCAAAATGCCGTTCGACATGGCTGCGGGCGTCCGCCCCCATGCGCCGGCGCAGGTCACGGTCGGACAGCAAGGTGTCCATGTGAGATGCCAGGGCCTCGTCATCGCGTTCCGGCGCCAACAGGCCGGTGTGACCGTCGATCACGGCCTCCGGAATGCCGCCGATGCGGCTGCCGACCACGGGAACGCCGGCGGCGGCGGCCTCCAGCACCACCATGCCCAGGCCCTCCACCCGGCCGCTGCCGGTGCGCACACTGGGCAGGACCAGCATGGCGGCGCGGCGCATGCGCGCCAACACCTCGGCATGGGGCAACGCCCCCAGGAACCGCACCCTCTCACCCACGCCCAACGTCCCCGCAAGCTGCTGCAACGATGGGCGCAAGGGCCCGTCACCGATGATGTCCAGGTGGGTCCCGGAATGCCGGGCCGCAAGGCGGGCGAAGGCGCGGATCAGATATTCCGCCCCCTTCACCTCCACCAGCCGTGCGACATGCAGAATGGTCGGC
Source organism: Nitrospirillum goiasense (assembly GCF_034427435.1). Lineage (NCBI taxonomy): Bacteria > Pseudomonadati > Pseudomonadota > Alphaproteobacteria > Rhodospirillales > Azospirillaceae > Nitrospirillum > Nitrospirillum goiasense. Next base: position 156,615 of record NZ_JAXQNP010000001.1, on the reverse strand, counting down.
GTTTCCTCACCCCCTTCCCGGGGCCGGATCGCCTGGGTGTCCACGCCGATGTAATGCACCTGTGTCCGTTCCGGCGGGAAGCCCATGGCCAGCACCCGCTCCCGGATGAAGGCGGAGGCACAGAGGAACAGGTCGCCCTGGCGGGCCAGGCGCCCGCGGAACAGCGGATAGTTGATCCATGCCGGCGACAGCATCAGCGCCGCCGTCGACAGGGTGGCGTCAAACCCGTGGAAGGTCGTGACCAAGGGCACCCCCAGGCGCCGCGCCAACGGCAAGGCGTAGACCCCCTCCACGCCGAAGTGCGCGTGGATCAGGGCGGGGCGGCGGCCGGCGAGCAGCCGCTGATAGGGGGTGGGATCGCGGGTGAGCATCTGCCAGCCGATGCGCGGCAGGGCAAGGTGCGGCCACAAATCCCGCAGGGCCAGGGACTCGGCCCCCTGCGGCCCAGGACCGTACCGCAGGCGCCCCAGGTACAGCGGCGTATGCCGGCGCAGGAAACGCGCCTGTTCGGTGATGAAGGTTTCCGAAACCCGGAACAGGTTGTGGCGGAAGATGACCACCTCAGCCATGGGGCCGCCCCACGCCGCCCTTGCGGTCCGTTCGGTCCCGACCATACATGATGACCGACGCAGAGGACGGAAGGGCACCATGATGAGACGGGGCGTGATGATGGCGGGTATTTTGGCGGCGCTGGCCTTGCCGGCCGCCGCGCGGGCGGAAAAGGCGACCCCCATGCCGGGCCCGGCTTGCGACCCAGGCGACAGCGGCCAGGTTCGGCTGCGCATCAGCGTCACCGGCATGCGCTCGGCCCAGGGCAACGTCACCATCACCATCTACCCTGACGACGCGGAGCATTTCCTGGATGGCGCCTACAAGGTGGCGCGCCAGATCCTGCCGGTCACGTTGCCGGCGACAGAGGCCTGCATCGTCGTGCCCCAGGCTGGCCATTACGCGGTGGCGCTGTTCCATGATGAAAACGACAATGGCCATTTCGACACGACGATGCTGGGCATCCCGGCGGAGGGGTACGGTTTCTCCAACAATCCGACGCTGTACCTGGGGCCGCCGGACCTGAGCAAGGTACGCATCCCTGCCCAGACCGGGGACAACCCCGTGTCGGTGCTGATGAAATACTACTGAGCGGCCACGCGCATCTCGGGCGCGGCCGCGGCCTGGTCCCCGATCAGGCCCATGGCCCGGCCCGTCTCCGCGAACAACTGCACCGCATGGTCGATCTGCGACCGGGAATGGGCGGCGCTGACGCTGGACCGCAGCAAGGCCAGGCCCTTGGGCGTGGCCGGCGGCAGGCTCACGTTGGTGTACAGGCCCGCCTCCAGCAATTTGGACCAGAAGGTGAAGGCCGTGGCGGGGTCGGGCATGATGGCCGAAACCACGGGGCTGGCCTCCGGCCCGATGTTGAAGCCCAAATCGGCCAGCCCGGCGTGGAAGCGGCGCGCGTTGTCCAGCAACTGCTGGCGCAGGGCCGGCCGGTGGCGCAACTGGTTCAGCGCCTCCGTCACCGCCGCGACCACGGACGGCGGCAGCGAGGCCGTGAACATGTAGGGGCGGCTGGCGACGCGCAGGATGTCAAAGCCGTCCATGTCGCTGACGCAGAAGCCGCCGATGCCCCCCAGGCTTTTGGAGAAGGTGCCGACGACGAAATCGACATCGGCCTCCACCCCGGCCGCCTCGGCCAGGCCCCGGCCCGTGCGGCCCAGGACGCCCAGGGAATGGGCCTCATCGATCACCAGGTAGGCGCCCCACTTGCGCTTCACCTCGACGAATTCGCGCAGGGGCGCGGTATCGCCCAGCATCGAATAGATGCCTTCCACGACGATGATCTTGTCGCCCGGCGTGTCGGCCAGGCGGCGCAGCCGGTTGTCGAGGTCGGCGGGATCGTTGTGGCGGAAGCGGGTGACCTGGGCGTGGCCCAGGCGCGAGCCATCATAGATGCTGGCGTGGCTGTCGGCGTCCAGGATCAGGTGGTCATCCTTGCCGGCAAGCGCCGACAGGATGCCCAGGTTGGCCTGGTAGCCCGTGGAAAACACCATGCCGTGCTTGCGGCCGTAGAAGTCGGCCAGGTGCCGCTCCAACTGCCGATGCGTGCCATAGCTGCCGTTGGCCACCCGGGACCCCGTGGTGCCGACACCCAGGCGCTGGGTCGCCTCCGCCGCCGCCTCGATCACGGCGCGGTCGTAGGTCAGCCCCAGGTAATTGTTGGTGCCGAACAACAGGATCCGCCGCGCGCCGATCATCGCCTCCGTCGGGGAGAGGACGGTGTCGAAGCTGACGTTGAACGGATTGTAGCCGGTGGCCTCAAGGCTGGCGAACTGGCCTATGAGCGCCGCGTACTTGTCGAATAGGGCCATGGCTTAGGCGACACCCTTCAGGTCATGTGCCGTAGCGATAAGATCACCGATGGTCTTGACCTCGGCAATCCGGTCCAGCGGAATGGAAATATCGAGGGCGTCCTCTATTTCCATCACAAAATCCATGACCGCAACCGAGTCAAGCCCTAGTCCTTCGGTGATGTTTGTATCTTCCGACAGCTCTATTGGACTTGGCAACGACGCCCGGAGAGCGTCGAACACAAGCGCGCGGATCTGATCAATTGAGGTAGCCATGCTTTTTTATTGGCCCTGATATCGTGACGGCGCCGACGTAGCCGTAGTCGCATTTTGGGGGAAGGGTTCATATATCCAGCGTAACCTTTATAGAAGGCCGCCATCGGATTGTCATAGACATTAGTGCAAGATGTCATATATCGCGAGGGACGGTGGCCTTCTCCATGCCTAAGGGTGGTGACCGGGCCATGCCCGGGTAGCGTAACGCCCTGGACTCACGGAACGTACGGGGCGACGGACGACTTTGATCATCGAACGCTATCTGATCCGGGAAGTGGCCACGCCCTTGGCGGCTGTACTCGGCATCCTCACCGCCCTCTTCGCCGGCTACAGCACCGCGGGCTTGCTGTCCGACGCGGTGAACGGCCTGCTGCCCACGGGCGCCATCGCCGAACTGGTGGGCCTTAAGCTGCTGATCGCGCTGGAGGTGCTGGTCCCCATATCGCTGTACGTCTCGGTGGTCATGGCGTTCGGCAAGCTGTACGGCGATTCCGAGTTCACGGCCATGTACGCCCTGAACGTCTCCCCCGGCATGGTGTTGCGCGCGGTGTTCATGCTGTCGGCGGGCCTGGCCGGGGCCGTGTTGCTGCTGTCGCTGCATGTCCGGCCCTGGGCTTACGAGAAATCCCACGAGATCACCCGCCGCGCCCAGTTGTCGATGAACGTGGACGCGATGGAGTCGGGGACCTTCTACCTGAACAAGCATGGCGGCCGGGTCATCTTCTTCCCCCGCCGCGACGGAATCAGGGGTCCGGCCAAGGACGTCTTCATACAAATCCAGCATCCCGACACCACCGACATCATCATGGCAGAGAGCGCCCGCGCCCTGCCGCCGAGGCAGGATGGCGGCTCGAATGTCCGCCTGGACAACGCGCACGTCTACTTCCTGGGCAAGAGCGATACCACCCAGGATCGGATGATGGATGTGGGCAGCATCACGCTGGACCCCGCCAATCACAATATCGCCCCGGAGGAATACAGCGCGACGGGTGTACCAACCGCGCGCCTGGCCCGGTCCGGCAACCCCGCCGACATCGCGGAGTTCCAGTGGCGGCTTTCCACCCCCCTCTCCACCCTGCTGCTGGGCATGCTGGGCATGCCGCTCAGCCGCGTCCAGCCCCGGCAGGGCGGCCGCTATGCCAAGTTCGGCACGGCCATCCTGGTTTATTCGGGCTATTACCTGCTGTGCACCTCGGCCCGCACCTGGGTGCAGCATGGCACCGTCAGCGCCATTCCGGGGATCTGGTGGGCGCCGGCGTTGCTGGGGCTTTTCCTGGTGGCGGCCCTCTACTGGCCGCAGTGGAACGTCGCGTTCCACGTCCGGACCCTGCTCCGGCGGTTGGCGGGCGATCTGCGGGTTCCACCGGAACAGACGGCGCGCCATGACGCAGCTTGACCGTTACGTGGGTGGCTCCGCCCTCAAGGCCTTCCTGCTGGTGGCGGCGGGCCTGGCGGCGCTGTTCAGCCTGCTGGAGTTCGTGGAGCAGCTTAAATCGGTCGGCGAGGGGCAGTACCGGGTCTTGAACGCCCTGGTCTACGTGCTGCTGACCAGCCCGTCGCGACTGCTGCAGGTGGCGCCGGTGGCCATGCTGATCGGCACGCTGCTGGCGCTGGGCGGCCTGGCCAAGGACTCGGAGCTGACCGCCCTGCGCGCGCTCTGCGTTTCCGAAGTCCGCATCATCGCATCGGTGCTGAAGGTGTTGCCGCCGGTGATCGCCGTGCTGTTCGTCATCGCCGAATTCATCGTGCCGCCGACGCAGCACCTGGCGATAACCCAGCGATCGGCGGCACTGGCCGATTCGCCGCTGGCCGACAGCGGTGACAGCTTGTGGGCGGGCGGCGCGCAGCAGTACCTGAACGTTCAGCGGATCGAGAGCAAGAACGTCCTGCGCGGCATCAACATCTACGACTTCTCCGACGACGGACGGCTGGAAACCTTCATCCATGCCGAACGGGCGGAGATCGGGGCGGAGGGTCCCTGGCTGCTGCGCGAGGTGACGCGCAAAAGCATCGTCGCCCGGCGCTTCCAGACCGAACACCTGGAAACGCTGTCGTGGCAGTCCTTCCTGCCGGGCAAGCGGGTCCAGGACCTGATGCCGGCGCCGGAGAACATGTCGCCCACCGCCCTCTACCGCTATGCGCGGGCCATGACCCGACAGGGCCAGCGCGCCGTGCGGTATGAACAGGAATTGTGGAACAAGATCGGCATGCCCCTGGCCATGGTGGCCATGGCCCTGATCGCCGCCCCCTTCGTGTTCGGCCCGCCGCGGTCGCAGAACACCGGCCAGCAGATCACCATCGGCGCCGGCATCGGCATCGTCTTCTCATTGACCCAGCAGATCTCCAACCGACTGGATCTGCTGTTGAACCTCAACCCGGCGGTGACCGCGCTGGGCCCGTCCTGCATCCTGATCGGGCTGGCGGCGTACCTGTTCTACCGGTCGCACCGCGTCCGCCCGGTGCCGGCTATGCCGCCGCCCGTTCCAGCCCCTTAAGGAACCGGGTGTTGCGCGCCGCCTGGCGCGACAGCAACACGGCCATGATCAGGCTGAAGCCCACCAGCTCGAACCAGAAGTACAACAGCGGGTGGCCGATGGCGGCGGCGATGAAGATGCCCAGTGTGCGGTAGTTCGCCGACAGGATGGACCAGTGCCGCACCGACGGGGCGAAGGCGGCACGATAGGCGGCGCGGATATCGGGCGCCCGCGCCGGGTCGGCCGCCAGGGCCCGCCCCAGTTCCTCATGGAAACCCAGGGTGACCCCGGTGGTGAGGTACTGCAGCCGGACATAAACGCGATAGAGCGCGCCGAAACCGCCCTGGTCCCGCTTGGGCGGGGCGTCCAGCTTGGCCAACTCGGCGGATTTCCGACCCCACCCCCAGAAATTGTAGCACTGGCGCTGCATCTCATAAGCGGCCGACTGCGCGGCATGGGCGACGCCGGCGGCGACGATCACCAGCCAGACCCAGGCGCCCTGCTCTTGCGCCAAGCTGGTCGCCAAGCCGACATAGACGGCGATGAAGGTCACGTAATCGCAGATGCCGTCCAGGATCTTGCCCATCTCGGACTGGGCATTGGTCAGCCGGGCCAACTGGCCATCGGCGCCGTCCATGACATGCCAGGCGATCATCAGCAGGAAGCCGGCCACCGACCAGCCCAGGCCCTGGTAATGGGAATAGGCCCAGCCGGCCGCCAGGCCAAACGCCATCCCCGCCAGGGACACCGCGTTCGGGGTGATGCCCACGGCGGCGAAACGCGGCGTCAGCCAGGCGGAGATGGGGTGGATGAAGTAAAGGTTGGTGACTTCCTCGATCTCGGAAGTCCGCCGGACGGGTTCGCTGGTTTGCATGGTGTCAGGTCAAAGCTGGCCGGCGTCCAACAGCGTTTCCGCCTTGGCGAAGGCGGCGGGGTCGTCCACGTCGATCCAGATACGCTCACCAATGTCCAGCACCAGCGCCTTCTTCCAGCCCGCGAGCACGTTCATGGCCCCGGAAATGCTGTCGTCACCCTTGGCCTGGCTGGCCTCCAGCGCCATGAACATGCCCGGGGTGCAGAGGAAGACGCCGGTGTCGAAGGCGTTGAAGTCGCGGATGACCTTGCCGATGTTCTCGATGCGGCCGTCCACGCACTTCACGCGGGTGACATCCTCGGGATCGTTCAGCGGACGGTCGATGTTGAAATCGACCGCCAGGGTCACGGTGTCCGTTCCCACCGGCGCCGCCATCAGGGCCCGGAAAATGCCGGGATCCACCAAGTGGTCGCACATGGTCAGCAGGAAGGGTTCGGTCAACTGCGCCCGGGCCTTGTACACGGAGATGCCGTTGGCACGGTCCCATTCATCGTTGACGACGTGGGTGATGGTCACACCCAGGGTGGGCGCGAACGCATCCAACGCCGCGCGCAACTCCTGCCCGCGATAGCCGCTGACGACCACGAATTCGTCGACGCCGGCGCTGTGGGCGCCCTGGATCACCCGCTCGATCAGCGGGCTGCCCTTGATCGGGATAAGGGGCTTGGACAGCCCCTTATCCCGCAGCCGGGTTCCCTGCCCGGCGGCGACGATCAGGCACTTCATTTGGCGACGGCGAGCTTCAGCGTGTTGCCGCGGATGAAGGTCTCGGTCATCTGATAGGCGTCGTCATCGGTGTACTGCACCGGCGGATGCTTGCAGAAGTAGGCGCTGGGGCCTTCGAGAACGCCGCCGATGCCGTTATCCAGGGCCAGCTTGCAGCAGCGGATCATGTCGATGACCACGCCGGCGGAGTTGGGGGAATCCTCGACCGACAGGCGCAGCTCAATGTCCATCGGGACGTCACCGAACAGGTGGCCTTCCATGCGGATGAAGCACAGCTTGTTGTCGTTCTGCCAGGGCACATAGTCGCTGGGGCCGACGTGGATGTTCTCATCCTCGATGCGCTTGTGGGCGACGGCCTGCACCGCCTCCGTCTTCGAGGTCTTCTTGGACACCAGGCGGCTCTGGTTCTTCATGTTCAGGAAGTCGGTGTTGCCGCCGGTGTTGAGCTGGTAGGTGCGCAGCAGCTTCACGCCGCGCTTGGCGAACAGGTCGGTCAGCACGCGGTGGGTGATGGTGGCGCCCACCTGGGACTTGATGTCGTCGCCGACGATGGGCAGGTTGCGCGCCTTGAAGCGATCGGCGAACGCCTTGTCGCTGGCGATGAACACCGGCATGTTGTTGACGAAGGCCAGGCCGGCCTCCAGCGCGCATTCGGCGTAGAAGCGGGCGGCCTGCTCCGACCCCACCGGCATGTAGTTCAGCAGGACCTCGGCGCCGGTGCGCTTCAGTTCGGCCACGATCTCAGCCTTGGTCAGCTCGACCGCGTCGGAACGGACGAAGGTCCGATCCTCGGAATAGTCGGCCATGTGCTCGGAAATGCCGTCCAGCACCTGGCCCATCTTCACGATGACGCCGCTGTCGGGAATCTCGGCCTGGAAAATCTTGGTGCAATTCGGCTTGGCGAAGATGGCGCGGTGCACATCCGTGCCGACCTTGCGGGCATCGACGTCGAAAGCGGCCACCACCTCGATGTCGCACGGCAGGTAACCGCCGATCTCGCGGTGCATGAGACCGACCACACCCTCCCGGCACCGTTCCGCCGTGTAGTAGTGGATGCCTTGGATGAGCGCGCTCGCGCAGTTTCCGATCCCCGCAATGGCGATACGGATTTTGCCCTTTTGCATGACGTAACCTGTGAGTTGCTAGGTTATCGGAACCACGTCTGCCGCGTTTTGTTGCGGACAGCTTATCGTTGCAGCGGCGATACCCCGCGCACTTGCATGACGATAATGCGTGAAACAGCTTAGAAACAGCACTGACATATTTCTGCTAAGTCATATCCTGAACACCCGGTCGCTGCGAGGGGCGATGCCAGCACCTTTTCGGGAGGGAGCCTCCACCCGCGCGCATATTGCGTTTTAGCTACTAATTTGCATAGCTGTCAGCAGCCTTTCAGCTAGCCACGGTAGAGCTAGGTTAGAATTCCGACTATGACGTCAGCCACACCCTCCCATCGTCCTGGGCTTCCCGTGCGTTACGCGGATTTCGGTTCCATCGCCGAGGCGCTGGATTACGCGGCACAAGGGCCCACCGGCTTCAACTTTTACTCGGGCAAAGGTGTACTCAGCGAAGCGCTTACTTACGCCAGGCTGCGCGACGAGGCGATCACCCTCGCCCGGCGGCTGCTGGGCGCCGGCCTGCAACCGGGTGAGCGCGTCGGCCTGATCGCCGAAAGCGACGGCGACTTCGTCCGCGCCTTCTTCGCCTGCCAGTATGCCGGCCTGGTGCCGGCCCCCCTGCCCCTGCCCGCCGCCTTCGGGGGCAAGGACGCCTACATCGCGCACATCCGGCGCATGCTGGAAAGCTGCGAGGCGACGGCGGCCTTCGGTCCCGCCCTGCTGAGCGACTGGCTGGCCCCCGCGGTGGCGGGATTGGGTCTCCGGATCTCCGGCACGCTGGACCAGCTGGCGACCGTGGCGCCGCATGACGGGGACCTGCCGCCGCAGGATCTGGACGGCATCAGCTATCTGCAATTCTCGTCCGGCAGCACCCGCTTCCCCATGGGAATCGCCGTCACCCACCGCGCCTTTCTCAGCAACGCCGCCCATGTGGGCCGCAGCGGACTGATGATCGGCGACGGCGACCGGTGCGTGTCCTGGCTGCCGTTTTACCACGACATGGGCCTGGTCGGTTTCCTGCTGATCCCCATGGCCTGCCAGGTGTCAGTGGATACGCTGCCGACGCGGGAGTTCGCGCGCCGGCCGCTGATCTGGCTGGACCTCATCAGCCGCAACCGAGGCACCATCTCCTACAGCCCGTCCTTCGGCTATGAGTTGTGCGCGCGGCGGGCGGAGACGCTGCCGACCAACGGCATCGACCTGTCGAGCTGGCGCAGCGCCGGCATCGGCGGCGACATGATCCGGCCCAAGGTGCTGGCCAACTTCGCCAGCCGCTTCGCCGCCAACGGCTTCAGCGCCGGCGCCTTCGTGCCCAGCTACGGCATGGCGGAGGCCACTCTGGCCTTGAACTTCACCCCCAGGGGCCAGGGCGCCCAGGTCGATGTGGTTGACAGCATCGTCCTGGAGAACGAGCACCGGGCCGTGGCGCCGGCGAACGACGGGGACCGCAGCCGCACCTTCGTCCTGTGCGGGCGTATTCTGCCCGAGCATGAGATCGAGGTGCGCGACGCGACCGGGGCGCCACAGCCGCCCCGCCGCATCGGCCGTATTTTCGTCCGCGGGCCCAGCCTGATGAGCGGCTATTACGGCGCGCCCGAGGAAACGGCCCGCGTCCTGGATGCCGATGGTTGGCTGGACACCGGCGACCTGGGCTATCTGCTGGATGACCAGATCGTCATCACCGGCCGGGCCAAGGACCTGATCATCGTCAACGGCCGCAACCTGTGGCCCCAGGATCTGGAATGGACCGCCGAGGCGGAGGTCAATTCCCTGCGCAGCGGCGACGTCGCGGTCTTCTCTGTCGATAACGGGCTGGAGGAAGAGGTGGTGACGCTGGTCCAGTGCCGCAGCCCCGATCCGGCGGCGCGGGACTCGCTGACCAACGCCATCGCCAATGTCTTCCGCACCCGGCACGGCGTCATGTCGCGCATCGTCCTGGTCCCCCCGCACAGCCTGCCGCAGACGACGTCGGGCAAGCTCAGTCGCAGCCGCGCGCGGGCGATGTACCTGGACGGCGCCTTCACCGCCGCCAACGCGCCGCCGGTGGCCAAGAGCGCATGACGGGCGCGCCCCTTGTCGCGGTCACCGGGGCGACGGGGTTTCTCGGCGGACATCTTGTCCAGGCCCTGGCCGACGCGGGCGCGCGGGTGCGCATCCTGGCCCGCCGGCCTCCGGCCGCAGGGGCAAGCCGGGATGTGGAGGTCATCCCGGGTGATCTGGCGGACGACGGCGCCCTGCGGCGCCTGGTCCGGAACGCCCACGTCCTGATTCACGCCGCCGGGCTGATCAAGGCGCGGGATCGGGAAACCTTCCTGCGCGTCAACCGCGACGGCGCCGCCCTGGTGGGCCGGATCCTGAGGGAGACGGCGCCCGGCGCGCGACTCGTCGCTGTTTCCTCCCTCGCCGCGCGAGAGCCGGAGCTATCCCCGTACGCCGCCAGCAAGCGGGCGGGTGAGGACGCGCTGCGCCTGGCCCATGCTGACGCGCCGCGCGCCTTGACCATCCTGCGGCCGCCCATGATCTATGGCCCCGGGGATCGCGAGACCCTGGCCATCTTTCAGGCGGCACGCTGGCCCTGGGCGGTGTTGGTCGGTACCGGACGCATCGCGGCCATCCATGTCGCGGACGCCGCCGCCGCCATCGCGGCCGTGGCGATCGGCCCGAATGCGGACCAGGCGGCCGGCCGCACCTGGGCCCTGGCCGACGACACGCCCGGCGGCTACCCCATGGCCGAGGTGATGCGCCAGGCCGCCCACGCGATGGGGCGCCCCTCCCCACCGCGCTTGATCGCCATTCCGGGGCCGATGCTGCTGGCCGCCGGGCGGCTGTCGTCCCGATGGGGGGCGTTGCGGGGCACGGCCCCCATCTTCACCGAGGGCAAGGCGCGGGAAATCCTACATCCGGACTGGACCGTGCCGCCGCATGAGCTGCTGCCCAGCGCCCTCCATACCGCCCGGATCGGCCTGGCGGAGGGGTTCCGCGACACCGTCGCCTGGTACAGGGCCGCCGGCTGGCTGAAATAAGCCAAGCGGCGGCTTGGCCTTACAGGTCCTGACCGTAGATGCGGTAGGTCTTGTACGCGACGCCGCCCAGGCTTTCGTTGATGCGGCGCATGGGCATGTTGTTCTCCAGGATCCAGGACAGTTCGATCTGCTGGAACCCCATGGCGGCGGCATCCTTGCGCACCGCGTCGATGAGCAGGAAGGGCAGCAGGCTGCCGATCACGCCTTGCGACGCCGACTTGCGGATGCCCATCAGCGGCACACGGGCGCTCTTCAGCCCCGCGACCTTCATCCGCCACAACAGCTTGGCCCAACCGAAGGGCAACAGGCGACCGTTCAGGTCGCGGATCGCCTCGTTCAAGTTCGGCAGGCAAACGATGAAGCCCACCGGCTGCCCGCCCATCTCCACGAAGCGGACCAGGCGGGGGTCCAGCAAGGGCCGCAACGACTTCGCCAGGTGATCGGTCTCGATCTCCGTCAGGGGCACGAAGCCCCAGTTATCCTGCCACGCATCGTTGAAGATAGAAGTGACGGCCCGGATCTCGTCGTCGTAGCGCTTGAAGTCCATGCGGCGAACGGTCAGGCCCTTGGGCAACGGCCGCTCGATCAGCCGACGGGCGCCGGCGGGCAGCGGCTGGGTGATGTCGTAGATATAGGCGTAGACATCCATATCCTTGCCCAGCCCCTGCTCCTCCAGCCGCGGCCCGAGATAGGGCTTGTCATGGCCCATCAGCAACATGGGCGGGGTATCGAACCCATCCACCAGCAGGCCGATCTCCTCATTGATGTTGAGGTTGAAGGGGCCCTGCATGCGGGTCATGCCGCGCGACCGCAGCCAGGCCGCCGCCGTCTCCAACAGCGCCTTGACCACCGTGGCATCATCCTCCGCGGCGATCATGCCGAACTGACCGGCGACACCGGGGTCGCGCGCCCGGGCGTGATGGTCGATCTGCGCGCTGATGCGGCCCACGTCGCGGCCGTCGCGGCGCGCCAGCCAGAACTGGACATCGGCGTGTCCGAAGAACGGGTTCTTGCTGGTCAGCGCCTCTTTCCGTTCCAGGTGCAGCGGCGCGATGTAGTGGGGATCGTCCTTGTGCAGCCTCTCGGGCAGCCGGATGAAGCGGTCGAGCAGGGCGGCGCCCGCGACCGGAATGATCTCAACCGAACTCACGAGGCGGCACCCCCTGTCTCAGAAGCGGCGAAGGCGGACGGCGGACGGTCACGCGGCGGCGCGCCGGTCGCGCGCATCACCCAGGGATAACGCTGCGCCTCGGCGACGTCATAGCCCAGGTTGAAGACGGTGGCGCTTTTCGGGCAATCGCGGGCGGACGCGAAATAGGTTCCGAACAGCCGGTCGGGGGTGAAGCTGACGATACCCAAGTTGGTATCCTCATTATGGAAATGGTGGATCAGATGATCCCGCTTCAGCTTCAGGATGAACGGGTTCGTGGGCTTGTAATTCAGATGCTGGATGCAGTGGATGAATTCATAAACGCAAGTCAGGACCAGGCCCATGGACAGCGCGGCGGCGGCGGCCGGCCAGCCGCCGATGGCATAGCCGACGGGCACCGTCACGCACGCGATGGTGGGCAGCGTGTTCAGCGGCGAACCGAACAGGACCTCCAGCAGGTGGGGATCCTGATGATGGTCGAAATGGATGCGTTTCCACAGCGTGGCGGTCCACTTCATCTTGTACAGCCAGCGACCATGCAGGATGTAGCGGTGAATGAGGTACCACGCCATCGGGTACACCAGGAAAACGGCCACCATCGCCAGCGCCGGCGTAACGGCGCTGTCCGCCGTCAGGGCGGCGAAGACGGCCGCGAAGACGGCCAGGGCCGCGTATACCTGGATCGCGGGATGGGTGAGATACGCGCCCCACAGGTCCGCCAGGGTCATGCGGCCCAGGTCGTAACTGCGCCCGTGCCAAGCGCGGCCCCAGGCGAGCTTTTGCGCCATTTTCATCGTCCTTGGGTTTCTGGAAAGCCGTCCGAACAAGAAACGGCGAACAAGGAAACGGGTCCCCGTTCTATCGCGGTTGCGCGAATTTGGTAAAGGACCATTTCCGGCCCCGTGCCACTCACCGGCCGGAGGACGGCCGAACGGCGAGATAGACGGTGCTCCACAATTGGGCGGCGTCGAGCAGGAGCGTCGTCGCCAACCGGGACCAGGGAGAGATACCCCGAGAAGCGAAGGGGACACCGCCGCCCGATCAGCCCACCCCCCAGAAGTGGGCCGGGACCATGACCTTCCCCGCCTGGTAGATGCCCCGGTCGGCGCCCGGCTCCGCCAGGAAATAAGGCCCGTCCAGGTCAACCACGTCGCATAGCTGGGCCAGCACGAATCCCGGCGCCGTGGAAAGGACCGAGCCCGCCATGTTGCCGACCATGACGCCCAGGCCCAGGTGCCGGGCCTCCGCCACCATGGCCAGCCCCTCGGTCAGGCCGCCGCACTTGTCCAGCTTGATGTTGACGATGTCGAAGCGACCCTGATGCTGCCGCAGCTCCGCCAGGTCCAGGATGCTTTCATCCGCCGCCACTGGCAGCGGCGCGTCCCAGCCATCCAGCAGATGCTCGCTGCCCCGCCGTATCGGCTGCTCCAGAAGCGCGACGCCCTGGTCCACCAACAGGGCGGCCAAGGGTTCCAGGTCCTTCGCGCCGAAGCCCTGGTTGGCGTCGACCGAAAGCCAGACATCGGGCCGCCGGGCGCGCACGGCCCGCACCCGTTCCGTGTCCGCCGCCAAATCACCCTCCAGCTTCAGCTTGATGGCGGTGGCGCCGGTAAAACCCTCCAACCGGCGCAGGATCTCCGCCGGATCGTCGGCCGGCAGGGTGAAGGTGGTCACCTGGGGCCGGGGTTCCGGCACGCCGGCCAGCCGCCAGACCGGCGTCCCGGTCTGGAAGGACTCAAGCTCCCACAGCGCGCAATCCAGGGCGTTGCGGGCACCACCCGGCGGCAGCAGGGATTGCAGGCCCCGGCGGTCCACGCCCGCCTCCAGGGCGTCGCGCACCCGTTCGATCTCCCGCTCCATATGGGGTGGGTCGTCGTTCAGGTAATAGACGCCGGCCGCCTCGCCATGGCCGAAGTGGTCCCCGTCACCCAGGGTGACGATGACGGCCGGCATGGCGTTCAGCAGATAACCAGAGATGCGGAACGGTTCACGCATGCGCATGGCGTCCCGGCGATAGGTAATGGAAAGGCTCACCGACTGACACTCCGAGCGGTTCGGGAGGCGTGGAGGAAAAGCAGGGCGGCCGCCCCCGCCAGCGGGGCGATGACCAGCGTCAGCGATTGGCCGATGGCCAGGGGATCGGCGAAGACGTGGTCGGTGACATAGCCGGTGAGCGTGGCGCCGCCGCCCAGGCCCAGCAGGATGTTGCCGAAGGAAATAAAGGACACGGTCAGGCCCCGGGCCCGGTTGGGCACGATCTCCTGCACCGCCGTGATGCCGATGGTGCCGGCGGCGCTGGAAAACAGGGTCCACAGGGTGACCGCGGCCAGCACCTGCGACGAGGAGGACGTCAGCGACACCAAGGCGAAAGGAAAGGCCAGGACGGTGCAGACGGTGGCGACCCAGATGCGGCCAGGAGGACCGTACCGCTTGACCGCCACGTCGCTGATGACACCGCCCGCGACCGTCGCCACCACCCCGGCGACGACGACCAGGGAGCCGAGCGCCAGGCCCACCGCATCCGGCGTCATGGCGTAGCGGCGGCTGAGCAGGGCCGGGGCCCAGGCGATGAGGGCGAAGTCCCCCACGGACATGAAGGCGCAGCAGACGATGACCGGGATCAGCACCGCGCGCACGGCCGCCAGCTGGGCGACAATCTCGCGCAGCGCCGTCGCCTCCCGCCCGCCAGCCAAAGCCACGCCCGCCGATACTTCACTGCGTCGTGCGGGTTCGCGGATGGGCAGCAGGGCCAGCAACAGCGGCAGGCCGGCGAGGCCCAACAGCACGAGCACCGCGCGCCAGGCGGCCAGCCCGTCCAGCAAGGGAACGCCCTGGAAGCCGCCGGACGCCGCCAAGCCCAGCACGGCGCCGCCGATGGCGATGGCGACACCGCCGCCTATGGTCATACCCATGACAAAGACGCCGGTGGCCAGGCCCCGGCGTTCGGCCGGGAACATGTCGGCGATCATGGACATGGCGGCAGGCGCCAGGGCCGCCTCCCCCACCCCCACGATCAGGCGGCCGGCGAACAGCACCCAGAACGAGGGCGCGTAGCCGCACAGCAGCGTGCCGACGCTCCACAATCCGACGCCGGCCCAGATGACGGCGCGGCGCGGCAGTATGTCGGCCAGGCGACCCAGCGGCAGCCCGGCGATGGAATAGATGAGCGCGAAGGCGACACCCTGCAGCACCCCGATCTGGGTATCGCTGATGCCGAGGTCGTCCCGTATGGGATCCACCAGCAGGCTGAGGATCTGCCGGTCCGTGTAGGACAGGACGGCCGCGACGCAAAAAAGGCTCACGACCGACCAGGCCACCACGGGCCGCGGCCATGCCTGGGTGTCCCTGGTGGTTATGCCACTGTCGAGGGGTACGATCTGCATGATGGGATCAGCATCACACAGCCTGCTGGATGTTTCAATATCAGAAACAGCGACTCAAACCGTTTCCTCGTCCGTGGCCGGCGACAGCTTCCACGCCTTGGCCGCGGACTGGGCCAGGCGCTGGATTCCAGGCCCGGCGCAGACGGACAGCACGCGGCAGGTCTCCTCGCTCACGCGCACGTAGACGTGGCTCATGCCGCTGTCGAAGTAGACGGAATCGCCGGCCTCGAGGCGCAAGGGGGCATAAAGGTCGGTATGCAGTTCCATGGCGCCGGACAGGACGTACAGGTACTCCTCCCCCGAATGGCGCACCATGCCCCCCATTTCCTCCACGCTGCGCGCCCTTACTTCAATGATGATCGGGACCATCAATTTGCCCAGCAAGTCCGCCGCCGGGTACTGATGGGCGTGCAGGTCGGAGGTGGCGCCGGGGGAACGACCGGCGCGGGATACGCTGCGGCGGCCGCCCGCCGGCGGAGCCGGCGTCTCGGGACCGGCGCCGCTGACCAGGGTGCCGATGTCCACGCCTAACCCCTGCGCCAGGCGCAGCAGCTTGTCGTAGGTCATTTCCATCTTGCCGTTCTCCAGCTTGGACAGGGTGGAGAACGGCATGCCGATACGGGCCGCCAGCGCGCGCAACGTCAGCCCCTGCTTGACCCGCGCCGCCCGCAAGGCCAGCGCCGGATGGGCCCGGTCCGAGGCAGGTTTGGCCATGCGTGCGTCTCCTTCATGCTCAAGCTTTCCAAGGCCCCCAAGTTGCATCAGGGCCTGACAGAAAACCAGTGCTGCGACACCGGCCATTCGCGCCGCAGAAACACTGTTGCCAAATCTGAAACACGTGCCATCATACGCGCCAGATAACGATCAGGGAGATCGGGCAAATGCGGGGAACCAGGGCATTCCTCTGCGCTGGCGTGGCGGCGTTGGCCGTCAACACCGGCGCCTGGGCGCAACAGGCACCGAACGCGGCGGGACCGGCGGCCGCACCCGCCGCGCCCGACGTGCTGGACGAAATCGTCGTCACGGCGCAGAAGCGGACCGAACGGCTGATCGACGTGCCCCAGTCCGTTTCCGCCGTCTCGGCGGAGGCCCTGCAGCAGGCCCATGCCGAACGGCTGGATGATTATTTCACCCGCGTGCCCAGCGCCGCGCTGGTGGAGACGCAGGCGGGCCAGGCGCGCCTGATCCTGCGCGGAGTGAATACCGGCGGGGTGGGGGCGACGGTCGCCACCTATGTGGACGAGACGCCCTATGGATCGGCCACATCGCTGGCCAATGGCTCCATTCTGACCCCCGACCTGGACCCGTCGGACCTGGAACGGGTGGAGGTGCTGCGCGGCCCCCAGGGCACGCTCTACGGCGCCAACTCCCTGGGCGGCCTCATCAAGTACGTGACGGTGGCGCCCAGCACGGACGGCGTCCACACCGCCGCGGAGATCAGCACCGAGTCCGTGGCCCACGGCGATACCGGCTGGTCCGGCCGCGCGTCGGTCAACGTGCCCCTGGCCGACAGCCTGGCCGTGCGGGCCAGCGGCTTCTACCGCCGGGACCCCGGTTTCATCGACGACCAGCGCGGCAAGGACATCAACGACGGCCGCACCTATGGCGGCCGCGTCTCCGCCCTGTTCCGCCCAACGGACGCCCTCACCCTGCGCGGGTCGGTGGTCGTGCAGAACCTGGACAGCAACGGCACCA
This sequence comes from Nitrospirillum goiasense, assembly GCF_034427435.1. NCBI lineage: Bacteria > Pseudomonadati > Pseudomonadota > Alphaproteobacteria > Rhodospirillales > Azospirillaceae > Nitrospirillum > Nitrospirillum goiasense. The sequence goes on along the minus strand of NZ_JAXQNP010000001.1, from coordinate 139,548 downwards.
ACCAGGTCGACGTCGACCCCATCACGCTGCGCCCGGTTCTGGGCGATTACCGGCAGGCGCGCGTGGTCGCCCAGCCCAATGACATGCAGTATCGGGTCTACAACCTGACCGGCACCTATGATTTCGGCCCGGTGCAGCTTCTGTCCTCCACCAGCTACAGCACCCTGTTGCAGAACGCGCTGGTGGATGTGAGCGGCGTTTACGGCGATGTGCTGACAGGAGCCTTCGGCGTGCCCCTCGGCGCGTCGCAGGTGCAGCGGGTGCAGCAGCGCCGCCTCACCGAGGAAATGCGCCTGGCCTCCACCGGCGGCGACCGGCTGGACTGGACGGTGGGCGGCTTCTACACGCGGGAGCGGAACGCCGTCATCCAGTCGGTCAACGGCGTGGACAACCCAAGCGGGGCGCCCATCGCCGACTTCGCCAACCTGGCCGATGTCCGGCTCGACTCCCGCTATGAGGAATATGCCGGCTTCGCCAGCGGTACCCTGCACATCACCGACCAGATCGACCTGACGGTCGGCGGGCGCTACAGCCACAACGAACAGGACGCGGTGCAGTTGGGCAGCGGTCCCCTGGCCGGCGACGCGAACTACACCGCCAACTCTTCCGACGGGGTGTTCACCTATTCCGTCGCGCCATCGTTCAAGCCGAACGAGGACACCACCCTGTACGTCCGCGTGGCGCGCGGCTACCGCCCCGGCGGCCCCAACGTGTTGCCGCCCACAGCACCCGGCGCCGTGCCCCGGCAATTCGGCGCCGACACCACCACGAACTATGAAATCGGCGTGAAGTCCGAGGCGTGGGGACGCCGGCTGTCGCTGGAACTGACGGGCTTCTACATCGACTGGAACAACATCCAGCTGTTCAGTTCGGTCGACGACTACGGCGTCAACATCAACGGCGGTTCCGCCCGCAGCCGGGGCATCGAGGCGTCGGTCACGGTCAAGCCGGTGAGCGGCCTGACCGTGTCGCTGAACGGGGCCCTGGTCGATGCCGCGCTCACCAGCGACGCGCCCCCGCTGGTCGGCGGCCTCAAGGGCGACCGCCTGCCCTACACCGCCCGCTATTCCTCCACCCTGGCGGTGGAATATCAGCGGCCCCTGAGTGGGACGGTCGATGGGTTCGCCGGCGTCAGTTGGCGCTACACCGGGGACCGCCTCTCGGCCTTCGACACCAGCTACGGCCAACGGCACCTCAGCGCCTACAGCCAGGTGGACGCCCATGCCGGGGTCACCATGGGCCCCTATCGGATCGAGGCGTTCGTGCGCAACCTGACAGACAGCCGCGGCATCCTGGATGTGGGCGCCGCCGGGTCGGCCCTCGACGGCAACGTCACTGCGGCCATCGTGCGTCCCCGTTCCTTCGGGGCCACGCTTGGCTTCCGCTACTAAAGGCAAGGACAGGACAAGATGTGGAAGGTTCGCCTCTTAGCGCTTCTCATGACCGCGCTGGCCTCGGCCGCCGCGGCGCAGTCCCCCGCCGACCTGAAGCCCACACCCCCGGTGCCGGTCCCCTCGGGACCCGCGGCGATGGCCTCCGAAACCCCAGCGGCGCCCGCGTCCACCCTGACCAAGGCGGACGTGGACAGTTGGCTGGATGGCTACATGCCCTACGCCTTGCAGACCGGCGACATCGCCGGCGCCGTGGTGGTGGTGGTGAAGGACGGGCAGATCCTGACAGAGCGGGGCTTCGGCTACGCCGACGTGAAGGAGAAGAAGCCGGTGGACCCGGCCGGCACGCTGTTCCGCCCCGGTTCCATCTCCAAGCTGTTCACCTGGACGGCGGTGATGCAGCAGGTGCAGGCCGGCAAGTTGGACCTGGACCGCGACGTCAACGACTACCTGGACTTCAAGATCCCGCCGGCCTTCGGCAAACCCATCACCCTGCGCCATATCATGACGCACACCCCGGGGTTCGAAGAGACGGCCAAGTACCTGCTGCTGAACGACCCCAAGCTGGCCAAGCCCTTGGACCAGGCCATGAAGCGCTGGGTGCCCACGCGCATCTACGCCCCGGGGCAAATCCCCGCCTATTCCAACTACGGCGCGTCGCTGGCGGGCTATATCGTGCAGCGGGTGTCGGGTGAGCCCTTCGCCCAGTACATCCAGAACCACATCTTCGCCCCCCTGGGCATGCGGCATTCCAGCTTTGTCCAGCCCCTGCCCCCCGACCTCGCCGCGGGCATGTCCAAGGGCTATGCCCTGGCCTCCGGCGACCCGCAGCCGTTCGAGATCATCGACCTGTCGCCGGCGGGCGCCCTGTCCGCCACCGGGGCCGACATGGCGCAGTTCATGATCGCCCACCTGGCGCATGGCGGGCCGCTGCTGGACAAGGCGACGGCGGAGCAGATGTACGCCAACGTCAACACCCCCATCCCCAACCTGCCCTCCATGGGGCTGGGCTTCTACCATGAGGATCGCAACGGCCGGCGCATCGTGGGCCATGGCGGCGACACCGACGTCTTCCATTCCGACCTGCACCTGTTCATCGACGACGGCGTCGGCCTTTACCTGTCCTTCAACAGCGCGGGGCGCGAGGCGGCCGCCCACGTGCTGAGGGAGCACATCTTTGTCGACTTCACCGACCGCTATTTCCCCCAGGCCAAGCCCTTGCTGCCGACAGCCCCCACCGCCAAGGAACATGCCCGGGCCATGGCCGGCCACTATGTCAGCAGCCGCGGCTCCGAAACCAACTTCATGCGCCTGGTCGGCCTGCTGGGCGAGGCCCAGGTGGTGGCCAACGAGGACGGTACCATCTCCGTCTCCGCCCTGCTGAACGCCGCCCGGGTGCCGAAGCGCTGGCGTGAGGTCGGCCCCTGGCTGTGGCAGGACACCGAGGGGAAAGAGCATCTGGCGGCCGTGGTGAAGGACGGCAAGGTCGCCATGTTCTCCATCGGCGGCTTCGCCCCCATCTTCGAGTTCGTGCCCGCGCCGGGCAATCTCGACGCTGGCTGGATCATACCCGTGGCGGTGGCCGCCTTGGCCGTCCTGGCGCTGACGGCGCTGTCCTGGCCCATCGTCGCCCTGGTGCGGCGGCGCTACGGCTACAATCCCGGGATCACCGGCCGCGCCCTGGTCCTGCACCGCGCCACCCGCGCGGCGGCGTGGGGCATCCTCGTCTTCATCCTGGGCTGGACGATGATGTTGGCGGCCATCAACCAAGGGGTCGACGCCCTGGATGGCCGCCTGGATATCTGGATGCGCCTGATGCAGTTGGTGCTGCTGGCCGTCATCGCCGGCACCGTCGCCTCCCTCTGGAACGCCTACGACATCGCCACCCGGGCCGGGCGGCGGCCCTGGGGCATCGTCTGGGCCGTGCTGGTGGCGCTGTCGCTGGTCTTCCTGGTGTGGCTGGCCATCAACGTCAAACTGCTGACGCCGACGCTGGACTTTTGATGGACGGCGGGTCCTTGGAGGGACGTCAGGGCGCCGTCCAGACGTCCCCCGGTTCCAGGGCCCGAAAGCGATCAGGGGCCAGGCCCTTGCGCGCCAGGGCCTGGGCCAACTCCTCCGGTGGGGCCAGGCGTTCCTCATCCGACAGCGGAAAGGTGCCCCAGTGCACGGCCAAGCCCTGATGGGCGCCGCAATCGGCCAGGATGCGCACGGCCTCCGCCGGGTCGCAGTGCTGCTGTTTCATGAACCAGCGGGGGGCATAGGCGCCGATGGGCAGGATGGCGACGGTGGGCGCGCCATGGTGACGCCGGACATCGCGGAAGATGGCGCCATCGCCATAGCCGGTATCGCCCGCGACGTAGACCGGCCCGTGGGGGGTGCGCAGCACGAAGCCGCACCACAACGCCATACGCCGGTCGCCCAACCGCCGCGCCGACCAATGATAGGCCGGGTGGAAGCAGGCGGTGACGGCGGGGCCCAGCGCGACCGTGTCGCCCCAATCCCCCGTTTCCACCGGCAGCGGCCCCACCTCCCGCGCCACCACGCGGTCATTGCCCAGGGGCGCCACGATGCGGGGACGGTGAGCGGCCCACAGCCGCCGCAAGGTGCCCACGTCCAGATGGTCATAGTGGTTGTGGGTGAGCAGCACCACGTCGATGGGCGGCAGGTCATCGAAGGCGACGCCCGGCCGGTTGACACGCCGCGGCCCGATCCATTGGAAAGGACTGGCCCGTTCCGACCACACCGGGTCCACCAGCAGGTTCAGGCCGGCCACCTGGATCAGCACGCTGGCGTGACCGATCATGGTGACGGCCAGGCCGTCCACCCGTTCCAGGGGACGGACCTGGCGCCCGGGGGCCGCCTCAGGCCACACCGGCCGGGTTCCGCCCCAGCGCCAACGCAGTATTTCCGCCAAGCTTCGATCCGTCGGGGCCTGCCCTGGGTTGAAAAAGCGGACACCATTAAAATGATCTGTCACCGGACCGGTGTAATACGGATTATCAGGCATTCGGGGGCCGCACCGTGCGTGGCTGAAACCGTTCCCTTTTATCGGGATGGGTGGGGGCCATTTCAAGGGCGATGCCGCCGCATTATTGTGCCATGTCAACGACATTCCCGGCAGCGGCCGCCCACAGTCGGCTGGTTTTCCACCCGCCGCCGCACCGCCTGTTTCGCGCAGCCTTGGGGCAGCCTTGGGGATGATCCTGTGAGCCTAGACCCTACCGACCCTCCCCCTGTCGCCCGTGCTGCTGGCCGGGCTGGCCGTGCGCCTGATGCCACCCCTGCCGCTGCTGGGCCGGCCCCTGGCGGGCCCCGTCGCCGCACGCCTGGCGCAGGCGGCGTTCGAGCGCCTGCGCCGTCGGCACCCGGGGGTGTTCGACCGGCTGGCGGTGTTGGGGGAGCGGGCTTTCCTGGTCGATCCCAGCGACCTGCCGGTGCGCTTCCTGCTGCGGCCGGCGGGGACGCGCCCCGGTCTTTGGCCCATCGCCGATGGCGACGCCGCCCCGCCCGCCGCCGCCACCCTGCGGGCGCCGCTGGGCGCGCTGCTGGCTCTGCTGGAAGGGCGGGTGGATGGGGACTCGCTGTTCTTCAGCCGGCAATTGATGATCGAGGGCGACATGGAGGCGGTGCTGATCCTGCGCAACGCCGTGGACGGCGCGGACGTGACGCTGGAGCGCGACCTGGCAGACCGGCTGCCCCCGCGCCTGCTGTCCCTGGGGCGGCGCTGGTATGGCGAGATCGACAGCCTGCTGCATCTGGCGGCCCGCGCGGCGGTACAGCCCGCCGGCCTGCCGGGAACGGAGATCCGGCCATGAGCGCGGCATCGCTGTCCCTGGTCTGCCCCGCCGGAACGCCGGCCGCCTTGGACGCGGCGCTGGAGGCCGGTGCGGATGCCGTCTATTGCGGCTACGCCGACGCGACCAACGCCCGCAACTTCCCCGGCCTGAATTTCAGCCCGGCGGAGATGCGGGCCGCCGCGACCCGCACCCACAAGGCGGGCCGGTCGCTCTACATCGCCATCAACACCTTCCCCAAGGCGGGGGATGAGGGCACCTGGCACCGGGCCGTGGACAACGCCGCGGACGCGGGCGCCGACGCCGTCATCCTGGCCGACCTGGGCCTGCTGGCCTATGCCCAGGCCCATCACCCGGCCCTGCGCCTGCATCTGTCGGTGCAGGCCGCCGCCTCCACCCCCGAAGCCATCCGCTATCTGGCCCGGACCTTTGGCGTGCAGCGGGTGGTCCTGCCCCGCGTGCTGACCCTGGCGGAGGTGACGGACCTGACGGCGGCGGTGGCCCCGGTGGAAACGGAAGTGTTCGCCTTCGGCGGCATGTGCGTGATGGCGGAGGGGCGCTGCCAACTGTCCAGCTACGTCACTGGCCAATCGCCCAACACCCATGGTGTCTGCTCTCCCGCCGGGGCCGTCCAATTCCGGCGCGAGGCCGGCGGCGACGTCACCGCCCGGCTGGGCGACGTCACCATCGACCGCCACCCGGCGGGCGCGCCGGCCGGCTATCCCACCTTGTGCAAGGGGCGGTTCCGGGCCAACGGCACCACCGGATACCTGTTCGAAGAGCCAACATCCCTGAACGCCGCCGACCACATCCCCGGCCTGATCAAGGCGGGCGTCCGCGCCCTGAAGATCGAGGGGCGCCAGCGCGGCCGCGCCTATGTCACCCGCGTGGTGGGGGAATTCCGCCGCGCCATCGACGCCGCCCTGTCCGGCGGCTTCACCGTGCCCGACCTGGCCCGGGGGCTGGCCAGTGAGATGGAAGGCGGCCGGGCCACCGCCGGCGCCTATGACCGGCGCTGGCGCTGAACGGAGGACATGCCATGACCCTGGCCGCCAAGACTTCGACGGGCCCCAAGCTGACCCTGGGCCCCCTGCACTTCCACTGGCCGGCCGCGCGGCGCCGTGACTTCTACGCCCGCATCGCGGACGAGGCCCCAGTCGATACCGTCGTGCTGGGCGAGGTGGTGTGTTCCAAGCGTGCGCCCTTTTTCGACGGCGACATCCCCGAGGTGGCGGAACGGCTGCGCCGCGCCGGCAAGGAGGTGGTGCTGGGCAGCCTGGCCCTGGTCATGCAGGCGCGCGAACGCCAAGGGGTGATCGACCTGGCCGCCAGCGACGACTTCCTGGTGGAGGCCAACGACCTGACCGCCCTGGCCGCCTGCGCCGGACGCCCGCACGCCATCGGGCCCCTGGTCGCCGTCTACAACCCCAGCACCCTGGAACTGATGGCGCGCCAGGGCGCCACCCGGGTGTGCCTGCCGGGCGAGCTGACGGCCGACGCCATCGCGGCGCTGGCGCCAGCGGCCAGGGAGACAGGAACCGAGCTTGAGGTGCAGGCCTTCGGCCGCCTGCCGCTGGCCATCTCCGCCCGCTGCTACCACGCCCGCGCCCATGGCCTGCACAAGGACGGCTGCCGCTATGTCTGTGAGAAGCATCCCGACGGCATGGACCTGGACACCCTGGACGGCGCGCCCTTCCTGGCGGTGAACGGGGTGCAGACCCTGTCGGGCAGCTATCTGGACCTGCTGGGCGACCTGGACCGCCTGCGGTCGCTGGGTGTGGATCGTTTCCGCCTGTCGCCCCAGGATTGCGACATGGTGGCAGTGGCGGAAACCTTCCGCGCCGTGCTGGACGGCACCGTGCCGGTGGCCCCGGCCCGCGACCGCCTGCGTGAACTGTGCCCCGGCCGGCGCTTCAGCAACGGCTTCCTGCACGGGGTGGAGGGCATGGCCTACCAGGCGGCGGGTATCTGAAGTGGCGTGATCGGAACCGGCACCGTCTTATGGCGGAGTTCAGCCCGCCCCCCATGGCCCGCGGCGGAGAGCGGACACCCGTCCTGACATCACCGGCAGCGTGATATCAAATTCGCCATGAGGCTCGTTCTCGACACGGACGTCATCGTGGCGGCCCTGCGGACAGCGGAGAAAGGCCCCAAGCCGGGCTTGGTTCCGCCCTAATTGCCGGAACCGAGGAACAGCGCTGGCGCCCTGGCGGTTTTCACCATCACGGCAGGGTGGAGCCATCGTGGGATCCGCCCGACGCAAGACACATCAAATGGAGGAAGGCCATGGCCTCTTACGCGCCGCCCAGCGAACCGCCCCTGTCCCCGCCGCGTCCCCGCCCCCGAACCAAGCTGGAGCAACTGGCGGAGGGCGCCTATCACGGCACGGGCGAGACCCCACCGCCGCGCCGTCAAGCGGAACGCGGGTTGGGGACCAAGCTGACCGATATCCTGACCAGCGCCCCGGTGGCCTACACGGCCTTCGGCGTGGTCCTCGGCTTCATTTTTGGCCGGCGGAGCTGAACAATACGACGGCTGAAAACGACAAAGGCCCGCAGGGAAGCGTCCCCTGCGGGCCTTTGCCTTTTGCCAACGGCTAAGCTCAGCTCTTGGCGTAATGGAAGGCCGGCTGCTTCATCAGCACGTCCTTGTTGCCACCGGGCAATTCCACCTTGTCGTCCGTGACCTGCAGGGCGCTGTAGGGAACCGCCACCAGACGATCACCCACGCCGAGGAAGCCGCCCACGGACAGGATGGCATAGGGCACGCTGTCCTTTTGCGAGATGATCAGGTCATCGACGGTGCCGACGGTGTCGTTCTGGTCGTTCACGACCTTGGCGCCGACGATCTTGGACGACCGATGGCCCGTGGCCACGTTGGCCACGTCAACCTTGGTGTTCGCGATGCGCTGCGTGGTGCCCTGCGCCAACGACGGCGCGGCGGGCAGGGCCAAAGCGCCACCCAGGGCGGACATGCCGAGCGCGGCGGCCAGGTACAGGTTCGCGCGGTTCATGGTAACTCCTCCGATTGCGCGGGGCCTTGCCCGGTACGCCCGCTGGGCTGTCCGGGAGGCTCCGCCAGGTTGTTGAAGGCGGCTGCTAACCGCTTGAACAACCACCGGAAGCGGCCATGGTTCCGCGCGGGCGCCACATAGACACCATCGCCCCACAAATGCCCAAAACATTAACGCGGGGTCAGCGGCCCGACCGGCATCACCATTGGGCATCCCGAATGGGCATCCCAAATGGGGGCATCAATGCCGGGTCCATTGCGTGGTGGAGGTGGCGTCCGCCCCGGCGGGCAGGCTGGTGCCGCTCAAGGGCACGACCCGGTTGGGCAGACCCATCAGGGCGGCCAGCTTGGTCCGCGCCCGGTTCACCCGGCTCTTGATGGTGCCCAGGGCGCAACCGCAGATCTCCGCCGCCTCTTCGTAGCTGACGCCCGCCCCGCCCACCAGGATCAGGGCCTCACGCTGGTCTTCCGGCAGGGATGCCAGGGCGGCCTTGAGTTCCCGCCCGGCGATGCCCCACTCCTGCGCGGGTTCCATCATGAGCCGCGCGGTGTGGAAACCATCGGGATCGGCCACCTCGCGCTGGCGGCGCTTGGCGATGGAATAGTGCCGGTTGCGCAGAATGGTAAACAGCCAGGCACGCAAGTTGGTGCCAGGGGTGAACTGGTCCGCATGCGACCAAGCCCGGACGACACAATCCTGCACCAAGTCATCGGTATCGGCGGCGTTGCTGGTCAACGAACGGGCGAAGGCCCGCAGGGCCGGCAATAGGCGCAAAACTTCGTCACGGAATTCCGGCGCGTGCGGGCCCGAGGTCGGGTCCGTCGACAATAAATCAGATGGCATATGGTGCCCCCTATCGGGATTCTCCCAAGGAAATCAAAATCCTCAGAAATCGGATAGATGAGGTCGTCGGGGCGATCAGGTGTATCGCCCCACGTTCTGTGACGTGTAGGGCAACAATAGACCTTTAAGACTGGTGCGTCTCTGGCTTTTCCGGGAGGGGGATGGACGCCTCTATTTTGCCAACATTACGTATCTGTCTTAGGCGGAACCGCCTATACCAAACGAATTCGCTATGGCGTGCGCCGTATCGCGCGGCGCCGGGCAAAGTTCCGGCGGGAGGAAACTTTCCCCGCCATCGCCGGGTTGGGAAAACGACAGCAGGCCATCGCGATCAACACACCGCCGAACAGCAACACGGCCGAACAGCAACACGAAAAGAGGAGAGACGTCGGTCATGCCCGCGCATCGCATCGCCCCCATCGCATCCGAGCCCACCGCCACGGTGTCCAGTACCCCTGTGGCGGAAATGATCTCATCCCAACTTCCCTACTTGCGCCGCTACGCCCGCGCCTTGACCGGCAGCGGCGTGAGCGGGGACGCTTATGTCCGCATGGTGCTGGAGACGCTGGTGCAGGACGGGGTGGGAATCCTTGGGCCGGATGCGGACCGTGTGGCCTTGTTCCGCCTGTTCCACCGCATCTACGCCGGTGGCCATTTGGAATTGGGCGACGAGGCCCCCGACGCACCAACCCTGGCGCCCGGCATGTTGCTGCGCGCCCTGCCCTGCGAACGACGCGAGGCCCTGCTGCTGACCGCGGTGGAGGGCTTCCTCCCAGAAGAGGCGGCCTGGATCTTGGGCCTGTCGCAGGACGCGGTGGAACGGGAAGTGGACTTGGCCCGCCAGGCCTTCCGCGAAAACCTGCGGTCGGGTGTCCTGAAGCTGGAGGATGACATGATCCTGGGTCTTCCCGACGCCGTGGTCGCGGCCTCCCCATTGGCCAGTGGCGGCGGAATGGCCACCAACGTGCATTAAAGCCCAACGTGCATTAAAGTACCGCATGGGCGCCGGGCGGCGATTTTCAGGCATGGCCATCGCCGCCGGCCCCCGCTGGTATCGCTTGTCCACCAAGGGGCGGAGGAGCGCGCCAGCCAACAAGGCCGCCAAGCAGGGGGCCGTGACTGAAGGGGTCCCTCATGACCAAGCAGCCCAAGCCCCCCAATGGCGTGTCACCCCCCAGTGGCACGCCGCAAGGCAAACGGCCGCTGCTGACTGCTGGCGCCCGGCCGATGCCACCCGGGCCGCACGACGCGTTGGAGCGATCATTGCGCGAGATGTTCGAGGACGAGGTGGGCGAACCCGTTCCCCAACACCTTCTGGACCTGGTCGACCGGCTGGACACCCACAAGAAACGCAAACACTGAAGCCGTTCCGGAAAACCGACCTCACGCCGGAACCAGCCTGACGTCACGCTGGGGGAAGCGATGGCGGCGCAACGCCTCGACGAACAGCGTCAGCATGTCCTCCAGCGCTTCCCCGGTAATCACGCCCTGCTCCTTCACCCGTGTCGGCAGGTGAGCGGCGGCGAGCACGCCTTCGCCCGCGTCGATGGCGGCGATGGGCTTGCCATGCAGGAAAGCCTCATTGATGAAATGGCGGGTGGGACCCACCTCCCCCAAGGGGCTGGCTTGTCCCCACCCAGAACGATGACGCCATCATAAAGGACGGAGGCCGCGTTCGGCGCCGCGCGGGTAACCGGGATGGGGGAGCCATCGCCGCCGGCGATGGTGCCGGCGACCGGGGCCACGACCTCCACAATCGCCTCCTCATCCATCAGGGTCTCCTGGATGATGCTGAGCTGCTCGGCCTCCACGCCCGCATCGACCAGCACCGCCACCTTGCGACCGCGGATGTCCTCGGCCGGATGGTCCTGGCTGAGCGCGGGGGAGCGTTCGGCACCGGGAACGGAGGGCGGATGCGGCTTGACGCCGGCCAGAGACAGGCCCGTGCGCGCGGAAACCGCCTGGGCCAGATCCGGGGCGATATTGCCCAGGATGTCGTCCATCACCCGCTGGCGTACCAGGGAATCGGCGCACTGGTTCAATTCAAAGGAAAAGGCGGCGGCGATGTGATCCTGCTCCCAGGTCGACATGCTGTTCCAGAACAGGGCGGCTTGGCTGAAATGGTCGCCGAAGCTGGCGCTGCGGACACGGACCTTGGCACCGTCCACCTTCTCCGCATAGCTGCGGAAGGCATCGGCGGCTTCGGGTGAGTGCATGGGGCAGCCATGGGCCAGGCTGTTGGGAAAGTAGGCGACCCGCCCCTTGTCGATCTGGCGCCGGCCCATGCCGTCCCGCTGGTTGTTGTCCACCGGCTGCAAGGGCCGGTTGATGGGCAGCTCCGCGAAGTTGGGGCCCACGCGGCGCAATTGGGTGTCGAGGTAGGAGAATAGGCGCCCCTGCAACAGCGGATCGTTGGTGAAGTCGATGCCGGGGACGACATGGCCAACATGGAAGGCAACCTGTTCGGTCTCCGCGAAGAAATTGCCCGGGTTGGCCGTTAGGGTCATCAGGCCCACGCGCCGAACGGGCACCACCTCTTCCGGAATGATCTTGGTGGGGTCCAGGATGTCGACGCCATACTTGAACTCATCCTCCTCCTCGATGACCTGCAGGCCCAGTTCCCATTGCGGGAAGTCGCCGCGCTCGATGGCGTCGAACAGGTCGCGGCGGTGAAAGTCGGGGTCCTTGCCAGCGGTCTTCTGCGCCTCGTCCCACACCTGGCTGAAGACACCCTTCAGCGGCTTCCAATGGAACTTGACGAAGCGCGCCTTCCCCTCGGCATTCACCAGGCGGAAGGTATGAACGCCGAAGCCCTCCATGGTGGCGTAGCTGCGGGGGATGGCGCGGTCGCTCATCAGCCACATCAGCATGTGGGCCGATTCCGGGGTGAGCGACACGAAGTCCCAGAAGGTGTCGTGGGCGGACTGTGCCTGCGGTATCTCGTTATGCGGTTCCGGCTTCACCGCGTGGATGAGGTCCGGGAACTTGATGGCATCCTGGATGAAGAAGACGGGCATGTTGTTGCCCACCAGGTCCCACACCCCTTCATCGGTATAGAACTTCACGGCGAAGCCCCGGACGTCCCGCACCGTGTCTGCCGATCCGCGCGAGCCCGCCACGGTGGAAAAGCGCACGAACACCGGCGTTTCCTTGGCCGGGTCCTGGAACGGCGCCGCGGTCGTGAGGTCGGTCAGGGGTTCATAGACCTGGAACACCCCGTGGGCGCCGGCGCCACGGGCGTGCACCACCCTTTCGGGAATGCGCTCGTGGTCGAAGTGGGTGATCTTTTCCCGAAGATGAAAGTCCTCCATCAACGTCGGGCCGCGCGGACCGGCGCGCAGGGAGTTCTGGTCGTCGCTGACCTTCAGGCCCTGGTTGGTGGTCAGGGCGACACCCGCCTCATGGGTATCCGCCGCCAAGTCCCGTTGTTTGGCGGTGTCCCCGCCAACGAAGGGCACGCCGGGCATCGCAGGTTTGCCGGCCGCCGGCTGAAAGGGGGCGTCCGGCGTGGGGCTGGGCGGGGGCGGCAGGGGATGCACGGGCATGTCATCGAAACGGGTGTCGGACATAGGGGGTCTTCTCCAGGGCGAAGCGGGAAAGCGGGATGGGAAAGGGGCGCGGGGCGGGCACGACGCAGGCCCCCAACCCCCTGGCAACGCTCAGGTTCCCGTCTCACGCGTCTTTTCCGCCCGGCGCAGCACCGTCAGCACCGCGCCCTCGGCCGGCGACAGGCCGGGCGGACCGTCCCGCCGCGGGCGCAGATGGAAGCGGCCAGCCAGGTAATCGTCCATGATCACCGGGTGGACGTAGCATTGGCGGCAGATGGCCACGGTATTGCCCAGCCGCGAGGCCACCCGCTTCAAGGCCGCGGTCACCATGCGGCGGCCATGGGTGGGACTGGTGGGCGGCGGGCTGTCGCTCAGCGCCAGCGCCATCATCACGGTGCCCGCCCAGGTGCGGAAGTCCTTCGCCGTGATGCCCCCGTCCGCCCGGCCGCCAATCTGGCTGGTCGCATCGCGCAGGTAGGCGTTCAGGTCGGCGGAGCTGACCTCCCGCCGGTGGCCGTCGCCGTCCAGGTATTGGAACAGGGCCTGCCCCGGCAATTCCTGGCAGGCTTTGACGATGCGCGCCACGCGCCGGTCGGTCACCTTCAGGCGCCATATCTTGGCGCTTTTGCCCTTGAAATCGAACCGCAGGGCCGATTCCTCGACACTGACATGGGCGGCGTGCAGGGTGGTCAGGCCGTAGCTCTGGTTGGTCCGGGCGTAGTCGGCATTGCCCACACGGATCAGGGTGGTGCCCAACAGGTGGACGATGGTGGCCAGCACCTTGTCACGGGGCAGGCCAGGCAGCGTCAAATCCGCCGCGACGCGCTCGCGGATGCGCGGCAAACGCCGGGCGAAATCGATGAGATGGTGGAATTTGGCACCATCCCGCGCTTGGCGGAAGGCGGGATGGTACATGTACTGTTTGCGCCCCTTGGCATCGCGGCCGGTAGCCTGCAGGTGGCCGTTGGGATCGGGGCAGATCCACACGTCGGTCCAGGCCGGCGGGATCACCAGGGCCTTGATGCGGGCGCGCAGCGCTGGGTCCCGCACCGTGGCGCCATCCGGCAGGCGATAGCGGAAGCCCGCCCCGCATTTGAGCCGGCGGATGCCAGGCTCGCCGTCACCCACATAGACCAAGCCCGCCGCGTCGCTCATTCAGCGGCCTCGGGCCGGTTCCCGGATCGGTCCATCCAACGGCGTTGAAGAAGATAAAGCCCCTGGCCCACGATGGCGGTGGCCAGGATCACGGCATTGGTGGTGACGAACACCCAGTTGCCCAACGCCCACGAATAGACCACGAAGCCGATGGAGGTGGCGATCTGACCCGCGAACAGCCACGGCGAGACGCCCTTGGTGGAACGCTCCCGCCACTGCGTCCTGATCTGGCCGGCCAGGGTCAGGAACAGCACCAAGGCCGCCGCCCAGCCGATCATGTCCACCGCCTCAGGCATGCCTGTTGCCCTCCGCCGGCCGGCGCGTGGGCGCAAGGCGACCGCCAGCGGCGCGCCATCCGCGCGCCAGTTCCTCCACATAGGGCAGGAACTCCACCACGAAGGCGGCGCCGAGGATGGTGGCGACATAGCCCACGGGCAGGTCGCCCAGCGTCCACCTCAGGGTGAACCGCGCCGGTTCCGGGCCCAGTCCGACTAGCGCCAGCGCCTGCGGCCAGTGCAGGGTGCCAACCAAGATCAAGGCCATCAGCGGCACCAGTTCCAGGAAGCTGTGCACATGCTGCTCGATGGGGGAGACGCGCCGCCGGGTAACGGCATAGCTGACGTCCCACAGCGCCGTCGCCTCATGCGCGAGAAAGCCCACGACCATGAGGGCGATGACCAGGGCGTTGATTTCCAGGAACAGGCACGCCAGCAAGGGCACCGCCACCTCGCTGAACATCAGCAGATGCAGCAGCGATTCCTTGGCGCCGGTTGTGTGCTGGATGTCGGTGGCGCGGTGGCACAGCCAATCGGCCAGGCCCGCCAGAAACCACAAGGGGACGATGCCATACATCAGCACGGCCAGGGTGACGGCTTCATGGCTCATGAATTGTAGGCCCCCGCCCCCACCTTCACCCCCAACACGCGGCAGGCGCCACTGCCCAAATCCTGCCGCACCTCGAAATACCGGGCCCAGGGATCGGGCCGGCGCATCAGGGCCGGGGCGTCGGCCGTCGTGTACGCATCGGCCCGTTCCGCGGCCGCCAGTTCTTCCCAGGTGACGGGACAGGCGACGGGGGTTCCGCCACCCGCTCGCGCCGGCTTGGCCCGGGGAGAATAGGGCGCGATGGCGGAGGCGCCGCGCGCATTGCGAAAATGATCGATGAAGATGCGGCCCTGGCGGCGCGCCTTGCTCATGGTGGCGACGTAGGCGTCGGGCCGCGCCTCAACCAGCTGTTCGGCCACCGCCTTGGCGAAGACGGACACCACCGGCCATTGCCGCCGCCCGCCCCCCGCGCCCGGCCCCAGCGGGGCGACGACGTGGATACCCTTGCCCCCCGTCAGCAGGGGGAAGCTGGCGAGGTCCAGGGCGGCCAAGACGTCGCGCACGGCGGTCGCCGCGACCTTGACCTCGTTGAACGGCAGGTCGGGATAGGGATCCAGGTCGAACACCAGGCGGTCCGGGGATTCCAGCTTGCGCGCCTGGCTGCCCCACAGGTGCAGTTCCAACACGCCGATCTGGGCGGCCGCCACCAGCCCGTCGACATCCGTCAGGTAGACATGGTCTACGGCCCGCCCGTCCTTTTCCTTGACCAGCTTGCGGCGCCATTGCACCGGCGTGCCGGCGGCGGCGTGGCGTTGGAAGAAGCAGGCCTGCGCCGTTCCTTCGGGGCAGCGCAGCAGGTTGAGAAGACGGCCGGCGACCAGGGGCAACATGCGCGCCGACACCGCCCTCATATAAGTGGCCAAGCCCTGCTTGGTGAGATGGGATACGGGGTCCAGCACGCGGTCGGCGTGTGTCAGCGTCACGGGGGGACCGGCCTTAAGCGGCGTCGCCTGCGCCTTGTCCGGATGCGCCTTATCTGGATGCGTCTTGTCCAGGACCGCATCCTTGGCAGATTCGTCATGGCTCATGCGTCCCTCCCCTCCCTGGTCTGGGCAACCGGCTTCAGGCGGTCGACAAGGGCCCGGGCGTCGTCGGGGGCCCGCAGCTTGTCGGTGTTGTCGAAATAGAGAAAGACATCGCGGGGCGCCGGGTTGGCCTCCTCCGGCCGCTCGATATAATCCCGCGGCCCATAATCGCCCGGCGCCAACGGCCGGCCCGCCGTCCAGGCCGCGACCCGCCGGGCCCACCGGTCAAGCTGATCCGGCCCGTAGCCGCTGCGGTAAAGCTCGCTGGACCCATGCAGGCGGCAATAGACGAAGTCGGCGGTCAGGTCCATCAGGCGCGGCCATTCGACCGTGTCCGCGCATACCAAGGCCACATCGTGGCGGCGCAACAGGTCGGTGAACGCCGGGTCGCGGAAGCTGTCATGGCGGATTTCCACCGCATGGCGCAGCCGGCGATGGGGGCCGGGTCGCATCCAGGCGCGAGCCTTCAGGTTGGCGTCATGGCGGTGGGCCAGATCCGCCGCGTGTTCGGTGTCACGGGGCAGCAGGGCCAGGAAGTCGCCCAGCAAGGCGGCGTCGAACCGGAAACTGGGCGGAAACTGCCAGAGGATCGGGCCGAGCTTGTCCTCCAGCCGCAGCAGCCCGGACGCGAGGAAATTGGCCAGCGGCGCCAGGGGCTCCTTCAAGCGGCGGATATGCGTGATATAGCGCGGCGCCTTGACGGCGAAGACGAAGCCGGCGGGCGTCTCCGCCGCCCACCGGGCGAAGACGTCGGGCTTTTGCAGGCCATAGAAGGTGCCGTTGATCTCTATGCTGCGAAAAACACCGCTGGCGTATTCCAGCGCCCGCCGTTGCGGAAGATCGGGCGGATAAAACGCCCCGCGCCAGGGGGCGTAGGTCCAGCCGGAAATACCGATGCGGACGTCCGCCGGGGTCGCCATGATGCCGCGCGTCCTTCCCGCCACCCTACCACCACTTGCCCAGCCACCACGCCAGGGCGAAGGCGATGATCACCAAGGCCAAGCTGGTCAGCAGCACGGCCAGCACGGGCCGGCCCAGGGTCGCCCCGCGCGCCTCACGGGCGGATAGGACGACATGGTCTTTCTTGCGTTCCATCGTGGGGTTCCTCCGTCGGCGCCCAAGTCACGGGATCAAGTCACTGGATGAAGCAACGCCGGGACGGTGCGGAGGGTTCCTCGGACGATGGCCCCACCCTGGGGGCGCACCCGCCCCCCCCCCAAGTCATGGCCCCCCAAGTCATGGACAGCCCAAGGGAATAGGCCGGGCGCTGGCGCGCTCGGCCAAGGCTTTACCTTCGATAGCCGGGCGCTGTATTGAAATCCCGGCACCGGGCGTTATGTGACTTTTGGTGTTTGGACAGTGAAAGGGACGCCTGTGACGGACTACAGAGAGGTGCTGCGCGCCGGCACGGCGGCGTGCCACGCCGCCCTGGATCAGCGGTTCGCCGGCCTGGATGTCCGCCACCTGCCGGATTACGCCCTGCTGCTGAAAGCCCAGTATCCCGCCTTGCGCGCCGTGGAAATGAGCCTTGAGGCCGCGGGCGTGGATGCCCTCTTGCCCGACTGGTCCGAACGCCGCCGCCGCCATGCCCTTGAGGCCGACCTGGTGGCGCTGGAGGTGTGGGGCGATCCACCCGCCGTTCTGGTGGAGACACCCACGATCCGCTGCCGGGCCGAGGCCCTGGGCCACCTGTACGTGCTTGAAGGATCGCGGCTGGGGGGTGAGGTGCTGTTGCGCCGGGCCCTGGCCGGTGGAGATCCGCGCATACCCCTTGCCACGCGCTTCCTGGCCCACGGCCGGGGGCGACCGTACTGGCGCGACTTCCTGGCGCTGTTGAACGCGGAGCCGTCGGACCCAACCCTTCGGGCAAAGGCCGTGGAGGCCGCGATCCTGTCCTTCGGTTTATTCCAGAAGGCTGTCGAACAAGCGCTGTACCATTATGAGGCTAGCCATGACCGCCGCCGGGTGTCAGAAAACTGAGCCGCGCCCGGCAATTGACTTAAATTTTCGCAGTGCGCGCGGCCAGCGGCCGGGCGGACAGATGGGATAACCCGTGGTCACGTCACACAATCCAGGACAGAGCGAGAACGGCAGGGCGGTGGATGCACCGTCCACGCCCGTGCCGCTGGTTCCCCAGGAAGTGCTGGACCAGTGCGCCCAGGAACCCATCCGCATTCCCGGCGGCATCCAACCGCATGGCGCGGTAGCCGTGTTCCGGCCGACCGACTTGGTCCTGGTGCAGGCCAGCGCCAACCTCGGCGCCATCCTCGACCGTCCCGTCGCCCTGGATGGAAGCCAGACGCTGGGCGACCTGGTGGGCCCCGGCTCGGCCTTGGAAGGGGATGTCGGCCGCTGGCGTGCCGGGGCGGAAGCCGGCTTCCTGGAGCAATACCAGATCGACGGCCGGGTGTTCCATGTCACCGGCCAGCATGTCCCGCAAGGCATCATCCTGGAATTCGAGGCCTTCGACGAGGCCGAACGCGCCCGCAACGCCAGCCTGAACCAACTGCTGCGCAATTTCCTGGACAGGTCCGACGGGCTGACCACGGTGGCGGACATCTGCGCCGGCGTGGCGGCGGAGGTGCAGGCCTTGACCGGCTTCAACCGGGTCATGGTGTACCGCTTCGATGAGGACTGGAACGGCACGGTCGTCGCGGAGACGGGCGACGGCACCTTGCCGTCCTACCTCGACCTGCGTTTTCCCGCGTCCGACATCCCGGCCCAGGCGCGCGAGCTGTACCGGCTGAACCGGCTCCGCCTCATTCCCACCGCCACATACACGCCCATTCCCTTGGTGCCGACCCTGTGCCCGACGGACGGCGCGCCGTTGGACATGAGTTTCGTGGCCTTGCGCAGCGTGTCGCCCGTGCATCTGGAATACATGCGCAACATGGGCACGGCGGCCTCGCTGTCCATATCCATCGTCATCGATGGCCGGCTGTGGGGCTTGATCTCCTGCCACCATGCCCAGCCCCGTTACATAGGACCCCCGATCCGCGCGGCTTGCGACTTCCTGGGCCGCATCGTGGCGCAGCAGATCGCGGCACGGGAACGGGCGGCGGAAATCGATGAACGGCTGAGGCTGAAGTCCATAGAGACGGAGTTGGTGGCCCACCTGGCGCGGGCGCCGGGCTTCCAGGCCGGTTTGGTCGATTGCGCGCCCCAGTGGTTGGCCCTGACCAACAGCGCCGGCGCCGCCGTGGTCACCGACGGGATGGTGCTGTCCACCGGCAAGGCCCCCCCATCCAGAGCATCCTGGCCCTGGCCGACTGGCTGCGTACCCGGAACATCGCGCAACTCTATTCCACCAATAGCCTGGCCACGGACTGGCCACCCGGCGCGGACATCGCGGAGGTGGCCAGCGGCGTCATCGCCGTGCCCATCTCCCGCATCCATGCCAGTTTCATCTTCTGGTTCCGGCCGGAGGTGGTGGAGACGGTGCGCTGGGGCGGCGACCCGCGCGCCACCAAGGCGGTGGACCTCGCCGGGCGCCTGCACCCCCGTCTGTCGTTCGAGGCATGGAAGCAGGAGGTGCGGCAAAAAGCCCAGCCCTGGCGCGCGGCCGAACTGCTGAGCGCCGCCGATTTCCGGGGCGCCATCGTCAACTTCGTCCTGCAACGGGCCGAGGAGCGCGCCCAACTGACGGAGGAGCTGCAGCGGTCCAACAAGGAGCTGGAGGCGTTCTCCTACTCCATCTCCCATGACCTGCGGGCCCCGTTCCGCCACATCGCCGGCTATGCCGAGCTGTTGGGGGAGGAGGAGCCGGGGTTGAAGACGCTGTCCCGTCATTACCTGGACGGCATCATCGCCGCCGCCCTGTCGGCGGGCCAGCTGGTGGACGATCTGCTGCACTTCTCGCAACTGGGCCGCACCAGCCTGAAGATGACGCGCATCGACATGGCCAAGGTGGTGACCGAAATCCGCCGCAGCCTGGACATCGACGAGCGGCAGCGCCGGGTGGAATGGAGCATCGGCGCCCTGCCCACCGCCTGGGGTGATCCCACCCTGGTGCGCCAGGCCTTGTTCAACCTTGTGGAGAACGCCGCCAAATACAGCCGCGGCGCCAATCCACCCCGCATCAGGATATGGGGACAGGAGCGGGCCGCCGACGTCGTGTACTGCGTGGAGGACAACGGCGTGGGATTCGACATGAACTATGCCGGCAAACTGTTCCAGGTTTTCCAGCGACTGCACAGGCAGGAGGATTTCGAGGGGACGGGCATCGGCCTGGCGCTGACCAAGCGCATCATCGACCGGCACGGCGGCACGCTGGAAGCCAAGGGCGCGGTCGGCCGAGGCGCCACCTTCAGCTTCACCCTGCCGAAACGCCAGACAGGAGGAAACCGTGGCATCGCTTAGACCCATCCTTCTGGTCGAGGACAATCCCGCCGACGTGGAGCTGACCCTCGCCGCCCTCAGGAAAACGCAGCTGGCCAACGAGATCATCGTGGCCCGCGACGGGGTGGAGGCGCTGGAGTACATCTTCAGCGAAGGCCAGTATGCGGACCGTGAGCCGGGCGCGCCCGCCGTGGTCCTGCTTGACCTGAAGCTGCCCAAGGTCGATGGGCTGGAGGTGCTGGAGAAGGTGAAATCCCACCCCAAGCACCGGGCCACCCCCATCGTGATGCTGACCTCCTCCCGCGAGGAAAGCGACGTGGTGCGCAGCTATCATTACGGCGTGAATTCGTTCGTGGTGAAGCCGGTCGACTTCAAGGCCTTTTTCGAAGCGATCCGCGACCTAGGTATCTTCTGGGCGGTGCTGAACGAGCCCGTGCCTGGAGATTTTTAGTGTCGGAACCCGCGGAAAAGCCTGTGTCCCTGCTGTTGGTGGAAGACAGCGACATCGATGCGGAACTGATCGCCCACCAGTTCCGCAAGATCGACCAGCCGGTTGCCATGGCCCGCGCGGCGGTGCGCCCCGAGTATGAGGCGGCCCTGGCCTCCGGCAGCTTCGACATCATCCTGTCGGATTATTCCCTGCCGGGATTCAACGGACTGGCCGCCCTGGAATTGGCCCGGGCGCGGGACCCGGCGGTGCCTTTCATCTTCATCTCGGGCGTCATCGGCGAGGAGTTCGCGACCGAGGCCTTGCGCGCCGGCGCCACCGACTATGTGACGAAGCGCAACCTGGCCCGCATTCCCATGGTGGTGACCCGCGCCCTGCGCGAGGCGGAGGACAGGCGCCAAGCCCGGCGGTCCGCCCAAGCCCTGCGGGAAAGTGAGCACCGCTTCCGCCTGATGGCGGACAGCGCGCCCGCCCTGATCTGGTCGGTGGACACCACCGGCCGCATCGTCTTCGCCAACCGCCGCTTCGAGACGGAGTTCGGCGTGCCGCCGGCCCGGGTGGAAGAGGAAGGCTGGGCCGCCCTTATCCATGAGGAGGACTGGCGCGCCTTCCGGGCCACGCGCGATGCGCTGTTCCGGGACCGGGCGCTGTTCCTGGACGACATCCGGGTGCGCAAACCCACGGGCGAGGTGCGTTGGCTGCGTTGCGAGAGCAGCCCACGCTTCGACGACGCCGGAACCTTCCTGGGCTATGTCGGCTGCGCCATCGACATCACCGAGACCAAGCTGGCGCGCGACGCGCTGGAGGCGGAGGTGGCGGCGCGGACGGAGGAATTGCGCGTCAAGGAAGAGGCGCTGCGCCAATCGCACAAGATGGAGGCCATCGGCCAGCTGACCGGAGGCATCGCCCATGACTTCAACAACATGCTGGCCGGCATCGTCGGTGCCGCCGACCTGATCCAGAAGCGCATGCGCGACGGACGTTTCGACAGCATCGGCCGCTACGTCGACAGCATCCTGTCATCCGCCCATCGCGCGGCGGGCCTGACCCATCGCCTGCTGGCCTTCGCCCGGCGCCAGACGCTGGACCTCAAGACCGCGAACATCAACCAGCTGGTCGGATCGCTGGACGATCTGCTGCGGCGCACGCTGGGGCAGGCCATCGAGCTGGAGATCGCCCTGGCGCCGGATCTATGGCCGGCCATCACCGACGCCAACCAGTTCGAAAGCGCCCTGCTGAACCTGGCCATCAACGCCCGGGACGCCATGTCGGGGGGCGGTCGCCTGACCATCCAGACCAGCAACGTCACCGTCACCGCCGGGGATGAGCGCGCCTCCGCCGACCTGCAGCCGGGTGACTATGTCCTGACCTGTGTCACGGATACCGGGATCGGTATGCCACCGGACGTGCTGGAGAAGGCGTTCGACCCCTTCTTCACCACCAAGCCCATCGGCCAGGGCACGGGCCTGGGCCTGTCCATGATCTATGGCTTCGCCCGCCAGGTCGGCGGCCATGTCACGCTGTCGTCCACGCCGGGCAAGGGCACGACCATCTGCCTCTACATGCCCCGCGACGTCACCGCCAAGGACGGCCTGGAGAATCCCGGGGCGCGGGCGGCGGAAAATCCACACCGGGGCCGGGGAACCGTGCTGGTGGTGGAGGATGAGCTGGTGGTGCGCATGGTGGTGGTCGACATCCTGGAGGAACATGGATACGGCGTGATCGAGGCCGAGACGGCGGCCGACGCCCTGCCCCATCTTCAGGGCCCCGGCACCATCGACCTGCTGCTGACCGACGTCGGCCTGCCCGGCATGAATGGCCGCGATCTGGCCGCCGAGGCGCGGCGTCTGCGTCCCGGGCTGAAGATCCTGTTCGCCACCGGTTATGCGGAGGGGGCCAGCCAACGTTCCGCCTTCGTCGGCGACGGCATGGACTATATCGCCAAGCCCTTCGACCTGGACGAACTGGGCCGGAAAATCCAGGCGCTGACGAAGCCGTGACGGCCCCCACGCGTGTCCCCCTGCGTATGGGGGCCGCATGCCACAGCGGCACCGGTAAACTTGGTCAATTGCCTACAGCACATGAGGCGGACACTGGCGCACACGCGATGGCACTTGCCTTTGCCAACGGCCACCCTTTCTTCTTGCGGGCGACACCCTTCGGAAAGAATCCCACGCATGCTGACGCTGTACCGCCTGGACAAGGGCACCCTGACGCGACGTGAAGCGGGCGCCGACTGCCTGGCGGACGACCTGTGGATCGACATGGTCGCGCCCACCAAGGAAGAGGAAGCGGCGGTCGAGGCCGCGCTGGGTGTGGAGATCCCCACCCGGGAAGAGATGCGGGAAATCGAGACCAGCAGCCAGGTTTACAAATCCGGCGACGCGCTGGTCATGACGGTGCGGGTATTGACCCGGCAGACGCCGCTGGGCCCGGCGCTGGCCGATGCCACCTTCATCCTGCGGCCGGGCCATCTGGTGACGGTGCGCTACCTGGACAGCACGCCCTTCCGCACCTTCGCCGGGCGGGTGGACCAGGGCACCGACGTGCCCACCGATCCCGAAGCCATCCTGCTGGGTATTCTGACCGCCATCGTCGGCCGGGTGGCCGACGTTCTGGAGGAGGTGAAGGATGGGCTGGACACCCTTTCCCGATCCGTCTTCAGCCAGGGGGAGGATCAGTCGCCCAGCATCATCGACGCCGATTTGCAGAACGCGCTAAAGCGTATCGGCCGCAGCGGCGACCTGGCGTCCCGCGTGCGGGAAAGCCTGCACAGCCTGGCCCGCACCGTGTCCTTCCTCAAGGCGGCGGAGAAGGCCACACCCATCGCGCCTGAAACCAAGCTGATCCTGAATACCCTGAACGGCGACATCCAATCGCTGCTGGACTACAACCTCTATCTGGCCCAGACGACGCAGTTCCTGCTGGATTCGACCCTGGGCCTGATCAACATCCAGCAGAACGCCATCATCAAGATTTTCAGCGTCGCGGCCGTCATCTTCCTGCCGCCGACACTGATCGCCTCGATCTATGGCATGAACTTCAAGCACATGCCGGAACTGGATCTGGTGTTCGGGTATCCGGGCGCGCTGTGCCTGATGGTCATCTCCGCCATCCTGCCCTATTGGTATTTCCGCCGTCGGGGCTGGCTGTAGCCTTAGCTGACCGCGCGGCCCGCTTCCGGGTCAGGCGCCAGTCCGCGCCGGCCGCGCCGAAGTCTCCGGCACGGGCGTCAGCACCGGCCGTCCCTCGGCCCAGGCCAGCAAATTGTCCACCACCAGCTGGCCCATGGCTTGGCGGGTGTGGAGGGTGGCGGAGCCGACATGGGGCAGCAGCACCGCGTTATCCAGGTCCAGCAGGGCCTGGGGCACGGTTGGTTCCCGGGCGTACACGTCCAGGCCGGCACCCAGGATGGTGCCATCCCTCAGGGCGGCGATCAGCGCATCCTCATCCACCACCGTGCCGCGGGCGATGTTGATGAGCACGCCATCGCTGCCCAAGGCCTCCAGCACCGCGCCATCGACCAGCCCGCGCGTCTCCGGCCCGCCGGGGGTGACCACCACCAGCACGTCGACCGCCCGCGCCAGATCGAGGGGCGTGGCGTGATAGGGCAACGCCACGTCCGCCTGTGGCCGGCGGCCATGATAGTGCACGGCCACGCCGAAGGCGGCCAGACGCTGGGCAATGGCCTTGCCAATTCGACCCAGCCCCAGGATGCCCGCCGTGCGTCCCCGCAGCGTGGGGGACAAGGGGAAGGCCTTCTCCAGCCACCTGCCGGCGCGCAGGTAACGCTCCGCCTGGGGCAGGCGCCGGACGGTCATCAGGATCAGGGCCAGCGCCGTGTCCGCCACCTCCTCCGTCAGCACGTCGGGGGTGTTGGTGACGGTAATGCCGTGGGCGCCCGCCCACTTGGCATCGATGGCGTCATAGCCCACGCCAAAACCAGCGACGCATTCCAGCCGGGGCAGACGGGCCATGAGTTCGGCGGTGACGGCGGCGGCCCCGCCGGCGGCGATGGCGCGGATATGGGGCGCCACCTCCGCCAACATGGTCTCGCGGTCCTCGGCCAGCCACAGCTTGTGCACGCGGAAGGCCTGGTCCAGCCGCTCCAAGACGAAGGGCATCATGGGTGCGGGCATCAGCAGGTCGATATCGAAGCGGGGGGCCATTCTGCCAGGTCCTTCTGTCATGCCCCTTGCCATCCGGGGGAAGAGCCCCCAGTTCAATCCCAGCGGTAACAGCCAGGTGCGGGCCGCGCCAGAATAGGATGCCGACGGACGGCTGTCGCCCTCGGCCATTGACATCTCGCCTGTGCCCGCCGTGACGCTCTGGTGCCCCTCTGGCATAGCTCCGCGGCCGCGATGGCGGAGTCAGGGTCCATGGGTATAGGATGCCTGGAGCCGGGATCGATGGACATACCCACCTGTGATGCCGGCCTTTGCTAATAGCCTTGAGATGGGCTATGATTTGAGAATGATTTGCATCTACGGCGCTTGGCTGCCTCCGGGACGGGGCGGAAGCCGCCGGGGGACATGATGATGTCGTTGATGGATGCCATTGGCGGGACGATGGACCAGGCGCCGGAATTCGGGCCGGGGGAGCATTTGCTCGTCTGGGCCCTGCGCCGCATGGTCAAGGGCAAGGACTATGGCCCCCTGGTGGGGCGGGAGTTCGCCGACACCTGCGGCGAGGATGGGCGCGAGGTGCTGGCCACCCTGCACACCTTCCTGCTGGCGTTGATCCATACCTGTCGGCGGGAGTTGTCCATCGGCCATCCTGGCTGTCCCAGCCTAACGGCGGACGAACGCCAGGTTCTGTTGCTGGTCGCGGCGGCGCAGAACGGCAAGGATGCGCAGTTCGATGCCCAACTGCGCTGGCTGGCCGCCGAGGAGGACAGGGCCGCCCTGGCCATGACCGCGCGGGCCCTGGCTTTCGCGCTGAGGCACAACCAGCTGACCCTGACCCCGCCCGCCTCGCAACTGCCCACGACATGCGAGCGTGAGGCGCTGAGCGCCTGAGGTCCCTGGGGCGCTCCCGCCCCGGCTGCACACCCCGGCCGCACCGGCGTGGATTTCGGACGGTGGGGGTGGCAGGATCGCGCCGCCGTCGGCACAGGAACGATTGGCGCTCTTGGGATTGAATGGATCGGGGGCACAGGGTCCGTATGGGTGTTTTGATCAAGGCAGCCTATGCCGCTCCGGCTGTGGGCTTGGCCGCCCTGGGCCTGCCACTGCTGATATACCTGCCCGATTATTACGCGACGGTGGTGGGCCTGCCCTTAGGCCTGGTGGGTATGGCCTTCCTGGTGGCGCGCCTGGCCGATATCGCCATCGACCCGATGGTCGGGGTTTTGATCGACCGCACCCGATCCCGGTATGGCCGGTTCAGGCTGTGGTTGGCCCTGGGCACGCCCTTGCTCATGTTGTCGGTCCATGGCCTGTTCATGCCGCCATCGGGCGCTGGCTTTTCCTATCTGGCGGTATGCCTCGCCGGCACCTATGCCGCGTGGTCGCTGTGTTTCGTTTCCCATCTGGGCTGGGGTGGCACGCTGTCCCGCGACTATGGCGGCCGCAATGCCATTTTCGCCTGGTGCCAGGTGCTGTTCCTGGTCGGCGGGCTGGCGGTCACCGCCCTGCCCTTGCTGCCGCCGTTGCGCATAGCCCCACAGGCGACGCTGCCCGCCATGGGATGGTTCGTGCTGACCAGTTTTCCCCTGGGCGTGGCCGCCGCCCTGCTGCTGGTGCCGGAACGCGATGGGGGGCCCCGGCCCATGCCCGCTTGGCGGGACTATGGGCGATTGCTCGGCCAAGGCGCCGTAGCGCGCCTGCTGGCCGCCGACTTCCTGTCCAGCACCGCCGTCTATGCCGCCGGAGGCGTTTTCTTCTTTTATTATGGCACCTTCCATGGCCTCGACCGGATGCGGACGGCGGCCCTGCTGTTCGCGGTGAAGGCGGGGGCCATGGTCGGTGCACCTGTCTGGGGCTGGCTGGGGAACCGGTTGGAGAAGCACCGGGCCATGGCGCTGGGCTTTTCCGGGATGGCCCTGATGTGCCTGGTCGTACATTTGCTCCCCTGGTCCGGCCTGACGGCCGGCCTCATCATCCTGGGACTCTTCGGCACCTTCCTATCCGCCGATCCGGTGCTCGTGCGCTCCATGATGGCCGACCTCGGGGACGAACGCCGGCTGACCACCGGCATCGACCACATGGGCACGCTGGCCGCCCTGCTGTCCGTCTCCGACAAACTGGCCGCGGCCATCGGCCCGGCGCTGGCGCTGACCGCGCTCAGCATGGCGGGCTTCGACACACCCGCCCCAGCCCCACAGCAAAGCGGGATCGCCCTCCTGACGCTTGGCGCCGCCGCCATATGGATACCAATGGCATTGAACATCACCGCAGCCGCGCTGGTCTGGATGCACCGGCTACCCGCTGATCGCCGTCGGGCAATGGGGCCAGACTTGACCCCTCTACCGGGGGATGGGCGATGAAGCCCACACAAAACTCCAAGGTTGTGCTGAATCGCGGCGGGGGCCATAACAAACCAACGCTTGGATCGCAAATAAGCGGTGACATTGGTTGATTCTTCGGGCATCCGCTTTCCCGAAGATGATTTTGAGGCATTTGATGGTTGACCATGGCCCTGGGGCGTCCGGCGTTCCCGACTCACTCTCCGTCGGTAATCTCGAGGCCATTATTAACGGATCGAACCGGGCCCATCATGAAGCCGCGGGGATCAAGCACGTCAGCCAGTTGGCACCGAGAGGCAGTTATTCACGCCGGCCCATGGCCCTGATGGACACCTTTCACACCAACCCGCAGTTGGTGGAAAATTTTAAATACAATGCGTCCATATCTGAGCAATTTTATTCAGAGATAAATGCCACGATATTGGCTGATGCCTATGTCTCCGGGCAAGGAACCGTCGTTACGCGCAATGGCCTGCTGGTCCAGGAAAGCGCGCTTGAATACCTGGCGCACAATCAGGTGCCGGATGGCTTTCGGCGTGATCAATCAGGGCAAGGTTTCATTTTCTCGCACCAACCAGGGAAGGTAATAGAAGAGCCCAGCATTCTGGTGAAGCGGCCATGGTATCGGAATTACGGTCACTGGCTGGTGGATGGCGCCACAATACTTGCTCACTTCGCGGAACAGATTATCACCACCCCCTTAACCGTCGTCATCGGCGCCAATGAGAGCCCGCTTCAGCGGAATATCGTCCGGGAAACGATCGATAAAATCTGCCCGGGCGCTCGCGTCATCGAGATGCCGGACACGGCCACCTGGCGGTTCGCCAATCTGCTCTATGTCACCCCCCTGCACCGCCCCCCCATGGTCAAATGGCCGCTGGCGATGGCGAAGCTGAAAGCCGCGTTCGTGGAAAAGGGGACGCAGGCGGTCCAAGGCCAGCGTCTTTATCTATCGCGGGCGGACGCCGACACACGCAAACTGGCCAATGAGGACGAACTGAAGGGGCTGTTGGACCAGTACGGCTTTAGAACGGTCTTCACCAGCGGGATGTCGCTGACTGAACAGGCGCGACTGTTCGGTTCCGCCGAGGTCGCCATGGGTGTCAAGGGCGCGGCGTTGGCCAATCTGGTGTTCTGCCAACCCGAGGCGACCGCGATATGCCTGTCGCCCGGCGACTTCATCGACCCGTTTTTCTGGGATGTGGCTGGGCAGTTGGGAATGGCCTACGCCGAAATCTTTGGTCGAGTTGTCACAAACCACCCCATCGGCCGAAATGACTTCGTAATGGAGCCGCAGCGCCTGGAATGGGCACTGACCACGTTGTTTGGATAGCGCAGCAGGCGGGACTGTCAGGAATTTCGTGCTCGGCGGGGTCGGTTTCGCATTCAGGCGCTCATCGCCTTTGAGAACCGCTCGCCAAACATGACGGCCATCTGGGCCTTCGCCGCCGTCCATTCGCGCGGTGGCATTTTCCAATCTTTCTCCGCCCGGTTCAAGACCAGGAACAGCAGCTTCAGGGCCACCTCGTCATTGGGGAAATGCCCCCTGGCACGGACTGCCCGGCGCAGC
The DNA here is from genome assembly GCF_034427435.1 of Nitrospirillum goiasense. Classification (NCBI taxonomy): domain Bacteria; kingdom Pseudomonadati; phylum Pseudomonadota; class Alphaproteobacteria; order Rhodospirillales; family Azospirillaceae; genus Nitrospirillum; species Nitrospirillum goiasense. The sequence continues at coordinate 111,069 of NZ_JAXQNP010000001.1, read as the reverse complement.
TTGGAATTCAGGGCCTCGATGGCATTGGGAACGGGTATGAATCTCTAGGTGCCTATGTTCCGGCTGTGGCCCGCGAGGGTCGTGGCGTATGGTGCGACCATCCGGGACGGAGGCACCGGGAGCACGAAGGTGCGGGCAGGCCGATGTATTCCATGAGCTTCTAGCTCGCGTTAGTAGCTGGCCGCCTCTGCGACTGGCCCGGTTGCGCCGAGAGCGCGGATCCGTAGGTGTCGTGTTGCCCCGCCGCTCCCACATCGACCTGTTGAGGGAGGGACGGATGCGACGGGTGATCGGCATGGACATCCACCGAACCTTTGGCGAGGTGGTGATCTGGGAGGAAGGTCGACTGACGCGGGCCGGGCGGGTGGACATGACCCGGACGGCCCTGGAGGGGTTTGGCAAGGGGCTGTTGCCGACCGACGAGGTTGTGATCGAGGCGACGGGCAATTGCATGGCGGTGTCCCGGGTGCTTTCGCCGTTCGTGGCGTGGATGGTGATCGGGGACTGTCAGGAATTTCGTGCTCGGCGGGGTCGGTTTCGCATTCAGGCGCTCATCGCCCTTGAGAACCGCTCGCCGAACATGACAGCCATCTGGGCCTTCGCCGCCGTCCATTCGCGCGGTGGCATTTTCCAATCTTTCTCCGCCCGGTTCAAGACCAGGAACAGCAGCTTCAGGGCCGCCTCGTCATTGGGGAAGTGCCCCCTGGCGCGGACCGCCCGGCGCAGCTTGGAGTTCAGGGCCTCAATGGCATTGGTGGTGTAAAGGATCCGCCGGACCTCGCGCGGGACGGCGAAGAAGGGAATGACCTCCTGCCACGCCCGGCGCCAGGCCTTGCCGATTGCGGCGTGTTTTTCGCCCCAGGGGCCGACCTCGAAGGCGGTCAACGCGGCCTCGGCCGCCTTGTCGTCCACGGCGTCGTAAATTGTCTTCAGGGCACCGGCGATGGCCTTGCGATCCTTCCAGGAAGCGAACTCCATGCTGTGGCGCAGCAGGTGGACGATACAAGTCTGCACGATGGTTTCGGGATAGGCCGCGGCGATCGCTTCGGGGAAGCCTTTCAGGCCATCGACCACGGCCAGCAGGATGTCTTCCACGCCCCGGTTCTTCAGTTCGTTCAGGACCCGTAGCCAGAACTTGGCGCCTTCGTTCTGCTCGATCCAAAGGCCCAGGACCTCCTTGGTGCCGTCGGCCCGCACGCCGATGGCAACGTGGATGGCCTTGTTGCGCACCAGGCTCTCATCCCGGATCTTCACCCGGATGGCATCCAGGAACACCAGCGGGTAGATCGCCTCCAGCGGTCGGTTCCGCCAGGCCGTCACTTCCTCGATCACCGCGTCCGTGACCGTCGACCCGAAGGGCAGCGCGGAGCAGCAAGATCAGGTCGGCCGACACCTCAATGCCGTAGAGTTCCCGCAGGTGCCCCGTGATCTCCCGCGTCGACATGCCCCGCGCGTACATCGAGATGATCTTCTCGTCGAAGCCCGGAAAGCGCCGCTGGTACTTGCCGATCAACTGCGGATCGAATGTCGCCGTCCGGTCCCGGGGGATGGCCAGCTCAACCGGGCCACCATCCGTCAGCACCGTCTTGCGGCCATAGCCGTTGCGCCGGTTGCCGCTCTCGTCACCAACCAAGTGATGATCCAGTTCCGCGTTCAGCGCCCGCTCCGTCAGCGCCTTCTTCAACTGATCAAGCAGCCCGTTCTGCTCAAACGCCGTCTTGGCGTCCGCACCGGCCAGCAACTGGTCCAGGATCGCGTCGGGGATAACTGGCTCTTTGCGTCGGGCCATAGAGGGTCTCCTTCTTCCTCATTATGACCCCACCGAGCACGAAATTCCTGACAGTCCCGCGGACTTCACCTACATCTGGACGGCTGAGGGCTGGCTCTACGTCGCCGCCGTCATTGACCTCTATTCCCGCCGGGTCGTCGGCTGGTCCATGAGCGACACCATGACAGCCCAACTGGTCGCCGACGCCCTCGTCATGGCCTTGTGGCGGCGGGGTAAGCGTCAGCGCAGGGTCGCCTTCTCATGGCGTTATTGATGGGCATGCTGGCTGCTCAGCTTGAGCGGTGGGGGCATGGACGCGGTATCGGTGATTAGCAAGGAGGCGCTTCGAAGTGCTCATACGAGCGCTGCGGAGTTGCAGGGCGAGGTTCTGAGCGGGCCGGAGCGGCGGCGGCGTTGGAGCATTGAGGAGAAGCTGCGGGTTCTGGCGCAGAGTGTGGCGCCGGGGTCGTCGCCAAGCCTGACGTGCCGGATGCACGGTATCAGCACTGGCCAACTATCGACTTGGCGCAAGCAATTCCGGTCAGGCGAGTTGACGGGGTTCGTGCCGGTCTCGGTCATTGACGGCGGGGCTTTGCCCGAACCGGCCCTCGTGCCCGAGGTGCCGGAGGGCGCGCCCATGGCCGTAGGCGTGATTGAGGTCGAACTGCCGACCGGTGTGAGGTTGCGGATCACCGGTGATGTCAGCGAGGGCGCCTTGCGCCGGGTTTTGGCGGCGCTGTCGTGATCGGCATTCCCGGCAATGTTCGCCTTTATCTGGCGTGCGGCGCCACGGACATGCGCCGTGGGTTCGACAGCCTGGCCGCCCAGGTGCAGACGATGCTGAAGCTCGATCCCCATGACGGCGCGCTTTACGCCTTCCGGGGCCGTCGCGGTGACCTGATCAAGATTTTATGGTGGGACGGCCAGGGCCTCTGCCTGTTCGCCAAGCGGCTGGAGCGCGGCCGGTTTGTCTGGCCGCAGGCCAAGGAGGGCTCTGTCGCGCTCACCGCCGCCCAGGTTTCCATGCTGCTGGAGGGGATCGATTGGCGGACGCCGGTGCGGACCTGGCGGCCGGAGGCGGCGTGCTGAAGCCCGCGCGGCCCCCACGCGGCAAAGTGACTCGGATGCTGTCCACCACCCTGCCGATGGTGGCGGTTTCGGGTATAATCCGGTCCCATGATCGATGCCGCCGGAGAGATCGCCGAGCTTCGTGCCCGGCTTGCCGAACGCGAGGCTGAACTGGCCGCGGCGCGGGCGGAACTGACCGGCGCGCGCATCCTGATCGAACAGTACAAGGCCCAACTCGCCAAGTTGCGCCGGATGCAGTTCGGCCGCTCGTCGGAGAAGCTGGACCGGCAGATCGCGCAACTGGAACTAATGCTGGAAGACCTGGAGGAAGGCGAAGCGGCCCGGACGGCGCCGTCGCTGGATGCGGGGAGCGCGGCCCCGGAACGGCGCCCACGGGACCAGCGCCATCCGGTGCGTCGGCCTTTGCCAGAGCATCTGGTGCGCGAGGAGGTCATCCACTCGCCCGGTGATGTCTGCCCCGGTTGTGGCGGCACGCATTTCTCCAAGCTGGGCGAGGACGTGACCGAGGTGCTGGAGAAGGTCCCGGCCCGGCTCAAGGTGATCCGCCACATCCGGCCGAAGCTCTCCTGCCGGGCGTGCGAGGCGATCATCCAGGCAGCGGCACCGGACCTGCCGGTGGAGAAGGGGCGCCCCGGGCCCGGCCTGTTGGCCAATGTCGTGGTGTCGAAGTATCTGGACGGGCTGCCGCTCTACCGGCAATCGGCGATCCTGGCGCGCGAGGGCGTCGCGATCGAGCGCGCGACCTTGGCTGATTGGGTCGGCCATGCCGCCTGGTGGGTGGCGCCCCTGGCCGGTCTGATCGGCGCCCATGTGATGGCGGCGCCGATCATCCACACCGACGACACGCCGATCAAGGTGCTGGCCCCCGGCAACGGCCAGACCAGGCTTGGTCGCCTTTGGACCTATCTGGTCGATGAACGGCCCTGGTGCGGCGAGCGTGCGCCAGCGGCGTTCTATCGCTTCAGCCCGGACCGCAAGGGCGAGCGGCCCCGCGACCATCTCGCCGGGTTCAGCGGGGTGATCCAGGCCGACGCCTACACCGGCTATAAGGCCCTGACGCGACCGTCCAGCATCGCACCACCAACCATCGTCCACGCGGCGTGCTGGGCGCATGCGCGGCGGCACCTCTACGACCAGTACGAGAAGACCAAGTCACCGATCGCCGAGGAGGCCTTGCGCCGGATCGGGCGCCTCTATGAGGTCGAGGCCGCGATCACCGGCCTGTCGGCCGACCAGCGCCGGAACGCCCGACGGCAATTGGCCGTTCCCATCCTGGACGACCTCAAGCCATGGCTCGAGGCGCAGCGGCAGCGCCTGTCGGCGAAGAACACACTCGGCAAGGCCATCGGGTATGCACTGACCCGCTGGGACCAGCTCACCCTCTATGCCGCCGACGGCCGCATCGCCATCGACAACAACCCCGCCGAACGCTCCCTGCGCGGCATCGCCCTCACCCGGAAGAACTTCCTGTTCCTGGGCTCCGAGGCGGGCGGCGACAGGGCCGCACTCCTCTACTCCGTCCTGGAGACGGCGAAGCTGAATGGGCTTGATCCCGAAGCCTATCTGGCCGACGTCCTGGACCGCATGGCCAAGGGCCACCCCATCAACCGGCTGGCCGAGCTTCTCCCCTGGAACTGGACGCGCCAGGCTGACAAACTCGCGGCATGACCGCCGACACCCTCGCCATCCTGCGCATCGAACTGCTTCATACCGAGCCCCTGGTCTGGCGGCGTGTCGCCGTGCGCGGCACCACCAGCCTCGCGGCGCTCCACAAGATCATCCAAGCCGCCATGGGCTGGCTCGACTACCATCTCTGGGAGTTCGAGGTGGAAGGGACAACCTACGGCCTGCCCGACCCCGATGGCATGGACTGGGGCCGCACCATCAAGCGCGCCAGCACGGTCAAGCTGCAGAAGCTGCTCGACGCCGACGTCGAGACCGTCGGCTACGTCTACGACATGGGCGACAACTGGGAACACCGGCTCATCATTGAGCGCGTCGAGGCCGCCCAGCCGGACCAGCCATACCCTCAGTTCCTCGGCGGAGAGCGGCGCTGCCCGCCCGAGGATTGCGGCGGTTTGCCCGGCTACTACGAGTTCCTCGAAGACATCGCCGGGCCCGACAAGGGCAGAGGCAGCAAAAAGAAGAAGGAGGCCCTCGACTGGTACGGCGGCCCCTACGACCCGGACAACATCAGCGAAGAGCAGATCCACCTCGCATTCAAACGGATCGCCAGTGCTTCAAGAATGAAGAAAGCCGTCAACCGCTGAATCGATCGTCCACCCGCTGACGCTTACCCTGCGGGGGAAACCCAGGGCCGTGCTCCATCATTCCGACCAGGGGAGCCAATACACCAGCCAGCAGTTCCAGCGCCTGCTCACCGACAACGGCATCACCTGTTCCATGAGCCGGGCGGGCAATGTCTGGGACAACGCCGCCATGGAAAGCTTCTTCTCCTCGCTCAAAACCGAGCGGGTCGCCAAGGCGGTCTATCAGTCGAGGAACCAGGCCAAGGCCGACGTCTTCGACTACATCGAACGCTTCTACAATCCAACTCGCCGCCATTCGACGCTAGGATACCTCAGCCCCGTCGACTTCGAACGAAACACTGGGGTAGCTTGAACGAGCCTATCCCGGTGTCATCCAATCCGGCAGCAGCCCAGAGAGGGCATCCTGCCCGCAACACAGCTCATGTTCTCGGCGCCGTGGCAGATCCCAACAGCCGCGCTTGAAACCGACGCCGTTAAGGCAGGCGCGCGGGAAATCGCAGCCCGAAGGCCAAAGTTCTATAAGCGATTCCAGGAAGATAAGTCGATTAAGCTACCAGGCTTCTGAGCAGAAGGATGCACTATGTCACGTGACCGCCACGCTTGCCCCGAAACAGGAACAGATGACCGTTGAACGGGTCGGCCTTCAGCACCTGCTGCACCTTGGCCGCCAGCCCATCGAAGCCGTTCCGCAGGTCAACCGGGCGGCAGGCCAGGTACACCTTGGTGCCGGGCGCCACGCTGATCAAAACGCAGCCTTCAGGACCCGCACCACCCGCGACAACGCCTTCTCGTTGACGAGCGCATCCACCCGCAGCCGCACACCGCTGGGAAGCTCGACCTCGATCAGTGTCAGTAGCGGGTGAATACTCCCCAGAAGTGGCGCCTGAATTTTCCCCAGTTTCGCTGACCGGCGAGGTCCCGGGGGGCATGCCCCCCGGGACCTCGCGGCCGCCAGTCGCCCAGACTGCCCTCGCAGGCGCGAGGGAGGGGATCGGTGGTCACACTTGGGGAACTCGTCATGATCCTGGACCTTGCCCGTGAAGGGCTGACCATCTCCGCCATCGCCCGGCGAACCGGCCTGGACCGCAAGACCGTGCGCCGCTACATCGCCCGGGGGCTGGAACCGCCCCGCTATACACCCCGTCCACCCCAGCCCTCGGTGATCAGTCCCTATGAGGCCTATCTGCGCCAGCGGGTGACCGCCGTACCCGGGCTGAGCGCCCGCCGCTTGCTGCGGGAGGTTCAGGCCCTGGGCTACCCCGGCGGCTACACGGCGGGTGAAGGACTTCCTGCGCACCGTGCGACCGGCGACGGCCAAAGGCTATGAAAAGCGGTTCGAGACGCCCCCTGGGCATCAGGCCCAGGTGGACTTCGCCCACTTCAAGACCAGCTTCACCGACGAACCCGGCGCGGAACGTGTGGTCTGGCTGTTCTCCCTGGTGCTGGGCCTCAGCCGCATGCTCTGGGCGCGCTTCGTCGCCCGCCAGGACCTGGCCACCGTGCTGAGGTGCCATATCGCCGCCTTCGAGGCCCTGGGCGGGGTGCCCGCCCGCATCCTCTACGACCGCATGAAGACCGCCGTCCTGGGCGAGGCGGCGGGGGATGACGGCACCGACGGCGGCATCGCCTACAACGCCCGCCTGCTGGACTTGGCCAGCCACTACGGCTTCCTGCCCAAGGCCTGCAAACCCTATCGGCCCAAGACCAAGGGCAAGGTCGAGCGGCCCTTCCGCTACATCCGGCAGGACTTCTTCCTGGGGCGTACCTTCCGCGATCTGGATGACCTGAACGGCCAGTTGCGGCAATGGCTGGACCAGATCGCCAATGTCCGCCGTCACGCCACCACCCAGCGCATCGTCATCGAGCACTTCGCCGAGGAGCGCCCGCACCTCAAGCCCATCCCCGCGGTTCCGTATACCACCGTGCTGTCCCTGGAACGGCGCATCACCAAGGACGGCATGGTGTCGGTGTGTGAATTGGCATGGAATAAGGGCTCTGACGCAATTTTGGTGATGGCCAGATCATCCGACGCCGATTACGCGGGCCTGGAGCAGGTCGAGCTTCCCGCGACCGTACATCTGGCGTTTGACGAGTTTGAGCTTGGTGATCTGCCCCTCGGTTTGGCCATTGGACCAAGGCGACGTGATGGCAGCGGCAACGGCTGCGCGGTCCTTGTTGATGCCGTTGGCGAAGGACGCGACCAGGCCGCCTTTGGCCCGCTCCAACCAGGGATCGAGGTCGGCGAGTGACTTGCGCCGGATCATACCCTGGAAGTCGGCGACAACGTTCCTGGTATCGACCAAGGTGGGGATACTTCCTTCAATCGCGGCGACGAGGACGGTTTCGGCCTTGGTCAGGGCATCCCGCCCCAGGGTCATGAACCGGGCGATGGTTCGTGCCGACGGCGTGCGGCTCAGGGCCTCCGCCCCCATCTGATCAGCCCGGCGGCGGCGGGTCGCCCACTCGGCGACCACCCGTAAGGAGCCCCGGAATCCCTGCTGTCGCAACCGGCGCCAGAGGTCAGCGCCATTGTGGTGGCCCGCCGCCCACTGCTGATCCAGCCAGGGAAGATGCACCTCAAGGGAGCTTTCCCGCGTGCGGAAGATGTCCGACCTCTGGCCACGCAGGATTTTCCGCACCAGGCCGCGACTATGGCCCGTTCGGCGGACGATTTCCCGGATCGACATGCCCTCCTTGGACAGCCGCTGGATGGCGGCATTGGCTTCCTCACGGCGGACGTAGCCGTCGTATTGCAGCTTCTCCGCCGCGGTCAGCAGGGCGGGATCGATGGTGGTGGCGCCCACCGCGACGCGGATCTGTTTCATCGACTTGCGCACGGCATCCAGAAAGGCGCGGCTGGCGTTCTCCATCAAGTGCCAGCGGTCGGCCACCTGGGTCGCGTCCGGCAAGGCCTTGGCGGTTGCTATCGCATAGCCGCCCCCGCGATCCCGCGCGACGGTGCTGACCTGGGGTTGGCCTTCAAGCCAGGCCTGGACGGTCGCGGGTTCGCGATCCGGCAACAGCGCGATGGTCCGGCGGCGCTCAAGGTCGCAGATCAGGGTTCCGTAGCGCTGGTTACGGCGCCAAGCCCAGTCATCGATCCCGATAACGGTCGGCGGCACGAACTTCGGACTGCCTTGGCGGCGAACCACGCGTAGCAACGTGTCGTTGCTCACCGGCATCATCAGCCGTTGCGCCATCGCCGCCGCCGGTCGGCCGCCCAGCGCCAGGCCCAGGTGATGAATGATCTTGTCCAGCCTCGCCGTCCGGCGGGCCCGAGGCGTCAGGATGGTCGGATCGAACCGTTCGGTGAAGACGCGCCGACCGCACAGAACCGCATCACAGAAGAACCGGCGGGCGAGCAGGGTCAACTGAGCCGTGCGACCGGCGGCGGGGAGATCCATCAATCGGCGTCGATAGCGACTATGAACCCGGCGGGACGGCGAGCCACACCCAGGGCAACGGCTGACAGCGCTGGATGAATGGACGCTGAGCCGGATCACCGTGCCGTCATCAGCGACGTCTGTGATCTCCATGCCAGGAAGGACAAATGTTGAGCGGAATGTCTTTGGGTGCATCGCCTTGATCCCATTGGAAAAGCGATCACAAAAGGACTCCCAGATTTCATCAAAATTGAGTCAGAGCCCCTATTGGGCGCCGATACGGGGTCCCGTTACGCCGCCGATTGACAGTCGGTGGGCGGCAACCTCTATTCCGTGCCGGACAGCACCCGGCGCCGCGCCGTCGAGGTCCAACTCACCGCCGACCAGGTCCACATCCTGGAGGAGGGCCGCCGGATCGCCGTCCACCCGGTGCTGGAGGGACGCGGGCGCCGACACCTGATCGCCGGACATCGCATCCTGCCGCCGCCGGTCAACAGCACGACACCCCGGCAAGGCGCCCCCCAGGCGCCGCCTCCACGGCGGCCGGGAGAGATGGTCACGCCGCGCGACCTGGCCGTCTACGACGCCATCGGCCGCCGCCTCGCCCAGGGTGGTGTCCAGGCGGAGGGCACGCCATGACCGCGACCCTCGACAGCATCCGCCGCCACCTGGTGGGCCTGAAGATGCCGCGCGCCCTGGAAACGCTGGATCACATCCTGCGTCAGGCCGAGCGTGGAACCCTCTCCACCCTGGAGGCCATCGACGCCCTGCTGGGCGAGGAACTGGCACTGCGGGAAGCTCGCCGGGTCAAGGCCGCCCTCCAGATGGGCCGCCTGCTCACCATCAAGACGCTGGCGGGCTTCGACTTCGCCTTCCAGCCCTCCCTCCACCGGGACCGCATCCTGACCCTGGCCCAGTTGGACTTCATCGACCGCCACGAAGTCCTCCACCTTCTGGGGCAGCCCGGATGCGGCAAGCCCCACCTTGCCACGGCCTTGGGCGTCGAGGCCGTCAAGGCCGGGCGTTCCGTCTACTTCATCACCCTGGCCGACCTCATCGCCTCCCTGGCCAAGGCCGAACGCGAGGGCACCTTGCGGGAGCGGCTGCGCTTCCTCTGCCGCCCCCAACTCCTCATCGTCGATGAGATCGGCTACCTGCCCGTCGTGCCCGGGGGCGGCAACCTCTTCTTCCAGCTCGTCAACGCCCGCTACGAGAAGGGGGCCATGGTCCTCACCTCGAACCGCGGCTTCGCCGAATGGGGCGACGTCTTCGGCGACACCGTCGTCGCAACGGCCCTCCTCGACCGGCTGCTCCACCACGCCGTCGTCGTCCAGATCGAAGGCGCCAGCTACAGGTTACGCCAGCATGCCGACCTCATTCCCGAAAACGCCCGGCGAAGACCCGACACTACACCCCTCCAAGCCATCCGAAAACGCGGAAGACCGCCGAAAGTGAGGCCCGCCGAAACCCACCCAATCAATTAACCAACCAAACCATCTGGGGAGTTTTAAACCGCCACTTCTGGGGAAAATCACTTCGCCATTTACAATCAGGCCAGCACGATCCCGTTCCCCAGGAACCACCGCCTCCGATCCCGGCGGCGGGCTCTCGCTCTCCGGAACGGTCCCCAGGGGCAGGAACTCCAACGGCGCTTCGGACCGAAACGATGCCGCCGCCTTCTGTGCCGCCCGCCAGTTATAGATCAGGCTGCGGGGAACGCCGTACCGCTCCGCTACAACCGGCACCTTGCCGCCTGCCGCGTCAGCCTCGGCCAGCAACGCCACCTTCTCTTCTGTCGTCCAGCGCCGCCGCCGCGCCAGCACTGTCGCCTCTGCCACGTTCCCTCCTTCTGGACCCCTACAGAAGGAATCCCGACGGCAAAACTTCCGCAGCTTCGTCAGCAGCGCAACACGGTCAAGGCCGGACGCTTACCCACAATCCTCAGACCGGAGACCTCATGCGCCAATACCAGCGCCATTCCCGCGCCAGCGGGTTCGTTCAATCCCCTTAGCGAGAGTCGGCATCAGCGGTCGACGGTATTAGGAATCATTCACGGACGACTATTTATCTTAATAACCACTGATCGCCAGAAACTGAAGATCACCTGTAATTTCTATTGGATGGGTCGCTGATATATTCTTTACATCAGCTATCATAATAGATGATGCCCTAGCTGCTGCTAGTTTTGTCTTCTGCGGAATCGGTAAAGGGGCATCGACTATATTATTTTTCCACACCTCATCTTTGAATAAATTTTCAAGAAAAAGCCATCGGATGACGCCGTTATCGCCAGAATACTTATTGGCAACGCGCAGCACCTCTATTTCCGCATAACGGATGGAGACGTTCCTCTTCACATTGGCGGCTTCCAACACATCGTCCGGAACCGGCCCAAGCCCGGTCGCCGACCAGAAGTCCTTGACGAGCCTTTCCGGAGGGGCCTTCAAATCCACCATAACGAGACTGGTCCGAGACGGCTTCAGCGCCTTGATGAAAAGCGAAACCATCTTAGGTTCGAGTGGCCCTTTTTTGCGAAAGATCTTGGAAGTGCAGTTCTCGAGTGTGTCCTGCTCCCCCATTTCACCGTCTCCTGCCAGTAGCTCACGCTGCGGCGGAGATAAGGGCTGAGCGTGAAGACCAAACGGACGTCATGCCATTGGAGCAGTGAGACGAGAGGGGCGAACCCATCCTCGATCGCATGGATGAAGAATTCGGTGCTTAGGATCAGGGGCTCGACTTGCGCCTGCGCGGCTTTGGCGAATATTTCGCCCCAGACGCTGCGATAATCGCTCACAACCCCTTCCTCATTCTTCCAGTAGGCGCGAACCAGATGGTTATGGCCGGCGTGGTGCGGGTCCAGATAAGGCGGGCACCAGGGCTTTCCCTTCTTCGGCTCGGCAAATTGCAGCCTCAGCATATCCTGGAGCGTGGTCGTCCCCGTTTTATGCGGACCGACATGCAAGAGGATCTGCAGACGGGCTCCCCCGAGCGGAGATTCATTCTGATTTAGCCTAGGATTTTTATTCATATTTCATAGTCCGCTGAAAAGGTGCAATCTACAATATTTGCTGTCTCTGTCTATAGGTAAGGCTTGGGCTGCTGCCGGATTGGATGACACCGGGATAAGGCGCTGATCCAACCGGAGGAGGTCACGTCCCGCCCAGTGGTGTAGGAGCGCTTGCGCCGGGTCAGTCCTGTAGGCCGGCGTAGCCGGCCGGAAGGGCTGACCCGGCGGGCGGTCATCGTGGGTCTTCGGTAAAGTCTGGTCACCACAACAAAACCCCAACCGAGGGTGACCACGATGACCGACGAGATGATGGCACTACGCTCCATGCTGGCCGGGTTCCTGCTCGGCATCGTCCACGACTGAACCGCGCCGGGATTGTCGGAGGCAGTTTGGTTTGAGTCACGCGGCCATTGCCGATTGGTCCAGCATGGCGTGGAAGCGTGCCTCGGCTTCGGCTGGCGGGATGTTGCCGATAGGCCCCAGGATCCGCCGGTGGTTGAACCAGTCGACCCATTCCAGGGTGGCATACTCGACGGCCTCGAAGGAACGCCATGGCCCACGCCGGTGGATCACCTCGGCCTTGTAAAGGCCGTTGATGGTTTCCGCCAGGGCATTGTCATAGCTGTCACCGACGCTGCCGACCGAGGGTTCGATCCCCGCGTCGGCCAAGCGTTCGGTGTACTTGATCGAGACGTATTGGACGCCCCTGTCCGAATGGTGGATCAACCCGCCGTGCTTGACCGGTCGCCGCTCATGCAAGGCCTGCTCCAAGGCATCAAGCACGAAGGCGGCATGGGCCGTCCGTGACACCCGCCAACCGACGATGCGCCGAGCGAAGGCGTCGATGACGAAGGCCACATAGACGAACCCCTGCCAGGTGGCGACGTAGGTGAAGTCCGACAGCCACAGCATGTTCGGCCGGGGTGCATGGAACTGGCGGTTGACGTGGTCCAGAGGACAAGGCGCCGCCTTGTCGCTCACCGTGGTCTTCACCGGCTTGCCCCGGATCACGCCCCGCAGGCCCATGTCCCGCATCAGCCGGGCGACCGTGCAGCGAGCAACAGTTCGGCCCTCTCGCCTGAGCTGGTGCCAGACCTTGCGCACGCCATAGACAGCGAAGTTTTCGTCGAATACCCGCCGGATCGCGATCTTCAGCGCCGTGTCCCGCCTGGCCCGTTCCGGCAGACGGTCTGGATCGGTTCGCCGGGATGCATGCCGATGATAGGTGGACGGGGCGATCGGCAGGACCTGGCAGATCGGCTCGACCCCGTGCGTACCCCGATGCTCGTCGATGAAGGCGATCATGGCTTGAACCGGCGGTCGAGCTCCGCCATCGCAAAATACGCGCTGGCCTTGCGCAGGATCTTGCTGCTCCGCGCTGCCCTATGGGTCATTCGCCTGCCGCAGTTCCCGGTTCTCCCGTTCCAACGCCTTCAGCCGTTCCGCCGTCTCGCTTGGAACACCGGCCCGCGTGCCAGCTTCAACTTCGGCCTTCTTCACCCATTCGTTCAGCGTCTGGCCGGAACAGCCGATCTTCGCCGCGATCGACATCACCGTCGCCCATCGCGACGGATGGTCCTTCTCATGATCCAGCACCAATCGAACCGCGCGGGCTCGGACCTCGGGGGAGAACTTGTTCGTCGTCTTGCTCATCGTGGCTTCAATCTCTCAGGAGTGGAAGCCTCCGACAATCCCGGAGCGGTTCAGCCTCGGCGGCCCCCGCCGTGGCGGCTGATCGCCACCAACCTGCGGCCTACACCGCATGCTTACCTTCCATGTCGTGTTCACGCTGCCAGCACCCGTGGCGGAAATCGCGTTCCAGAACAAGGCGGTGGTCTACGCCATCCTGTTCAAGGCCGCCGCAGAGACCTGCGCATCATCGCCGCCGATCCCAAGCACCTGGGCGCCGAGATCGGGCTTGTTGCCGTGCTCCATACCTGGGGTCAGACCCTCCACCACCATCCGCATGTCCATTGTGTCGTGCCCGGTGGGGGACCGTCCCCCGATGGCACACGCTGGGTCGGATGCCGGCCCGGCTTCTTCCTACCGGTAAAGGCAGCCTACAGACGACGCTTAAGGTTGATAATGGCAGCGTGGTTTTCTGCCCGTTCTATGTCGTCACCTCAGTTCGGTGCTGATTGACACTCTTGCAAGGTGATGGTCCGCCACCAGAGCGGGCGGCCATGGATGCGGAAGCCCAGATTCACACTCATGCTCCGCTCATAAGGCACCGAGATCGAAAAACCGCATCGAGGCGACACGATTGATATTGCCTGGCTCGAATTCAGGGTGTCGACAACATCGTCGCGCAAAACTGTCGTAGCGTGCTCTTCGAGCACCTCGCCGTGTTTGACCATAATCTCTACAGGCGCCCCTATCGCGGTTATGGCCCAGCCGCGCAAGGTGATCGAGCCTTCGTTGATCTTCTCCGTCTGTCCGGCGACCGGGGTCTCGAGCCAAGCCAAGACCTGACCAGTGATGTCCGCTTCCTCCTGAATCGAATAGGTGACGGACAGATCGTCGAAGCCCAGGCCCGTGCCGAAGATTTCGTAAAATTCCCGCCTGATATCCTTGATCCGTTTCTGCTGCTGCTGGGTGCTCAACCCGCTCCACTGGCCATTGCGATGCACTCGGTAGACAGACATCAGATCGGGAATAAAGCCGATGTCGCCTATCGTTGCCGCATGGAGATTGAACAACCAGTCAGCGGCCCCCTTGTAGGTGTAATAGCTTTTCGGAATGGCCCTGATCGTTGAGGCACGATAGACACAGGCCGAGAAGTTGGCCGTTAGCGACTCAGCGGCAAGGGCAGAGAAAGATAAGCGGTCACCCATTATCAGGCCCTGTAGCGTATGTGGAATAAGACGCGTGCTCCATTCCTCGTACAGCAGGATCCAATTGAAGACCATGCTACAGTCCCTGTTTAGGCATAGGAAGACGAGCTGCTTTGCCAGTTTTTGTGAGCTGATCCAGTGATCGTCACCTTCACAGATGGCGATGAAAGGCGCGCTGGCCGCAGCGAAGCAGCGCTTCATGTTCTGAAGCATCCCGACGTTGCTGCTGCTTCTGATCTGCTTGACGATACCGGGATGGCGCTGCAGATATTCGTCGATGATCTCTTGGGAGCCATCCCGCGAACAGTCGTCGCCGATAATCAGCTCCATCTCGAATCCGCCCACCTGCGCCAAGATGCTGTCGAGGCAGAGCCGCAAATAGTCGCGATGCTTGTAGGCAGTAACGACGACACTGATCCTGAGATGATTCCGCAGTAACCTCTCAAGGGCTTCGACGGAACCGACCGCCCCATCCTCGCCTATAGGAATGCCGCAGATTTCGAGGAAGAGCCTTTCGCACGGCTGAGCAGCGCGGATGAAGGCAGCCAGGCCCAGAATATCGCCGGAGAGGACGAAGTGCCGGAACACCTCGCCAACGACGTGACGCTGCATCGCCGACATCAGATGGTCGTACTGGCCGCCGAAATGCGATTTCATCGCCTCGAACATTCGGATCTCGCCAGCGCCGTACTTCAGGTGTAGCAAGAGTGGATTTTTGGTGGCATCAGACCACATGCCACCGCCATGCTTCCTGTAAACGCCCATGTTGCGGTTGATATACCCGATCCTGCCCATCTCAGCATGGACCAGATGTATGAACCAGTCGCCGGGATGAATCTCGGCGAATTCCGCCGGAAGGCCGTTCTCGTACCGCCAGCGGTACATGACACTGTTGGTCTGAATAAAGTTGCTACGGGCCAGTGTGGCCAGGGTGAAGTCCTGATGGTCTTTAGGCGGAAAGACCTCTACCAAGGACGGGTCATCCTCGTTGAGGATCGACACTGGATGGAAGCAGAGGGCATATTCCGGGTTCGAATCGAGGAAATCCACCTGGAGCTGCAGCTTTTCCGGGTCCGTCCAATAATCGTCACCTTCGCAGAGGGCCACATATTTGGTGTGGACCCGCCGGGCCAGATCCATGAGATTGGGGATTGAGCCGACGTTCTTCTCGCGTCGGACCGATTTTATGAACGGATATTTCCGGACGTATTCCTCGACGATCTCACCTGTGCCGTCGGGCGAGCAATCATCAGAAACCAGCACCACGAACGGGAAGTTCGTACGCTGGGCGACGAAGCCCTCCAGCGTCTGCCGAATGAAGTTAGCGTGATTATAGGTCGTGCAGATGACCGTTAGGACAGGCACATCAACAAGTGCTGCTATCTCAGAGCGGCTGCCGGTTGCCCGCGCGGTTTCGCAACAGTCCGCTGATTCAGTTATTGACGTCGCTGTCCTTAGCTGCGGCGCGGCCTCTTCATGCGAGACGAGCCTGGCCGCCCGGGTCTCACGCCCGAAATGCACCCCATATTTGCAATAATGCTCAAGGGGGGGCACTCCGCTAAGCGCAACGTCCGGATAGCGGCGGACATAGAAGTCGGGGTCGAACTGATCAGACCGGTACAAGCTGACGAAGATGTCCGTCCAAGCAATTGCAGTCATTGCGCGCCTTCTCTGGTCAGGCCACGCAGCGAGCTAAGGATGTTGCGTCCTTCATCTCGGCCAAAGCGGATGTAATGCTCCAGCGGATCGAGCTCACCCCCAGCGACGTCCGGATTGGCGGCTAGGTACCAGTCGGGGTCGAACAGGCCGGAAGAGAGTAGCATCTGGCCGACGGCAATCTCGGCGCTCGTCTGGCCCATATGTCGTGAGAGTGCCTCGATGACGAGGCGCACGAGTAGACCAATTCCATTGAACAACGGCCCCCGCGCCGACTCCAGAATCCTTTCCCCATCCTCGTGGAGGGCCGCCAGGGACTCCATCGCGTTTTGCGACTGCCGCTCGGCCGCGCGCGCGCTCTCCAGCGCCTCACAAAGCTGGGCGACTTCGCGTGAGAGCTGCTCCATCTCGGTGCGAGCCTGCATCTCACCCTGGCGCGCTCCCTCCATAACCTCCTGCAGAGCGAGATAGCTCCGCTGGGCGGAGTCCAGCTCAGTCCGGACTTCCGTCTCGGCGGCGGCCACGCGCTCCAGTTCCGCCCGCGTCCGCTCGTGGGAGGCCTTCTCATTCTCCAACATCCGGGTCAAGGCGCTAAGCTCGCGAAAACGATCGATCAGTTCAGTGCTTAGGGCAGGTGAAGGCGCCAGCTTGCGACTTCGCCCCACCGGGGAACCAGTGGCCGTGGAGATGTCGGCGTTCTTTTCTGGCGTGGCTGCCGTCATCATTTTTCCTTGTTCACTTGAGGTTGGAAACTTGAGTAGGAATTCGCACTTAGCCGCTTCGAGCCGGGCTTGCCGACTGCGGTCAAAGCGCCGGCTGGTATTGGCGCTTCTGGGCCGTGTTCGCGAACACGGTCCTGATCATCTCCACATCCTCGTTGGTGACGCGGCTATGAAAGGGCAGGCAAATCAGCTGGTTCTTCAGGGTTTCGACGACTGGTATTTTCGACAGGCAGTGGATTGGACAGGACATGTACGGCGTAAAGTCGGTGCAGATCGGGTAGAAGTACTTGCGCGCGAAGATGCCGACATCCTTCAGGTGGGAATACAGATCGTCACGCGACGCGCCGAAGCGCGTCGCATCGATCCGCAGTGGATAGTACTGTTCCGAACGTGAAACGCCGGGCTGGTCCACCTGTAGGGAGACGCCGTCGAACCCGGATAGGAACTCGTTGTATTTGGTCCTGAGGCTTGCCCTCGCCTGCTGTTCGGCACGGTAGAGATCGAGGTTCAGGAGGCCGATGGCAGCCTGGATCTCATTCATCTTGCCGTTGATACCAACGTCGATGACCTCTTCCTCGTTCTTGATGCCGAAGTTACGCAGCATGTAGATCTTGCGCGCGTCAATCATGTTGGGCGTGGTGATGGCGCCACCCTCGATGGTGGTGTAGAGCTTCGTTGCATGGAACGAGAAGGCGGTCGCGTCGCCGAAGCCACCGATGCCTGCGCCATTTACCGTCACGCTGAATGCATGAGCAGCGTCATAGATGATCTTCAGGCCGAATTCCTGTGACACCTCGGCCAAACCGTCCAGATCACAGACAGTGCCATAGGTGTGGACGCCCAGGATCGCCCGCGTGCGTGGGGTGATCGCCTTACGAACAGCGGCGGGGTCGAGCGTCATGGTCCGGGGATCAACGTCAGCGAAGACCGGCGTCAGGCCATTCCAGGCGATGGAATGGGGCGTGGCGGCGAAAGTGAGCGGTGTCGTGATGACTTCCGCGCCCGGTTCCAAGTCGAACATCTTCAGCGCGGCCAGCAGCGCGCTCGTGCCGTTGTTGAACAGCATCGCCGTTGGGACGCGCAGTTCCTCGCAAAGGCGTTCCTCCAACAACTCATGATAGGGGCCATGGTTGGTGACAATACCGCTTTCCCAGATATTTCCGATCATCTTGGCCAGCGCTCCCAGCTCGGGGAGCATGGGAGACGCGACATAGAGAGGCTTTGTCCGTTTCATCAAAAATTCCCCTTTGACCGGCTGAGTACCTCAACTGCTTGCTGGCAAGTGAAGGTTGGGATTGCGCACTTCGAATGCACGTCATGGCGCTCGGATGTTGAATCATCGATGAAGATCGACGCCTTACCTGTGATCGCAGAGGACTTAAAGGCGCACGGTTCCACTTCAATGATGCTGGTGAACAGGCTGGCCGCGATGCAGAGGCTGTCCAGCGTATGCAGGGGGGCCCGCCCATGAACCGCGCGATGTCGGGTTATCAGGTGGACCCGCTTTCCCTGATTGCGCCAATGATAGATCAGGCCCATCAGGTCGCTGTTGACCTTATCCTGGAAGATCAACGTATCGTCGAGATCGACGTAGACCGTATCGAACATTAACTCTACATAATATCGCGGATACAGGGCGCTGTCCCTGACCATCCCGTATTCATTGGTGAACACGGTCAGGTCCTTACCCATACGGTCATAAAGGGCCAACAGCGGGAGGTTGGCGCCCTTCCCCCTGAAATAGCCCATAGCGCCGGACACTCGGGTCGCGATCTCCATTAGCACGGGGGTACCGTCCGCCCGTCGCTTGGCCTGGAAGAACCACATGCCTCGGAATCTCAGCGCCGCGTTGATCCGCCGCGCCATCTCGACCAGGGCGGCATCCTCGATCCCGCACGTCGACACTGAGATGCCATTGCTGGTCCTGACGCGCTGGCGGGCACCGGCGAAGCGCAACTCGCCATGCCGGTCAGTGAAGCAGTCGACCGTATATTCGTCACCGGGCAGGAATTCCAGCAGCAACTCCGCCCGGGAGATACCGCCCACCGGGTCGCCTGTCTCGATCTTCCTAGTGCCTTTGGAGCCTTGGCCGCAATCCGGCTTTACGAATAGGGGGCGGTCAGCGGTGCCGAGGAAGTCTTCGGGACGGTATTCTTCGGGCGTGGCGACCACGTCGCACAAAGCGGCATAGGTCGCCCGCTTGGAGCGCGCCACGATGTCCGTAGCGTAGCCACTGCTGATGATCCCAGGCGCTTGGCCCTCGGGACGGTCGGCAGCCCAGCGGGACAGGGTGACTATGACGTCGTCATGAGCGGGAAATACATATTCGATTTCGAAACAGCGGCTCGTCTCTTCGAATTTCGCGATGAAGTCCGGAGCCGCAAAGAACGGTAGGTGAGGCGCCATCCGCTCATAGGTGTAGGCGCTGTGATCGCACGCAGAGGTCGCGCCGATCAGATTGATGCCGCGCACGTGACGTAGCGCCCGCTCGATTTCAAGCCCCACCTCAGTGCCGGCGGGGAAGACCAGGACATTAACCACTTTAATCCTCCAGCCAACACGACTCCGCCGGTCTGCGGAACCGCCCATGGCGGACCGCATCCAGAATCACGAAGCCATCAGAGGATGAATCAATAGGGTGTCTGCTCTTGTCTTTCAAAATAATCATCCCGGTCTAAAGAATTTTTATAAAATACGTTGCTTTATGCATGACTGATTTGATATACTGCTTAGGACGCTTGCAGCCCCGCTAACCCTCACTGGAGGCGAAATCCGCTCTCCAGGCAAATTCAAATAAGCTAGAGAATATCTTGCCGAGCATCTTAGGTCAATTCGGGGACGGGATCTATGCTGATGTGCTCAGAAATTTGCAGCGCTGTATTCAGCGGAAGGACCCAATGGCTGCCTTCGATCTGAAAGCCACCACGAGCATACAGATCACGCGAGAGGACGTTGGCATCGGTTTCAATTATCTGGCCCCGTAATTCAGAGGAGCCTCTCCGCTTCATATCCTCGGCGATGAGGATCAGGGCCGCCAACTCGACTTCGAGCCCGATAACTCGGCAGCTCATGACGAATGACGGAAGCTCGTCACCGGCACAGACTGCGATTACCACGGCGCCATACTTCGTGAAGCGGTCCTGGACCTCAAAGGCGTATATGACGCCGCCATTCTTCATGACGGCATTCAATTCCATCTCGTCCCAACGCTTTCCGGTCGTATTGAACTGATTTGTCTTGTTTAGGAGCTCGTGCGCCCGCTTAAACAGCGGATGTGAAGCGTCCTTGATTCGATGGCAGCTCAGTTTCACGCTTAGGGAGTGCAGGAACTCCTCTTTTGAAAGGGTCTTCCTTTCAATTTCGCGGGCAATCTGCTTCTGCACCATTTCGCTACGACCTAGAGCTTCCTTGGTGATGTGAGCCACCTGAGTTTCGCTCGACCACAACAGAACGCGCCGGATCGCGTACGGTTCGGCGCCGAGAATCCGAATATCGGGGAAGGCTGCCCTGACTTCCTCACGTTCCCGAGGATTGTCGTCCACGAAGACGGCGTTGCGCGGAAGAAGGTTCACCTCATTCAAGATCTCGGCGACACTCTCTGATTTGGGACTCCAGTTGATCTTGACAGAGACGAAGTTGCTGAGCGGGAAGCGATGTTGGAACAGTTCCTGCCAGATGTCTGCGATCTTGTCATGGTCATTCTTGCTGGCGATGGCGAGTAGAATGCCGCGCTGCCGCAGGAAGGACAGCGCTTCTAGGAAGCCATAGTGCAGCCCTTCGAAAAGGAAGTTGTGATCCAGGGAGGACTTCTCTTCCGCGATCACGCCGCGCCACAGTGTATCGTCTAGGTCAATGATGACGATCTTCACAGAGTCCACTTGGCGGGCAGTTCGCGCTATCGCCACGCTTTCGGCGCAGAGGGTGCGATAAAACTCATCAGGAAGAATGCTAACGGTCTCGCGGAGGGAGGTAATCGGTTCGATACGCTGATTGGACTCGTTCCGCTGCGCCTCGAAGTCCCGAAAATCCTGGTCGGTCATGATGCCCGCGTGGCTCAGCTTCCAGATCGAGTCGTCCTGAATGTGGCGCTTGCCGATACTGCTGGCGATGGCGTTGACGTCGATGACATAAGCGTTGTTGATCTGATCAATATAGTCGGAAAGTTTTTCGTTCAGCTTCTCAATATAATAGACGGGATTGCGTAAATCATTGCGCGGCATCAACCGGCCAAGTGGATTTTGCTGCGGAACGAGAAAGTTACTGACAATTGTTAGGAGGCCAAACTCTTGATTGAAGCGCAGCAGTGCTTCCAGCAGACGAAACATTGATGCCAGCGACTCTTGGAATCTACGTTCTGCATCCTCTTTATCAAAGGGCGGTTGCCCCAGATAGCTGTTAAGATGCATGATGTGGTCCATGGGAATGGACGACAATTGGAAATCAAAATCACCACCGCTGATGTCTGTTCGTGAATTCTCAATAAGGCCGACATGTATAAATGTCGTTTCTATACCATAAATTTCTTTGAAGTGATGCGCCGAGAATGAAACCGTACAGGATCCGACAAGTAAAACCTTCTTGAACGGGCCGGCATTAAGGGTCAGATCCGTCGGTGCAAAAAATTTATGACTGTTAGTGATAACCATCTGAAATTCCCAACCATGAAGGCCCATCGACCGCAGCGATTAGTGGCAATATATTTTAATCCTATCTATCCTGGAAGCTGGAATCTTTCCATGGGTCAGTTTGAGTCGAGTGAGCCGCAGTTCACCCTGAAAAAAGCCGCATAACCTGAGCTGGTCCCCATTGTCTGGACAGGTTTGACCGGTCATTAAGCTCGGGTTCCGCTCTCATGGTTTCTTAAGCTGCCACAGCCAGGGAGCCCCGTCCTCCCTGGGCAGCAGAAATAGACCTCACCGGGGTTTTATAAGCCAGCCCTTGATGCGGTCGTTGGGTGTTGTAGGCGGCCAGCCAAGCGCCGATCCCGGCGCGGGCCGCCAACCCGGTGTCATAGGCCCGCAGATAAACGTCCTCGTATTTCAGGCTGCGCCACAGCCGCTCCACAAAGACGTTGTCGATGCATCGCCCCTTGCCATCCATGCTGATCTTGACGCCCGCGTCGGTCAGCACGCCGGTGAAGGCCGCGCTGGTGAATTGGCTGCCCTGGTCGCTGTTGAAAATCTTCGGCTTGCCATGCTGGCTCAGGGCTTCCTCCAGCGCCTCGATGCAGAAATCCGCCTCCATCGTGTTCGACAGCCGCCAAGACAGGACCTTGCGGTTGAACCAGTCCATGATCGCCACCAGATACAGAAACCCCACGGCATGGGGATGAACGTGATATCGGTGGCCCACACCTGGTTCGGCGGGTCGATCGCCAGATCCCGCAGCAGGTAGGGATAGATCTTTGTGCGCCGGATGCGGCTTGCTAGTGTTCGGCTGCTGCCAGATCACCGGCAAGCCCATCCCCCCCCATCAGCCGCCGCACCCACTTGCGGTTGACGGCATGGCCGGACCGGCGCAGCACCACCGTCATTCGGCGCGATCCATAGCACGGGGTCTCCAGGAACTGCCGGTCGATCAGGTCCATCAGCGCCAGGTCGGACCCGTTGTCATTGACCGGCCGGTAATAAAAGCTCGACCGGTTAAGACCGATCAGCGCGCATTGCGGCGCCACCGATAGGTCGGGGTGCTCAGGTCGGATCATCGCCCGCTTCTCCGCCCGGCTCATTTGCCGAGCGCGCGCGACAAAAAATCAATCTGCACCTTCTGTTGGCCGATCTGCTTGTACAACTCGTCCGTCAGCCCTTCCGCCTCCTTGGCAGAACGCTCCCCAGCCGCTCGACACCGACGACGCTCCTGCCGTCAGCGCCCGCTTCCACTCATTCACCAGCGTATGATGAACGCCGTGCTTGGCCCGCGATCTCTGGCACCGTCTGCTCACCCCGCAGGGCCTCCAGCGCTACCTTCGCCTTGAACGTCGCGCTGTGGTTGCGTCTTGTCGACTTGCTCATGCTTCTTGCATCCTCTCTCCGTTGCCGGACAGCAAAAACCGAGCTTAACCACCTGTCCAGGTTTTCGGGGCCAGCTCAGTCTATGTCTGCGGTACATCTGTGCACGTGATAAAGAGTCTCACTCAGAGACACTATTTTACACACTACATCGCCTGAAAGACACGCCCATGCCCACCCCAACCGCCAAAATCCCCGCCACCGTCATCACCGGCTTCCTGGGTGCCGGCAAGACCACGCTGATTCGCGGGCTGCTGCAAAACCCGGGCGGCCGCCGCTTGGCCCTCATCATCAATGAATTCGGTGACGTCGGCGTGGACGGCGCGGTGCTGAAAGGGTGTGGCGATACGGCCTGCCCGGAGGATCGGGTGATCGAATTGGCCAACGGCTGCCTGTGCTGCACGGTGGCGGATGATTTCGTGCCGGCGCTGGAGTCGTTGCTGAACCGGAATGATCCGCCGGACCACATCCTGATCGAGACCAGCGGCCTGGCCCTGCCCAAGCCGCTGGTGCGCGCCTTCACCTGGCCGGCCGTGCGGTCCCGCGTCACGGTGGACGGCGTGGTGGCGGTGGTGGCGGCCGACGCCGTGGCCGAGGGCCGCTTCGCCCCCGATGCCGAGGCCCTGGCGCGGCAGAAGGCGGCCATGGAGGCCGGCGATGCCACGGTGGAACACGAGACCCCGGTGCAGGAGGTGTTCGAGGACCAGGTGCTGTGCGCCGACCTGATCCTGGTCAGCAAGACCGACCTGGTGGATGAGGCCGGTTTGGCCGCCGTGGCCGACACCGTACGCGCCCTGCGTCCCACCGCCCCGCCCCTGGTGCGCGTGGCCCATGGCGATGTCGATCCCAACGTGCTGCTGGGCCTGTCGGCCGCGGCCGAGGCCGACCTGGACGCCCGAATCAGTCATCATGACAACGAGGATGACCACGACCACGACGACTTCACCAGCTTCGTGGCCGACCTGCCCTCCCAGGCCGACCCGGAGACCCTGGTCCGTCGGCTGGGCGAGGTCGCCCAGCGGTTCGGCATCCTGCGTCTCAAGGGTTTCGTCGACGTGCCGGGCAAGCCCATGCGCCTGCTGGTCCAGGGCGTGGGCACCCGTATCCAGACCAGCTATGACCGGCTGTGGGCGCCGAACGAGGCGCGGCGCAGCCGATTGGTGGTGATCGGTGAGACGGGCCTGGACAGGGCGGCCATCGAGGCGGCGCTGGCCGCCTGACGGGCGATGCGGTTGGGCGTGGACATAAACCCCAATCCGCCTGTTGACCAATCCACCTGTTGAATTGACGGCGTAGAGAGGCTAGAGCGGCGTAGCGCTCGCTTTTCGTCTCTCAGTGTCGTCTCCCACGGGTCCCGCCCTTCCCATGCACCTGCTGCCCACCCAGGCCGAGGATCTGCTGGCGTCGCCCCAGGCGGAAGATTTGGGGCAGACGCCGGCGGACTGCGTGCTGCTGTCCTTCTCCGACAGCGACCTGTCGGCCGTAGCGGCCGCCTATCATGGCCTGGGTGATGTCCCTTGGCGCCCCACGTTGCGCCTGGCCAACCTGTCGCGCCTGGGTCACCCGCTGTCCGTCGACCTGTATGTCGAGAGCGTGGTGTCGCGGGCGCGCTTGGTCATCCTGCGCTTGAACGGCGGTGCCGCCTACTGGCGCTATGGCCTGGAGCAGGTGGCGGAGACATGCAGCACTCAGGGCATTCCCCTGGCCGTCCTGCCGGGCGAAGCCAAGGCGGACCCCGGGCTGGACGCCGCCTGCACCGTGGACCTGGGCGTCGCGCAACGGCTGTGGCGCTGCTTCGTCGAGGGTGGGCCGGAAAACATGGCGCGCCTGCTGGCCTTGGCCGCCCATCTGGCGGGATGCCCCGCGCCGGCCGACCTGGCGGCTGGGGAGCCGCAGCCCCTGCCCCGCTTCGGCCGCCATCAGGGATGGATGTCCAAAAGAACCGACGGCGGGCCGCCCCCCGGCAAAGCGCCGCCCTGGTCTTCTACCGATCCTATCTGCAGGCCGGCAATCTCCCAGCCCTGCATGCCCTGGCCGACGCGCTGGACCGGCGCGGCCTGGCGCCCCACCTCTATTACGCGGCCAGCCTGAAGGAAGCCGATGCCGCCCGCTGGCTGGCATCGGAGTTGGCGACGTTGCGCCCCGCCATCGTGCTGAACGCCACATTCTTTTCCGCCCGGCAAGGCCCCGACGATGCCTCCCCTTTGGATGCCGCCGGCGTGCCGGTGGTGCAGGTCACCCTGTCGACGGGGACGGAGGCGCTATGGGAAAAGGCCCGCGCCGGCCTGGGCCCCGCCGACCTGGCCATGAACGTGGTGCTGCCGGAGATGGATGGGCGCCTGGCCGGCCCGGCCATCGCCTTCAAGGCGGCGGCGGACTGGGACCCCGCGCTGGAATACGCCCCCATGGTCAGCCGCCCCCGCGCTGACCGGGTGGAGGCGCTGGCCGACAAGGCGGCCGCCTGGGCCCGCCTGGCGGCGACCCCGCCGGCCGGGCGCCGCGTGGCCCTGGTGCTGTCCGACTATCCGGCGCGCGGCGGCATCGGCCTGGCCCTGGGGCTGGACACACCGGCCAGCACCCTGGCCCTGCTGGCGGCCCTGGCCGACGCTGGCTATGCGGTGAGCGATAGGCCGGCCGACGGCGCCGCCCTGATGGCGAATCTACGCCGGCCCGTGGACACCCTGGCGCCGGGCTTGGGCCTAGCGGACTATGCCCGGCTGATGGAACCTGCGGCCCTGGCCGCCATCACCGACCGCTGGGGCCCACCGGAGGCCGACCCGCTGGCACACGACGGCGTCCTGCGCTTCCGTGTGCAGGCTTGTGGCAACCTGCTGGTCGCGGTGCAGCCCAGCCGTGGCCACGGCGCCATCGACAGCGCCGCCCATCACGATCCCGACACACCCCCCAGCCACGGCTACGCCGCCTTTCACCTGTGGCTGCGCCATGTCGTGGACATCCACGCCCTGGTCCAGGTGGGCGCCCATGGCACGCTGGAGTGGCTGCCGGGCAAGGCCGTGGCCCTGTCCGCCGACTGCTGGCCGGAGCGGCTGGCCGGTTCCCTGCCCGTCCTCTATCCCTATATCGCCACAAACCCGGGGGAAGGGGTGCAGGCCCGCCGCCGCCTGGGTGCGGTGCTGGTCGGCCACCTGCCGCCGCCGCCGGTGCCGGCCGGCCTCTATGGCGACCTGGCGGAGTTGGAGCAGGCGCTGGACGAATACGCCCAGGCGCAAAGCCTGGATCCGCGCCGCCTGCCCACGCTGCGCGCCCGCATCCGCGATCTGGCGTGGCAGGCCGGCGTCGCCCGCGACCTGAACCTGGCCCAGGACCCCACCACGGGCGACCTGCCCGACGACGCTCTGACCCGGCTGGACGCCCATCTCTGCGATATCAAGGAAATGCAGATCCGTGATGGGCTGCATGTCTTTGGAGTAGCGCCGGACAAAGATGCCCAGGCGGCCTTCCTGGCCGCCATCGCCCGTTTCCCCCGCCGGGGCCAGCCGGCGCTGACCGAGGCGCTGGCCCGCGACCTGGGCCTGGCCGGCACGCTAGAGGACCTGTTCGCGGGTGAGACCGCCACCCCCTGGCCCCATCCCCTGCCAGCAGTGCTGGCCGTGCGAACCGGAAAAGCCCCCAGTGCGGGCCGGGTGCGGGCTGCATTGGATGGGATGGTGCGGGATCTGGTGACGGGCAAGATTATTCCGGATACGGAATGGAATAAAACACGCGAAGGCTTGACCGCCCTGGATGCCGAGGTGCCGCCCGTCTTGGGCGCCAGCGGCCCAGCCGAAATGGCGGCCCTGCTGGCGGGGTTGGACGGCCGCTTCGTCGCCCCCGGCCCCGGTGGATCACCGGCGCGGGGGCGAGCGGATGTGCTGCCCACCGGCCGCAACCTGTACGCCATCGACCCCCGCGCCGTGCCCACGCCCACCGCCTGGGCCCTGGGCTGGAAGGGGGCGGACGCCGTGCTGACCCGTCACCTGCAGGATCAGGGCGACTGGCCCCGCCAATTGGTGGTGGATTGCTGGGGCAGCCCCACCCTGCGCACCGGCGGCGAGGAGCTGGCCCAGGCCCTGGCCCTGATGGGCGTGCGCCCCCTGTGGGAGGCCGGCAGCGGCCGGGTGACGGGAATCGAGGTGCTGCCGGCCACAGTCCTGGGCCGGCCGCGCGTGGACGTGACCCTGCGCATTTCCGGCCTGTTCCGCGACATGTTCCCGGCGCAGCTGGCGCTGTTCGACCAGGCGGCACGCAAGGTGGCGGGACTGGAGGAGGCGGACGCGGTGAACCCCCTGGCCGCGGCGGTGCGGGCCGACCGCGATGTCCTGATGGCCAGTGGCCTGGACGCCGCTACCGCCGCACGCCACGCCAGCGCCCGCGTCTATGGCGCCGCCCCCGGCGGCTATGGCACCGGTCTGGCGCAACCGCTGGCCACCGGCGACTGGCAGGCGCGCGATCAGCTGGGTGCCGCCTATCTCGACACCGGCTGTCATGCCTATGGCCTGGACCTGAACGGCGTACCCCTGCCTGCCCTGTTCCGACGCCGCGTGGGCCTGGCCGACGCCCTGGTCCATATCCAGGACCAACGCGAGACCGACGTGCTGGACAATGACGGCATGACCCAGTTCGAGGGCGGGTTCGCAGCCGCCGCCGGCCTGCTGGGCAACGCCCCCATCCTCTACCATGTCGACAGCGCCGAGCCGGACCGCATCACGCCCCGCACCCTGGCGGAGGAGGCGGCCCGGGTGGTGCGCGGCCGCGCCGCCAACCCGCGCTGGATCGATGGGCAGCGCCGCCATGGCTTCAGCGGCGCCGCCAACCTGGCACGCACGGTGGATGGCGCGGTGGCCCTGGCCGCCCTGGCCGGCGCCGTGCGGTCGCATCAGGTCGACAGCCTGTTTGACGCCTATGTGGCCGATGAGGAAACCTGGGCCTTCCTGACCGACAGCAATCCAGACGCCGCCCGCCAGATCCTGGACCGGTTCAAGGAAGCCTGGCAGCGGGGCCTATGGCATCCCCGGCGCAACTCGACACCCGAAGACCTGGCCCGCCTGCGCAAGGAACTGACATGACCGCCGCCGTCATCAACCCGCCGCGTGTGCGCGGCGCCTGCCCGGGGGCCCTGGTGCCCATGGCGGTGGCCGACGGCCTGCTGGTACGTCTGCGCATCCCCGGCGGCAGGCTGACCGGACCCATGATGGCGGCGATTTGCGATTTGGCCGAGCGCCACGGCAACGGCCTGGTGGACTTGAGTCAGCGCGCCAACCTGCAACTGCGCGGCGTCCGCCCCGAAACGCTGTCCCCCCTGACCGATGCCCTGCGCGACCTGGGCCTGGTCAACGGCGACCCGGCGGCGGAGCGGGTGCGCAATGTGCTGTGCAGCCCCACCTGTGGCCTGGACCCGGCCTGCGCGCCGGTGCGCCCTCTGGCCCTGGCGCTGGACGTCGCCCTGAGTGACAGCCTCGACCTGTGGAGCGCCCTTCCCGCCAAGTTCAGCTTTGTCCTGAACGGTGGTGGTCAAGCGCCCCTGGCCGATGCCGTGGGCGATATCCGTTTCGACGCCCTGCCCGGCACCGCCCTGTTCCGGGTGGCGGTGGGGGGTGACCAGGCGAGCGCCACGCCCCTGGGCGTCTGCGCCGCCGACACGGTGGTAGGCACGGCCCTCACCCTGGCCCGCGCCTACCTCCGCCTATCCGCCGGCCGCTATCGCCGCTTGGCCGCCCTGGTGGCGGCAGAGGGCACGTCCGGCTTGGCCGCACACGTTTCCCTGGGGCCGCCGCCGGTCACCGCCTCTCTGCCAAGTCTGCACCTGAACCAGGTGCTGGGCGCCCAGGCGGGTTGGGTGGGGCTCGCCTTCCCCTTCGGCGGGCTGAGCACTGAACGGCTGGCGCTGGTCGCCCACATGACACCGGCCTTGCGCCTGACACCCTGGCGCGCCCTGCTGCTGGAAGGGAACGGCGGGAACGAGCCTGTGGATATCTTCCAGCCGCTGGGCTTCATCCTGGCGCCTGATGATCCCCGCCTGGCCCTGTCGGCGTGCAGCGGCCGTGGCGCTTGTGATTCGGGACTGACGGACGCGCGGCGGGACGCGCTGGCCCTGGCCCAGGTGGCGCCCCGGCTGCTGGCGCGCGGGCATATCCACGTGTCGGCCTGCGCCAAGGGCTGCGCCCACCCGGCACCGGCGCTGGTCACCCTGACGGCGCGGGACGGTCAGGCGGGCAACCCGGTTTATGATATCGGCCTGCTGGCCGCCGCCGGAGGGATGGCGCAATGGCGCGGCGTCTCACCGGCGCGCGCGACATCGCTGGTGGCGGCGCTCGAAGCTGTCTATACCGACCGCAGGCGGCTGGATGAGGATCCGGCCGCCTTCATCACCCGCCTGGGCGGACCGGCCGAGCTGGCTGCCCTGGTCGAGGCCCATGCCGCGTAGAGGAATGCCCGCCGTTGTCCAGCCCTGAGTCCCCCAACCCCGGCGCGCCCCTTCCCCCGGTTCCGGCACGGTACGACTACATCCGCGACGGGGCGGCCATCTATGCCCGGTCCTTCGCCATCATCCGGGAAGAAGCCAGGTTGGACCACCTGCCGGAGGATTTGCGTGCCGTGGCCGTGCGCATCATTCACGCGGCGGGCCTGGTGGAAACCGCCGACCACCTGTTGTTCTCGCCCGATGTCGGCACCGCCGCCCGGGCCGCCCTGCGCGCCGGCGCCCCCATCCTGTGCGACGCCCAAATGGTGGCGCACGGCGTCACCCGCGCCCGGCTGCCGGCCAATAACGCCGTGATCTGCACCCTAACCGACCCCGCCGTGCCCACCCTGGCGAGCGAGCTGGGCACCACCCGTTCGGCGGCCGCGCTGGAACTATGGCGGCCGCATCTGGCGGGATCGGTGGTGGCTATCGGCAACGCGCCCACCGCCCTGTTCCACCTGCTGGAGATGATCGCAGCGGGCGCGCCACAGCCGGCCGCCATCCTGGGCTTCCCCGTCGGCTTCGTCGGCGCGGCGGAGAGCAAGGAGGCGCTGGCCGCCAACCCCTGGGGCCTGCCTTACCTGGCTGTGGCCGGGCGCCGAGGCGGCAGCGCCATGGCGGCGGCGGCGGTCAACGCCCTGGCCTCTGACCGGGAGTGATCGGCGTGACCCCAACCATCCCCGGCACCCTTTACGGCATCGGCACCGGCCCCGGTGACCCGGAACTGATGACCCTGAAGGCGGTGCGGCTGCTGCGGTCCTGCCCCGTGGTCGCCTATTTCGCCAAGCGCGGGGGGCCGGGCCAAGCGCGGCGCATCGCGGCGACGCATCTGGACGGCACCCAGCAGGAGGTGCCCATGGTCTATCCGGTCACCACCGAACTGCCGCCCGACAGCCCGGCCTATGCCGCCGCCATCGAGGGCTTTTTCGACGAGTCCGCCGAGCGTCTGGCCGCCCTGCTGGCGGCGGGCCAGTCGGTGGCGGTGCTGAACGAGGGCGACCCGTTCTTCTACGGGTCCTACATGCATCTGCACCTGCGCCTGGCCCCCCGCTTCAATGTGGAGGTGGTGCCGGGTGTGCCCTCGCTGCTGGGCTGCGCCGCGCAATTGCCCGTCCCGCTGACCATCCGCGACGACGTGCTGTCCGTCATCCCCGGCACCCTGGGGGAGGCGGCGTTGGCCGAGGCCCTGTCGCGGGCCGACGCGGCGGCGGTGATGAAGCTGGGCGGCAACCTGCCCAAGGTGCGCCGGGTGATCGAGAGCCTGGGCCTGACCGCCCGCGCCTGGTACGTGGAGCGTGGCACGACCGAGACCCAGCGGGTGCACCCCCTGGCCCAGGCGCCGGACGTCGCCCCCTACTTCGCCATGATCCTGATCCCCGGCCAGGGCAAGCGCGGCGACGTGCTGACGGCACGCCAGGCGACCAAGTCCGAGGTAGCTGAATGAGCGCCCTCGGTTCGCTGACGGTCGTGGGTTTGGGCCCCGGCCCTGATCGCTGGCTGACGCCGGAG
This sequence comes from Nitrospirillum goiasense, assembly GCF_034427435.1. Lineage (NCBI taxonomy): Bacteria > Pseudomonadati > Pseudomonadota > Alphaproteobacteria > Rhodospirillales > Azospirillaceae > Nitrospirillum > Nitrospirillum goiasense. The sequence goes on along the minus strand of NZ_JAXQNP010000001.1, from coordinate 80,363 downwards.
GTGGCGGACGTGCTGGCGCACTCCACCGACCTGGTGGGGTATGGCCCCTATCTCGACCGCATCCCCCATAGCGCCTTTCACCGCCGCCACGGCTCCGACAACCGGGTGGAGCTGTCGCGGGCGCGCCTGGCCCTGGACCTGGCGGTGTCGGGCCGCCGGGTGGCCCTGGTGTCAGGCGGCGATCCCGGCGTCTTCGCCATGGCGTCCGCCCTGTTCGAGGCGCTGGAGTCCGCGGACGACCCCGCCTGGGCCGAGGTGCCGGTGCGGGTGTGCCCCGGCGTTTCCGCCATGCTGGCGGCGGCCGCGCGGGTGGGCGCCCCCCTGGGCCATGATTTCTGCGTGCTATCCCTGTCGGACAACCTGAAACCGTGGGATCTGGTGCTGAAACGCCTGCGCCTAGCGGCGGAGGGCGACTTCGTCATCGCCCTGTACAACCCCATCTCCAAGGCGCGGCCTTGGCAGTTGGGGGCCGCCCTGGACACCCTGCGCACGCTCAAGGACCCGGCCACGCCGGTGGTCCTCGCCCGCGCCGTGGGCCGGCATGACGAGGACGTGACCATCACCACCCTGGCCGACTGCGACCCCGCCACGGCGGACATGCGCACCCTGGTGCTGATCGGGTCCAGCCAAACCCGGCTGTTGCCCAAGGGTAAGGACGGCGACGTCTGGGTCTACACGCCGCGCGGCTATGCGGCGGTGGAGGACAGGTGAGCCACCAGCCAGGCCATAGCGTCCGACGCGGCGTAGAGCCGGGGCGCCGTTCCCGCCGGCGGCCGGTCAACCATAACCACGGGCAGGCCCAAGGCTCGTGCGGCGTCCAGCTTGGCCGCAGTGGCATCGCCGCCGCTGTTCTTGGTCACCAGGGTGCCGACGCCGTGGGCACGCAGCAGGGCTATTTCCCCGTCCAGCGTGTAAGGGCCCCGGTCCAGCACCAGGGCGGCATTGGACGGCAGGGCGTCCGGCGGATCCACCGCCCGCACCAGGAACCGCCGGTCCAGGGCCAGGAAGGGCTCCAGCTCCTGCCGGCCCACGGTCAAGAAGACAGTATCGGGCAGATCGGCCAGCGCCCCGGCCGCCGCCCCCATGTCCGGCACCAGGCACCAAGTATCGCCCAATCCCGCCACCCACGGCCGGCGGGTCAGCACGGCCAGGGGCACACCGGCGGCGGCGCAGGCCGCTTCGGCATTGGCGCTGATCTGGTTGGCGAAGGGATGGGTCGCGTCGATCACCGCTTGGACGCTTTCTGCCCTCAGGTAATCCGCCAAGCCCTGCGCACCGCCGAAGCCGCCCATGCGGGTGGGCAGGGGCTGCGGCGCCGGTTTGCGGGTGCGGCCGGCCAGCGACAGGGTGGTCTGGAAACGGGCGTCACCCGCCAGCAGCCCCGCCAATTGCCGCGCCTCCGTCGTGCCGCCCAGCACCAGTACCCGCATCGCCCCACCTTTCCCACCGTGTGCGCGCCATGACTAGCACCCCCGCCCCCTGGCTGACCATCGTGGGCATCGGGGAAGACGGCTGGGACGGCCTGCCACCCGCCGCCCGTGCCGCCGTGACCGAAGCCGCGCTGGTGGTGGGCGGCGCCCGCCATCTGGCCCTGGTGCCGGAGACGGCGGGACAGGAGCGTCTGGCCTGGCCCAGCCCGCTCAGCGACGCCTTCCCCGCCCTGCTGGCCCGGCGCGGCCAGAGGGTAACGGTGCTGGCCAGCGGCGACCCGCACTGGTTCGGTATCGGCGCCACGCTGGCCCGCCTGGTGCCGGCCCAGGAAACACGGGCGTTCCCGGCACCGGGCGCCTTCACCCTGGCGGCATCCCGCCTGGGCTGGGCCCTGCAGGAGGTAACCTGCCTGTCGCTGCACGGCCGCCCGCTGGAAACTGTCATCCCCCACCTGTTCCCCGGGTCGCGGTTGCTGCTGTTGAGCTGGGACGGCACCACGCCGGCCAAGCTGGCCGCCCTGTTGCGCGAGCGGGGGTTCGGCCCCAGCGTCCTGACGGTGTTGGAGGCCATGGGCGGCCCGCGGGAGCATGTGCAGACCGCGACGGCGGACGATTGGACCGAAGGTAACGTCCTGGACCTGAACACCATCGCGCTGACCTGCACCATCACCCCCGGCGCCCGGGTGCTGCCACGCGGCCCCGGCCTGCCCGACGACTGGTTCCAGCACGACGGCAAGATCACCAAGCGGGAGGTGCGGGCCGTGGCGCTATCCTACTTGGCGCCGGGCCGGGGGGAGATGCTGTGGGACGTGGGCGCCGGCTCAGGCTCCATCGCCATCGAATGGCTGCTGGCCGATCCCGCCAACCGCGCCGTCGCGGTGGAAAGCCGGGCCGACCGCTTGGTCGCCATCCGCGCCAACGCCCTGGGCTTCGGCGTGCCCGGCCTGACCGTGCGCGAGGGCGCGGCGCCGGACGCGCTGGCGGACCTGCCCCCGCCGGATGCTGTTTTCATCGGCGGGGGCCTGACCGGCGCCGGCGTGGTGGAGGCATGCTGGCAGGCGCTGCGCCCCGGCGGACGGCTGGTGGCCACGGCCGTGACCCTGGAGACGGAGGCCGCACTTTCCCAATGGCACACCACGCTGGGCGGGTCGCTGACGCGGCTGTCGGTGGAACGCGCGGTACCCCTGGGGAATTTCCGCGGCTGGCGGCCCCTGATGCCCGTCACCCTATGGCGCGGGGAAAAGCCACGATGACCGCCCCGCCCACCCCCCGTCTTCCCGCGCCCCGACTTCCTGCTCCCTGGGCCATCGGCATCGGCTGCCGCCAGGGTGTGAGCGCCGCCGAAATCCAGGATCTCCTGGCCCAGGCGTTCAGGCACCTGGACTGGAGCGCGCCGCCGGAGGGCCTGGTGCTCTGCACCCTGGCCGGCAAGGGGACGGAGCCGGCGCTGGTTCAGGCGGCGGACCGGCTGAAGGTGCCCCTGGCGGGCCTGGACCCCATCGCCCTGCAGACCGTGACCACCCTCACCCCCAGCGCGGCGCCCGGCCACGGCCTGCCCCCGGTGGCGGAGGCGGCGGCCCTGGTCGCCTGCGGCGCCCCCGGCAACCCGCAGGCCCGCCTGGTGCTGCCCCGCATCCAGGGGCCGGCCAGCACCTGCGCCGTGGCCTGTTCTGAAAGCATCCTTCCATGACCGTGCATTTCATCGGCGCCGGCCCTGGCGCGCCCGACCTGCTGACCTTGCGCGGTCGCGATCTGATCGCCCGCTGCCCCGTCTGCCTCTATGCCGGGTCGCTGGTGCCGGCCGCCGTGCTGGCCCATGCTCCGGCGGACGCCCGCATCGTCGACACGGCCCCGCTGTCGCTGGAGGAAATCGTGGCGGAGTTCCAGGCGGCGCACGCGGCCGGCCAGGACGTCGCCCGCCTGCATTCCGGCGACCTGTCGGTCTACAGCGCCCTGGGCGAGCAGCTGCGGGCGCTGAAGGACCTGGGCATCCCTTACACCATCACGCCGGGCGTGCCGGCCTTCGCCGCCGCCGCAGCCGCCCTGGGCCGGGAATTGACCCTGCCCGAGGTCAGCCAGACCCTGGTCATCACCCGCACCAGCGGCCGGGCGTCGGCCATGCCGGCCAAGGAGACGCTGGAGGTGCTGGGTGCCTCCGGCGCCACGCTGGCCATCCATCTGTCCATCCATGTCATCGACCAGGTCGTGGCGCGCTTGACGCCGCTGTACGGCGCCGACTGTCCGGCGGCGGTGGTCTACCGCGCCTCCTGGCCCGACGAACGGGTGCTGCGCGGCAGCCTGGCGGACATCGGCGCCCAGGTGGCCGCCAATCCCATCGACCGCACCGCCCTGATCCTGGTGGGCCGGACGCTGGGAACGGAGGATTTCCGCGCCAGCGCCCTATACGATGCCGGGTATCAGCGGCGCTATCGCGGGAGGGGGGAGTGAGCCTGACCCACCGCACCAGCCTGCCCAATGATGCCGCCCTGGCGGTCGATGACCAGCACGTCGACGGCGATGGGCGAAGCCCCCAGCACGCCCACCGCCACGTCCCGCGCCATCGTCGCCACCCGGTCCGCCACGGACAGGCCGGCGGCGTCCGCCAGGTGCAGCACCTGCAGGGCGGTATTGGCGCCCCTCGCCTGGGCCACCAGGTCGGCGTCGGCACCGAGGTCGGCCAGCACGCCGGCCAGCCAGTCCAAATCAACCGCGTGGCGCTTGGAATGAAGGTCCATCAGGCCCCGGGCCAGCTTGCCCAGCTTGGCGAAGCCGCCGGCGATGGTCAGGCGTGGCACGGGATGGCGGCGCAGATACTTGAGCGTGCCGCCGGCGAAATCGCCCATGTCCAGCAGGGCCTGTTCGGACAGGCCATAGTGCCGGGCCACGGTCGCCTCCGACATGCGGCCGGTGCAGGCGGCGACATGGGGCAGGCCGGCCGCACGGGCCACGTCCACGCCCCGGTGGATGCTGGCGATCCAGGCGCCGCAGGAATAGGGCACGACGATGCCGGTGGTGCCCAGCACCGACAGGCCTCCGATGATGCCCAAGCGGCCGTTCAGGGTGCGCCGGGCCAGCGCCTCGCCATTGTCGATACCGATTTCCACCACCAGATCGGGACCCAGGTCCCCGACCGCCCGGCCAGCGGCTTGGGCGGCCGCCGACACCGCCGCGCGGATCATGGCGCGGGGTACGGGGTTGATGGCGGGCTCGCCCACCGGCAAGGGCAGGCCCGGCAGGGTCACGGTGCCGACGCCGGGGCCCGCGCGAAAGAGGACACCGCCGCCGTCCACCCCCGCCCAGACCCGGGCCCGCACCAGGGCGCCATGGGTCACGTCCGGATCGTCGCCCGCGTCCTTGATCACGCCCGCTTCGGCCCAGCCGTCGCCCCGGGAGGCTACAGCCAAGGCAAAAGCCGGCTGTTGCCCGCCCGGCAGGGTGATGGTCACCGGATCCGGGAAGTCGCCGCCGAACAGGGCCGCCGCCGCCGCCGCCGCCGCCGCCGTGGCGCAGGCGCCGGTGGTCCAGCCGGGGCGCAGGTCGCGCCCCACCGTTCCTTCCGCATCGCTATCGCCGTTCCCATCCATGACTGACCCGACCCTGCCGCCCTTCGATCTTCCCGTGTTCCAGCCCGGCAGCGTCTGGCTGGTGGGTGCCGGACCGGGCGATCCCGGCCTGCTGACGCTGTTGGCCCTGCATGCTCTACGCCAGGCCGACCATATCGTCTACGACGCGCTGGTGGATGAGCGCATCCTGGATTTCGCCAGCCCCAGCGCGGTGAGGGAGTTCGCCGGCAAGCGCGGCGGCCGGCCCTCCCCGGCGCAGGAGGATATCAGCCTGCGCCTGGTGGAGCTGGGGCGCCAGGGCCTGCGCGTGCTACGCCTGAAGGCAGGGGACCCCTTCGTCTTCGGCCGGGGAGGTGAGGAGGCGCTGGCCCTGGTGGCCGCCGGCGTGCCCTTCCGCGTCGTGCCGGGCGTCACCGCCGGCCTGGCGGGACCCGCCTATGCCGGCATCCCGGCCACCCACCGCACCGCCAACCAGGCCGTGATCCTGGCGACCGGCCATTCGGCCGGCGACGGGGCGGACTGGGCGGCCCTGGCCGCGACCAAGGCCCCCTTGATCCTGTACATGGCCTGGCGCGGCCTGGGGGACATCGCCCAGGCCCTGATGGCGGGCGGCCTGGAACCGGAAACCACTGTGGCCGTGATCTGCGACGCCACCACGCCCCGGCAGAAGGTGCTGACCAGCACGCTGGCCACCTGCGCCCGCGACCTGGCGGACAGCGGCCTGGCGCCGCCGGCCATCATCGTCATCGGCGCCATCGCCGCCCTGCGCAGCACCCTGGACTGGCTGGGGGTCCCGTCTCATGATTGACCACTTGGCCCTGACCGGCCCTGTGGCGCCGGGGCTGATCATCGCCTCCCCCGCCTCGGGCTCGGGCAAGACCACCCTGACCCTGGGCCTGCTGGCCGCCTTCCGCGCGCGTGGGATCGACGTGCGCGCCGCCAAGTCCGGCCCCGACTATATCGACCCGGCCTTCCATGCCGCCGCCTGCGGCCACCCCAGCCTGAACCTGGACAGCTGGGCCATGCCCCCGGCCTTGATCGACAACCTGACGGCCCAGGCGTCGAGCGGCGGGGAGCTGTTGATCTGCGAGGCCCTGATGGGCCTGTTCGACGGGGTGGCGCGGGTGGGCGCCTGGGGCAACGGCGCCGCCGCCGACATTGCCGCCCGCACCGGCTGGCCCGTGGTGCTGGTGGTTGACGGGCGCGGGGCGTCGCAGTCGGTGGCGGCGGTGGTGAAGGGCTTCGCCACCTACCGGGACGACGTGCGCGTGGCCGGCGTGGTGCTGAACAACATCGCCAGCCCCCGCCACCGCAGCCTGATCGAGGGCGCCATCCTGGCGCTGGGCATCCCCGTGCTGGGCGCGCTGCCCCGCACCCCCGGGCATGCCCTGCCGGAGCGCCACCTGGGCCTGGTGCAGGCATCCGAGACCGAGGCGCTGACCGAACGGCTGGCCTCCCTGGGCGCCTGGGTGGCGGAGTATGTGGACCTGGATCGCCTGGCAGCCCTGGCCGTGCCCTATACCCCCGGTAGCACCACGGCCGTGGCCGCGCTGCCGCCGCCCGGCCAGCGCATCGCCCTGGCCCGCGACGCCGCCTTCAGCTTCGCCTATCCCCATGTCCTTACCGGCTGGCGCGCGGCGGGGGCGGAGATCCTGCCCTTCTCCCCCTGGCCGACCAGGCGCCCGACGCCGGGGCCGACGCCGTGGTCCTACCGGGCGGCTACCCCGAGCTGCACGCCGGCCGACTGGCGGCGGCGCGAACCTTCAAGACCGGCATGCACGCCCTGGCGGCTCAGGGCGCGGCGATCTTTGGGGAGTGCGGCGGCTACATGACCTTGGGTGAGGTGCTGGTGGATGCGGACGGCCAGGCGCATGAGATGCTGGGCCTGCTGTCCGTCCAGACCAGTTTCGCCAAGCGCAAGCTGCACCTGGGCTATCGCCGCATCACCACCCTGGCCGACATGGCCCTGGGCCCCGCCGGCAGCCGCTTCCGCGGCCACGAGTTCCACTACGCCAGCGTCCTGACCCGGGGAACCGACGCCCCCCTGCTGGTGGCGGAGGCGGCCGATGGCACCGACCTGGGCCCCCTGGGCAGCCGGCGGGGCAACGTCGCCGGGTCCTTCCTGCACCTGATCGCGCAGGACTGAGGCCACCCGTCACTCGCGGGTCAGCAGCTCCGTCAGCAGCGGGTTGGGGAAGCGGCGGTCCAGGGTTACGGCCAGGAAGCTTTCCACCATGGTGGGCAGGCGCCCGGCCTCCACCAACTGGCCGCTGCCCAGCTCGTCCTGCACGACGATAGGGGGAATGACGGCCAGGCCGGCATCCTCGCGCACCATGAGACGGATCATGGCCATGTCGTCCACCTCCGCCGCGATGCGCACGGTGACGCCCAGTTGCGCCACCAGGGCATCGAACGTCGCCCGCAAGGCCGTCTCCGGCGTGGGTAGGATCAGGGGGTGGCGGGTCAGCAGGGTCGCGAGCGCGGCGCCATCCCCAGAGTCGCTGGCGGGGGTGGCGCCCAGCCGGACCGGCGTGCCGATCAGGCTGACCGCCTGTTCATCCAGGCGGTGGATCAGATAGGGGCTGGCGGCGTCGCGCGGCGGGGCCAGGTTGGTCAGCACGACGTCCAGGGCCAGGCTGTCCAAGCCGCGCAGCAGTTCGCCCTGGGAGCCGGAGCGCAACACGATCTCCACGTCCGGCCTACCCAGCAGGGGATGCAGGAAGCCGATCTGGAAGTTCCGCGACAGGGTGGCGAGCGCGCCGACGCGCAAGGCGCGCTGGCCGCCCCGGGCGTTGCGCAAGGTCGCGGCCAGATCCTCCGCAGAGCGGAAGATGGCCTCCGCATGGTCCAGGGCGATTCGCCCCGCCTCCGTCAGGATGAGGCCCCGCCCCCGCCGCTCGAACAGGTCATGGCCCAGGCTGTCCTCCAGCGTGCGCAACTGTGTCGAGAGGGCGGAGGGGGACAGGTTCAACTGTCGGGCGGCGCCGGTCACCGTGCCTTCGCGCGCGACGGCCCGGAAAAGGCGCAGGTGATGCAGGTTAAGCGAAGCCATGCCGTCATCATTCCAAAAAATCGAATGGATTCCGTTAAAAGATGTAATTTTCTGGAAATTAAGCAAGCGCTATCTCCTGCCTGCGTTTCCAATCCTGGGCCGCGTTTCCCTGGAGAGTTCGATGCCGTTGTCGAGCCTTGCCCCGGCCGTGTTGTTAGCCGCCGCCGCCATCGCCCTGCTGCGCCCCGGCCGCCGTCCCAAGCCCATCCCCGTGATCGCCGAGGGCGCGGCGCTGGCCGCCTTCGCGCTGTGCCTGGCGGGGGCGGTGCAGTTCGCGCTCAAGGGCGTGGGGAATGACGGGCCGCTGGTGCGCCTGGATGTCGTCAACGCCCTGGTGGCGCCGGCCGTCGCCTTCATCGGCTGGGTGGTCACCCGCTACAGCCGCACCTATCTGGATGGCGCCGCGCGGGAGGGGCGGTTCCATGCCCTGATGTTGACGGTCCTGGGGCTGGTGCTGCTGCAGGTGCAGGCGGGCAGCCTGGCGCTGCTGGTGCCGGCGTTCGCCGCCATCGGCCTGGTGCTGCGCCAGTTGCTGCTGTTCTTCCCCGACCGGGCGCCGGCGCGGCGCGCGGCCGCGAAATTCACCCTGGTCTGGGGAGCCGGTGACGCAGCCCTGATCCTGGCCACCGGCCTGCTGTGGCTGGCCTATGGCACCATGGACATCGCGACCATCGAGGCCGCCGCCCGGCTGGCGCCGCTTCCCCCGGCGGCCGAGGGGGCCGTCGGCCTTCTGGTCCTGGCCGCCTTGCTGAAGACGGCGGCCTTCCCCCTGCATGGCTGGCTGACCGAGGTGATGGAGGCGCCGACGCCGGTGTCGGCCCTGCTGCACGCCGGTATCATCAACAGCGGCGGGCTGCTGCTGATCCGCCTGGCCTGGCTGGTCCAGGCCAGCCCGGCGGCCATGGCGGCGCTGGTGCTGCTGGGCGGGTTCACCGCCCTGTTCGGCGCCCTGGTCATGCTGACCCAAAGTGCGGTCAAGACGGCGCTGGCCTGGTCCACGGTGGCGCAGATGGGCTTCATGCTGCTGCAATGCGGCCTGGGCCTGTGGCCGCTGGCGATGCTGCACATCCTGGCGCACTCGCTCTACAAGGCGCACGCCTTCCTGTCCTCCGGCGGGGCCATCCGCGCGGTGCAGGCCACGCGGCGCCCCGGCCCCGTCGCGGCCCCCGGCGTCGGGGCGGTGGTCCGAGCCTTCGGGCTGGCGCTGGCCCTCTACGGCCTTGCCGCCGTCGGCTTCACCCTGCTGGCCGGGCCGAAGTCACCCCAAGCGCTGGCCCTGGGCCTGATCCTGGTGTCCGGCGTCGCCTACCTGGTGGCGCAAGGGCTGGCGGATGCCGCACCCCGGGCCCTGACCCAGCGGACGCTGATTGCCTCCACCGCCGTCACCCTCTCCTACTTCGGGCTGCAGGCCCTGGCGGTGCATGCGGCGGGCAGCACCCTGCCCGCGCCGCCGGTGGCGGGGGCGCTGGAATGGGCGCTGATCGGGCTGACCGTCACCTCCTTCTGCGTCGTGGCCGTGGCGCAGGCGCTGTTCCCCACTGGGCGCACCATCCGGCGGCGGCGGGCCTGCGGGTCCACATCGCCAACGGCTTCTACCTCAACGCCGCCTTCGACCGGCTGATCGGCGGCTTCCGCGCCGTCCGGTCCTGATGACCATCCCTCCGCAAACCGCCCTTCTGCAAACCGTCCGTCTGGGAGACCACCCCATGTTCCACGATCAGCCCGACATCGCGCCGACACCGGCCAAGGCCCTGTTCGCGGCGGCCGAGGTGGCGATGCGCGCCATCCCGCCGGCCTTTCCCCTGGACGCCACCGTGGCCGTCAATCCCTTCCTGGGCCAGACCGGGGAAGACCTGGCGCATGCCGCCGCCCGGTTGGCCCGCGTCGCCGGGGTGCGCCTGACCCGCAGCCGGGAGGAGTATGCCGCCATGATCGCCGCCGGGGAGATCACCGCCGACGACCTGGCGGCGGCGCTGGCCGCCTGCCCCCATCCGGGCAAGCCGGCCGACGGGACCGCCCTGACGGCGCGGGCCCATCAGGCCCAACCCGCCCCGCAGGCGCTGCCCACCATCGCGGAACTGGCGGCGCGCGCCTCCGGCACCGACTGGCCCGCGATCATCCGCCGCTGCCTGGGGCTGTGGGCGGCGGGCCACTTCGACCGGGGACAAGCCCTGTGGACGCCCGCCCCCGGGTCTTCAGCCTTCGCCGCCTGGCGGGAATGGGCGACCCATGACCTGACGCCCGAACTGGCTGGCCTGACGGGCTTCTGCCGCCACGTCGCCAATTGCCCGGATACCCCCGGCCGCGCCCTGCTGCGCGCCGCGGCTGCCCTGGACCTCACGGCCGATGCGGCGGAGACCACCTTCCACCGACTGCTGACCGATCTTGGGGGCTGGGCCCAGCATGCGCGTTGGCTGCAATGGCAGGCCGAGTTGGCGGGCGAGAGCGACGGCACGCTGGCCGACCTGCTGGCGATCCGCCTGGTGTGGGAGGAAGCCCTGCTGGCCCATGTGCCGGCGGTGGCCCCGGCCTGGGCGGACGTGCTGGCCGCCCACGCGCGGCCCGTGACGCCGGACGCCGACCTGGTGATCGACACCATCCTGCAGCAGGCAGCAGAAACGGCCTATCAGCGAGGGCTGGACGCCGTGCTGCGGGGAACCGGCGCGGCGGCCCCCCAAGGCCACCAGGACCACCGGCCCGTGATGCAGGCCGCGTTCTGCATCGACGTGCGCTCCGAGCCCTTCCGCCGGGCCCTGGAAAGCCTGGACACCGGCATCGGCACGCTAGGCTTCGCCGGCTTCTTCGGCCTGCCCGTGGACCACCACCCGGCGGCGTCCGACCTGAAGGAGGCGCGGCTGCCCGTCCTGTTGCCGCCCCGTGTGCAGTCCTGCACGCCGCTGCCGCCCGCCCAGGACCGGCAGCGGCGCATCGCCGCCCGCTCCGCCCGCGCCCTGGGGCGGTTCCGCCAGGCGGCGGTATCCTCCTTCGCCTTCGTGGAGTCGGCGGGCCCCCTGTACGCCGTGAAGCTGCTTCGCGATGCCCTGGGGCTGGCCCGGACGCGGGGATCCGACCCGGCACCGGCCTTCACACCCGCCCTGCCGGCCGATGCGAAGGCGGCGACTGCGGCGCAGGTGCTGAAGGCCATGTCGTTGACCCAGGGGCATGCGCGCCTGGTCCTGCTGATCGGCCACGGGGCGACACTGCACAACAACCCGCACCACAGCGCCTATCACTGCGGCGCCTGCGGCGGCCATCAGGGCGATGTTTCCGCCCGCCTGCTGGCGGGCTTGCTGAACGATCCGGAGACGCGGGCGGGCTTGCCGGCCCATGGCATCGACCTGCCGGCCGACACCCTGTTCCTAGCCGGTCTGCATGACACGGTCACCGACCAGGTCACCCTTTACACCGATGGCGCCGGCCGTGATCATGAGGCGGACATCCGCCGCGCCCGCGACTGGCTGGACCGGGCGGGGCGCCAGGTGCGGCTGGAACGGGCGGCACGCCTTCCCGGCGCCAGCGCGGCGTCGCTGGCCGCCCGTGCCCACAACTGGGCGGAGATCCGGCCGGAATGGGGGCTGGCCGGATGTGCCGCCTTCGTCGCCGCCCCGCGCGCCGTCACCGCCTCGGGCGACCTGAAAGGCCGGGCCTTCCTGCACTCCTACGACTGGCGGGAGGACCGCGACTTCGCCACGCTGGAATTGATCCTGACGGCGCCGGTGGTGGTGGCCAGCTGGATCAGCCTGCAATATTACGGGTCGGCTGTGGCGCCCGCGCTGTTCGGTGGCGGGGACAAGCTGATCCACAATGTCACCGCCGGCATCGGCGTGGTGGAGGGCAACGGCGGCATGCTGCGCACCGGCCTGCCGTGGCAGGCGGTCCATGATGGGGAAAGGCTGGCCCACGCGCCCCTGCGCCTCTCGGTGCTGGTGGAGGCGCCGCGGCATGCCATCGCCGAGGTGCTGGCCCGTCACGCGCAGGTGCGGGCGCTGTTCGATAACGGCTGGCTGACCCTGTTCGCCCTGGAGCACGGGCGCATCACCGCGCGCTGGCACCGCGACACCGGCTGGGATGAGGCCGGGCTGGCCCGCGCCGCCTGAGGTGGCCTGGCGCCGCCTGCCTCACGCCAAGCGCAGCACCATGGCGCCGACGGCGATGAGGCAGGCGGCGGCCAGGCGGTGGGGGCCCTCCCGTTCCTTCAGCACCAGGCCGGCGATGGCGGTGCCGAACAGGATGGAGCTTTCACGCAGGGCGGCGATGACGGCCACCGGCGCCACGGTCATGGCCCAAAGCGCCAAGCCGTACGAGATCAGGGTGCCGGCCCCGCCCGCCAGGCCACGCGGCCATTGGCAGATGACGTGCTGCAGGAACAGCGGCCGCCGGGCCAGCAGGGCCCAGGCCACCAACGGCAAACCGTTGAGCAGCACCCCCCACAGCACGTAGGACGCCGGCGCCCCTGACAGGCGCACGCCATGGCCATCGACCAGAGTGTAACCCGCGATGACGACAGCGGTCAGCAGGGCGAGCCGGGTGCCGCCGGCGCCCCCGCCCATGGGGACCGGCCCGCCGCGCCGGCCCATCCACGCCATGCTGAGGATACCGGCGCAGATGATCCCCACCCCCAGCAGGGCGTGGACGGACAGCGCCTCCCCCAACCAAAGCCCGCTGGCCACCGCCACCAACAGCGGCGCCGTTCCCCGCATCAGGGGATAGGTCTGGCTCATGTCCGCGACGTGATAGGCGCGGGCGACCAGGGTCAGGTACAGCACCTGCAACAGGCTGGACACCATCAGGTAGGGCCAACTGGCCGCCGCCGGCAGGGGCAGGAAGGGCAAGGTCACGATGGCGATGAGCGCGGCCCCGCCGGCCACCAGGATGGCCGCCATCAGCTTATCCCCCGCCCCCTTCACCAGGGCATTCCAGGTGGCGTGCAACAGTGCCGCGAACAGCACGATGGCGAAGACGGTGATGGACATGGGCGCGGGGCGATCCTGCTGACGGATCGCCCATTCTTAGGGGTGGGGACCCGCCGCTGTCACCGATCAGAGGGGTATGGCTGCTTCCCCCACCGACGGCACCCGGTGCCGGGCTGGCGGATAGCCGCGCGCCATGGCATAGGTGGGATGGGGATTTAACCGTTTAAGTGGGCGAATGCCCGTTGGGGACAGCATGAGCGGTGATGCGGTGACAACCGAGGGCAACATAACGGCGCCAGCCTTCGCCGGCTTTTGGCGGCGCCTGGGCGCCTTTGCGGTGGACGGCCTTGTCCTGGGTATTCCAGGGTTCACATTGGGCACCCTGTTCTTCGACCAGGCCGCCGCCCTGGGGGCCAACGGCCGTTTGATCGGCTGGGGCGTCGCCATCCTCTATCTGGGATTGCTCAACAGCCGGATCGCCAACGGGCAAACCGTGGGCAAGCGCCTGCTGAAACTACGGGTGCTGGGCATGGACGGCGCCCCGCTGGACCTGGGCACCGCCCTGGTGCGCGCGGCCCTGCTGACAGGCCCCTGGTTCCTGAACGGCTATGGCCTAGCCGCACTATCCGGCGACGTGGCCACCAAAGTCGTGGGGTGGGCTCTGGGACTGACCACCTTGGGTGGCAACGTCACGCTGATCTATCTTTTCCTCTTCAACCGGCCCAGCCGCCGCAGCTTGCATGACCTGCTGTGCCGTTCCTGCGTCGTCAGCGCCGCCTCCGCCATCCTGCCCTCCGGCCCCACCACACCCAGCCGCCGCGTCTGGGTGGGCCTGGCGATTCCCGCCATCGTGCTGCTGCAGGCCCCCCTAGCGTTTTACCGATTCTTCAGTCCCGCCCTGCTAGCGACCCATGCCGCCGCCTATGACCTACCTGAGGTTTTGAGCGTCAGTGTTATGGAGCAGAAGATGATCGTCGCCAGCGCCTCAGCCACCAACAGCAGCGCCGAGGCTTCCGAGATCCTGACGATCAACGCCCGCGTGAAGTCCCTGGGGTCCTTGCAGGACCGCCAGCGCGAACTGGCCCGCGTCGCCGCCGTGGTGCTGAAGGCGGCGCCGGTCGCGCCGACCACCCGCATGGTGGTATCCCTGAACTATGGCTTCGATTTCGGCTTCGCCAGTTCCTTCCGGGGCTTCAGCGACAATGGCACTCCGGCGGCCTGGCAAGACTTCATCACCAAGATGGCGCCGGGTTGACTGATCAGAACAGCGCCGGCCGGCCTCCCCGGCGCAGGGCCTGAAGGTCACGGGACTGCGCCGCCTGGCACAACCAGCCGTAGCCCAGGCCCAGCGCCGCCCACAGGGTGGCGTGGATGCCCCAGGAGGCGAGGCGGAAACGCCACAGCACCTGGGCGGGGAAGGCGTCCGGCACCTCGTTCACCTCGGGCAGGGCGACGCCCGCCGCGACCATGACCGCGAGGAACAGCACGCCGCCGGCAAGGGCCGCGTTCCAGGCACCCCAGCGGGCGGCCAGCCGCCGGGCGGTGACCACGGCCCCCACCATGGCGGCGACCGACAGGATCAGCAGCATGAAGTACAGGGCCGTCCGCTGCTGGATGGTGTCGGGGTCGCCCACGGCCGGTGGATTGGCCGGATACTTGAGGCCCGGCACCAACACCAGCGCCAGGAAACCCAGCAGGGCCAGCACGCTGGCAAGGCCCCGCGGCCCCAGCGCGCCCATGCGGCCCTGGGCGTAGGCATAGGTCAGGGCGAACAAGCCGCCCACGGCGGCGCCGTAGACCAACAGGCCGGTCAGCAGGCCCCAGCCCGCCTGGGTGCCGCGGCTGAACAACTCCCCCTCATCATCCGCGTCGGCGTGATGGTGGTGATGGTCATGGCCGCCGCCCTCCGGCGCGCTGGGTGCGGCGTGGTCGTGATGGTCATTAGCATGAGACGCGCCCTGCGCGGTCTCGAAGGCGATGGCGCGCTCCACCGGCGGCTCGCCAATCAGCGTGGCCACACCGAAGGCGAACAAACCCGCCAGGATGCCGATGAGCATCCCGCGGCCGAGCAAGATTCCAATCATGATGAGACGGGTCGCCCCGCCTTAGTGGCAGGGGAAGCCCAGCAGGTGGCGGGCGTCGTGCACGAATTCATGCACGGCGCGGCCCTGCACCAGGGAGGTGGCGCCCTGCTCCGCCCCCACGAAATAGACCATCAGCACCAGCAGCAGCCCGCCGAACACGGCCCAGGGCAGCAGCTCGGCGGCCGAGATCACGGGCAAGGCGACGGCGGGGGTGCCGGAATGGGTGGTGGCGTGGGCCATGAAAACGCTCCCTGGGATTACGCGTCCCGTGTGCGGTGTGCCGAATGCGACGGGGGGTCTGGCTTCCGCCCCACCCGCAAGGCAAGTGGTTCGGTTACAGTGGCGCGACCGTGCCGGATTTGCACCGGCTTCCCCCATGCGCGAGTGAGGATGGAATGGTAGGGAGGGGGGACCGCGCATTCAAGGACTATCTCCCATGACCGCATCCGATCCGACCCGGCGCCTGATCCTGCTGGCCCACGCCCCCACCCGCGCCCAGCGCGACGCGATCTTCGCGCCCGCGACGGAGCCGGCGGAAGAGGCGGGCCTGGCGCAGGCCAGGCACTGGGCGGAGACGCGAGCGCTACGGAAGGTCGGACAGCTATTGACGGCGCCCGAAGACCGCGCCCGGCAGACGGCGGCGGCGCTGGCCGACGCCCTGGGCGTGGCGGTGGTGGAGGACGCGGCGCTGACCGACCTGGACGTGGGCACCTGGCAGGGCCACAGCCTGGCGGCGCTGTCGGCCGAGGAGGCGGAGGCCGTGGCCGCCTGGCTGGGCGATCCGGAGGCCCGGCCCCACGGGGGCGAATCGCTGGTCCAACTTCAGGCACGGGTAGCGGCGTGGCTAGCGCGTATCGCCGCCCATGATGCCGCCGGTCGTCACATGCTGGCGGTCACCCACCCGGCGGTGATCCGGATGGCGGTGATCCAGGTTCTGGACGCCCCCCTTCAGGCCTT
Organism: Nitrospirillum goiasense; assembly: GCF_034427435.1. Lineage (NCBI taxonomy): Bacteria > Pseudomonadati > Pseudomonadota > Alphaproteobacteria > Rhodospirillales > Azospirillaceae > Nitrospirillum > Nitrospirillum goiasense. The sequence goes on along the minus strand of NZ_JAXQNP010000001.1, from coordinate 64,364 downwards.
CTGGCGCCTGGACATCGCGCCCTTGTCACTGACCGACCTGCGGTGGAACCGGCGCTGGACCGTGCGCGCCACCAGCGTGGACGCGCGGGAGTTCGGTCAGGAGCCCACCAGCCGGGCGAAGTAGGGCAGCACCTGGGCGTTGTCCAGGCCCAGCAGGGTGTCGCCCACATATAGCTCCGTCACGCTCCAGCCCGGGACATCGGTTGGGCGGATCTCCCCGGCCACCCAGCGGCCGTCGCTGCTGGCGATGGCGTCGCGCGTCTCGGCCACCTGGTCGGCGGGACGGTCGAAAAAGAGGTGCAGCATATTGGTCTGCGGCATGGCCGGGTTCAGGCGGATGCCTGGAAGGGCGGAGAGGCCCGCCGCGAGGTCCAGCGTCCGGCGGTAGCAGGCGTCCATCTGGCCCAACCGCGCCTCGAACCGCATGGCGGCGGTGGCCACCATGGGGCTTTGCCGCACCAGGGTACCGCCCAGGCGCCGCTGCCACAGCCGCGCGTTGTCGATGAAGTCGGCGTCGCCCGCCAGCACAGCGCCGGCGATCCCACCGATGCCTTTGTAGACCGAGACATAGACGGAGGCGAAGCCGGCCGCGATCTCGGCATAGCTGCGGCCGTAATAGGCGCGACTTTCCCACAGGCGGGCGCCGTCCATGTGCAGCGGCAGCTGGCGCGCCCGCGCCAGATCCTTCAACGCCTGCAGCTCATCCCACTCCGGCAACTGTCCGCCAATCTCTCGCAAGGGGAGTTCGACCAGCAGGCAGGCCAGCGGCTGGGCCACCGCCGCCAGGTCGCGGGCCAGAAGCGGACGGCGGCGGTCACCCACCGGCACGCCATGGAAGTTGAACAGCGCCTGGTACGCCTCCTCCTCATGCAGAGCCAAATGAGAGGTGTGGGGCATACCGAAGCGGGGAACGCCGCTGACCTCCGTCCACAGCCGGAGGGCGATCAACTGGGCCATCACGCCGCTGGGCATGAAGGCCGCCGCCTGTTTGCCCAACAGTCCCGCCACCGTGCCTTCGAACGCCGCCAGCAGGTCACCCTGGCCATACTGGTCATGAGTGACCCCGTTCGCCTCGCACCAATCGGCCACGGCGCGGAACTCCTCCGCCGGGCTCAAGGTTCGAAAGCCCGGGAACACGATGTCACAGTCCTGGCGCAGGCGCAGGCGATGGGCGGCGAGGGTCCCGGCAGGGGCGGCAGGCATGGGCGGGCAGTCCGGTCGTCGACAAGGGGCGTGGGGGCCAGCCACCCTGCGATGCCGCCACCGCCGGCGCAACGGCCAAATCATCGGCCCACATTATGCCACAGCGCCGCGCGGCAGGGACAGCAACGGCGTGACCCATGAACGCGTGACAGGACCCGTGGGAAAAGGCAGCCTGTGCCCCGCCGTCGCCGGCCTGACAGGGAAGCGTCCCATGACCGATCACATCCTGGTCCACCGCATCGCCATCTACGCCCATCATGGGCTGACGGTGGAGGAGGCCAAGCTGGGCCAGCGCTTCTTCATCTCGCTGGACTGCACGCTGGACCTGTCGGTGGCGGGCAAGGCCGACGACTGGGATCTCAGCGTCTGCTACGCCAAGCTGACCGCCGCCACGACGCGGGTGGCCACCGCGCGGCGCTTCATGACCATAGAGGCGGTGGCGGAGGCCGTAGCCGGCACCCTGCTGGAGGAATTCCCCCGCATCGACACCATCACGGTGCAGGTGGACAAGCCCTCGGCACCCGTTCCCGCCATCATCGATGGCGTGTCGGTGCGCATCCACCGCGCCCGCGCCGGTCGCTGAGCCCGCCCCGCCCATATCGACGAGGAAGGGTCAGGCCACGGCCTCGACCACAAGGCTGGGGCCCACCCGACGTTCGGGCCGCACGCCGCCTTGGCCGCCCCCTGCCCCCAGCGGTGGACCTGCTGTTCCAGCAGCGACAGGGCCAGGGTGGCCGCATGGGGAAGTTGGCGGCCCAGGCGTGTCACCAGGTCGACGGTGGTGCTGTCCGCCTCAACATCGCACAAGGGCGTGGCCACCAGGCAGCCGTCCTCCAGCTCAGCCAGCACGGCCGCGCGCGGCAGGATGGCGGCGGCGCGGCCGCTGAGCGCCAGGTCCCGCATGGTGTGGACGGAATTGGTGGTGATGGTGGCGCGCAGCCAGACCTGATGGCGCATCTCCGCCGCCGACAGCAGTTGGCGGATACGGGTGTCGCGGGGGGATAGGCACAAATCGTGGCTCGACAGATCCTGCAAGGTCACCGCCCCGCGCTTTGCCACGGGATGGTCCGGCCGGCTGACCACCACCAGCGGCTGGCGGGCCGTGGTGCGGACACGCACCTTGGGATCACAGGGGATCAAGGCGCCAATGGCGATGTGCACCTCGTCATCCACCACCATGCGCAACAGCTCCGCCGTGGAGACGCTGTGCAAGGCCAGCTCGACACCGGGATAGCGGCTTTGGAAGCTGTCCAGCACGGCCTGCACCGCCTGCACGGTGCATCCCTCGCCCACCGCCAATTCCACCGTGCCCATGCGCATGCCACGCAGGGCCTCCAGCCGGGCGGAGAAAGCCTCGCGGTCGGCCATCTGCGCCTGGTAATAGTCGAACACCATCTGCCCGGCGGTGGTCAGCTTGACCGAGCGGCGGCCCGTCTCCAGCAGGGGCATGCCCATCGCCGCCTCTAGCTGGGCGATCTGGCGGCTGACGGAGGACACCGCCACGTTCATCTTCTGGCTGGCCGCCCGCATCGAGCCATGGATGGCGGTGGCGTAGAAGTATTTCATCGCAACGTCTGACATCTCGCGTCCCTCATCTCTGTTTGGGCCGGCGATCCGGGAATCGCGGTCCCTGGCCTCATGATCACGGGGGACGCCATAGGTCCTGGGCGACATGCCCCAAGGCCCCAACCAGGCGGCGGTTCAACCCCCTACCGCCATCCACTGTAGGTGCGGCCGGCGCATCACTCTTGTCCGGACCTGCACCGATTTGACGTTAAGCCCTGTTAAATGTTGCGAGTGCGCACTTTTCCATCCGGCGGCGCGACGGTGCGCCGGGCGCAACAACGGCGGGGCCGGGTTGTGAATGAAACCGGTGGGTGCTTGGCGGCCAAATCCGACGCGTGAGCCCCGGGACGCATCCCGGGTGCATCCCCTATGACGCCACGGAGCCCGCATCCCATGTCCGACACGCCGCCAAAGTCCGCCCTGACGCATGCCACCGGCGCGCCGGTGGTGGACAACCTGAACATCCAGACCGCCGGCCCGCGCGGCCCAGCCCTGCTGCAGGACATCTGGCTGATCGAGAAGCTGGCCCATTTCGACCGGGAGGTCATTCCCGAGCGGCGCATGCATGCCAAGGGCAGCGGCGCCCACGGCACCTTCACCGTGACCCAGGATATCAGTCGCTACACCAAGGCCCGGATTTTTTCCGAGGTTGGCAAGCAGACGCCCCTGTTCGTGCGCTTCTCCACCGTCGCCGGGGAACGCGGTGCGGCGGACGCGGAACGCGACATCCGTGGCTTCGCCGTGAAGTTCTATACCGAGGAAGGCAACTGGGACATCGTGGGCAACAACACGCCCGTGTTCTTCTTCCGCGACCCCCTGCGCTTCCCCGACCTGAACCACGCCGTGAAGCGCGACCCGCGCACCGGCATGCGCAGCGCCAACAACAACTGGGACTTCTGGACCCTGCTGCCCGAGGCGCTGCACCAGGTCACCATCGTCATGAGCGAGCGCGGCATCCCCCGCAGCTATCGCCACATGCACGGCTTCGGCAGCCATACCTTCAGCCTGATCAACGCCGCCAATGAGCGCCATTGGGTGAAGTTCCATTTCACCTGCCAGCAGGGCATCGAGAACCTGACGGACGCGGAGTCCGAAGCCGTCATCGGCAAGGACCGCGAAAGCCACCAGCGCGACCTGTTCGGCGCCATCGAGGCCGGCGACTTCCCGCGCTGGACCCTGTCCATCCAGGTCATGACCGAGGCCCAGGCCAAGGCGCACAAACACAACCCCTTCGACCTGACCAAGACCTGGCCCAAGGCGGACTTCCCCCTGATCGAGGTCGGGGTGATGGAACTGAACCGCAACCCGGACAACGTCTTCGCCGAGGTGGAGCAGGCGGCCTTCTCCCCCGCCAACATCGTGCCGGGCATCGGCTTCTCCCCCGACAAGATGCTGCAGGCCCGCCTGTTCTCCTACGGTGACGCGCAGCGCTATCGCCTGGGCGTGAACTTCAACCACATCCCGGTGAACGCGCCCAAGTGCCCGTTCCACAGCTATCACCGCGACGGCGCCATGCGCACCGACGGCAACCTGGGCGGCACGCCGCACTACTACCCCAACAGCCAGGGCGAATGGCGGGACCATCCCGACCTCGCCGAGCCGCCCCTGCCGCTGGAAGGGACGGCCACCCACTGGGACCACCGCGTGGACGATGACCATTGGGAGCAGCCGGGCATCCTGTTCCGCAAGATGAGTCCGGCGCAGCAGAAGCTGCTGTTCGAGAACACCGCCCGGTCCCTGGGCGGGGCGGACGTCGCCATCCAGGAGCGGCACATCGCCAATTGCACCAAGGCCGACCCGGCCTATGGCGAGGGCGTGGCCCTGGCCCTGCGCGCCCTGGCGGTGGCGACGGCGCGCTGAGGAAGCCAAGCGGGGGGCGGCCATAAGCCCCGTTTCCTAAACCGGGCCGTGGTGGGAATATGGCCACCCTCTTCCCACCACGGTCCGGAAAATCCATGCGGTTCCCGTTCGTCCCCCTGCTCGCCTCCCTGTTCATCGGCGGCGCCCTGTCCGGCCCCGCCATCGGCGCGGATCTCGCCCCCGAGGTGAACGCCAAGATCGACGCGGCGGTGACGCAGGCGCTGGCCGACACAGGCACGCCGGCGGCCTCCATCGCCGTGGTGCGCGATGGCGCCATCGCCTATGTCCATGCCTATGGCCAGGCCCGCCGCGACCCGGCGGTGGCGGCGACACCGGCCCAGCGCTTCGCCATCGGCTCCGTCTCCAAGCAGTTCACGGCCGCCGCCCTGATGCTGCTGGTGGAGGACGGGACGCTGTCGCTGGACGACACGGTGGGCAAGTTCATTCCGAACCTCACCGATGGCGACCACATCACCATCCGCCAGGTGCTGAGCCACACGGCGGGCTACCGGGACTTCTGGCCGCAGGACTATGTCCCGGCCATGATGGAAAAGCCCATCACCACCGATGGCATCTTCGACCGCTGGGCCCGGGTGCCGCTGGACTTCCAGCCCGGCGAGTCCTGGCAATACTCCAACACCGGCTTCACCATCGCCGCCCGCATCGTGGAGAAGGCGTCGGGCAAGCCCTTCTTCACCTTCCTGAATGAGCGGGTGCTGAAGCCCCTGGGGCTGGATGCCGCCGACATCGACCAAGGCCCGCTGGGACCCAGGGACGCCGCCGGCTACACCCGCTTCGCCCTGGGCCAGCCGCGCCCCGCGCCCAAGGAGGCGGCGGGCTGGCTGGTCGGGGCGGCCCAACTGGCCCTGACGCCCCAGGACCTGGCGCGCTGGGACATCGCCCTGATGCAGCGGAAGCTGCTGAAGCCGGAAAGCTGGACGGCCATGGAAACCAGCGTGCGCCTGAACAACGGACAGGACACGCGCTATGGGCTGGGGCTGACGGTCACCAGCGACGGTGCCGCCCGCCTGCTGCGCCATGGTGGCGAGGTCTCAGGCTTCCTGGCGGAGAACCGGGTGTGGCCGGACCTGGGCATGGCCATCGTCGTGCTGGTCAACAGCGACTATGGCGACCCCGCCGCCATCGCCCAGAAGATCAGTGCGGCGCTGCCGCTGTCGACCCAGCCCAGCGCGGCGGAGACGGCCACCGCCCGCGCCTTCCTGGAAGGCCTGGCCCAGGGCCGCGCCGACACCGCGCACCTGACGGCCAATGGCGCCGCCTATTTCAGCCCGGCCGCCCTGGCCGACTATGCCGCCACCCTGGGCCCGCTGGGCGCGTTGAAGGATGTGAAGCCGATCGCCCGCCGCCTGCGCGGCGGCTTCACCGAAGAGATCTACCAGGCCACCTTCGCCAGCCGCAGCGTGCGCATCGTCGCCCGGGCGGATGCCGGACGGTACGAGCAGTTCATGATCTATGTGGATTGAAACCCGCGCGCACCGCCCAGTTGACGAGAGACGGGCGGTGAAAGCGGATGGAAAGGAGAATGGCGGCAGGGGGAGAACCGGACTAAACTAAGGGGACTTGGTTCACAGATGGAGGCCTCTTTGCGCACGGTGAACATTCATGAAGCCAAGACGCATCTGTCCCGTCTGGTGGACCAAGCGGCTCAGGGCGAATCCTTCATCATCGCCAAGGCCGGCAAACCAATGGTGAAGGTCATCGCGCTGGCGGAAAAGGATTCAGATGCGCCGCAGCGCCTAGGTTTTCTGGCGGGGCTGATTCACGTTCCGGACGACTTCGACCGCATGGGTGGCGATACCATTACCGACCTGTTTTCCGGCGGTACGCCGTGAAGGTTTTGCTCGACACCCACATCCTTCTCTGGGCCGCCAGCGAACCGCATCGCCTGTCGGACGATATCCGAACCCTGTTGGGTGACCTTAACAATGACTGCCTATTCAGCGTCGCCAGCCTTTGGGAAGTCGTGATTAAGCGCGGGCTGGGACGCCCAGACTTTCAAGTGGACCCAAATCTGTTACGGCGAGGGCTTCTGGATAACGGTTATGAGGAACTGCCGATCACGGGGGCCCATGCGTTGGCGGTGCAAGATCTGCCGCCCCTGCACCGGGATCCGTTTGATCGAATATTGATCGCCCAATCCCATGCCGAAGGTATTCCCCTTCTGACGGCGGACCCCATCGTTGCAGGCTATTGCGGGCTGGTCAGGCGCGTCTGACCAGCCCGAGCCCTCGGTGCAGATCGTCAGCCCGCCAGGCCGTTCAGCTTGGCGTATTGCAGCAGCATGATGGTCTTGGCGTCCATGATACGGCCGTCCGCCACCATGGCCAAGGCCTCCTCCAAGGTGGGTTCCAGCACCTCGATATCCTCGCCTTCCGCCGCCAGGCCGCCGCCGGCGCCCACGCGGTCGGCGGCGCTGTAGGGGGCGACGAAGAAGGTCAGCTTTTCGGTGACGGAGCCGGGGCTCATGAAGGCCTCGAACACCCGGCGCGCCTCGCCGATGCGGCACCCCGCCTCCTCCTCCGCCTCGCGGCGGATAGTCTCCTCCGGCGAGGTGTCGTCCAGCAGGCCGGCGATGGCCTCGATCAGCGGGGCGTCATGCCCGGTGACGTAAACGGCGTAGCGGAACTGGCTGACCAGCAGCACGGTGCCGCGCGTGGGGTCATAGGGCAGGATAACGGCGCCGTGCCCGCGATCATAAACTTCGCGCGTCATGGTCTGCCAATCGCCGTCGCGGCGGCGGTAATCGAAGGTGACGCTGCGGAGTTCGGACCAGCCCTTGGACAGGACACGGTCTTCGCGCACGCGGATGCGGTCTTTCATGAAAACGCCTCTGTTCGGTCTGGTCATGAGGAAGCTGTCTGCCCGCGGACAGGCTCCGCGAGAGCCGGCTGCCGCTGGTTCAGATCGGGGGCGCTAACCGCCGCACACGCCAGCCATGGCGCGGTCAAGCGCAATGGCATCCAGCGTGCCGGCCGGCAGTTGCCGCCGGTAGAGATAGTCGTTCACCGCCGCCGCCACCTCCGCCCGGCAGGTCTTGCGGGTGCGCATCGGGGCGACGCCCGGCAGGGCCGCCATCATCGTTTTTTGGATAATGTCCAACTGCGGCCGCACATCCCGTACCAGATCCACGGGCGCATGGTCCGGCGCGGCGCCAGCGCGCGCCCAGTCCGCCATCAGGCTGTATTGCACCAGCTTGTTGGCCTCTATCTGCGCGCGGAAGACGCTGGCCACCCAGATGCGCTCCAGCCCCAGGCCCTCGCCTTGCGACACGGCGCTCATGATCACCACCGCCTCGCGCCCCCCGTCCTCAACGGCGCCGCCGCTGTCCCACTTGGACAGGGCGACCTGGTGGGCCATCGCCAGCCGGTCGGCCGAAACCTCCACCAGCGTCTTCAGGCTGTCGGCGGCGTCCGCCGGCGGCGCGGCCCATGCTTGAGGGACACAGGCGGCGGCCAGGACCGCCACACAAGCCAACAGGCGCCAGCGATTCATGAGCGACCATCCGTTACGGTAAGGTAATGATCCTTGCAGGCCTTCGCGCTATGGCGGCCGCCCCCAAGACGCTGCGGTGCCGGGGATGAAAGGCGGCGGACATTCGGTACGACGGTCATGGTCCCCTGAGGCCTGCGCTGGACTGCCCCGCCAGACTGGCGCGGGGATGGGGCGCTAGACAAGCGGAATCCCCATCCCTTGAGCCCGGCGAAAAAATTTTCCACGCTGCGGTTGCCTTTGTCGGATCGCGCTCTACCCACCCGTCATTTCACCGACGGACACTGGAAAGCGCCGTTCATTCTCTCACGGAAAGGGCTTCCGCTGTGTACTACGCGCTGCTGATTTATGAGGACGAGGCGGTTTATGGCGAGGAGCGGGACAGCCCGCTGTTGCAGGCCATGATCACCCGGCATGAAGCGTTCGCCCGGGATTTGGGTGCGGCCCGGGTCGGGGGGGCCGGCCTGGCCGGGGTGGCCAGCGCCACCACGGTTCGCACCACCGGGGGCGTGAAGACGGTGCATGACGGCCCCTTCGCCGAAACGAAGGAACAACTGGGGGGCTTTTACCTGATCGAGGCGCCGGATCTGGAGGCGGCCCTGGCCATCGCCCGCCAGGTGCCCCTCGCGGCCAACGGCGCGGTGGAGGTCAGGCCCTTGATTGAAATGCCCGGTTGATCCCAGGCGGCTCCTCAGGAAGGTTCATGGCCCAACATGGGTTCCCGGGCACGGTATCGGCGTTGTCAGGCGGCGCCGTCCTTGGCAGGATGCGCCCCTTGAGTGGGCCCCCCTGCATTGGAAAGGGCCTTGAACGGGAAAGGGTCGCCATGAAGCGCATCGGCGCCATCGAGCTGGGCGGGACCAAGGCCATCGTGGGGGCGGCGGCCATGGACGGCACCGCGCGGCCAAAGTCCATCGACATCGTGCGCATCCCCACCACCAGCCCGCAGGAAACGCTGGCGCGCTGCGCCGACACCCTGCGCAACCTGGCCGGCCGCATGGGCGGGCTGGACGCCGTCGGCATCGCCAGCTTCGGACCGGTGCAACTCGACCCCCGGCGCCCCGGCTATGGCGCCATCACCCGCACGCCCAAGCCCGGCTGGGCCGGCGCCCCCGTGCGCGACACCCTGGCCGGCGCCCTGCATGACTTGAAGCCCGGCGGCGTGCCCGTCGCCATCGACACCGACGTCAACGGCGCCGCCCTGGGCGAAGGGCGCTGGGGCGCGGCCCAGGGCCTGGACAGCCATGTCTACGTCACCGTCGGCACCGGCATCGGCGTGGGCGTGGTGGTCGGCGGTCGCCCACAGCACGGCCTGGTCCATCCCGAGGGCGGCCATCTGCTGGTGCGGCGCGACCCCGCCCGCGATCCCTACACCGGCCACTGCCCCTATCACGGCGATTGCCTGGAGGGCCTGGCCTGCGGCCCCGCCATCGAGGCGCGCGTCGGCCGCCCCGCCACCGACCTGGCCGACGATCACCCGGTCTGGGACCTGGTCGGCGACTATCTGGGACAGATGGCCGCCAACCTGCTGTTCACCCTGTCGCCCCAGCGCATCGTCATCGGCGGCGGTGTCGGCGCCCGGCCCGGCCTGCTGGACCGCGTCCGCCATCATGCCCACCGTTACATCGGCGGCTATATCGACCACCCCCTCGTCACCGGCGACCTTACCGACTTCATCGTCCCGCCGGGCCTGGACGGCGAGTCCGGCATGGCCGGCGCCCTGGCATTGGGATGGGACGCGGCGTGACCATCGGCAGGCGTTCCCCGCCGGTGTATGGTCGTTTCATCGAACTGTCAGGATCGGGACATGGCTGATAAGCCGGCCGCAGCGGCCACGACGCATTCCACGGCCACCCCGGATGGCGGGCAGTCCAGGGCCAAGATGGGCGCCGTGAAGATGGACGATATCGCCCGCATGGCGGGGGTTTCCAAATCCACGGTGTCACGCGCCCTGTCGGGCAGCCCCCTGGTGAATGAGGAAACGCGGGCCCGCATCCAGGCCCTGGTCGACTCCCACTCCTACCGCGTCGACACAAGGGCGCAGGGCCTGCGCAAGGGGCACACGCACACCATCGCGGTGGTCATCCCTCTGCTGCACGAACACGACCAGCCCATTTCCGACCCCTTCTTCCTGGAGCTGCTGGGCCATATCGCCGACGCCGTGGCCGACCACGGCTATGACCTGCTGCTGTCCAAGATCGGCCCCGGCAGGGCGTCGGGCATGGCCGACCTGGTGGATACCGGGCGCGTGGACGGGTTGATCGCCATCGGCCAAAGCACCGCCCATCTGGGCCTGGAGCGGCTGGCGGATCGCAACCTGCCGCTGGTGGTGTGGGGCGCCCAGCTGCCGGAACAGCATTATGTCACCGTCGGTTCCGACAACAAGGCGGGGGCCGAGCGTGCGGTGGCCCACCTGATCGCCCAGGGACGGCGGCGCATCGTCTTCCTGGGGCAGCGGACGGTGCCGGAAATGCGCCTGCGTCACGACGGGTATGTCGCGGCGCTGGCAGCGGCGGGCATCGACCCCGACCCGGCCCTGGATGTGCCGACGCGCTTCGCCAGCGCCGCCGCGCTGACCGCCATGCGCAGCCTGATCTGCGGCGGCGCCACCTTCGACGCGGTGTTCGCCTGTTCCGACGTCATCGCCATCAGCGCCATCCGCGCGCTTCAGGACCAGGGCCTAAGGGTGCCGGAGGATGTGGCCGTGGTGGGCTATGACGACGTCCAGATGGCGGCGTTCTACAACCCGGCGCTGACCACCGTGCGCCAGGACACCGCCACCGGCGGCCGCCTGCTGGTGGACCTGCTGTTCGCCCAGATCGCCGGCCGCCCCACCCGCTCGGTCATGCTGCCGACCGAGCTGGTGGTGCGGGCCAGCAGCGGCGTTGTCAGCGGAACCACCACACCAGGACCGCGGTAAGGGCCAGCAGACCCACCGACAGGACGCGGTAGTTCATCCACAACGGCTGCCCCGCGAGGGTGGCCGTCTCGGCCCGGAAGACGGCGGGCGTCCACACCAGCGCCGCCCCCTCTTTCGCGCCCCCCTCTTTCGCGCCCTGGTCTTTCGCCGTCGCGTCGCTGGTGAGCAGGCTGACCACCACCAGGATGACGGCGGAGGCCAGGACCAGCAGGGGCGCCATCAGCAGGAAATGCGGACCGCCATTGCCCAGCACCACGCAATAGACGAACAGCCCCAGGCCCAGGGCCAACCCGCCGGCGAAGGCGGCGAAGGCGCCGGTGGCGTTGGCCCGGGTCCAGAACAGGCCCACCAGGAACAAGGCCACCACCGGCGGCACGGCATAGGCCAGGATGGCCTGCAGGTACTGCCATAGCGAGCCGAAGCGGGCGATCTGCGGGGCCCACAGCACGGCCAGGCCCATGAAGGCCAGGGTGGCCAGCCGCCCCGTGGCGACCAGGCGCTTTTCCCCCAGGTGGGGCCAGCGCAGGCGCACGAAGTCCATGGTCACCAGGGTCGAGGCGGAATTGAAGGTGGAGGCCGTCGCCGACATGATGGCCGCGAGGAAGCCGGCCACGACCAGGCCGACCACGCCGGTCGGCAGCAGCTTGAACACCAGCGAGGGATAGACCAGGTCCCCCCGCGGCAGGCCGGGGAACAGCAGCAGGGCGGCGGTGCCGGGCAGCACCATCAGGAACAGCACCGGCAGCTTCAGCAGCCCGGCGAACAGGCAGCCCCAGCGGCCATGGTCGATGCTCTTCGCCGACAGCACGCGCTGCACCATGAACTGGTTGGTGCACCAGAAATAGAACCCGATGAGCGGCACCCCGGTGACTAGGCCCGTCCAGGGCAGCACCGGGTCGCTGGCCGGGCGGATCAGGCTCAGCATCTCCGGCTTGGTGGCGGCCATGACCACGTCCCAGCCACCCGCCTGGTTGAAAGCCATGACGGCGATGACGGCCGCGGCGGTCAGCAGCAGCACCGCCTGGATGGTTTCCGTCACCATGACCGCGGCCAGGCCGCCGGCCGTGGTGTAAATGCCGGCGCCCAGCGCCAGCAGCAGCACGATGACGCCCATCGGCACGGCCGGAAAGGCCAGCTGGAACATCAACGCCCCGCCATACAGCGTCCCGGCCGTGTCCACGGCGATGTTCAGGAACAGCGTCAGGCCGGAAAACAGCAGGCGCGACCGCCGGTCGTAGCGCCGCTCCAGGAATTCCGGCGTGGTGTAGACCCCGGTTTTCAGCAGGAAGGGCAGCAGGAAGATGCAGAAGAAGACCAGGACGACGCCCGCCATCCATTCATAGTCGAAAACCGCGATGCCGTGGTCATAGGCCGCCCCGGCCAACCCGATCAGCGTGGTGCTGGAGATGTTGGAGGCCAGGAGGGCCAGCCCGATGACGGGCCAGGTCTTGGATTTGTGGGCCAGGAAATAATCCGACGCCGTGCTTTGCCGCCGGCTGACCGCAAGGCCGATGGCGATGATGACCACGACATACACCAGGATGATCGCCACATCCCAGGACCCCAGCGGACTGCCGCCGTTCATCCCGTCCTCCCTTCGACTTTTGCTTATCCTTGATGCCGGGGCGGGCCCCAGCGGACGCACCTTGATCGCCCCACCGGAAAATTGCAATCGGTTGTATAAAAATAAATGCCTGGGCGCCCTGCCCGGCCCGATGCATGACCGCGAGGCCGGGCGTCAAGTCCTTGGTTAAGAAAGATTAACGAGCCTGCGGCACATTCCAGCACCGTGCTCCTCGGGTGGCGCAACAGAACTCCAAAAGACTATTGCAATCGGTTGTAACGTGTGTTTGGGTAAAGGCGTCCAGAGGTGGCCGGGGAGGCCGCCCGCAATCGACAATCAAAAAAAGACAAACTAGGGAGATCGCCATGAAGCGCCGTTTGGCCCGCGCCCTGCTGTTGGGCGCCGCCGTCACCGTCACGCCCACCCTGTTCACCCCCGCCCTGGCCGACGAGGATCCCGCCAAGAACCAAGGCCAGCAGGGCCTGGACCTGGATGAGATCGTCATCACCGGCACCGCCTTGCCGCAGAGCAAGTTCAACACCAGCGTCTCGGTCAGCACCCTGAACCCGGACCAGATCGCCCAGTCGTCCCCCAGCAGCGCCGCCGACATCCTGCGCAACATCCCGGGCTTCCGTGCCGAGGCGTCGGGCGGCGAAGGCAACGCCAACATCGCGGTCCGCGGCCTGCCGGTCGCCTCGGGTGGCGCCAAGTTCCTGCAATTGCAGGAAGATGGTCTGCCCATCATGCAGTTCGGCGACATCGCCTTCGGCACCGCCGACACCTATCTGCGCGCCGACTACAACGTGGCGCGGGTGGAAGCCATCCGCGGCGGCTCCGCCTCCACCTTCGCCAGCAACGCGCCCGGCGGCGTCATCAACTTCGTCAGTGACACGGGCGAAAAGGAGGGCGGCGCCATCGGCCTGACCCGCGGCCTGGACTATAACGAGACGCGGGCCGACTTCGCCTATGGCGGTCCCATCGCCCCCGGCTGGCGCTTCCATGTCGGCGGCTATTACCACACCGGCGAGGGCCCGCGCTCCGTCGGCTATGACGACGCCATGAACGGCGGCCAGGTGAAGGCCAACGTCACCCACGACATGGAAAAGGGCTTCATCCGCCTGGACTTCAAATACCTGAACGACCGGTCGCCCGTTTACCTGCCGGTGCCGCTGGCCATTTCCGGCAGCGGCGGCAACCCGCACATCTCCTCCCTGGCCGGGTTCGACGCGCTGAGCGGCGCCTTCCAGTCGCCCTATTTCCGCAAGGACCTGGCGATAGACGCCAACGGCAACCGCCTGACCACCAACATCGGCGACGGCTATCACCCCGTCAGCACCGCGTTCGGCGGCCAAGCCCAGTTCGAGGTGGCGCCCGGCTGGACGCTGGACGACAAGTTCCGCGTGGCCGACAACACCGGTGACTTCGTCGGCCCCTACCCGCAGGAGGTGGACCGCGCCTCCGTCCTGGCGACGGAGATAGGTGGCGCCGGCGCCACCTTGCAATACGCCAGCGGCCCCAACGCCGGCCAGACGGTCAGCGCCGGCAGCGTGGGCGGCAACGGTCTGGCGTCCCGCATCGCCCTGTTCAACGTCAAGCTCAACGACCTGGGCACCTATACCAACGACCTGAAGATCACCAAGACGCTGGACACCTTGCCGCTGGGCAAGGGCGCCGTCTCATTCGGCTATTACAAGGCCCGCCAGAACATCGACATGGACTGGCACTGGAACACCTATCTGGAAACGGTCAACGGCAAGGACGGAGCGCTGCTGAACGTGCTGAACGCCAGCGGCAAGACCGTCACCTCCAACGGCCTGGTCGCCTATGGCGAGCCCTATTGGGGCAATTGCTGCGTGCGCAGCTATGACATGCACTATGACATCGACGCGCCCTATGCCGCGGTGAACTGGGCGTGGGACAAGCTGACGGTGGACGCCAGCCTGCGCTACGATTACGGCCATGCCTCGGGCAGCTACGCCGGTCCGACCGGCACAACGGCCATTGACGTGAACCAGGACGGGGTGCTGCAGGTGCCGGAGCTGACGGTGCCGGTGGTCAACCAGTCGGTGGCCAACCCGGTCAACTACGACTGGCACTACATCTCCTATTCCATCGGCGCCAACTACGAGATTGATCACGACCTGGCTTTGTTCGTGCGATACAGCGAGGGCGGTCGCGCCAACGCCGACCGCCTGGCCTTCGGTTCCATCAACGCCGACGGCTCCACCGCCTACCAGAACGCCGTGAACAAGGTGAAGCAGGCCGAGGGCGGCGTTAAATGGCGGTCGGACATCGGCGTCAGCGTCTTCCTCACCGGCTTCTACGCCAATACCGAGGAAGCCAACCAGGACGTGACCTCGCTCACCCAGCGCTTCATCTCCCGCGTCTATGACGCGGAGGGGGCGGAGCTGGAGGCCAGCTACCGCTATGGCGCCTTCCAGCTGGACGCGGGCGTCACCTATACCCATTCCCGCATCACCAAGGATGAGATCACCCCCAGCGATGTGGGCAACGTGCCCCAGCGGCAGGCCGATTTCGTCTACCAGATCACGCCGTCCTATGTGGGCAACGACTACAGCGTGGGCGTGAACATCATCGGCACAACCGACAGCTACGCCGACACCACCAACAAACTGGTGATGCCCGGATATGCCCAGGTCAACCTGTTCGCCACCTACAACCTGACCAATGACATCGTCTGGTCCTTTTCCGCCAACAACCTGTTCAACACCCTGGGCCTGACGGAGGTGGACGGCACCACCGATGCCGTGCCCAGCAACGGCATCCTGCTGGCGCGGTCCATCAACGGCCGCACCTTCAAGACCGGCGTCAAATACAGCTTCTGACCCTGCACCGGCTGGCGGGGCCCACCTTTCCCCCTCCCCAGGTGGGCGCCCGCCCTTGGGCTCTCTACTCGTGGAAACACGCCCGCCAGCCGGTCTTTTTATCGATCATCCTGGGATTTAACGGCATGACCTCCTTCCCCTCCAGCCAGGCCCCCAGCCGGGCCGAGTCCCTGCGCCAGCGCCTGGACCGCCATTGGCCGACGGCCGAGGCGCTGCTGCGCCGCCTTTATGCCGGGGTTCCGGATGTGGAGGATTGGCTGGTCCGGGTGCGCGACGTCGTGTCCACGGCGGCGCTGAACCGCCCGGCGCCCTTGGCGGAACGGGATGCCCGCCGGCTGGCGGAACCCGACTGGTTCCAGCGGCCCAACCAGCTGGGTTACTGCTTCTACGTCGACCGTTTCGCCGGCACGCTGGCCGGCGTCCAGGCGCGACTGGGCTATTTGGCGGATCTGGGCGTCACCTATCTGCATGCCCTGCCCCTGCTGGCCATGCAGGCGGGCGACAACGACGGCGGCTTCGCCGTGGCCGATTACCGCGCGGTGGAGCCCCGGCTGGGCCGGACGGAGGATCTGGCGACACTGGCCCAGGCGGCGCATGGCGCCGGCATGGCGCTGTGCCTGGACGTGGTGTGCAACCATACCGCCCGCGACCATGCCTGGGCGCAGGCCGCGCGGACCGGCGACCCCCATTACCGCGCCTACTACCACGTGTTGGAGAGTGCCGAGGCCGTGGCCGCGTATGAGGCGACACTGGGCCAAGTGTTCCCCAAGACGGCGCCGGGCAATTTCACGCCAGAGCCCACCCTGGCCCGCGACGGCGGCCAAGCCTGGGTATGGACCACCTTCTATCCCTATCAATGGGACCTGAATTACGCCAACCCCGCCGTCTTCCAGGAGATGCTGGAGGTTCTGCTGCACCTGGCCAACCAGGGGGTGGACGTCTTCCGCCTGGACAGCACGCCCTTCCTGTGGAAGGCGCCGGGCACGGCCTGCCGCGGGCTGCCGCAAACCCATTGGGTGGTGCGGGCCTGGCGGGCGCTGCTGGCCATCGCCGCACCCGCCGTGCTGCTGAAGGGCGAGGCCATCGTCGATCCCGATGACGTCGTGTCCTTCTTTGGGCGGGACGATGCCACCGGGCTGCCGGCCGCCAATGAATGCCACCTGGCCTACAACAACGGCATGATGACCGCCCTGTGGCTGGCCCAGGCGACCGGCGACGCCGGCCCCGCCCACGCCCTGCTGGACCGCCTGGCGGTGCGCCCCCGCCAGGCGGCCTGGATCACCTATGTCCGCTGCCATGACGACATCATCTGGGATGCCCTGGCGGCCCTGATCCCGCAGGAAACGCTGCACCGGGTGTCCGCCTTCTACGCCGGCGCCACGCCCGGCAGCTACGCCCTGGGCGCCGCCTTCCAGGCGGACGGCGATGGCGCCCCCAGCACCAACGGCATGGCGGCGTCGCTGGTGGGGCTGCGGCCCGAGGGACGCCCCGGCGAAGCGGACACGGACGGCGCCTTGGCGCGCCTGCTGCAATTGTACCAGGTGACCCTGGCCCTGGACGGCCTGCCGGTGCTGTACATGGGGGATGAGATCGCCTTGACCAACGCCCCGCTTGCCGGCCTGCCGGCGGGCGAAGGCCGCTGGCTGCACCGGCCGGACATGGACTGGTCCCGAGCCGCCGACCGCAATGACAGCGCCACCGCCGCCGGGGCCTTCCACGCCGCGTTGCGCCGCCTGATCGGCGTGCGGGCGAGGCTGGACGCCCTGAACGGCGTTGAGCCCGCCCGCCCCCTCGCTGGCCTTCCGCCCGGCATCCTGGGATTTGAGCGGGTGGGGGCGCGGGCGGTCCTGTGCCTGGCCAACCTGACCGGCCAGGCCGTGACCGTGTCGCTGCCCGCCACCACCGGCGCTTGGCGGGACGCGGTGTCGGAAACCGCCATCGACCTGACGGCGCTACCGTTGGCACCTTGGCAGACGCGATGGATCGTGACGGAAGAGCCCACGCCCGAGGTCGCGCCATGAAGCGCATCGGCGCCATCGAGCTGGGCGGGACCAAGGCCATCGTCGGGGCGGCCGTCATGGACGGCACCGCGCGGCCCAAATCCATCGACACCGTCCGCATCCCCACCACCAGCCCGCAGGAGACGCTGGCACGCTGCGCCGACACCCTGCGCGACCTGGCCGGCCGCATGGGCGGGCTGGACGCCGTCGGCATCGCCAGCTTCGGGCCCCTGCAACTCGATCCCCGGCGCCCCGGCTATGGCGCCATCACCCGCACGCCCAAGCCCGGCTGGACCGGCGCGCCCGTACGCGACACCCTGGCCGGCGCCCTGCGTGACTTGAAGCCCGGCGGCGTGCCCGTCGCCATCGACACCGACGTCAACGGCGCCGCCCTGGGCGAAGGCCGCTGGGGCGCGGCCCAGGGCCTGGACAGCCATGTCTACGTCACCGTCGGCACCGGCATCGGCGTGGGCGTGGTGGTCGGCGGTCGCCCACAGCACGGCCTGGTCCATCCCGAGGGCGGCCATCTGCTGGTGCGGCGCGACCCCGCCCGCGATCCCTACACCGGCCACTGCCCCTATCACGGCGATTGCCTGGAGGGCCTGGCCTGCGGCCCCGCCATTGAGGCGCGCGTCGGCCGCCCCGCCACAGACCTGGCCGACGACCATCCCGTCTGGGACCTGGTCGGCGACTATCTGGGACAGATGGCCGCCAACCTGCTGTTCACCCTGTCGCCCCAGCGCATCGTCATCGGCGGCGGTGTCGCCGCCCGGCCCGGCCTGCTGGGCAGCGTCCGCCATCATGCCCATCGCCACATCGGCGGCTATATCGACCACCCCCTCGTCACCGGCGACCTTACCGACTTCATCGTCCCACCGGGCCTGGACGGCGAGTCCGGCATGGCCGGCGCCCTGGCATTGGGGTGGGACGCGGCGTGCAGCCGAAGCGCCTGAGTCGCCTCGGTTCTTTGTCCGGTGACGGGTCGCGGGCAGTGCCGCGCTACGCGTTTAGGCATCCATCGACGCGTGAAGCCCTCACGCCCTGTTAGCGGTATCCCGAAACGGAGGGGGTGCGGCAAAACAACCGCACCAGAAAGTTATATATATGCGTGGCTTGTGTTGCATTCTTGCGACGCAAACCAAAAACGTTAACCAATGAGCAACAAAACCGCATTGACCCTGAGCCGCCGCTTAAATTTTGATGGACCTACAAACGGGTCTAAAGAACAACGGGGGCAAATGATGGGTCGGTCTACCCAATCTTCGCTTTTTTTCCATAAGCTTAACCGTCTGCGCCTGTCTTTGATGGTGGGCGCGGCCATCGGCACGGTGGGTGCCGCGTCGGGCGCCTGGGCGCAGCAGGGTGGGGAGGCAGCCCCGACCCCGGCGCCGCAGACGCAGGTGGCCCAGTCCGCCTCTTCGGACGACACGAGCGCCACCAGCGGGGCGCCGTCCAGCTCCCTCAACGAAATCGTCATCACCGGCTCGCGCATCAAGCGCACCAACTTCGACACCATGCAGCCCGCCGAGGTCATGAACTCGGACGAGATCAGCAAGCGTGGCTTCACCAACCTGGGTCAGGCGCTGCAAGAGCTGCCGGCCTTCAGCGTGCCGGCCAACAGCCCGGTGGGCAGCCAGGGTTCCTTTGGCGCCGGCCAGACCTACGTCAACCTGTACAACCTCGGGTCCCAGCGCACCCTGACGCTGGTCAACGGCCGCCGTTTCGTCTCCTCCGCCAGCTCGTCCATCTTCGGCTCCGTGGCTGGCAGCCCGGTGGACCTGTCGGCCATTCCGACGGCCCTGGTTGATCGCGTGGATGTCGTGGCGGTGGGTGGTGCCCCGACCTATGGTTCCGACGCCATCGCCGGTACCGTCAACATCATCCTGAAAAAGGATTACCAGGGCGCCGACGTCAGCGTGTCCAGCGGCCTGTCGGAATATGGCGACGCCGCCGACTACAACGCCTCGGCCGTGCTGGGCCAGAACTTCAACAATGGCCGTGGCAACGTCACCGTCGCCGTCCAGTACGACAAACAGAACGGCCTGACGAACGAGGATCGCAAGGGCACGGCTGGCAGCGCCGGCAATTTCTTCGGCAGCGCCACCAAGGGTCAGACGTTCACCCAACAACTTTACTCCGGTGGTGAGCACTACAACGTCTTCACCAACACCGGCATGCCCATGGTGGACGACGGCGTGCCCATTTCCCGGGGCAAGGCTTCATCCGCCATCACCAACGATGCCGGACAGGCCCTGTTCTTTGGCCCCAATGGCCAGCTGACGCCCTTCGTCAATGGCCAGCTGACGGGCAGCTCCCTTTATCAGGCGGGCGGCAGCGGCTTCCCCATTGGCGACTTCGGCAACCTGCTGACGGAAAGCAACCGCACCCAGGTCACGCTGCTCAGCCATTACGACCTGACCGACCATATCCGCTTCAATACCGAGCTGTGGTACGGCCACCTGCGCGCCGCCAACCTGCGCGACCAGCCCTATTACAACACCGCCCTGTTCGGTGGTGCGGGTGACGTCAACGGCAATCTTATCCTGAACACGAACAACCCCTATCTGAGCGCCGCTGACCGCCAGACCATCATCAATAATCTGACCGCGGCCGGTGCCGACCCCAGCACCTTCTACATGGCGCGCGCCAACACGGACCTGGCCACCGGCGCGTTCCGCACCACGACCGACATCTATCGCGTGGTGTCGGGCGTGGAGGGTGACTTCTCCGCCCTCAACCGCACCTTCAACTGGGAAGTGACGGGCACCTACGGCAAGTCGGATACGTCGAACGACGACCGGCAGTTGGTGACGCAGAACTTCTTCAACGCCATCAACGCGGTGCGGGACAGCAGCGGCAACATCGTCTGCGCCCCCGGCTACACCAACGCCGCCATTGCCACGCTGAGCAGCACCTGCGCGCCGCTGAACATCTTCGGCATCAACCAGGCGAGCAAGGCGGCGACGGACTACATCACCGCCATTGCCCATCCCAAGCAGAGCAACGCCCAGTACGACGTGCTGGCCGACATTGGCGGCACCATCATCAACCTGCCGGCCGGCGACGCCAAGTTCTCCGCCGGTTATGAATACCGCCGTGAAACGACGGCCTTCGACCCCGGCGCCTTCTATTATGGCCAACCGAACGGCGATGGCACCCGTACCCAGTTCGGCAACAGCATTCCCATCGACCCGGTGGCCGGTGAGTACCACACCAACGAGGGCTTCACCGAGATCAACATCCCCGTTGTGGCGCCGGACATGAAGGTGCCGCTGATCTACAATCTGGAGCTGAACGGCTCCGCCCGCTTGGTCGACAACAACCTGACGGGCACCTTCTGGTCCTACACCGGCGGTGGCAGCTATCAACCCATCCCCGACATCAAGCTGCGCGGCAACTACACCCGGTCGTTCCGCGCCCCGGCCGTGACGGAAGCCTTCAGCCCAACGGGCCAGATTTTCGACACCGCCAACGACCCCTGCGACGCCCGCTACATCAACGGCGGCCCCAACCCGGCCAATCGCGCGGCCAACTGCGCCAAGGCCGGCATCACCCAGCCCTTCACCTCCAACATTGTCGATTTCACCATCCCGGGCACCAGCTCCGGCAACCCGCATCTGCAGAACGAGATCGCCGACAGCTGGACGGTGGGCACCGTGCTGCGTCCACGCTACGCTCCCGGGCTGACGCTGTCCGCCGACTACATCAGCATCGATATCAGCAATGAGATCTCGCAGCTCGGCGCCACGGACCTGCTGGACGCCTGCTATGACGGCGCCCCGGGCAACTCCTTCTGCAACACCTTCACCCGCGACAGCACCGGCCAGGTGACGTCGGTGTCGGAGGGCTACTACAACGCGGCCATCGAAAGCTTCAAGGCCCTGCAGGCGGCGTTGGACTACGCCTTCAACCTCAGCGACGTCGGCTTGCCGGACAATTACGGCGCCATCGACTTCAGCGTCAACTACCTGCACACCTTCAGCCATTATTACAAGGTTGGCACGGGTGACAAGCAGTACACCGTAGGTGGTGTGCAAGAGCCGCGCAACAACTTCACCGCCAACATCAACTATAAGAATGGCGGCTTTGATTTCCTGTGGCAGACCCAGTACTACAGTGAAACCCGCATCAGCGTGAACACGCCGCTGTCCAACTACCAGTACCCGATCATGGACCCGTATGTGATGTACAACGCCTCGGCCGGTTATGAGTTCGAGGGCGGCTATCGCCTGCGCTTCAACGTGGACAACGTGCTGAACTCCCACGTCCCCTTCCCGCAGGCGGGATACAGCACCACGCGGTACTTCAGTGCCATCCTGGGCCGGTACTATCGCCTGACGGCCGGCTACAAGTTCTGATCTGCGGATAGGTCTAGCGAGTAAATGGCCCGCCCCTGGTTCACCCCGGGGGCGGGCCTATTTGCGTCATCGGTAGGAATGAAAAGGCCAGGCTGAGGCCGGTCTGGTGATCACCCGACCACCGGTCCAGGCACGCTTCCAAGGAAATGGCCGGCTTGATCCATCTCAGGGTGGACAAATGGCGGCCGGAATAGGATGCTGGCCAGCACATCGTTTCGGTTGCCAACCAACATCTAAATAACTCACATAAGTAGCGCTATGACGCCTTCCCCCTCCTTCCCCTGTCGGCTGCGCTGGCCGCCGCGCTGAGGTTCCTGGACCTCGGTCGCGCCCGGCGGGCACCGAGGGCATGGGCCTGGGTGGTTCTGGCGGCGGTGCTGCTGCGTGGATTGATCCCCGTCGGCTACATGGTCAACACCGCCGGCGGGCCGGCCCCGTTCATGCTGTGCCCCGGTGTGCATGACCTGATGGACCATGTGATGGGGACGGCCCCCGTGGATGACGGCTTGGCCGCCGCCCCGTCCACCCATGCGCACCACCATCACCCCGATGCGGAAGCAGGCGGTCTGGCGACGCCGGGCCAGGCTGCCCCCCACGACCATCGGGCGGGCGGCGACCAGGACCATATGGGCCCCTGCGCCTTCGCCACCCTGGCGGCGCTGGCCATCCCCCTGCTGCTGCTGGCCCTGGTCCTGCCCATCCGGCGCATCCGCCAGGCCTGGCGCCCCGTCACGCGGGCACGCCGTCCCCGGTCACGCCTGCCGGGCACGCCGGGCGCCCGCGCCCCGCCCCTGGCCGCCTGAGCGCCCGGGGTTCCTCACCCATCCATAGTGCGATACCGCGACGCGTCGCGGCCTCCGGGCATCCCAGCCATAGCCCGCCGCTCCGTCCCCTCCGCGGGACGGGCGCCGGCCCCTTGTCCTGAACGGCCATGTCGCCTGGATCATCCGGGCCGCCGCCGGCCGTTCCCCGAAGGATCGCCTTCTCATGGTTCGCCCCTCCCGGCGCGTGTCGCGCCGCCTGTTCACCGCCGCCGTCGCCCTGGGCGCCGGCCTGGCCGCTGGTCCGTCCCTGGCCGCGCTTGGCGCCGCCCCCGACGCCGATGACGCCGACATGGACTTGGCCGCCAACGCCATCGTCATCACCGCCGACCGACCCGCCATGGAGCGGTACGCCGCGCCGCAGACGGCGGTGGGCGTCACCGGCGCCGCGGTGATGGAAACGCAGAACGTCCTGGACAGCGAGGACGCGCTGAAATACCTGCCCAGCCTGTTCCTGCGCAAACGCAACAACGGCGACACCCAGGCCGTGCTGGCCACCCGCACCTGGGGGGTGAACTCCAGCGCGCGCACGCTGGTCTATGCCGACGACGTACTGATCTCCGCCCTGATCGCCAACAACAACACCATCGGCGCACCGCGCTGGGGCCTGGTGGCGCCGGAGGAGATCGAGCGGGTCGACGTGCTCTATGGCCCCTATTCCGCCGCCTACGCCGGCAATTCCATGGGCGGCGTGGTGCAGATCACCACCCGCACGCCCGACAAACTGGAGGCCGACGCCCGCCAGTCGGAAGCGGTGCAGAGCTTCGGCCTGTACGGCACGCACAAGGACCTGGTGACCTCGCAGACCAGCGCCCATGTCGGCGATCGCATGGGGCGCTTCACCTGGTCGCTGAGCGCCAACTACCAGGATAGCGACAGCCAGCCGCTGAGCTTCGTCACCAACGGCAAGGTGCCAGCGGGCACCAGCGGCACCTTCCTGGCGCTGAACAAGACGGGGGCCGTGGCCGACGTGGTGGGCGCCAGCGGCCTGCTGCACACCCAGATGACCAACGCCAAGCTGAAGCTGGGGTATGACCTGTCGCCGGTCTGGCGCCTGAACTACACGCTGGGGTACTGGCAGAACGACGCGACCTCGGATGTGCAGACCTATCTGCGCGACAGCGCCGGGGCCGCCACCTTCGCCGGCCTGTCCGGCTTCGCCAGCGGCAAGTACAGCCTGTGGCAAAGCCACCTGGCGCAGAGCGTCACCCTGCGCAGCGACAGCAAGGGCCCCTGGGATGCGGAGGTCACGGCCAGCCATTACGAGATGCTGGACGACATCCAGCGCACCCCCACCGGCGTGACCGCCAGCGGCACCGGCTTCAGCACCGCCGGCCGCATCGCCCGCATGGATGGCACCAACTGGAGCAACGTGGACGCCAAGGCCTTGTGGCGCACCACGCCGTCCAACACGGTCAGCGCCGGCCTGCACGCCGACCAGTATGAGCTGGTCAACCCCACCTACAGCACCGCCACCTGGCAGGGCGGCAGCGACCAGGGACAGAGCCTGTACAGCAGCGGCCGGGGCAAGACCCAGACCCTGGCCCTGTGGGCGCAGGACGAATGGACCTTCCTGCCCGACTGGACCGCGACCCTGGGCGGCCGGCTGGAACGCTGGCAGGCCTTCGACGGCTATAATTACAGCGGCGGCAAGGGGGTGGAGCAGCCGGACACGGAGACGGGCGCCTTCTCGCCCAAGGCCACCCTGACCTGGACGCCCGCCGCCGAATGGCACGTCACCGCCTCCTTCGGCGAGGCCTACCGCTTCCCCACGGTCAGCGAGCTTTATCAACTGGTGCAGACGGGCACGACCTACACGGCACCCAACGCCAACCTGAAGCCGGAGCGGGTGTTGAGCGGCGAGCTGGCGGTGGAGCGCACGTTCACCGATGGCCCCCTGGCGGGCGGGCGGGTGCGCCTGTCGCTGTTCCAGGAGAACACGCACGACGCCCTGATCGCGCAAACGGCCTTCCTGACGGGCGCCACGCCGGTCAGCTACACCGTCAACGTGGATGAGGTGCGCAACCGCGGTGTGGAGCTGGCGGCCAGCCAGCAGGACGTGCTGGTCAAGGGGCTGGAGCTGTCGGGCAGCGTCACCTATGTCGACAGCACCATCCTGTCCGATCCCAACTTCGCCAGCAGCGCCGGCACCACAGCCACGGGCAAGCATGTGCCCTATGTCCCCGACTGGCGCGTCACGCTGGCCGCGACATACCGGCCGGATGAGCAATGGGCCTTCACCATCGCCGGCCGCTACAGTGGAAAGCAGTATTCGACGCTGGACAATACCGACAGCGTCGCCAAGGTATTCGGCGCCTTTGACAGCTTCCTGGTCGCCGATGTCCACATCAACTACAAGGTGCTGGACAATTTGACGCTGGACCTGGGCGTCGACAATCTCAATGATGAGAAGTACTTCCTCTATCATCCCTTCCCAGGGCGGACTTTCTTCGGCGGCCTGAAAGTGTCGCTCTGATACGCGCCGCCGTAATGCCGGTCACGTCACCCGTTTCCCCATCACTTCAAGGATACGTCCCATGACCTCCCGCACCGTCGCGGCCGCCGCCGCCTTCGTCATCGCCCTGGCCCTGGCCGGCACCGCCGCCGCCCATGCCCACCTGAAGCGCTCCGTCCCCACCGCCAGCGGCACCACCGCCGCGCCGACGCAGGTGGAGGCCTGGTTCACCGAGGATCTGGAACCCAAGTTCAGCACCATCACCGTCACCGGGCCCGGTCCGAACGGGGCCAAGGTGGACAAGGGCGACACCCACACCGATCCGGCCGACGCCAAGCACCTGATCGTCAGCATCGACGGCGCCGCCCCCGGCACCTACACCGTGAACTGGGCCGTCACCTCGGTCGACACCCACAAGTCCCAGGGCAGCTTCACGTTTGAGGTTCAGAAGTAAGGCGCCTAAACAGTTCCCATGAGCACGTTGGAAACCGGCCTGGCCATCGCCCGGGCGCTACACATCGCCCTGGCCCTGGCCGCCTGGGGCCTGCCCGCCTTCGCCCTGCTGGTGGTGGGCAAAGCCCCGCCAGGCCCTGCCCGCGACGGGCTGACCGTCACCTTGCGCCGCTGGACGGGGCGGGCGACGGCGGCGGCCTTGGCAGCGGGCCTGGCCTGGTTCGTGGCGCAGGCCGCGGTGTTCGTGGGGAACGCCGACCCCGCCGCCGTGATGGGCGCCCTCGCCCCCACGGCGGCCACCCGTTATGGCCACGTCATGCTGCTGCGGCTGGCGCTGCTGGTCGCGGCGCTGGCCGTGGGTCGCCGGGCGTCCACCCGGACGCTGGCGACCCTGCTGGGCCTGTCGCTGGCCCTGCATGCCGGTGTCGGCCATGTCGCCGTCACCCTGGACACCGCCAGCCTGCCCGGCCTGTTGGCGGAGGTGCTGCACCTGTTGGCCGCCGGCGCCTGGCTGGGTGGCATGGCGGGCCTGCTGATGGCCCTGTCAAGCCGGAGCTTGGCGGCCGACCTGGCCGTGCGCTTCTCGCCCTTGGGCGTCACCTGCGTCACCTTGCTGGCGGCCACCGCCCTGCTGAACGGCGTGACGCTGATCGGCAACCTGGCCGGCCTGATCGGCACCACCTACGGCCACATCGCCATCGCCAAGGCCGGACTGTTCGCCCTGATGCTGGGTTGCGCCGCGCTCAACCGCTGGCGCATCGCCCCGGGCCTGGCGCGGGGCACGGTGTCGCTGGCGGCGCTGCGGGCCTGCGTGCTGGTGGAATTGGCCTTGGGCACCGCCGTGGTCGCGCTGGCCGCCTGGCTGGCCAGCGTCGTGCCGGGCGTGCATGACCAGCCGCTGTGGCCCTTCGCCCGCAAGCTGAGCGGCGAGATCCTGTCCGATCCCGATTACGGCGGCATGGCCTGGAAGGCTATCGCCCTGACCGGCCTGGGCCTGTTGGCCCTGGTGTTGACCCTCCTGCCACCCTGGCCCAGAGCCTGGCGCCGACCCGCCCTGGCCCTGCGCCTGCCGGCCTTGGTCGCAGCCGGGGCGGCCTTCTGGTTCGGCGTCCCCGACCTGGACCTGCTGACGGTGGAGGCCTTCCCCACCAGCTACTGGTCCTCCCCCACCGGGTTCACCGCCGCCTCGGTGGCGCAGGGGGCCGCCTTGTTCCCCGGCCATTGCGCCCGCTGCCACGGCACGGGGGGCGCCGGTGATGGGCCCGACGCGGCCAAGCTGAGCGTCCCGCCGGCCGACCTGACCGCGCACCACCTGCTGGACCATAGCGAGGGCGACATCTTCTGGTGGCTGACCCACGGCATGCCCGACCCCGACGGCAAGCCGGTCATGCCGGCCTTCGCCGACCAACTGTCGGAGGACGAGCGCTGGGCCTTGATCGACTACATCCACACCCTGAACAGCGGCACCACGGTGGCGGAGGCCAAGGGGGTGTGGACCTGGGGCATGCCCCCCCCGGAACTGGACCTGAGCTGCCCAGCCGGTGGCGCCCTGGCCCGGGCCGGTAGCCTGGCCGATCTGGCCGGCCACCCCCTGCTGCTGGCCATCGGTTATGCCGAGGTCTCCCCTCAAGCCCTGGCGGCGGTGCAGGCGACACCGGTGGTGCCGGTCATCGTCAGCACCGATCCCGACCGGGCCCCGCCCGCGACCGCCTGCGGCAGCACCAGCCCGGAGGCGGCCGTGGCCTATCGCACCATCGGCGGCGCGCCGGAGGGGCCGCTGCTGGTCCTGGTGGACAGCCGGGGCGCCCTGCGCACGGTGTGGCAAGGCCCCTTCCCAACGACACCGGCCGCCATCGCCCTGCTGACGGCCAAGGCGGAGGAAGCCGAGCGCCACCCCTTCGCCACCGGCGGCGGCGGGCATCACCATCACTGAGATGTTAATGGCGAGGGGACGCAAGCGTCCTCTCGTCTGCCGGACGCACAGGTCTTTAACCCCAACATCGTATTCCCGGCGATATACCCAGTCCAGAATTGGACTGTTACCCTTGCCCGGCAAGAGACAGCGCCCTATCCAGATCCGTCATTTCGTGAACCACGACAGCGGACTTGGGCGATCATGACGACTTCCACTCGTTATCATTCCGTTAAGGCGCGCAGTCGCCGTGCAATACTGACGCTCGCCTTGCCGTTATTGGCGGCCATGCCAGCACTGGCCGCCGGAGACGTTCCTGGATCGAAGGACCATCCGCTGGTCTCGCGTTTCGCCGGCGCCACTATCACTGCCTATGAGCACAAGGATTTCGACGAAGTCTTCCTGCCCGACCGGCCGGTGAAGGATGCGGACAAGGCCGAGGGCCTGCACCTGGAGGGCAAGATCACGTGGGTCTGGTACACCATCGGCGCCGGCAAATCGGCGCTGGAGGTGGAGCGCAACTATCAGGACGCGCTGCAGAAAGCCGGCTTCCAGACGCTGTTCCGTTGCGCCAAGGACGAATGCGGCGATGACTTCCAAAGCCTGGTCATCAACTCCGGCAAGGTGCTGCCCCGGGGTAAGGGCGACGCCGCCTTCGGTGGGTCCCACCGGACCATCCTGGCAAAAGCTGCCTCGGCCGCGGGGTGACGCCTACGTCTTCCTGCACATCATGGAGGACGGGTCCAACCAACGCACCCTGGTGAACGAGGAGGTGGTGGAGGTCCAGCCCATGCAGACCGGCCAGGTGCAGGTCATGGACAGCGCCACCATGAAGAACAGCCTGGCCGCCAGCGGCAAGGTGGCGCTGTACGGCCTATACTTCGACACGGACAAGGCGGAGGTGAAGCCGGAATCCAAGGCCCAGTTGGATGAGATGGCCAAGCTGCTGACCGCCAACCCGGCGCTCAAGGTCTACATCGTGGGCCACACCGACAGCCAGGGGCAGTTCGCCCACAACCTGGACCTGTCGCAAAAGCGGGCGGACGCCGTGGTACAAGCCTTGACCGGCACCTACCACGTCGCGCCCGGCCGCATGACGGCCAAGGGCGTCGCCTCCCTGGCCCCCGTCACCGCCAACGACAGCGACGACGGGCGGGCGCAGAACCGGCGGGTGGAGCTGGTGCAGCAGTAAGGGCGCACCAGCCCAAAGGCTCAGGCGGCACCGGTGTCAGCCTTCAGGCCCAGCGGGCCGCCCACCACCGCCAGCGCCGCGACGGCACAGATTTCGTCATTGTCGGAGGTGTCGCCGGACACGCCAACCGAGCCGACGATGCGGTTGCCGGCATCGCGGATCAGCACCCCGCCCGGCACCGGCACCATCTTGCCGTCGGCCAGCTCGATAGCGGCGGTGAAGAAGGCCGGCATCTTGGCGGCCCGCTGCGCCAGCTCCCGCCCGCCGAATCCCATGCCCAGCACCCCCCAGGCCTTACCCGTGGCGATCTGCGGCCGCAGCAGGCTGGACCCGTCGTCGCGCGCCAGCGCCACCACATGGCCGCCAGCGTCCAGCACGGCGGCGGTCAGCGGCGCGAAGCCCCGCGCCTTGCCCTCGGCCAGGATGGCCTCAACCAGTTTCAGCGCCACGGCGCAGCTGAGCACGGTCATCGCGTTCTCCCTCAAGGCGACTTATTGAGCCGCACTGTGCCACAGGCCCAGCTCGGCGGCACGGTCGCGGGTGTAGACGTCCGTCCATTTCAGGCTGCTGAGATGGGTGACCTTGTAGGGGTCATAGCGCCGCGCCTCCACGGCGACCGGTACGCCACCGATATGGACGGCGGTGATGGCGCCCGGCCGCTGGAGTACGGCGACATCGGCCAGCGGATCGCCGTCCACGACGATGAAGTCCGCCCGCCGGCCAAGATCGATGGCGCCCAGGGTGTGACCCCGCGGCATGGCGCGGGCGGAGACGCTGGTGGCGGCGCGCAGGGCCTGGGCGGGCGTGAACCCCAGCCAGTCCACCAGAATCTCGATCTCGCGCGCATGCCATTCGCCGTAGGGGGTGACGGCGAAGCCGCTGTCGCTGCCGGTCATGAAGGGCACGCCGGCCTGGCGCATGCGGGTCAGGGTACGCGTCGCCACCTCGATGATGCGGCGCTGCGCGCCCTGGTAGCCGGAGCCGGCGGTGGGTTCATGCGGCTGCCCGAACTCCACGTTGTTGCGCAGGAAGGTCAGGGTGGGGCTGACATGGCTGCCCGACGTCAGCATGGCCTCGATACACTCATCATCGGCGAAGAAGGCATGGTTGATGACGTCCACCCCGGCCCGGGCGGCGTATAGCACCGCTTCTTTCCCATAGGCGTGGGTCACCACCTTTTTGCCCAGGCGGTGGGCCTCCGCCACCATGGCGCCGATCTCGTCCTGCGTGAAGGCGGCGATGTGGGTGCCATCCTCGCGGAAATGGGTGCCGTCCATGGCGATCTTGATGACGTCCACCCCGGCCTTGGCCTGGCGGCGCACCTCCTCGATCTGGGCGTCGCGCGTGGTGCACAGGCGGCCCGTCACATAGTCGGGCGTGCCGACATGCTCGGGAAACCAGTCATTCAGGCTGTGGCGATTGGCGATGACGCAGCTGCTGGCGGCGATGCGGGGGCCGGTGAACAGGCCGGCATTGATGGCGTCGCGGACGGAAATGCTGCAGTTGCCGGCGTCCCCGGGCACGACGATGGAGGTGTAGCCCGCCGCCAGCACCCGTTGCGCGAAGAACAGGCCGCGCAGGGCCCGGAACTCCGGCGTGCCCCAGAAATCGATATCCTCTTCGCTGCGGGCATTGCCGAAGACGATATGGGTGTGGGCATCGACCAGGCCGGGCATGACGAAACGGTCGCCGGCATCGATCACCGTGTCGGCGGCGCCCGGCGCGGGGGCGTCCACGGTGGGGCCGACATGGGTGAACAGGCCATCCTCGATCACCAGGGTCTGGTCGGCACGGGCGCCATCCTCCAACCCGGTGAACAGGCGGCGACAGCGGACGAAGGTGCGCGGCATGGCTTGGTCTCCCCTCCCTGGGTTCTTGTTGAGGGAACGCTAGGCGGCCAGGCGGGACGTTGGGAAATGGATATTTCCGCTGCGAATTTATCGTCCCCGCGCATAGCCGCCGCCGTCTGACCCATCGGTTTCATCCATACATGCGCATGGAAAGGAACGGT
The DNA here is from genome assembly GCF_034427435.1 of Nitrospirillum goiasense. Lineage (NCBI taxonomy): Bacteria > Pseudomonadati > Pseudomonadota > Alphaproteobacteria > Rhodospirillales > Azospirillaceae > Nitrospirillum > Nitrospirillum goiasense. The sequence goes on along the minus strand of NZ_JAXQNP010000001.1, from coordinate 33,693 downwards.
TTTTATCAAGGGCGACCGCCCCTTTAAGGTTCGGCGTGGATCGCCCCGGAGGAGAGGGCGCCCCAACTCGGGAGATGAACGCCTCATGAATATCATCGGACCGGACGCCTTGGTGTTCGGTGTCGACGATGTCGACGCCTGCAGCCAATACCTGACGGACTATGGCCTGACGCCCGCCGGCGACGGCCGGTTTGAGGCGCTGGACGGCACCTGCGTCATCATTCGCGCCGCCGACGATCCCCGCCTGCCCCCGGCCATCGGCCCCGCCCCGTCCATCCGCGAGATCGTCTACGGCGTGGGCGACGCGGAGACGCTGGAGGCCATCGCCGCCGAGCTGTCCAAGGATCGCGAAGTGCGCCGGGGCGAGGGCGGCAGCGTGCACGCCGACGACGATTCCGGGTTCCACCTCAGTTTCGCCCTGACCATCCGCCGGCCGTTCACCGCCCCGGCCGACCTGACCAACGCCCCCGGCCATCCCCCACAGCGCGGGCCCAACCAGGTGGGCATCGACATCGACATGAAGGCGGAGCCGCGCACCCTATCGCATGTGGTGCTGTTCGTGCCCAACATGGAGCAGGCCGAGGCTTTCTACGTCAACCGCCTGGGTTTCCGCGTGACGGACAAGTTCACCGGCGTGGGCCCCTTCCTGCGCCCGGCGGGGACGGAGGACCATCACACCCTGTTCCTGATCCAGACGCCGCCCTTCATGAAGGGGGTGGAGCATTTCACCTTCCACATGGGCAGCGGGACGGAGGTGCTGCTGGCCGGCACCCGGTTCGAGGCCAAGGGCTACACCACCTTCTGGGGTCCGGGCCGCCACTTCTTCGGATCGAACTGGTTCTGGTACTTCAACAGCCCCTTGGGCTGCCACGTGGAGTACGACGCCGACATGGACCTGCACGACGACAGCTGGGAAGCGCGCCACCGTCCCGCGGGCGCGGACACCTCGCAGCTGTTCCTGTTCACGGCCCGGGAAAAGTGGTTCCCCAGCGGCCCACCCCCCAAGGGCGGCGCGCACTGAGGTGACCGCCGACACCAAAAACCCCGGGGGCGCCTCCGCCCCCCGGGGCAAGGTTGTGCTGTGTCCGGTGGACGCGCTGCCGCCCGCCGGGCAGGCGCGGGGCTTCGACCCGGCCGGGGTCGGCCGCGACACCGTTTTCGCCCTGCGCCGGGGCGATCAGGTGCTGGTCTACCACAACCACTGCCCGCACCAGGGCGTGCCCCTGGAATACCGCAAGGACCGTTTCCTGTCCGGCGACGGCCAGCGCATCCTGTGCTACGCCCACGGCGCCCATTTCGATGCCGACACCGGCCTGTGCATCGAGGGTCCCTGCCGGGGTGAGTCCCTGCTGGCGCTGCCCGCATTCGTGGACGAGGGCTGGCTGACCCTGGCGGTGCCGCCGGACAGCCCCCTGCTGCGCTGACCCTTTGGGGGCATCGTCACGCCCCTGTCATAGAACATTCAGCCGAAGGCGAAATGTCGCATCCCCAACCCTAAGTCGCGTCCCGTAGGCTTTCTGGAAAGAAAAGACGGGCATGGGGAAAATCACCACGAAGCGACCCAGAAACGTATCGCAACGATAATCTGGGAGACTTCATATGGGATTTTGCGGCAATGCGCGGGCCACCGCGCATGAATGGCGTCGTCTGCGCGCCTTTACCGCCCTGACGCTTCTGGCATCGACCTCCTTGGTATCCACCGCCTGGGCCGCGACGGCGCCTGCGGACAATACGGACCTCACCGACATCGTCGTCACGGGCACCCGCCGCATCGACCGGTCGGTGGCCGACAGTCCCTCGCCCGTCGACGTCTTCACGCCGGAAGACCTGGAGCGGCAGGCGGGCAGCGACACGCAGGACCTGATCCGCACCCTGGTCCCCTCCTTCAACGTCGGCCATTTCTCCAGTGATGACGGCTCGGGCATCGTGCGGCCGCCAACGCTGCGCGGCCTTCCGCCCGACGAGACCCTGGTGCTGATCAACGGCAAGCGCTTCCACCGCTCGGCCCTGGTGCAGATCGCCGGTGACGCCCAGACCTCGGGCTCGCAGGGCGCCGACCTGAACCAGATCCCCGCCATCGCCATCAAGCAGTTGGAAGTGCTGCGCGACGGCGCCTCCGCCCAATACGGGTCCGACGCCATCGCCGGCGTCATGAACTTCACCCTGAAGGATGCCGACCACGGCGGCAGCGTCATCGTGCAATGGGGCCAGGATTATGCCGGTGACGGCGCCACCGGCCATATCCAGGTGAATTCCGGCCTGCCCCTGGGCGACAAGGGCTTCGTCAACATCAGCGCCGAATACCAGAAGAACGACCCCACCGACCGCGGGGTGGAGCGCACGGACGTCACCGCCCTGAAAGCGTCGGGTTACGATCCCGGCCCCAAGGGCTACCCCACACCCAACCAGCGCTGGGGTGATAACGCGGTGGAGGCGGAACGCCTGTTCATCAACAGCGGCATCGACCTGACCGACAATTCCAAGATCTATCTGTTCGGCAACTTCGGCCACAGCAACGAGAAGGAAAGCTTCTACTACCGCGACCCGGTCAGCAGTTGGCTGGGCACGACCTTCCCCTTGACCAGCGGTGGCAATTTCTCCTGGGCCAGCGTTTATCCCGGCGGCTACCATCCCTGGTTCTACGGCGACATCCTGGATAGCAGCATCACCGGCGGCTACAAGACCACCCTCAAGTCCGGCCTGATCATCGACGCCAGCGCCAGCTATGGCCGGGATGAGGTGCGGTACAACATGGTCAACACCGTCAACCCCTCGCTGGGCCCCAGCAGCCCCACGCAGTTCTACGTGGGCACCCAGACGCAGGAGGAAACGGACCTCAACCTGGACCTGACCTACCCGGTCCATATCGATTGGCTGGCCAGCCCGCTGACCCTGGCCGGTGGCGCCGAATACCGGCGTGAGACCTACACCATCACTCCGGGCGACGCCGCCTCCTACACCTCCGGCGCCTACGCGGCCTATGTGCCGGTGGGGTCCAACGGCATGCCGGGCTTCACGCCCACCGATGCCGGCCAGTTCCCCCGCAGCAACTACGCCTTCTACGCCGACGCCGAAGCGGACGTGATCAAGGACCTGAGCCTGGGCTTCGCCCTGCGCTATGAGGATTTCAGCGACTTCGGCAGCACCACCAACTGGAAGGTCACCGGCCGTTACCAGTTGACCGACTGGGTCGCCGTGCGCTCCTCCGTCAACACCGGCTTCCGCGCGCCCACACCGGGCCAGGAAAACGTCTCGAAGGTCACCACCATCTTCCAGGACGGCAACCCGGTGCAGCAGGGCACCTACCCGGTGGGTAGCGCCATCGCCCGCTATTACGGTTCGCAGCCGCTGAAGCCCGAGACGTCGTTCAACATCGCCGGCGGCCTGGTCTTCGACCTGCCCTACAAGGTCAACCTGACGGTCGACTACTACAACATCAAGGTCGAGGACCGCATCGGCATCACCAGCACCTATTCGGTGACGGCGGCCGACATCCTGGCCCAGCCGGCCTTGGCGGCGGTCGGCGTGGGCGGCCAGGTGAACTATTTCGCCAACGGCTTCGACACCCGCACCCAGGGCGTCGACATCGTCGCCAACAAGACCTTCGACCTGGACACGGCGGGCGAGTTGCACGCCACCGCGGCCATGAACATCAACCACACGGTCGTCACCAAGTACAACCCCACGGTCATCGGCCTGGGCCAGGTGCAGGACCTGCAGAACGAAAGCCCGCATTACCGCGCCACGCTGACCGGCGTGTGGGACATCGGCAAGTTCAGCATCCTGGGCCGCGCCAGCTATTTCGGCGCGTGGGAGGACAACGTCAGCATCTGCGGCACCACCTGCCTGGGCCAGAACTTCAACCCCGCCTGGATCTTCGACGCCGAGGTTTCCTATAAGGTGCTGGAGGATCTGACCGCCAGCGTCGGCGGCCAGAACGTGGGCGACAAGTACCCCGCCAAGATCCGGCCGGAGTTCGGCACCTATGGCGTGGGCCAGCAATATTCCTTCAGCAGCCCCTACGGCTACGACGGCGGCTATTATTATGTGCGCCTGAAGTACGACTTCTAAGCCTGCGGCGCCGTTGGCGCCACAGGCCCCCTTCCTCGGGTTGGCCCCCTGGAAGGTTCCTGGGGGCCGCCGGACTTCCCGCCGGCGGCCCTTTTTTTTATGGATGGCCTGGAACGGCGGCGGCATCATTGGGAATTGAGCGGAGCCGCCTTCCGGAGTAACCATGCGCCTACCCCTCTGGCTGGTCGCCGTCTGCCTTCTGGCACCCTGGGCCGCAACCGCGCAAGCCATACCGCCGGCCAGTCCAGGCCCCACCCTCGCGGTGGCCAACGCCTGGGTGGAGGAAGCGTCGACAGACTGCGGCGAGGGACTCGTCTGCCTAGGCGCCCGGTCCTCCCTGCTCAATTCCGCCATGGCCGTGTTCATGGATCTCCCCTGCGCCGTCGGGGGAAACTGCGGCCCGGCGGAAACCGCCCTGCGCGACAAGGCCACGGCTGTTTACGCGGCCGTCAAGACGCGGGCGCGCGACGCGAAAATGCCCCTTACCGCCGGCGCCCTGACGGACAGCGGTATGGACGCCGCCGGCTTCAGCGCCACCCTGGATACCTGGATCTCCGCAGCACAGGGCGACTGCGGCCTGGGGCAGCGGCTGTGCGTCCTGGGACAGCTGTGGCTTCTAACCCAAGCGGATCAAGCGGCCCGCAGCGGCCCACCCTGCGATGGGAGGACCGACTGCAAGGCGGCCCGCCTCACCCTCATGCGCCAAACCGACCAGCGGCTGGACGCACCAAAACGGCGCATCCTGGCCCTGATGCCTTGGCCGCTCAGCACCACCTGGGGACCCGCCGCCAGCAACGGCGCCTGGCAGCTGGTGCAACACGCCGACGCCGACCCCGCCTACCAACAGCGGGAATTGGGGATATTGCTGAGCCAGGCGACCCTGCCGCCCGACGAACGCCGCCACGCCGCCTATCTCATCGACCGGCTGGCCACCGCGTCCCAGCGGGAACAGGTCTATGGCACCCAAGGCCAGTGCGACGGGAAACGATGGGTCCCGCTGCCGACCCGGGACCCCCGCCATCTGGACGACCGCCGGCACGCCGTGGGGATGGAGTCGATGGCTGCCTATCGTGAAGAAGTCGCCCGGATTTGCCAGTGATGCGAACAGGCAGCGGAGCTGACCATCGAGGTCGATCAGTGATATTAATAAAGTAGAAACCAAATAAGGCCGAGGCAGCATCATTGAAATAGAAGTTGATTATAAAATACGAGCAGGGCGCGAACATATCCATTGGTATGTGATTAGAGCAATTAACCATTCCCAATTGATCTGGATCACCTGAGCAGAAGACTACATATGTATCTTGTCCTGGATAAGTGCCGACTTAACGGGCCACCACCATCCAGGGAACCGCCATGCGTTTTAAATCCTTACAGACCAAAATCAGTTTGCTTTCCGCGCTGTGCGTCTTGGGCGCGACGGGTGCCCTGGTCGGTTATGGGCTGATCGCATCCAGCAACACCAAGGCCTTCGTTGGCGAGCAAGTCGGACAACTGTCCGACAGCAAGACGCGAGAAAGCCTGCAGACCCTGGCCTCCACCCAGGCCGGCATCGTCCGGTCCACCCTGGACGGGGCGTTCGACAGCGCCCGCGACATGGCCCGCACATTCGAGGTGCTGGCCGACGCCCAGGACAAGGTCAGCACGGCGTCGGCACTGCGCCGGGCGCAGTTCAACGCCGTGCTGCTGAACGTGCTGAAAGCCAACCCCCGGTTCAACGGAACCTACAGCGCCTGGGAACCCGACGCCCTGGACGGCCAGGACGCCGCCTTCAAGGACAAGCATGAGGTGGGCTCCGACGCCACCGGCCGCTTCCTGCCCTATTGGACGCGCGACGCCTCGGGCCACATCGCCATCCAGCCGCTGGTGGAATATGACAGCCATGCGCTGCACCCCAACGGCGTCATGAAGGGCGGATGGTATATCGGGCCGCAGGGCGGCGGCGGCGAAAGCATCCTGGACCCCCTGCCCTATATCGTGCAGGGCAAGAGCGTCTATCTGGCCACCATGTCCGTGCCGATCACGATCGACGGCAAGTTCCGCGGCGTCGCTGGCGCTGACTTCGACCTGGCGTTCGTGCAGCAATTGGCCGAACAGGTGAAGGCCTCGGTCTTCGGCGGCAAGGCGTCGATCACCATCATCAGCCACAAGGGCCTGATCGTCGCGTCCAGCGAACATCCCGACGCCATCGGCAGCTCCTTCGAGCGCTTCGACCACAATTGGCAGGCCGATCTGGCGGTGATCCAGGCCGGCAAGCAGCAGGTGACGGCGGACACGGCGTCCGATTCCATTAAGGCGTTCGCCCCCATCACCCTGGGGCGGACCAAGACGCCCTGGTCCGTGCTGGTGGACGTGCCCCGGTCCGTGGCGATGGCGGAGGCGACGGCCCTGGACGGCGCGCTGCGGCAGCGCGGCAACCGCGACACGGCGCTGCAACTGGTCGTGGCCCTGGCCATCGCGGCGGGCGCGGTCGGTGGCATGTGGTTCGTGGCCCGCGGCATCGCCCGCCCCATCCGTGCCAGCGCCCACTTCGCCGAGGATGTGGCCGCCGGCCGGGCGGACAAGGACCTGGTGGTCGATCAGCTGGACGAAACCGGTACCCTGGCGCAGGCCCTGAACAAGATGGCGGCCGACCTGCGGCGTGCCGAGCAAGAACGCCGCGCCATGCAGGCCGCTGCCGAGGCGGAACGGCGGGAAACCCTGGGCCGCATGGCGAGCGAGCTGGAGGCCAGCGTGAAGGCGGTGGTGGCCACCCTGAGCGGTGCGGCCGACCAGATGGGCGGTGCCGCGACCAGCATGACGGCCACGGCGGACCAGACCAACAGCCAGGCCAATCTGGTGGCCGAAGGCTCGCAGGAGGCCAGCACCAACGTGCAGACGGTCGCCGCCGCGACGGAAGAGCTGTCGGTCTCGATCAAGGAGATCGCCAGCCAGGTGGCCAAGTCCACGACCATCGCCACGGATGCGGTGCGCACGGCGGATGCCGCCAACGTCCAGATCATGGGCCTGACCACGGCGGCCGAGAAGATCGGCAACGTGGTGGAGCTGATCTCCTCCATCGCCGGGCAGACCAACCTGCTGGCGCTGAACGCCACCATCGAGGCGGCACGGGCGGGTGACGCCGGCAAGGGCTTCGCCGTCGTGGCGTCGGAGGTCAAAAGCCTGGCCAACCAGACGGCCAAGGCGACTGACGAGATCGCCCAGCAAATCGCCAACATGCAGCAGGTGGCGCGGGAGTCCGCGACAACCATCCAGGGCGTGGGCCGCGTGATCGAGCAAATGCGTGGCATCACCACGGGTATCGCCTCGGCGGTGGAGGAACAGAACGCCGCCACCGCCGAGATCGCCCGCAACGTGCAGCAGGCGGCCAGCGGCACGCAGGAGGTCACCGTCACCATCCAGGGCGTCACCCAGGCCGCGGCCGACACGCGGGAGGCGGCCAGCCAGGTCATGAAAGTCTCGGGCGAGATCTCCCACGAAACCGGACGCTTGGGTCAGGCCGTCGATGGCTTCCTGGCCAAGATCCGCGCGGCGTGACGAGAGGGCGGCGTGTCCGGCTTTGAGGCCCGCCGAAAACGGGCCCGAGGCCGGACCGCCCATTCCTGCCCACAGCGCCATTTGCCTGAAGCGGCAGCGGCGTCAGTTCTTACGGCGCAGTTCCGCCTCCCGCCAAGCGCTGTCCACATGCGTGGATGCCTCGCGGCCACGGTAAAGCAATGACACCTCGTGGCGATGATAGATGCTGTCCTGTTGCCGGACTGCCGACAGCCAATTGAACGATCCTTCGACAATCCATTGATCATCGACCGCCAATGTTTTGTTGTGTGCGCCAGTCAACGCCCAAAGTTCCACGCCAGCGGCCCCGAGCATCTCAAGCGCCTTTGTGGCGCGGGGATGCAATTTCTGGCCGGCACCACTATTCAGATCCGCATCATAAGCGACAACAATCTTGGGCCCGCCCCGACGCGACGCCAGCAAAGGCGCAAGTCCATCCGCCTCAATCGCGGCATGCGATAAATAGGGGGAAATAACGAGAAGCCGCTCACGAACCTCGGTAATAGCCTGGCGCAGCGTGGAGCAATGGGTGGCAAGATCACTCAAACGCTCCAGGTCTGACAATGGACGTACAGCGATTCCACCCACAGGGTCGATATCGGCGATCTCATTCTCGGGCGCGGAGAATAAGTGGCGCGCCAAGAGCCCTGACGGTAGTGACGGCTGATTTGGCTTGAACAGTCGCAAATCGCCGAAAACCAGGAAGCTCTGACGTGCGCGGGACACAGCGACATTGAGCATGCTGACCCCGCGGTCGAAGAACAACCCCCCAGTCGTCCCGTCGTCGGCCCCATAGACAGGAGAGAATAGAACAATATCTCTTTCCGCCCCCTGAAGCGCATGCACCGTGCCCACCGTAATATCGTCTCCCTCCAGGCCGGCAGCGCTCAGCGCCCGGTTCAGGACGGAAATCTGCGCCTTGAAGGGGGTGACAATGGCGACGATGGCGCCCAGGACAGTCACTCCATGCTGGTCCAGCAGTTGCTTGCGGCGACGCTTCAGCCAATTGGCGATAACCATCGCCTCATCGGCATTGGTCCGACTGAGACCAGAGCGCGAAGGACGGCCACGAACATGTGCATAGCCGAGGGGCGGCAAGGGATAGGGTGCGTCTTCACGCATGGGCCGAAGCCGGCCGCGATATGCCAACTCGTTGCAATAGGCGATCACAGGCTTCCGGCAACGCCAATGCTCATCCAGGAACAGACCCTGGTGTGGCTTCGCCGTGAAGGTTGTGGCGGATTGGGCCATCGCCATCATCGATCCCTCTGACACCAGCATGCCGGCGCCGCGCAACGCATCACCGTCCAATTGGAACAGCGCGAGGTTTCCACCGTCGATGTCTCCATTGACGCCCCAGACCGGTTCCAATTGCAAGGTGTCGCCCACCACCAAAGCCTTGCGCGCGAACGCGAAAAGGCAAGCGCCGACTTGGGGGGAACCTGGCCCGCTTCGTCAACGATCAGCAGGTCGATGAAACTAAACAACCGGCGGGTGTCACCGTTGTAATAGTCCAAAAGCCGGGGCGCGGTGAACGCGGTGGAGACGAGGCAAGGGGTTAACTTGGCGAACCGGCGCCACCGGCGTTCGCACACATCCCGGCTTCGGCCCGTGAAAGTCTTGTCATTGCACTCCAGCGCTTGGCCCACCTCGATGAGCCAGCGGCCTTCCCAATAGCGGCCAGCCAAGTGAAATAGCTCGGGCCGAACCTGCGTATCCAGCGCAGCATTGATGGCCGAGGCACTGGCAAGCGCTTTTTCTGGTGGCAGGGTCGGCAGCAGATCGGCAACTGCGGCGACCCAGCCGTCCCACGCCGAGAGCGCCGCCGCGTTGGCGGCCATAGCCGCTGTAGCCAGCCGGATCCGCTCTGCCAGCCAACGGCGCAAAGATGTGACGTCCAGGACGGTATCCCAATCCCAGGCGGGATCCGCCAGGCCATGGACCGCGAGGTATCCATAAGCCCGCATCCACAGCCGGCGCTTGACCGGCGGCAACCATGACAGCAACGATTCGATCAGCGACCCCTCGGCCAGGTGCACCGCCTGACCGCCATGCTGGCGTAGTTCGTCCATTAGGCGACGAAGTGTCATCGCCTCCCGCCGCAACGCCTCGATGGCCTCCAACGTCATCGCCCCATGGGCGTCCACCACCGCCTGGGCTGCCGCGCGTCGAGGTTCCAAGGCCTTGACCGCCTCGACTTTCGCGGTAAGGGCGGCGCGCAACGTCGCCACCGCCTCCGCCATGTTCGCAGGTGGTTTGCCGGCCCACTGCGTAAACTGCGCGCACCAATAGGGTTCGGCCCGATTAATATAGTCCTGGGTTTCCATCGCTCCTGGCAAACCTGCCCACGGCTGGCCATTCTGCAGGCACCAAGCTGCTGCCAACCCCGGGCGCAACCCGTTTTTGACCTCACGCTGCGAGGGCAGGTAAAGCCCATATTGCGTTATGTCCGGCAGCCAGCGGCGGACAAGGTTTGACCCCGATAGCGCATGCCCGTCCGGCAAGGTGGCCCGCTCAAAGCAATCCAATATATTGGTGATGGCCTTATTGTTGGTCGAGCTTGCCAAGATCACCGGTGGCTCACCCCCGTCAACCAGCGCGCTTTCCACCCAGATCGACGCCACAACGCTCTGTATGAAAGTCGTTTTTCCGGTTCCCGGTGGACCATTCAATGCCAGGACGTCACCGTCAGCAAGGGCAAGAAAGGCGCCCAAGGCCTGCCGCTGGCTAGGATTTAGCGGAAAGGCGCCCCCCATTTCACCGAGGTGGCGGGCGGCGCGGACTGTCTCGACATCCGGGCAATTGGTAATCTCACGCGGCGGCGGGGGTGCCGCCAGACGCGCAAGCAGAGGCGGTGCAACTTCCTGGGTGTCTATCAGCACCTCATACACAGTGCGGATCGCGCTGGTCGTATCCACGGGCGGCTTGCCTAAGGCGACGAAGGCGGTCTGCTGATCAACATAGCGATCCGGAACCCACGCCCCTGGCCGACCACCGAATAGGCTGTCGCACATGGCCATGGCATAGCCCCAGACAGCAGCCCAGTCACTGCCACTCTCGGGAGGGCGATTATTGTCGAGGTGGCTGTCCAGCGCCTCCACCGTGGTAAAGGTGGGGACAGTAGAAGCCAATGGCATCATCACGGCCCGGTCCACCAACGGCTGGTCATTCGTCGGCTGCAGCAGACCCTCCCGGTTCACGCGGCCATACAGCCAGAGGGGCACGCGGTAGCGCTTGAGAGTGCTGTAGCTGTCGGAATGGTCTTTTTCGGGTTCCAGCACCTGCGGCGCAATTACCACGGCCACAGTTTGCAGTTCTTTCTTTTCCTTATCCGAAAGCCCCGTCTCCGCCTTGTGCCAGATTTCCGTCAGCGCGTTACCGTCGATTCGACCCTGGGCCAGCGCTTCGCGGGAGCAGGCCAGCAGGTCAAGCGACTGCGGATCGATAAGCCGCAGACCATCCAGCAGCGCCGCGCGCCAATAGCGGAGAAGAGCAGGAAGCTGAAACGCCATGGCCAAACCGTTCAGAGAGTCGAAATCGTGCTGCCCCTGATAGCCTTTGCCCCGTCGAGCGCACAAGCAGATATGCCCTCAATACGGGTGTAGTCACACCATCAGGCAACCCGAAAGGCGGCAAATCATAGGTGCGGATTGTGACACCGCATCATCACCCAAACCGTTAGCGTTCCATCGCATCGTTCGATTTCCCAAATAGCCGCCCCGGCGTCAGGGTGCTTGCCGTGCGTATCGCTGACGCCTGTGGCGGCGGCGGACGGCGGGAGGAAAATCGAGAAGAGGGGCCGAATGGTGCCCCGACCGGGTGCCGCGGCACCCATACCGCCCCCCGTGGTCCAGCCGGACACCCCAGGCCCAGCGTCCCTTTCGCGACCAGAGGCCAGGACCCATGTTCGAATACTTCCTCAAGAATTACGTCTGGAACCTGTCGGTGGACATCGCCATCGAGTCCGGCGCCCAGATCGGCGAGATCGACGAGATGTGCCGGCCGCTGCGCGACGCCGCCGCGCGGGGCGAGGATGCGGGCACGGGCGAGTTCCTGAAGCACTGGGTGGCCATGGCCGACAAGCTGGTGGACCTGGCCGCCGAGGATGAGGCCCGGGGCCGCAACTTCTCCGCCGGGACCAAGCTGCAGCGCGCGTCCCTTTATTACACCACGGCGGAGCGCATGCAGGGCCACGGACATCCCGGCCGCGGCGCCACCTATGCCAAGGCGCAGGACAGTTTCCGCCGCGCCATGGCGCTGGGCAAGGAGAACGCGGAGCGTATCGAGATCCCCTACCAGGGGGGCGTCATCGCCGGCCTCTACACCCGCGCCCCGGGCCCCGGCCCCAAGCCGGTGGTCGTTTATGTCAACGGCCTGGATAGCTGCAAGGAGCTGCTGTACTGGTCCCGCCTGCCGCAGGCGCTGCTGCGCCGGGGCATTTCCACCCTGTGCATCGACCAGCCGGGCAGCGGCGAGGCCCTGCGCCTGCACAACCTGCCCGCCACCCATAAGTCGGAGGAGTGGGCGTCCAAGGTGGTGGACTGGCTGGAAACACAGGACGACGTCGATACCAAGCGCATCGGCATCACCGGCATCTCCCTGGGCGGCTATTACACCCCCCGCGCCGTGGCGTTCGAGCCGCGCTTCGCCCTGGGCGTCGTCTGGGGCGCCAACCACAACTGGGCCGAGGTGCAGCACAAGCGCCTGGCGCGCGAGGGTGAGAACCCCGTGCCCCACTACTGGGCCCATGTCAGTTGGGTGTTCGGCGCCAAGGACATGGACGACTTCTTCGCCAAGGCGGAAGGCATGACCCTCAATGGCGTGGTGGAGCGTATCAAGGTGCCCTTCCTGGTCACCCACGGCCAGAACGACCGCCAGATCAGCCTGGACTACGCCCACCAGACCTATGACCAGCTGGTCAACAGCCCCAAGCGGGAGCTGAAGATCTTCACCCCGCGGGAAGGCGGCATCGAGCATGTGGGCGTGGACAACATGTCCTACGGCCGCGACTACATCGCCGACTGGATCGCCGAGACGTTCGGCGAGCAGGTGGGCTGAGGGCATCGTCGATGAAACTCGCCACCCTGCCCAACGGAACGCGTGACGGCCGCTTGGCTATCGTGTCCCGTGACCTGCGCCGCGCGGCTTTCGCCGACGGTATCGCCGCCACCCTGCAGGACGCCATCGAGCGCTGGGACGAGGTCGCCCCGGCGCTGCAGGCCCTGTACGACGCCGTCAATATCGGCCGCGACACCTTCCCCTTCGATGCCAGCCAGGCCCTGGCCCCCCTGCCCCGCGCCTGGCAATGGCTGGACGGCTCCGCCTATCTCAGCCATGGCGAGCTGATGTCCAAGGTGTTCAAGATCGACAACGTCCAGGGGGCGGAGCCCCTGATGTACCAGGGCATTTCCGACCGTTTCCTGGCCGCGACCGAGGATGTGGCCCTGCCGTCGGAGGCGGACGGCATCGACTTCGAGGGGGAATTCGGCGTCATCACCGGCCCCGTGCCGCTGGGCGTGACGGCGGAGCAGGCGTTGGCCCATGTGCGCCTTGTGGTGCAGATCAACGACTGGTCGCTGCGCGTGCTGGCCCCCCGTGAGATGAAGACCGGCTTCGGCTGGGTGCAGGCCAAGCCGCCCTGCAGCGTGGCCCCGGTGGCGGTGACACCCGACGAGTTGGGCGACGCCTGGCGGGACGGCCGCGTGCACCGGCCGCTGGACGTGTGGTTCAACGGCGCGCGCTTCGGTGCCGCCGACGGGGGAGCCATGGCCTTCGGCTTCCATGAGCTGATCGCCCATGCCGCCCGCACGCGGGATCTGTGCGCCGGCACCATCATCGGCTCCGGCACCGTGTCCAACGACAGCTATCGCACTGTCGGATCCAGTTGCATCGCGGAACGGCGGGGCATCGAGATCCTGGACGAGGGGCAGGCCAAGACCCCTTTCATGCGTTATGGCGACACGGTGCGCATGGAGGTGAAACTGGCCGACGGCGGCAGCGTCTTCGGCGCCATTCACCAGCAAGTGGTGCCCGTGGCCCGCTGATCAGGGCAGGCCTTCGCCCTGGCGAGGGTTGCGCGGATGCGTCCAGGGCCAGCGGTAGGCGTCCTGCGGCTGGGCCGGGACGGGCGCATCCTCACGCACCAGGGGGCGGTAGCCATCGCCGCCCTTGTGCCCCAGGGCCGCCAGGGCGGCGGCTGTGCTGGCGCTGGGCGCGAAGGCCTGGTCGGCCAGCGCATCCACCACCGGGTAGACGGCCAGGCGCTGCAACAGTGGCGAGTTTCCCTGCACCGGCGTGCGGTGATCGGCCGTCAGCGGGCAAGCGCCGCCCTGGGGCAGGTTGACCGTGCCCGAATTGGCCTGGAAGAAATAGCGGCCGACGGCGGCCGGAGTATGGGTGTAAAGGTCGACCGCCATGCGCTGGTCATTCACGGTATCGCGGTCGTAAACCTGCCAGGCGCGCATGACGGGGCCGGGCAGGTCAGCCAGGGCGGCGTCACTGGTGGCATAGCTGTACCAGGGCGCCAGCATCAGGATGAAGCCCCCCCGGCCACCCCAGCCCCGGTCCAGGAAGGCGTGGGTGGCCAGAAACGGCACGGCGCCAGCGCCGAAGGAATGGCCGATGATGCCCACGCGGGTGAGGTCCATGGCCGCCCCGTCCGCCGCCACCGCCGCGACGAAGCCATCCCACACCGCGCCATAGCGCTGGTCCTGCGTGGCGCCCAGGGTGGGATAAGGAGCGAACACCACCACCGCGCCCCGGCTGACCAGATGGCGGATCAACCCCTCATACAAGGTCCAGCGATCCGCGCCGAAACCATGGGCGAATAGGATGACCGGGCTGGAACCGGGGGCGTGGGCCGGCAGGAAGACCTGCACCTCCCGTCCAGTGCCGGCCTCCGCCACCGTATGCTGGTCGAGGGCGTAGGGCCCATCAATCCCGGCCGGCAGGCCCGTCGGTAGTACCGTGCCGTCGCAGGGCCCAGGCGCCACCGCCTTGTTGTCCCCGCGCAGCGCCTTCATTCCCTGGCGCGCGGCGAAGAAGCAACCGGCACAGAGGGGCAGCAAGGCCGCCAGCACCATCCCTTGCGCCACCCGCCGCGCGATCACCCGCCATAACGCCATGTCACTCTTCCAACCCCGGTTGCCCCCGGTGATACGGGCGTGGCAACGGAAAGTTTCCGGAGACAAATGACCGCCCCTAATTTAAACTAGTTTTCCAACCAGTTTAAGAGCGGTCATGTCCACCGTAGGCGCTTTTGAAGCCAAGACGCATTTGGCGGCACTGCTTGATAGGGTCGAAGCGGGTGAAGAAGTGATCATCACGCGCCACGGCCGTCCCGTCGCCAGACTCAGCCCCATCGATGGTGGCAAGGACATCGCTTCAGCCAAAGCGGCGGCGACCGCGCTGACGGCGCTGCGCCATTCCATCGCGGCCAGAAACCAAGCCCCCTTCACGGCTGCGGAGTTGGATGAATACCGCACTGAAGGCCGTCGATGATCCTGTGCGTTATTGACAGTTCCGCCGCCCTCGCGTGGGTTCTTCCGGGAGAAGAAAACCCAGCGGCGGAGGCTCTGCTGGACCGGATCATCCAGGATGAAGCGCTGGCTCCCCCTCTCTGGCGCGTTGAGATCGCCAATGTGTTGGCCATGGCGGAACGCCGGGGCCGTTTGTCGGCGTCGGACCGGCAGAACGCACTGCACCATCTCAGCCGTCTACCCATCACCTTTGATGAAGATGGCGACGATAGACTGTGGGATTCCGTCTCGAACCTTGCCCTTCGTCACAGGCTCCCGGTGTATGACGCCATCTATCTGGAACTGGCGCTGAGGTCGGGGCTACCGCTCGCCACTCTCGATAAAGCGCTGCGGCACGCCGCCGCCTCAAGCAACGTTCCCCTGATGCTCCCTTAAGACCAGGGACGTCTCATTCCCCTGAGGGACCTTCTGAGGGGTCCGCTCC
This sequence comes from Nitrospirillum goiasense, assembly GCF_034427435.1. Classification (NCBI taxonomy): domain Bacteria; kingdom Pseudomonadati; phylum Pseudomonadota; class Alphaproteobacteria; order Rhodospirillales; family Azospirillaceae; genus Nitrospirillum; species Nitrospirillum goiasense. The sequence goes on along the minus strand of NZ_JAXQNP010000001.1, from coordinate 18,105 downwards.
AGCCCGCTGCAACAGCACGGGGCCCATGGCATCGGCCCCCAGACGGTCCTGGGGATTGCGCAAGGGGCAGTCGCCCATCGATAGGCAGCCGCACCCGATGCAGCTTTCCAACTGGTCACGGAGCTGCGTCAGGCTGTCGATGCGCTGTTGCAGCATGTCCTTCCACCCGTTGGACAGCTGGCGCCAGTCTTCCAGCGTCGGGGTGCGGCCGTTGGGTAGGGTCGCCAGGGCGGCGTGGATATCGGCCAAGGCGATGCCGGCCCGCTGCGCCACGCGGATGATGGCGATGCGCCGCAGGACGTCACGCGGATAGCGGCGCTGGTTGCCGCCGCTGCGGCTGGCGACGATCAGGCCCTTGGTCTCATAGAAATGCAGGGTGGAAACGGCGACGCCGGCGCGTTTCGCCACCTGCCCCACGGAAAGTTCACGTTTCAACTTGGCGGGAGCGGGCATGGCGGGAACCCCGGAAACCTTATCTATAGATGAGGTTTGTAGGTCAGCACCGCCCTGGGGACAAGGCCCCGCAAGCGATACAATTCTCAGCCCGGACAGCAGGCGTCCCCTGGCGTTCAGCCCGTATGCGGGCACAACGGGTACGGCAATATAGTGGCCTTTTGACATAATCACAGCAGACATAAACCATTCGTTGTAAGTATAAATTACATAATTCAGCAATATTTCCGCACCATTCTAGAAATCAAATCTTAATTTGCCGCACTGCGGTAGCGTGGCTATTACCCCAGCAATTTCATAACCCTGGGGGAAAGAATGCACATCCGTCACCTACTGGCTTCGGCCGCCGCCCTGGCGCTGATGGCCGGGATCGCCCTGCCCGCGGCCGCCCAGCAGGCGCCGGACACGGCCGCCGCCGATGGCGATCAGGTGCAGGAGATCATCGTCACCTCCTCCCGTCGCTCCGCGTCGGAAATCGAGCTGCCGACCCGCGAAATCCAGGCCATCATGCCCGGCGTGAACGCCGTGAAGGCCATCAACATGCTGCCGGGCGTCATCTTCCAGAACGCCGATCCGTGGGGCAACAACGAGCAGAACTCGTCGCTCTACATCCACGGCTTCAACGCCCAGCAGCTGGGCTATACCCTGGATGGCGTGCCGCTGGGCGACCAGTCCTATGGCAACTACAACGGCCTGTCGCCGCAGCGCGCCATCATCAGCGAGAACATCGGCCGCATCAGCCTGGCGTCGGGCGCCGGTGACCTGGGCACCGCCTCGACCAGCAACCTGGGCGGCACGCTGGCCGTGTTCTCCGACGATCCAAAGGCGGACGCCGGGGCGCAGGTGGAACAGGTGTTCGGCAGCTACGACACCTTCCGCACCTTCGCCCGCATCGACACCGGCGTGCTGGACGGCGGCAACAGCGGCTATGTCTCCTTCGTGCGCCAGGACTCCCGCGCCTGGGATTTCAACGGCCAGCAGGGCGGCTACCAGGTCAACGGCAAGTTCGTGCACGCCGGTGACAAGGGCACGCTGAAAGCCTTCTTCGACTGGTCGGACAAGGTCGAGCCCAACGAGGACGCGACCTCCATCGCCGCCAACCAGGCCTACCAGCCCTACACCCGCCCCTTCCTGTACCCGGACTTGGCCAAGGCGCTGACCTACGTGGACGCCAAGGGCAACACCCCAACGGCCCTGGGCGCCAACTATTCCAACTATTTCAGCGCGGCGCAGCGGACCGACTACCTCGGCTACCTCAGCTACGACTATCAGTTCAGCGACAATCTGGTCTGGCACAACCAGGTCTACTATCACCATGACGACGGCCGCGGCATCGTGGCCCTGCCCATCAGCGGCGCCGCCTCGGTGTTCAAGATCTACTATCCGACCCAGGACCTGAAGACGGTGCTGGGCAACACCGGCTATGGCGTCCGCACCACCGAGTACACCATCGACCGCGAGGGCGTGCGGTCCAACGCCACCTACACCCTGGGCGATCATCAGATCGAAGGCGGTGTGTGGTGGGAGCATAACGAGACCACCACCGCCCGGCGCTGGTACCAGCTGTCGCTGACCAACCCGCTGACGCCCTATGACGTGCCGGACAACGCGCTGTTCACCCAGGTGGAAAGCAAGATCACCAACGACGTGATCCAGCCCTACCTGCAGGACCAGTGGCAGGTGCTGCCGACCGTGAAGCTGCAGGCCGGCTTCAAGGCCAGCCTGCAGTTCGCCGACGGCAAGATGCCGGTGCAGCCCCTGTCCGGTTCCTACAGCGGCACCACCGTGAACCTGCCGCAGGGCCAGATCGACACCAAGGAAGGCTTCCTGCCCCAGGTCGGCGCCCTGTGGGACATCACCAGCAACGACCAGCTGTTCTTCAACATCCAGAAGAACCTGCGCCAGTACATCACCTATGGCCTGGGCGGCGCCTCGCCGTGGAGCCTGGGCAGCCAGGCGGCCTTCGACCTGTTCAAGCGGACCGGCAACCCGGAAACCTCCTGGACCTATGAGGCCGGCTGGCGTGGCGATCACCCGGTGGACCTGGGCTTCATCACCGGCATCGGCGGCCAGATCAACTACTACCACGTCGATTTCAGCAATCGTCAGCTGCTGATCAGCCCGAACGCCACCCTCACCAGCTTCGTGGGTGGTGTCGGCATCCTGCAGAACGTGGGCAGCGTCACCACCGACGGCGTGGACGTGGCCGCCACCGTGCACCTGGGCGACCACTTCTCGGTCTACGACGCCCTGTCCTACAACCACTCCCAGTACGACCAGAACTATGTCAGCGGCGCCAGCACGGTGCAGACCGCCGGCAAGCTGATCCCCGGCGATCCGGAGTGGATGAACCGCTTCATCGTCAGCAGCACCTACGGCGCCTTCGGCGCCAAGGTCAGCGGCGAGTATTACGGCAAGCGCTACGCCACCTACACCAACGACCTATGGGTCCCGTCCTACTGGCAGTTCAACCTGGAGGCCAGCTACGACCTGGGCGCCATCGCCCCGGGCGTGAAGTCGTCCTCCATCGCGCTGAACGTCACCAACCTGATGGACAAGAAGGCGGCCAGCACCATCACCGTGGGCTCGGCCTCCGGCACCTACGCCATCTATCCGCTGGCCCCGCGCCAGTTCTTCGTGACGCTGAAGGCCGGGTTCTAAGCCCTCCTTCTTCGACCCCGTGTGTTGACGAGAGGGGCTGGCACAACCCGTGCCGGCCCCTTTTCCTTTGAATGATTTTGAACCCTTGAGGGGCGCTTTATAAAAATCGGCCGTGGAAACACCGCCGCCATCCCGTGAGCCCGCCCTGCGCCTTGACGCCGCCGACAGCGCGAACCTATGGTGGGCATTGAGCGTTTCGGCCCTACGTCATGCCCGGTGCGGGCTGACTTGCTGCCCGTGTGCCACGGGGACGTCCACGGCCGTGACCGCTTCTCACCCTTTAAGCATCGTCATGAATGGCGTGCGCCCAGCGGGGCATGCGCTCAGCAGGTCGCGGCCGCGTTTGGCCCGCGGCCGGAAAGCGGCTGGCATGGTGGACGGACAGCGGACGGAGAGTGACACCTGGGATGCCGGCGGCATGGGCTGCGGCGAACTGGTTATGCTGTTGCGTGTCCGCTTGAAGACCATGCCTGGTGCCGTGCTGCGCGTCGTCGCCCATGACAGCGGCGCGCCGGAGGATTTGCCGGCCTGGTGCCGCATGACCGGCAACGACCTGCTGGCCCACGACCCCGCCACCCACAGCTTCTGGATCCGCTCACGGTCCGACTGGTCCTGAGCCCCCGCAACGGAGAGAACCCCATGCCCGGAAAATTCGTCGTCTCGCTCAGCTGCGCCAAGAACGACACCGACAAGGCCACCGTCGCCTTCGTCATCGCCAACGCCGCCGTCGCGTCGGACAAGGAAACGGTGGTGTTCCTGTCCATCGAGGGCACACGCCTGTCGCAGAAGGGCTACGCCGACGACATCCATGAAGAGGGCTTCGCCCCCCTGAAGGATCTGATCGCCAACTTCGCCGCCGCGGGCGGCACCATCTATGTCTGCTCCCCCTGCTTCAAGAAGCGCGGCCTGGACGAGGACAAGCTGGTCGACGGCGCCAAGATCGTCGGTGGCGCCAAGCTGGTGGAGTTCATGAGCGACGGCGCGCCCAGCGTCAGCTACTGACACAGGAGGGATGGGGGAATGCGTCGCAGGACGTTTATCGCCACGGGCGTGGCCGCCGGCACCGGCATGGCCGCCGCCATGGTCACGCCGGCGCTGGCGCAGGGCCGCAAGACGCTGCGCTTCGGCATCGGCCCGCTGCTGCCGTCGCCGGAGGACACCAAGAAGGCCTACATGCCGCTGTTCACCCACCTGGCCAAGGAGTTGGGGGTGGATTTCGACCTGGTGGCCACCACCGATTGGGCCGGCATGGCCGTGGCTATGGGGTCCGGCCAGCTGGACCTGGCCTGGATGGGGCCCTGGGGCTACATCATCGCCAACAACGCCACCGGCTGTCAGGCCGTGGCCACGGTGAAGTATGACGAGAAGCCCACCTATCTGGGGGTGATCATCGCCCGGCCGGACCTGAAGGTCGCCAAGTTCCCCGACGACACCAAGGGCATGACCATCTCCTTCGCCGACGTGGGCTCCACCTCCGGCTGGCTGATCCCCAGCTATTACGCCAAGGAGGTGTGGAAGATCGATCCCAAGACCTTCTGGACCTATACGGAGGGGGCCACCCACGCCGCCAACGAGATCTCCGTCAGTTCGGGCCAGGTGGACCTGGCGACCGACTTTGACCGCAACCGCAACGCCATGATCGCCAGCGGCAAGGTGAAGGAGGATGCCAACAAGATCGTCTGGACCTCCGATCCCCTGCCCAACGACGCCATCGTCCTGCCGGCCACGGCACCGGCCGGCATGGCGGACCAGGTGCGCAAGATCCTGACGGCCATCACGCTGGACCAGGCCAAGACCCTACTGCCCAACCGGTACACGGGCTTCGTCGCCGCCACCCACGCCTCCTACGACATGATCGAGAAGGCGGGGCTGGCGTTGGGCAAGATCAAGGCCAAGGCCTGAGAGCGGACGCGGGGCGGATGACCAGTGGTGCGGAACAGGCGTTGCGGCGTATGGAAGCGGCGGACCGGGGCTTCACGGGCCGCCGCCTGCGCCTTTGGCTGGTCTGCGCCGCGCTTCTGGCCTTCTACGCCGTATCGTGGCGGCTGGCGGGCATCGACCTGCACAAGCTGGCCGTGGGCTTGCCCAAGCTGGGCCGTTGGCTGGCGACGGCCTGGCCGCCGGACCTGCATGAACTGCCCCTGTTCGCGCAACGCACCGCGGAAACCGTGGCCATGGCGGCCATCGGCACCACGCTGGCGGTGCTGCTGGCCCTGCCCATGGCCACCCTGGCCAGCCGTACCCTCACGCCCTGGCCAGCGCTGTACCATCCGGTGCGCTGGTTCCTGAACGCCTTGCGCGGCATCGACAGCTTCGTCTTCGCCCTGCTGTTCGTGGCGGCCGTCGGTCTCGGCCCCTTCGCCGGCGTGCTGGGCATCGCCCTGCACACCTGGGGCAGCGCCGCCAAGCAGTTCGCGGATTATCTGGAAAGCGCCCACCTGGGACCGTTCGAGGCCGTGCGGGCCACCGGCGCCGGCCGTCTGACCGCCATCCTCTATGCCCTGATGCCGGACGTGGCCCCCGTCATGCTGTCCACCACCCTGTTCTGGTGGGAGTTCAACGTCCGTGCCTCCACCGTCCTGGGCGTGGTCGGCGCCGGCGGCATAGGACAGGAATTGAAGAACAGCATGGATTTGCTGGATTTCCCGCGCCTGGTCACCATCATCGCGGTGATCCTGGTGGTGGTGACGGCCCTGGACCAGTTTTCCGGCTGGCTGCGGCGGAGGCTGGCCTGATGGACGCCCCCCTTCCCGCCATCGGTCTGGATCAGGCGGAGCCCCTGATGCGCGCGGAGGGCATCGGCGTGGCCTTTCACGGGCACGCCGCCCTGGCCGATGTCCATCTCCAGGTGCATGCCGGCGAGCTGGTGGCCGTGCTGGGACCCAGCGGCGCCGGTAAGACCACCCTGTTCCGCTGTCTGGCCGGCCTGGCGCGGCCGGACGGCGGACGCGTGCGGGTGGACGGCCAGGACATCACGGGGGCCAGCGGCCGGAACCGGCGGCGCATGGCCCGGGGCATCGCCCTGGTGTTTCAACAGTTCAACCTGGTGGGCCGGCTGACGGCCCTGGACAATGTGCTGGCGGGTCGCCTGGGCCATGTTCCCGCCTGGCGCGGCTGGTTGCGGCGCTTCAGCCGGGCCGACCGCCTGCTGGCCCTGGAATGCCTGGACCGGGTCGGCCTGCTGGCCAAGGCCGGGCAGCGCGCCGACAGCCTGTCCGGCGGTCAGCAGCAACGGGTGGCCATCGCCCGCGCCCTGGCCCAGCGTCCCCGCCTGATCCTGGCCGACGAGCCGGTGGCCAGCCTGGACCCGGCCACGGCCGCCGGGGTGCTTGACCTGCTACGCGGCATCGCCCGGGCCGACGGCGTGGGCGTGGTGTGCAGCCTGCATCAGGTGGACCTGGCCCGCGCCGCCGCGGACCGCATCATCGGCCTGGCCGACGGGCGGGTGGTGGTGGATCTGCCGGCCGCGTCTTTCGATACCGCCGCGGCCGACCGGCTGTACGGCACGCCCTGATTGGAGGGATTCCCCATGGACCCCATCGCCCGCCATGCTCACACGCCCGATGTTTCCTTCGACGGGGGCGACCTGGACTGCGGCAACGGCCTGCTCTTGCTGATCCGCCGGCACATCGACCCGCTGCCGCGCGGCGGGCTGCTGGAAATCCTGTCGTCGGAAGTGTCGGTCGACGAGGATTTGCCGGCCTGGTGCCGCCTGACCCGCAATGAACTGGTGTCCTGGACCAAGGTCGGGCGCCAACGCAGTTTCCTGGTGTGCAAGGGCGCCCTGGCGGAGCGTACCGCCGCACCGGAGGCGGCAGCCGCAACACCCCAGACCGCGCCCGCCGTTCCCACCAAGCGGCGGCAGCCAGCACCCGCGCCGGCCCTGCCACCGCTGGCCGTGATGGGCATCGGCTCGTGGCCCCGCCCGCGCTGGATGGTGGAGGCCATGCACGCCCATGTCGAGGGGCGCCTGGCGGACCAGGCTTTCCATGAAACGGCCGACGACGCCGTCCGCCTGGCCATCGCCGCCCAGGAACGTGCCGGCGTGGATGTCGTGACGGACGGGGAACAGCGGCGCGACAGCTACGCCAGCTTCGTCGCCAGCCGGCTGGACAACTGCCAGCTCATCCCCCTGACGGACCTGCTGCCCCTGGTGGACGATCCCGAGGAGTTCGCGGCGGAGCTGCGGGCCCTGGACATTCCGGCGGGCGAGGTGCGCCATCCCGCGGTCTTCGGCCCGCTGGTCCGGTCGCGGCCCCTGGTGGCGCACGAGGTGGACTTCGCCCGGACGGTCACGGAAAAGCCGGTGAAGGTGGCCCTGCCGGGCCCCTATCTGCTGACCCGCACCATGTGGATGGAATGCATTTCCGACCGTGCCTATGACAGCCGGGAGGCCCTGGCCCAGGACATCGTGCGGGTGTTGCGGGAGGAGCTGGCCGACCTGCTGGACGCCGGCGCGGCGCTGATCCAATTCGATGAGCCCGTGCTGTCGGAGGTGGTCTTCGCCGGGGCCAAGAACAAGCGCAGTTTCATGTGTGGCGCCCTGTCGGAGTCCTTGGGTCCCGACCACGAGCTGGGGTTCGCCCGCGACCTGCTGAACGCCGTGCTGGCGGGCTTTCCCCGCGAACGCACCGCCCTGCATGTCTGCCGGGGCAATTGGACGCCGGATGAAAGTGTCGCCCTGTCGGGCAGCTACGCCCCCCTGGTCGCCACCCTGTCCCAGGTGAGGGTCGGCGCCTATCTCCTGGAGATGTGCACACCGCGCGCGGGGGAGATGGAGGTACTGCGCGCCTTGCCGGATGACGCGCGGCTGGGGGTGGGCGTGGTCAACCAAAAGCACGCCGCGGTGGAGGAGACGGACACGGTGGCGGCCCGCATCGCGCAGGCCATCGACCTGTTCGGGCGGCAGCGGGTGCTGCTGCACCCCGATTGCGGCTTCGCCACCTTTGCGGACAACCCCATCTGTGCCGGCGGCACCGCCCAGGACAAGCTGGCGGCCATCGCGCGGGCGGCGGCGCGGTTCCGCTGATCGTGTAGCCCGCAACCGCGACCTGGAACCTGGCCCACCAATTCCTTACATTCATCCAGATCGCATGAAATCCGGTGAGTTCCATGGACAAGTTGCAGGCGATGCAGGTCTTCACCCGCATCGTGGAGGTGAACAGTTTTTCCAAGGCGGCGGACACGCTGGGCCTGCCCCGCGCGTCCGTCACCACCATCATCCAGAACCTGGAAGGCTTCCTGGGCGTGCGCCTGCTGCAACGGACGACCCGGCGCCTGAGCCTGACGCCGGATGGTGCCGCCTATTATGAACGCGCCATCCGCATCCTCTCCGACATCGATGAGGCGGAGTCCTCGTTCGCCAACATGAAGAAGAATCCGCGCGGGAAGCTGCGCGTGGATATGCCGGGCGCCATCGGCCGGCTGCTGGTCATTCCCCGCATCCATGAGTTCCGCCGCCAATATCCCGACATCGACCTGATGATCGGCATGGGTGATCGGCCGGTCGACCTGGTGCAGGACGGCGTGGACTGCGTGGTGCGCGTCGGCCATTTGCAGGACAGCAGCCTGATCGCCCGCCGCGTGGGTGTGTTCCAGGGCGTCACCTGCGCCAGCCCGGCCTATGTCGCCGCCCACGGCCTGCCGGACACCTTGGAGGACTTGGAACGCCACCAGGCCGTCAACTATTTCCACAGCCGCACCGGCAAGGTCCTGGACCTGTCCTTCATCGTGGATGGTGAGGTGCAGGAGGTGAAGACCGCCGGCCCCGTGGCCGTCAACGATTCCGACGCCTACCTGACCTGCGGCCTGGAAGGCCTGGGCATCATCCAGCCGCCTTACTTCATGGCCAAGCCCCACCTGCTGTCCGGACAGCTGGTGGAACTGCTGCCGCGCTGGAAGCCGGAGCCCATGCCCATCTCCGCCGTTTATCCCCACAACCGCCACCTGTCGCCCAAGGTGCGGGTGTTCGTGGACTGGGTGGCCGACTTGTTCGACGCCTGCCCCCTGTTCAACGGCCAGGCCAGCGGCACCTGCCCCGACAAGCCCCCCGCACCCGTGCCCGCCAACGCGGAGGAAGAGGAGAAGTGCCTGATCTGCGCGTAGTCGCATTGTCTCCGGGGAGGGGCAGCGTTATATCTAACCAACCATCTGGTCAGAAGGAACGGACATGACCACGATCAACTTGGCCGATGCAAAAGCACATCTAAGCGATCTCATCAGCCAAGCTGAAGCGGGGGAGACCGTTATCATCACGCGCCGGGGCAAACCTGTCGCGCGCTTGGTTGCTATGGCGTCCCCACGGCAACCGATCGCATTGGCCCCTATGCAGGCATTGACTGAAGACATGCCTGCACAAACGCAACCCGCCGCGGAATTCGTCCGCGCCATGCGGGATAATAGTCGGTATTGATGCTCTATCTGGACACCTCATTGCTGATTGCGGCCCTGACCCGCGAGGCTGCATCCTCCCGTATTCAGATGTGGCTGAGCCGGCAGGACACCAATGACCTCACCATCAGCGATTGGGTGATAACGGAGTTTTCGTCCGCCTTGTCCATCAAGATGCGGACTGGTCAAATCGATGCGGACCATAGGGCCCAGGCCCTGAAAATATTCTCGGGATGGGTTGAAAGTTCCTTTGGAACGCTCCGCATTTCGTCGCATCACTTTCAAACCGCCGCGCGTTTCACCGACCAGTATGGATTGGGTTTGCGGGCCGCCGATGCCTTGCATTTGGCTATCGCTGCGGATGAAGGCGCGACCCTTTGCACCCTGGATCGCAAACTGGCTGAGGCGGGGCTCGCCCTAGGTATCGCAACAATGATCCCGTAAAGGCCGTTACGCCGCGCCTCGCGCCGATTATGCGGTTTTTCCTAAACAGAGTATTCGCATTATCGCGTATTCCGCCTAGGGCGCCGTTCGCTATGATGGAACGGTCGCTGCGGTGCCGAAGATGCGCTGGCCAGCGGCCCTAGCCCAGGACCCGGTTCGGGGTCCGTCCTTTCGTGAAACGCCCCGTCTGGGGCCTCAACCCTGTCTCGCGGCCTGATCGTCCTTTCCACTGGGGAAGGGCGTCGACGCGTTGTCCTTGGCGTGTCTCCGGTTGTCTATCGCCGCCGGCCGCGCCGCCCCATGCCTGACGCCGGCAACCTGTTTGCCGGGAACGCGGCGATACCGCCGCCCGCCTCCGCGCCGATTTGACGGCGGGAAACGGGACGCGACCGCCGCCCATCCCGGCTTATGCCTGGCGCCGCCCGCCCGTAAGGAGTTCGTTCGATGGCTACCCCGATTGCTGACGCCCGGAACCCCCTGACGCTCGTCCATCCCATGGGCAACCCTGTTGCACGCCCCCTGGCGGGCGACAGTCCCACCCCGGCCCGCCTGTTGACGTCGGATACCCGCGTCACCCTGACGGTCCTTGTGACCCTGGGCATGGGCCTTTCGCTGTTCGCCAGCCTGGCGCTGTGCGACCTGCTGCCCTTCATCAAGGTCATGGTGCGGGGCTTCTGACAGAACCCCGCTCACATCTCCACCCCAGGAAAGTCGCTGCGGCGGGCAGGCCACGGCGCGCCTCTGCATCCCCGGCCCTCGGGATTGTTAGCTCAATACGAATTGTGTTGCCGTGAAGTGCCGATTTATTCGGCGCGAACGCTAACATACAGTGCACCCTGTCAAAACCAGGAGGGGCGCCTCGGCGTCCGTGTGAAATGTCAAGGCCATCGCGCCATAATCCATGTGAAACAACCGCCGCTGGGCCGGATGAGGTGACGGTGTGTGAGACGCGCATTCCGGGCTACGCCCAGGATGTGACCTTGCGCCTGTATCGTCCGGCCGTGGCGCGCAAGACGCTGCGGCCGTCGCTGCCGGTCGTGCTGGTTTTCCACGGCGGCGGCTTCACCAAGGGTGGGTTGGACGATGCGGATCCGGCGGCCCGCTTCATCGCCACCCATACGCCCGCCTTCGTCATCTCCGTCGGGTATTCGCTGGCCCCCGCCCACCCCTTTCCAGCGGCCCCGGGCGACGCCTATCGCGCCGCGCTGTGGGCCACCGAGCATGCCAAGGATTTCGGCGGGGCCGCCAACCGCCTGGGCGTCGCGGGCTATGACGCCGGCGGCCACATCGTCGCCTCGCTCACCTTCATCACCCGCGACCAGGGTGACGTGCCGCTGAAGGCCCAAGTCCTGGTCGGACCCATGCTGGATCCCAGCCTGACCCGCGTGGGGGATGAGACGGCGCTGGGCTCGGACATCACCGTCGCCGACTGCGCCAAATGTTACCGCGCCTACCTGCCGGAGGCGGCGCAGCGCCTGCACCCTTATGCGGCGCCCTTGGAGTCCCGGCGGCTGGCCGGCCTGCCCCCAGCCTTGATCGTAACAGCCCAGAACGACGTGCTGCATGTCGAGGCCGAGAAGTATGCGGGCCAGCTGATCGCGGCCGGCGTGTCCACCGAAGTGACCCGTTTTCCCCGCGTTTCCCACGCCGACCTGGCCGCCGACCCCACGGCCCTGGCGGCCATCGCCAATTTCCTGGGGCGTCGCCTGTGACACCCCACCCAGGCTTTTGGGCCCAGGCTTCTTGCCGGCCAAGATTTTCGAAGGAGTACACCCCATGACCACCCCCCGCACGAAGCCCGCACGAACCAAGCTGGCCCTGGCGCTGGCCTCCGGCGTCGCCCTGGCCGCCATCGGCGGCTTTTTCGTCCATGGCCACGGCGATGCCCAGGCGTCCGCCCCGGCCGCCGCCGCCCCGGTGGCGGAGGTCGAGGTCGCCCCCGTGCTGAGCCGCACCGTCGTCGATTGGCAGAGCTATTCCGGCCGACTGGAGGCGGTGGAGCATGTGGACATCCGTCCGCAGATCTCCGGCCCCATCGTGGCCGTCAACTTCAAGAACGGCGCCCTGGTGAAGAAGGGCGACCTGCTGTTCACCATCGACCCCCGCCCCTTCCAGGCGGAGGTGGACCGGGCGGAGGCGACGCTGGCGTCGGCCCAGTCGCGCCTGCGCTTCGCCACCACCGACCTGGAACGCGCCCGCAAGCTGATCAGCAGCAACGCCATCCCCCAGCGCGACCTGGATGACCGGGAGAACACCGCCCGCACCGCCGCCGCCGACGTCAAGGCGGCCGAGGCGGCGCTGGAGGTGGCACGCCTGAACCTGAGCTACACCCGCGTGGTGGCGCCGGTGGACGGCCGCGTCAGCCGGGCGGAGATCACGGTGGGCAACATCGTGGCGGCCGGCGCCGCGTCGGTGCCGCTGACCACGCTGGTCTCCGTCTCCCCCATCTACGCCTCCTTCGATGTGGATGAGCAGACCTACCTGCGCCACATCGCCAGCGTGAAAGACGGCAACGCCCCGGTGCAACTGGGCCTCGCCACCGAGGACGGTTATTCCCGCACCGGCGTGGTGGAGCATGTGGACAACCACCTGGACACGGTGTCCGGCACCATCCGCGTGCGCGCCAAGTTCGACAACCCGGACGGCATGCTGGTGCCCGGCCTGTACGCCCGCATCAAGGTGGGCGGCAGCAGCCCGCACGACGCCCTGCTGGTGGACGACCGCGCCATCGGCACCGACCAGGACAAGAAGTACGTGCTGGTGGTGGGCGACGACAACAAGGTCGCCTACCGCGAGGTCGCCCTGGGCGGCATGCAGGACGGCCTGCGCGTGGTGACCCGGGGCGTGAAGGCCGGGGAGCGCATCGTCGTCAACGGCGTGCAGTTCGCCCGACCCGGCGACACCGTGAAGCCCAAGAACGTCGCCATGGCGGGTGAGACCGCCCTTCCCGAAACCCGGCACGCCGGCGCCGCCCTATGAGGCCCTCCCCTTTGAGGCCCCCCCTTTCGGGCCAGTGGCGCCCACTCGATCCTAGAGACCTGCCATGAACATATCCCGTTTCTTCATCGACCGGCCGATCTTCGCCGGCGTGCTGTCGGTGGCCATTTTCGTGGCCGGCCTGATATCCGTGTTCCAACTGCCCATCTCGGAATATCCCGAGGTGGTGCCCGCCACCGTGGTGGTGCACGCCCAATACCCGGGCGCCAACCCCAAGGTCATCGCCGAAGCCGTCGCGGCGCCGCTGGAAGAGCAGATCAACGGCGTCGAGAACATGCTGTACATGCAGTCGCAGGCCAACAGCGACGGCAACCTGGCGGTGACGGTCACCTTCAAGCTGGGCACCAACCCCGACCTGGCCCAGCAGATGGTGCAGAACCGCGTGTCCCAGGCGCTGCCCCGCCTGCCAGAGGACGTGCAGCGCCTGGGTGTCACGACGATCAAGAGCTCCCCCACCCTGACCATGGTGGTGCACCTGATCTCGCCCAACGACCGCTATGACATGACCTATCTGCGCAACTATGCCGTCCTGAACGTGAAGGACCGGTTGGAACGCATCCAGGGCGTGGGTCAGGTCCAGGTCTGGGGCTCGGGCGACTATTCCATGCGCGTCTGGCTGGATCCGCAGAAGGTGGCCCAGCGCAACCTGACCGCCGAAGACGTGGTCAACGCCATCCGCGACCAGAACGTCCAGGTGGCGGCCGGCGTCATCGGCTCATCCCCGTCGGTGAAGGGCGTGCCCCTGCAGTTGTCGGTGAACGCCCGCGGCCGTCTGAAGACGGAAGCGGAGTTCGGCGACATCATCCTGCAGACCACCGCCGACGGCGGCGTGACCTATCTGCGCGACGTGGCCCGCATCGAGCTGGCGGCCTCGGAATACGGCCTGCGCGCCCTGCTGGACAACAAGCCGGCCGTGGCCATGGCCATTAACCAGTCGCCGGGCGCCAACTCGCTGGCCATTTCCGACCAGGTGCGCCAGACCATGACGGAACTGGCCGCCGACATGCCGCCGGGCGTGGAATACCGCATCGTCTATGACCCGACGCAGTTCGTCCGCGCCAGCATCAACGCCGTGATCCACACCCTGCTGGAAGCCATCACCCTGGTGGTGATCGTGGTCATCGTCTTCCTGCAGACGTGGCGGGCCTCCATCATCCCGCTGCTGGCCGTGCCCGTGTCCATCGTCGGCACCTTCGCCCTGCTGCTGGCCTTCGGCTATTCCATCAACGCGCTGTCGCTGTTCGGCATGGTGCTGGCCATCGGCATCGTGGTCGACGACGCCATCGTCGTGGTGGAAAACGTGGAGCGCAACATCGAGGCCGGGCTATCGCCGAAGGAGGCGACCTACCAGGCGATGCGCGAGGTCAGCGGTCCCATCATCGCCATCGCCCTGACCCTGGTGGCCGTGTTCGTGCCGCTGGCGGCCATGACCGGCCTGACCGGCCAGTTCTACAAGCAGTTCGCGATGACCATCGCGATCTCCACCGTCATCTCCGCCTTCAACTCGCTGACCCTGTCCCCCGCCCTGGCGGCCCTGCTGCTGAAGGGTCATCATGATGGCCAGGATTGGCTGACGCGCGGCATGAACACCGTGCTGGGCCCCTTCTTCCGGGGTTTCAACCGGGTGTTCCACCGCGGGTCCCAGGCCTATGGCAGCAGCGTGGGCGGCGTCATCCGCCACAAGGGCATCATGGTGGGCCTCTACCTCGGCCTGCTGGCGTTCACCGTCTTCCTGGGCAACACCGTGCCCGGCGGCTTCGTGCCCGCCCAGGACAAGGAATACCTGGTGACCTTCGCCCAGTTGCCCAACGGCGCCTCGCTGGACCGGACGGAGGAGGTCATCCGCAAGATGTCGGAGATCGCCCTGAAGCAGCCGGGCGTGACCAACGCCGTGGCCTTCCCCGGCCTGTCGGTCAACGGCTTCACCAACAGCTCCAGCGCCGGCATCGTCTTCGTCCCGCTGGACCATTACGACAACCGTCCAGGCCACATCTCGGCCGCCGAGATCGCCGCCAACCTGCGCCAGCAATATGCCGGCATCAAGGACGCCTACATCGCCGTCTTCCCGCCCCCGCCGGTCATGGGCCTGGGCACCCTGGGCGGCTTCAAGCTGCAGCTTGAGGATACCGGCGCCCTGGGCTACGAGGCCATGGCCAAGGCGTCCAACGACTTCATCGCCAAGGCCATGAAGACGCCGGAGTTGGGGCCGACATTCTCCAGCTACCAGATCAACGTTCCGCAGCTGAACGTGGACCTGGACCGGGTGAAGGCCAAGCAGCTGGGCGTGTCGGTCAACGATGTCTTCGACACCATGCAGATTTACTTGGGTTCGCTGTACGTCAACGACTTCAACAGCTTCGGCCGCGTCTACCAGGTGCGGGTGCAGGCGGACGCCCCGTTCCGCGCCCATGCCGAGGACATCGGCCTGCTGAAGACCCGCAACGCCCAGGGCATGATGGTGCCGCTGTCGTCGCTGGTCAGCGTCAGCCCGACCTATGGTCCGGAAATGGTGGTGCGCTACAACGGCTACACCGCCGCCGACATCAACAGCGGCCCGGCCCCCGGCTATTCCACCAACCAGGCCCAGGCGGCGGCGGAGCGGATCGCGCATGAGGTCCTGCCCCGGGGCATCAAGCTGGAATGGACCGACCTGACCTACCAGCAGATCCTGGCCGGCAATTCCGCCTTGTGGGTCTTCCCCATCAGCGTGCTGCTGGTCTTCCTGGTGCTGGCCGCGCAGTACGAAAGCCTGACCCTGCCGCTGGCCATCCTGCTGATCGTGCCCATGAGCCTGATGTCGGCCCTGGCCGGCCTGTGGCTGACGGGCGGGGACAACAACATCTTCACCCAGATCGGCTTCATGGTGCTGGTGGGACTATCGGCCAAGAACGCCATCCTGATCGTGGAGTTCGCCCGTGAACTGGAAATCCACGGCAAGACCCCCGTCCAGGCCGCGATCGAGGCCAGCCGACTGCGGCTGCGCCCCATCCTGATGACCTCCATCGCCTTCATCATGGGTGTGGTGCCCCTGGTGATGTCGACTGGGCCGGGTGCCGAAATGCGCCACGCCATGGGTGTCGCCGTGTTCTTCGGCATGCTGGGCGTGACCTTCTTCGGCCTGGGGCTGACTCCGGTGTTCTACGTCCTCCTGCGCAAGCTGGCGGGCGGCAAGCTGATCACCCACGAGAAGCTGGACCAGCCCGCCCTCAACGGCCACGCGGCGCAGCACGCCGCCGAGTGATCGCACCCGCCGCCTTCCTCTCCCCCCTAGAAGCGGCGGTTACGATGCGGCCCGGGTCCCGTAAGGGGCCCGGGCCGTCTTCTTGGGGGAGGCCTCAAGAGGCCGGCCAATCCTGAGCGCTGTGCCAAATCCGCAGGATTGTCACGCTTTTCCGGTCATCGACTTCGTAGACGATGATGTAAGGGCGGATGGTCACCAGTTCGCGCGTTCCAGGCACACGTCCGTATCGCCCACGATTTGGAAAAATCGCTAAGCTGTCTCCCGCCAGCAGCAATTCACGACCAACCCGCTGGGCCGCGATTGGATTTTCCGCATGAATATGGGCGATGATCTTTGCAAGGTCCGCGAAGGCGACAGGGCGCCACGTGACCTGCTCAGTCATCGCCGATTACCGAGGAACGGGATGCGGCACGTCAAAATTACCGGCGGCGATCTCCAACAGCCACGCCCGCACCTCAGAATGCGGGATACCGCGATTATCCGCCCGGGCTTCCGCCACGGCAGCGGTCAAAGCCGCCAATTCGGCAGCCTCCTCGTCGCTCATGGGCGTTATGGGTTCTGGCTTGCTCATATCCAGAAGATGACATCGCCTCGATCGTATGTCGAGTGGCGCCCAAAAAAACAAAACCCATCCAGTCACCGAATTATTACCGCCTTGCCCCTGGCCCGCTTGGCAAGCGGCTTCTATCGTCTCGGCACCTTTCCCCGAGATGCCCGACCGGACGGTGATTCATGATGCAGGCGGCTGTGCCATCCTCCACCACCCCCAATTCCTCCCCCACCGGCGCGGTGGCGGACGCCGCCGCCGTTCGCGGCCAACTGAAGGCCTGGCTGGTGGAGCATGCCTATCCCCTGTGGTGGGAGGTGGGGGCGGATCGGGTGCATGGCGGCTTCCATGAGAAGCTGGGCCTGGACGGCAAGCCCACCAACGACGCCCGCCGCGCCCGGGTGCAGGCCCGCCAGGTCTATTCCTATTCCGTGGCCGCCCGGTCGGGTTGGAACGGCCCGGTGCGCGAGGCGGCGGAGCATGGCCTGACCTTCTTCCTGAACCATTACCGCCGGCCCGACGGCCTGTTCCGCACCAAGGTGGCGCCGGACGGCACCGCGCTGGACGACACCGTGGTGCTGTACGACCAGGCCTTCGCCCTGTTCGCCCTGGCCGCCGCGCAGAGCGCCACGCCGGAAAGCCGCACGCCGGAGGAAATGGCCGTGGCCGTGCGCCAGCGCCTGCTGGACACCCTGCACCATGCCCAGGGCGGCTTCGAAGAAAGCCACCCCCGCACCCTGCCTTTGCTGTCCAACCCGCACATGCACATGCTGGAGGCCTGCCTGGCCTGGATGGAGCAGGGCGGCGACGCCGGCTGGCGCGACCTGGCGGAGGAGATCGTGGGCCTGGCGCTCACCCGCTTCATCGATGACGACATGGGGGGGCTGAAAGAGTTCTTCGACGGCGACTGGCGGCCCCAGGCTGGCACCCCCGGCCGCATCGTGGAACCCGGGCACCAGTTCGAATGGTCCTGGCTGATGCTGCGCTGGTCCGCCCTCTGCGGCAGCAAGGCGGCGGCCGACGCCGCCTGGCGCATGATGGCGATTGGTGAGGGGCCGGGCGTGGACCCGGTGCGCGGTGTGGCCATGAACGCCCTGCTGGACGACCTGACCCCGCACGACGCCGTCGCCCGCCTGTGGCCGCAGACGGAGCGGATCAAGGCCGCCGTGCTGGCGGCGCTGGCCACCCGCGACGACGCCGACCGCAGCGACAGCTACTGGACCATGGCGGCCAATGGCGGGCGCGGCCTGATGAAATACTTCGACACCCCGGTGAAGGGCCTGTGGCGCGACCGCCTGAACCCGGACGGCACCTTCATCGAGGAGGCGGCGCCGGCCAGCAGCTTCTACCACATCGTCTGCGCCATCCAGGA